>NZ_JAIVFX010000006.1 GCF_020829625.1 Nostoc sp. XA010 | reverse complement strand
TCAATAGAATATAGAAGTCTCTACAATAATCTCAAGCAACTTCCTAAACGCCCAACCCGCAATCACCTCAATGATTTAATTGTACATTCAATCTGGCTTGATTCTTTGGGAGATATTAAACCACTCCTTGCTGATATTACAGCAGCTAAGATTCAACACTTTGCTGCCGAAGCGAGAGTATTAGATGCAAGCGAAATCAAAGAGTTTAATTTACCAAAACGAATTACTTTAATACTATGCTTGATTTACTCAGCGAGCGTGATGACGCGAGATAACTTGGTTGAGATGTTTCTCAAAAAAATGCAGTTAATTCATAATCATGCCAAGAAAGAGTTAGAACTTATCAAACAAAGATATCACGAGACTGTTGAGAAGTTACTGGGGGTTTTCAGTAATGTTCTACAAGTATTGGTTGATGAAACGCCAGAAGTTGGGGCTGTCGTTAATGTCAAAAAAGTTGATAAGGTCGAGCAAGTTAATCAAGTACTCATTCCATCTGGTGGTGCTGAAAAACTATTAAGTGAATGTGAAGCGATAAATGCCTATAAGGGAAATAATTATTTTCCCCTATTGTGGCAATTTTATAAAAGTCACCGCAGTACTTTTTTCCGGTTGCTAGGTGCTTTGAAGTTTTCATCTACTACCAACGAACAAAGTGTAGTTGAGGCATTGAATTTTATTTTAGAAAATCAGTCACGGCGGGGCCAATTCTTCAATAATACTATTGATTTAGATTTTGCTTCTCCTCAATGGCAGAAACTTTTATTTGTCGAACAAGGAAACAAAACTAAAATTGTGCGTCGCCATCTGGAAGTTTGTGTTTTTTCTTACTTAATGGCTGAATTGAGGTCGGGGGATATTTGCGTAAAGGGAAGTGAAAATTACGCTGACCACCGAGAACAATTGTTGCCTTGGTCAGAATGTTTACCACTGATTGACCAGTATTGTGGAGATTTGGGTTTTGCTAGTGATGCGGTTGGTAATGTTTACCAACTCAAGTCTTTGTTGACTGACACTGCGGCTATAGTGGATGCTGGTTATCCTGATAATCGTCAGCTTGTCATCAATGACTTGGGAGAGCCAGTATTAAAAAAGTCTGTGCGTCATGAGTTAAGTCCAGCAGCCAAGGTTTTACTAGAAGCGGTAGAAGAACGGTTCCCGGAACGTAATTTGATTGATATCCTGCGAAATGTTGATTATTGGACTAATTTTACACGCCATTTTGGGCCGATGAGTGGCAGCGACCCGAAATTGTCACGGGCGACGGAACGTTATTTGTTGACTAGTTTTACCTATGGTTGTAATTTGGGGCCGACTCAAGCTGCAAGACATATGCGGGGTATTGTCACAAGTAAGGAAATATCGTTTGTTAATCGCCGTCATGTAAGTGTGGATAAACTGAATGCAGCCCTTGTGGATATTATTAATCGTTACAATGTTTTAAAGCTTCCGAGCATTTGGGGTGATGGGACAACGGCGGCGGCGGATGGGACTAAGTACGAACTCTATGAGGAGAATCTGCTGTCTGAGTATCATATCCGCTATGGTGGCTACGGAGGGATTGCTTACCACCATGTTTCCGATACCTATGTGGCGCTGTTTAGCCATTTTATTTCCTGTGGGACTTGGGAGGCTGTTTATATTATTGAGGGTTTGTTGAAAAATCTTTCCGATATTCAGCCTCATACGATTCACGCAGATACTCAGGGACAATCAACGCCTGTGTTTGCATTGTCACATATGTTGGGGATTAAGTTAATGCCCCGGATTCGGAATTGGAAAGATTTAAATTTCTTCCGTCCAGATAATGATACGGTTTACAAGCATATTGATTCTTTGTTCAAAGATGCGATTGATTGGGAGAAAATTCAAAACCATTGGCAGGATATTTTACAAGTTGTGCTGTCGATTCAAACTGGCAAGATTTCGAGTGCGGTGCTGTTACGAAAGCTGGGAAATTATAGTCGTAAAAACAGATTATACCAAGCTTTTCAGGAGTTAGGACGGGTAATCAGAACGGTATTTCTGTTGCAATATATTTCGGATATGAAGTTACGACAACAGATTACTGCGGCTACGAATATCGTTGAGTCTTATAACGGTTTCTCAAAGTGGTTTTTCTTCGGTGGTTTTGGGGTTATTGCTAATAATGACCCAATTGAGCAGGAGAAGATTGTTAAATATAATGATTTGGTTGCTAATGCTGTGATCTTCCACAATGTTGTGGATTTGACTGAGATTTTACGGGATTTGCTGAAGTCTGGTTATTTGATTACTCGTGAAGATGTGGCGGCGTTGAGTCCTTATATGACAAGTCATATCAAGCGTTTCGGCGATTACTTGATTGATATGGAGACTGTGCCGAATTTGTTGGATGATGACAAGCTCTTAGTTTTGGTTTGAGAAATTGTGAAGGTAGGTCTGGCAAGGGTTGTAGAGCTATTGTTTACAAAACTTTACAACGTGTCCCATTTTGCACGTATCCCGGCTGTACCCCATTTTCGGCGGAGTTTTTGCCGCATCATATTTTTACAAAATTATTCCCGAAACATTTTTAGAATCAGTCAGAGATTTTTTAGAGCCCTCAGATCTGTTTATTATTTTGCTAAAAGGGTTTATTTTTGGTGTGCTGGTTGCGGTTATTGGCTGTAGTTGGGGATTAACTACTAAGGGAGGAGCAAAAGAAGTAGGAGAATCGGCAACGAAAGCAGTGGTTACTAGTTGGATATCAATTTTTGTGATGGATTTTTTCCTTTCGGTACTGCTGCTTGAACAGCCTGCATTTTGAAACCAAGCATTGTACAAGATTCCCGGCTTTTTTAGCCAGTTGGGAACCTGAGCCAAAAAGGAAGTTGTAGGTTAAGCAATACTGGTTCTGAAGCGTTGGCGCAGCCCGGCGCAGGCATCGCTAGCTTTTTTAGGTATACTTTATAACGTTAGCGAAATTTAGGAATATATTAACTTGTAGATTAGCGCACCCAAGGCCAAACCGATCAATGAAAAGGTAGATGTAGTCCAAAAGGCTAGCCCTTCCCTAAGACCTGCTGTTTGAAAGTCTATCTTGACTAATATAGTTGCCGAAACGATCAGCAAAGTATCAAGAAATACCCGAAACCAGGCAATCATAACAAAGAACAAGAAAGCTCCTAAAACGGCAACGGCGAAAGACCTCGTATTTGATTTCAGCAAAATACTGAAATAATATCTCATTTTCATCCAAGGAATGGTCAACGTTACTATTAAAAGCAAGATAGCAACGACAGTCGCCACCCACACAGACACAGGAGCGAGTGTTTCAGCTATTACCCAGCCCAAAGTACTGTAACTAAGCAGTACTAATGCCAGGGACACCCAAGGAACTCTTTGCAAAATTGACATGGGTTAATACTCCTAGTACAGGGTCAACAAGAGGAAAAGGGGCAGGGAGCTCTTAGCTGGGGGGAAATCCTCATACATATAATGTAGGGCTGCTGAAAGTTTGGACGTATTATTTCTGGTGTTACACATCTCGTTCGCGCAGCGTGCCGTAGGCATAACAAATATCTTTACTTTTGAGTATAAATAAATTTATAGCTGCTGAAACCCTTGTGGCAGGTGAATTACAGTATTTTTCCCCTGCTTCCTTCCCCGTGCTCCCCTGCCTCTTAGGTCAAGGTCTTATTCCATTATTGAATCTTATAACTATTGACTAATAGCTAAACAATCATTTTCTGCCCACCAAGCGTAGATGGGCGTGTCGCGGTCTGGTAAAACGCCAAAAGTATTCGGTTGCAACACATTTATGCTAATGCCATTTGTTAATTCCACAACATAATTAACATGTGTGCCCAAATACATAACATTGACAAGCCGTCCTTCAAAACAGTTAGTTGGCAAATTAGGTGGATAAAGCGAAAGCTGTATTTTTTCTGGCCGCACGCAGACTACCACTGGTTGTGATAATTCTGATGGTGTATCTTCAGCGCGGCTAATGACAATTGAGAGTCCCGTTTTTGTCGAAATTTTAATATTAGAAGAGTCTACTGCTACAATTTCACCGCTAAATAAATTAGTATCGCCAATAAAATCAGCAACAAAGGATGTGCAAGGACGTTCGTAGATTTGGCTCGGAGTGCCAACTTGTTCAATTTTACCTTGGTTCATCACAGCAATGCGATCGCTCAAACACAATGCTTCTTCTTGATCGTGTGTCACCATCACAAAGGTCACTCCCAAATCTTTGTGTAAATTTGATAACTCCACTTGCATTTCTTTACGTAGCTTTAAATCTAACGCCCCTAACGGTTCATCGAGTAATACGACGGTGGGACGGTTGACTAGGGCCCTTGCTAAAGCGACTCGCTGCTGTTGACCACCAGAAAGTTGATTGGGAAAGCGCGATCGCAAACTTTCCATTTTCACGAGTTTTAAAGCTTCTTCGACTCTAGCTTCAATTTTCGCATTGGGTATTTTTTTTAACCGCAGTCCGAAGGCAATGTTATTCCAGACATTCAGGTGGTTAAATAGAGCGTAACTTTGAAATACAGTATTGACCGGTCGGCGGTAAGGCGGCACATTAGTCATAGACTGACCCTGAATCAACACCTTGCCAGCGTCAGCGATTTCAAAACCAGCGATTAAACGCAGTGTTGTTGTTTTACCACAACCGGAGGGGCCTAAAATACTAAAAAATTCTCCCTGTCTGATATCCAAATCAATTCCATTTACTGCTGGTTCTTGGTTAAAAAACTTGAACACGTTACGCAGTTCAACATCAAGTGGCTGAAAAGTTGTTATCCCCCTTTGATTCTGCATGACAATTTGAGCCATAATCCTCAGTAAAATGCCGTGATATTACGTGATTTTGTCAGTAGTCTATTGGGCAGACTAGATTTGACACTTTGGTTTATTGTATCTGCCAAAAACAATTGTTCAAGAATATACTTGCCCAATTCTTTTATACCCAATACTGGGCATGAGTTTAGGGTAATTGTATACAGATAATACCCCTATTGGAATCATTATTTGTCTTATGTCTTTATTCCCATCAATTGGCAGCAAAAAAGATACACGTACAGTTGGACGTGGTTTCCAATCAATATTTTTAATCGTATTTACCGTATTAATACTCGCTGGTATTGAGGCTCGTTTGGCATATTTGCAAATTGTTGAAGGGCCAAAACTCCGGGAACGAGCCGAAGAAAACCGCGTTCGGATGATTCTTAAACAACCCGAACGGGGAAATATTTTTGACCGCAACGGTAAACTTTTAGCCAGTACTCGTTATCCTAGTTCTGTATATTTGTGGCCGATGGCACATACTAAGCCTTCTTGGTCTGTAGTCGGCCCGCGTTTAGCGCAAATTCTCAACATTCCCCAAGATGAAATGGAAAAGAAATTAGAACAAGCTGGTGCTAATTCTTCTTCACTCATCCGGGTTGCTCGCGATCTAAATGAAGCAGAAATCACAGCATTAAAGGAGTATAAAAATGAACTTCCGGAAGTAGAAATCAATACAGATTCTGTGCGTTATTATCCCCACGGCGAGCAATTGGCTCATGTACTAGGCTATACGCGAGAGTTGACCCCCGACCAGTTAAAGGACAAGAAGCAGCAAGGCTACCGACTCGGAGATGTAATCGGTCAAATGGGGGTAGAAAAGGCTTATGAAAAAATGCTGCGCGGTGAATGGGGCGGTCAGCAGGTGGAAGTAGATGGTGCGGGTAGACCAATCCGGGTTTTGGGGGAGAAACAGGCAAAAGCTGGTAACGATTTGCACCTGACCATAGATTTGGATGTGCAAAAGGCAGCAGAAAAAGCCTTGGGAAATCACCGAGGTGCGATCGCAGCAATCGATCCGAATAACGGTGCTGTTTTAGCACTGGTATCTTACCCCACCTTTGATCCGAATATCTTCTCTAAACAAAAACTCTCCCAGAAAGATTGGGAAACCTTGCAAGGAAAAGATCACCCCTTAGTTAATCGTGCCCTGAGTGCCTTTCCCCCTGCCAGTACTTTCAAAATTGTCACCACGACAGCCGGGTTAGAATCAGGTGAATTTTCTCCTGATACAATATTACAGACCTTTGGTTCTCTGACCGTTGGTGGGGTGACTTTTGGTGAGTGGAACCACGCCGGATTTGGGCCATTAGGATTTCCCAGAGCGATCGCTATGAGTAGTGATACTTTCTTCTATCAAGTTGGTAGAAAAGTCGGTGGCCCAACTTTAATCGAATGGAGCCGCAAATACGGATTTGGTCAAAGAACTGGCATTGAATTTCAGGGCGAAGAATCAAAAGGTTTGGTTCCAGATGAAACATGGAAGAAGAGAGTTTTGAAAACACCTTGGACTGTAGGCGACACCATTAATATGTCAATTGGTCAAGGTGCTTTGCAAGTGACACCCCTGCAATCGGCGATTATGTTTTCTGTCCCTGCTAATGGCGGGTATCGAGTTCAGCCGCATTTGCTCAAAGACAACGAACAAGCAAAAAGTTGGCGAGAATCCTTAAATATGAAGCCGACAACTATTAAAGTTCTCCGCGACGGACTGCGGCGGGTAGTGAGTGAGGGTACTGGTAAACGCTTGGACGTGCCGACAATTGCCCCAGCGTCTGGAAAGAGTGGCACTGCTGAAGCTGGTGTTGGTCGCCCAAATCATACTTGGTTTGGTGCTTATGCCCCCACTTATAAGCCGGAAATTGTGGTTGTGGCCTTTGGGGAAAACTCCGGCGAACATGGCGGTACTGTTTGCGGGCCAATGGTTTTACAAGTGCTAGAAGCTTATTTTCAGCATAAGTATCCAGGTAAGTATCAAAAACCTCAGCCCGATCCATCAGATGCTAAAACTCAGAGTTCAGGACATGGAACTGGAGACTAGTGCCGCAGGGCGGAAGTCAAAAGTCAAAAGTCAAATAGGTGTACATTATACTTCTTGCTCATCCACGCTTTTTCTTTCTTTAGCGATCGCCTGTAAGCTTGTGGAGACGGATGCACCTTTGTTGCATTGCTCTGCATGTTTGTTGTATCGCCCTGCACCTTTGTTGCATTGCTCTGCATGTTTGTTGCATCGCCCTGCACCTTTGTTGCATTGCTCTGCATGTTTGTTGCATCGCTCTGCATGTTTGTTGCATTGCTCTGCATGTTTGTTGCATCGCCCTGCACCTTTGTTGCATCGACCTACAAAAATTAACCCACCTAGGTTACACAGCAACTGTGTACACTGTAGCCTTTTAGGAGAGAGGCTTTAAATCTTACTCCCCAACGCTAGAAGGGAAGGGGTTAGGGGTTAGGTTTGTATTTCATGCAATTGGCAACCGCTATATTTAATCAGGAACTAATATTAACCCGCAAAATTAATGGGACAGAGGATTATATGCCTTTAAGGTCATAAATTCGCCTACGCCTTACCCCCATGCTTGAAAGCAGGGGCTTCCACGGCGCGAGATGTTCTGTAAACAAGTAGCAATTAATAATAAAGTAATGTCTGACTATATGTGACTATACAGAACTGAACTATGAGATACTCAAATCATTTTTTCTTAGCGCTGTTCACTGCATTTCTATGCATAGCCTTATCCCCTGTTTTAGCAAAACCTCCTGTCGTCTACTCTGCCATGCAAAATTTGACCGAGCAAAAGGAGTGGGGAAAACAAGGAAGTAGTGAAAGCAGGGAATTGATCAATGCCAAATCCCCTACTGTCTATTCCCTACTTCCCCTTAAAAGCGGCCCATCCCAAACAGCAAGTGTAGTGGAACAGGGCAAAATATTATACGACAGGGGACAGTTTACTGAAGCGATAAAAGTTTTGCAACAGGCTGCTGCTGCGTTTAAAACCTCTAGGGATGGATTACAAGAAGCGATGACGCTGAGTAATCTCTCCTTGGCTTATCAGCAACTTGGCTTGTGGGCAGAAGCTGAGGAAGCGATCGCCCAAAGTTTAAAATTATTACAGTCAGGGGAAAATACGGGCAGTTCCGGTGAGCGTTCCCAACTTATTGCCCAAGCCCTAGATGTGCAAGGACAGTTACAACTGTCACAAGGACAAGCAGAAGCGGCTTTAACTACCTGGCAAAAAGCCGCTAATATTTATCAGCAAATAGGCGACAAGGCTAGATTAACTCGTAACCGGATTAACTCTGCACAAGCTTTGCAAGCTTTAGGGCTTTACCTTCAGGCTAACAAAACTTTAAACGAAGTACAGCAAACCCTTACCAGCCTTCCAGACTCACTTGTTGTAGCTACAGGGCTGCGTAGTCTTGGTAACATCCGCCGAGTTGTCGGTGATTTAAACGTATCACGGTTGGTATTGGGGAAAAGTTTAGCAGTGGCAAAACGAGTGCAATCTCCAAAAGCGATCGCAGAGGCTCAACTCAGTTTAGGCAATACAGCCCGCGCCCAGCAAGACACTGAAGCGGCTTTGCAATACTATCAGGAGGCTGCTGCTGTATCTGTTTCCTCCATCACCCGCATCCAGGCTCATCTAAATTTACTTAGTTTACTTTTGGAGAAAAACCAAGATCAAGATGCATTGGCGTTGTCGTCTCAAATCCAGACGGCAATTAGCAACTTGCCACCCAGCCGAACATCAGTATATACTCGCATTAAATATGCCCAAAATCTTACACAATTAAAAGAAAAAATTAGCATAGATACCCCCTCGTGGCTGAACATTGCCCAGCAATTCTCCACCGCGATCGAACAGGCACAGAACTTGCAAGACCAGCGAGCAGAATCTTATGCTATGGGTAGTCTTGGTGAGTTGTATGAAAAAACCGGGCAGTTAACTGATGCTCAAGAGCTTACCGAGAAAGCTTTATTCACAGCGCAAAGTATTAATGCATCAGATATTGCTTATCAGTGGCAATGGCAACTAGGACGCATACTGAAAAAAAAGGGAGATATTAAAGGCGCGATCGCATCCTATGATGTAGCCTACAAGACCCTTCAATCTCTGCGTGGTGATTTAGTAGCTCTCAATCCAGACGTTCAATTTTCCTTTCGGGAAAATATCGAACCAGTATATCGAGAGTTAGTTGAATTGCTGTTGCGTTCTCCCCAAGGCAGCAGCGCTTCTGTTCCCTTCGAGAAGCTAGAGCAACGGGATGCTTCTCTATTAAAGGCTAGCGCTAACGGTTCACTCTCGCGATCGCCACAAGAGGATATCAATCAAGACAATCTAAAGCTTGCTCGTGATGTAATTGAATCTCTGCAATTGGCAGAACTGGATAACTTCTTTCGGTCAGCCTGTTTAAATCCTACACAGGAACTTGACCCAGTGGTTGACAAAAAAGACCAACGAGCAGCAGTGATTTATCCAATTATTTTGCCAGATCGCCTAGATGTTATCCTCAAATTGCCTAATCAAGACTTGCGCCACTACAAGACTGTAATAGCTCAAAATGATGTGGAAAACACAATAGCAGAACTGAGGAAAAACTTACTAAATGTCACCGCAACTGCTCGGGTTCAGCAGCAGTCTCAACAAATATATGATTGGTTAATTCGACCAGCACAAACAGAGTTAGTCAATAGTGGGATAAAAACCTTAGTGTTTGTACTTGATGGTGATTTGCGGAATATCCCGATGGCGGTTCTCTACGACAAACAACAGAGGCAATATCTAGTAGAGAAATATGCGATCGCCTTGACACCAGGTTTGCAACTCCTCGATCCCAAACCTTTGCGACAGGTACAGCTAAATGCTTTAACAGCAGGAGTCAGCGAAAAACGCCCAGTAGAAGGCAAAGAATTTCCTGAATTAGAAAATGTACCACGGGAATTAAAAGAAATCAAATCTGAAGTATCCAAGAGTGAAGAACTGTTAAATCAACAGTTTACCCAAACAAACCTGCAAAATAAGTTGCAAACAGTTCCCTTCTCCGTGGTTCACCTAGCAACTCACGGTGAATTTAGTTCTGATGCTGAAAAAACCTTTATTCTTACCTGGGATAAACTGGTTAAGGTTAAGGAATTTGATAATCTACTGCGAGTTAGCGACAAAAACAGATTTAGTAGCATTGAATTACTCGTTCTCAGTGCTTGCCAAACTGCTGAGGGAGACAAACGAGCAGCTTTGGGACTGGCTGGGATAGCTATGCGGGCGGGGGTACGCAGTACACTAGCAACATTGTGGTCAATAGATGATCGCTCCACTGCCGATGTAATGAGTGAGTTCTATCGACAGCTAAAGGCTGGGGCCAATAAAGCCGAGGCGCTCCAGAGTGCCCAATTAGCTGTTTTTGCTAAGGAAAAAGCTCCATATTTCTGGGCACCCTATGTTTTAGTAGGCAATTGGCTCTAATGCGCTTCAGAAACAAGAAGCAGGAGTAAACCAGGAACTATGAGGCAAAGCTTTCGGCGCATTAGCCGTGAGTACAACTTCACCTTTAGCATTTCTCACCCACCCTTGCGCTTCCACAATCGGCGCTGGACTGGAACTATTTACCTGATTTGAATTTGTAATAACACGGTTTTCACCCTTTGGGTTAAGAGTTACCCAATCTAATTCAACTGCATCAGGAGTGAGTGGTTCGGTTCTAGGGTTGGGTGGTAGGCCGCCGCGTCCGGTAATCGTAAAACTACTTTGATTTTGTGCTGTAAGCGCTTGACAGCCTTGGGACACTTTGGTGTCAACTGGTACGCCTGGTAAGTTAATTAATCCTTGAGAGGGGTCAACATCAAGCGTGTTGATATCTACAATGCCGCTTAAATCAGGTCTTGTTTGGGAAATTGCCGTAATATCATTTGTCTGAAGTTGACGCGGGTCTAAATCCGTAGGGCGCAACCTTTTAAGGTCTTCCTCAGTTAGTGATGCAATGCCAAAAATATTAGTAGCTTTAATTGTGACTCTCCCACCACTACCACTAAATGCATTGGCGGTGATATCGCTGTTTTCATTTGGGTTGGCGACGATGAAGCCGTCAGGGATATTGATGGTGATATTACCGCCATTTCCACCAGACCCTCTAGTACCTGCTGAGGTAGAAATCTCACTGTTGCGGCGCAGTAACAATAAGTCTTGCAAGTTCAGCGTAATATTGCCACCATCACCGGAGTTTGCTTGCCCAATCAGCTTACCTTGGTTATCCAATTTGATAGAACGAGCGGTGATTTCCAAATCACCTGCCTTGTTTGTGCCTTGACTGCTCACAGTTATGTCAGCGTTATTTAAGACATTTAATTCTCCAGTCTTAACTATAATGCTTCCCCCCTCTCCAGTAGATTCTTTAGAAGTGGAAGCTGAAACCTGCGCTCCATCTTGAACAATCAATTGCCCAGTTTCTATATTTAAATTTCCAGCATTTCCAGTAGCTTCAGTCCCAACAAATAAGCCACTAGATCCCATTTGCGAGGTTCCAATTAGTTGGATAGAGTCTGCGGTAACAGACAAGGTTCCTCCCCTTCCCTGACTACGAGTATTAGCTGAAACCTGCGCTCCATCTTGAACAATCAATTGCCCAGTTTCTATATTTAAGTTTCCGGCATTTCCAGTAGCTTCAGTCCCAACAAATAAGCCACTAGATCCCATTTGCGAGGTTCCAATTAGTTGAATAGAGTCCCTGGCGTTGATAGACACAGTTCCTCCCTCTCCAGTAGATTGTGGAGAAGTGGAAGCTGAAATTCTTGCTCCATCTTGAATAATCAATTGCCCAGTTTCTATATTTAAGTTTCCGGCATCTCCAGTAGCTATAGTCCCAACAAATAAGCCGCTTCTACTGTCACCATTTGTTCCAATAAGTTGGATAGAGTCCCTGGCATTGATAGACACAGTTCCTCCCCTTCCCTGACTACGAGTATTAGCTGAAACCTGCGCTCCATCTTGAACAATCAATTGCCCAGTTTCAATCCTTAACTCTCCAGCATTTCCAGCACCTTGGGTGACAGTAAACAAGCCACTAGGTATGGGTTTTTCACCTTCTATAATTTGCGAGGTTCCAATGAGTTGGATAGAGTCCCTGGCATTGACAAACAAAGTTCCTCCCCCTCCTGTAGATTGTGGAGAAGTGGAAGCTGAAATCTGCGAACCATCTTGAACAATCAACCGCCCAGTTTCAATCCTTAAGTCTCCGGCAGTTCCAGAGTTTGTTGTCTCAGTCAGCAGACGGCTTCCTCGCAAGAGTTCTACTGACTCCGATGCATTTATCCCTAATGTTCCTTCCGATTTTGAGACTAGGGTATTAACCGCAATATCTGAACTATCGAATGTAACGCGCCTGCCTTGTATTTGGATACCACCGCCGCCTTCACCACTAGCACTTACTGTAGTGAAATTGGTAAGAGATACATCTGCTCGCGCTACATTCTCAGGAAAACTTAAGCGGAAATTGTTGTTATCAATGTTCAACCCTACCGTTCCCCCTGCTGCCAATCCTCCTAATTCGATTCGACCATCTGGAGCGAACACGATCGCTCCTTCTAAATTCACATCGCCTCCCAATAGCACTAAACTCTGACTCTCAGGAACGAATAGAAATGCTTCATTGAGTTGAATCGGCCCAACAGGCTGGGATGGAATTTGATTGAATAGAAATGCAGAAGGATTCACACTCAGCAAAGGGTTAAGCGGATTGACAGGTGAAGTCATGGAAAATTCTCCACCACCCGGAAACTGGATCGCATTAGCTGTTGTGCCAATAAATGAACCATTAACATTTAATGAAGCACTTTGTCCAAATATGATGCCGTTAGGATTCATTAAAAAGAAATTAGCATTACCTTGAGTTTGAAGTATTCCCTGGATATCGGAGGGATTTATCCCTGTAACTCGCACCAAAATATTGTTAATGGTAGGGGCGTTTTGGAAATTAACTACCTGCTCACTTGGAATACTAAAGTTGCTAAAACTATGGAATAGATTTGTATTGCCAACGGTTGTACCCCCTGTAATATTCAAGGTAGTGTTGTCGATTTGCTGCACTTGAGTTCCCACAGAAGGATCAGCAGTGACCTGAGCGGATGTGCGTAAGCCTCCTTGTATTCCAATTGCACCCACTAGAATCACCAAGCCGGACAACCCTAAGTGACAACCGTGACCAAACCAACTTCTTAAACTCACAGAACTTATCTCCTAACCCTTGATAGTTACTTGATTGCAAGACAGAAGACTACTTTAGTAATGCTTGTGCGAACCTTTGCCCGTACCTCTCTCCAGGTAACTCTGTTGGAAGGTTAGGTTTTTGATTACTAATCTGCTGTTGTAACAGTAGTGACTGTATGAATTTTAAGACTTAACGTGACTTAGACAAACCTCTGCCAGCCTTGAACTTTAATTCAAGACTCTCCCTCTCCGACTCCGAGAGGGGCGATTTTGCGTAGTAAAATCAAGGAAAGTCCTTTTTGATTGAGCTAAATTTTGGGGACACTAGATATAAGCCGTTGAATTCACATTAAGACTTACGCACTTTACCAAATAATCATCCTGTATTTGAACCTAAATAAGTCTTTTCAGCCTTTTGCAAATCACCCTCTATTAGCTTGTGTAGGCTAGCAAAAACCACAGCAAAAAGTCGAGCCAAGCGCTAACAGATGATTTCCCGACTTGTACCCCTGCTTTTAAAGCTTGCTAGCAAGAGCGTCTTTGAACAGGAGAAGCAACTGGCGGCGGAGCGGCGGTTCCCGGTGATAGTGCAGCGTAAAGCTTCCGGCATAGCTTTGGTTAGAGCGAGTCCGTGAACGTCTGCCTGTGGCAACGCCAAAGGCGAACTGAAGTTTTCAACACAGGCATCGCAAAAAGGTAATTTAAAAATCTAATTAGAAGCCTTGAAAAGCATACCTGCTATTTTCACTTTTCTGTCACTGGCTAAGTCATGCACTGTTAGGAAAGCTAAGGTTACGAGGTAGCCAAGCTAACTGCTGATCGAGATAAAATAGAGCACCAGTAGCTGCGTTATAGCTACAATAACTAGGCAGTCCCACACCCCCGCCAATTATTGCTGCTGAAGGTTCTATAGCTATAGGATCAGCAACTCTCATGTCCTCAATCGAAACTTTTGTTAATGGTAAAACATCAGTTATAGAGTTAGTCAATTGAATAGCATTCTCAGAAGATTTAATAGAAGGCAAGGTGTTACTATTCTTGCCACCAGTGAGAATGTCATTATCAACTCCTCCTGCTAAAGAGTCTTGACCCGATTTACCTATTAAAGTGTCATCGCCTGTAGAACCTTGAGAGATGGCGTTAGTGCTGCTAATAGGAGGGGTATTAATTTTAAGAATATCGCCGTTAACTGAGAAGTCTGTAATTCTATCAATACCGCCGCTTGAGCAATCTAAGACAAAGGTATCTCTACCACTATCACCAGTGAGAATGTCATTACCACTTCCTCCCTCTACGTAGTCATTACCTAACCCACCTTTTAGAGTGTCATTACCTGCATGGCCGTATATTTGATCGTTTACTGAAGTCCCAGATCGATAGTCGTTTCCAGATGTGCCGTGAATAATTGCCACGTTCCTTACTCCCGGAGAAATTAGTGTTTCTACTGCTGATTTTAACTGGCAATTAGCATTACAGATGACATTGGTCAAAAAACAAAACAACGCGATCGCACCTAGAACACCAATTCCGTAATCAAAGCGCGAATCCCTTGCTTGTCTCTACACCGTATAAGGGAAGTTTGATTCCCCCAACTTTAGTAAGAAACTCTGCTAGAGAGTTAAATTTTTCATTCATCAATATTATTAGTTCTCGAAGCCACTACAACAGCTGTATTCCAGTTAAGGTTAGGAGATAGCCAAGCTATCTGCTGATCCAAATAAAATAAAGCACCAGTGCTTGCCTCATATGTAAAAAGACTAGAAGATCGGCTAGTGTTACTCGACCCGAGCGTTACGGAACGATTGGTAGACTTAGGAGAAACCATACCAGCATCTTCACCCACTTCATAATTGCTCAGAGATGCTCGTGTACCTATAAGATATCTAGAAGCGCTAATAGTTGATGTAGTAACTTTAAGAACGTCATTACTAACCGAGAAGTCTTTAATTCTATCAATACCGCCACTTGAGTAATTCAGGACAAAGGTATCTCTACCACTACCACCAGTGAGAATGTCATTACCACCTCCTCCCACTAAGTTGTCATTACCCAACCCACCTATTAGAGTGTCATCGCCTTCATAGCCATATATTTGATCGCTTCCTTGAGTCCCAGCTAGATAGTTGTTTGCAGAGTTGCCCTGAATATTTGCCATGTTCTTTCCTCCGATAATTTAGTGTTTCCACTGCTTATCTTAACTAGCAACTAAGTAGGTGGGCGCTAAAAAGGACAACAAATTAAGAAATATAAAACTCTTAAAAGCTTATACTTAAGGTGTTTCTAATGCTTTACATAAGTTTATGTGGTTAGTTTAATGATGCCTAGTTACTTGACAGATGTTGTATATTTGTTAACCGTCAATATTGAGTATCCTCTGTTTATCCACGGCTTTAGCTGCATCGCAATTATTTTTCCAAACCATAACGTCTAACAATTGGCGCAAAGGCAAATTCTGACAAACCAACAGTTTTTAACAAATAGCCCAATAGAAATCTCCAAGTACCCGTGATACCACGTTAGTCGCGATCGCTTCTGTATTGAGGGTAATTGATAATTCATAATTGATGATTTCAAAGCAATTACCACTTGGTAATCTCAAATCTAAAAATCGCTACGACAATTAGCTGGGTTCTGCCACGAACTATGAAGCGTGTTTGTGGGCGCATTAGCCGTGAGTACAACTTCACCTTTAGCATTTATCATCCAGCCTTGCGCTTCCACAATCGGCGCTGGACTAGAATTATTTGCCTGAGTTGAAACACTTGTACTAGAGTGGTTTTCACCCTTTGGCTTGAGAGTTACCCAATCTACTTTAACTACATCAAGACTGAGAATGTCTTTGGTGGGGTTGGGTGGTAAGCCGCCGCGTCCGGTGATCGTAAAACTGCTTTCATTTTCACCAGGACGCACTTGACAAACTTGAGACACTTGAGTATCAATTGGTACGGCTGGTAAGTTAATTAATCCTCGATAGGGATCAACATTGAGCGTATTGATTTCTACAATGCCGCTTAAATCAGGTCTTGTTTGGGAAATTGCCGTAATATCATTCGTATGAAGTTCACGCGGGTCTAAATCCGTAGGGCGTAACCTTTTAAGGTCTTCCTCAGTTAGTGGCGCAATTCCAAAAATCTTAGTAGCGTTGATTTTGACTTTTCCCCCATTACCATTGTAGGCATTGGCGGTGATGTCGCTGTTTTCATTTGGTTTGGCGACGATGAAACCGTCAGGCGCATCGATGGTTATATTACCGCCATCTCCACCCTGTTCATTAGTGCCTGCGGTAGCAGATATCCGACTATTACCGCTTAGTAACAATAGATCTAGATCATGGAGTGTAATATTACCGCCATTACCAGATGCAGTTTCAGCAGTGATTTCCCCTCCATTGTCTAAGCGAATCAAAGGAGATTTTACCTGAAGGTTGCCTGCACCCTTTGACCCTTGAGAGCGAACAAACAAGCCACTGTTAAGAGACTCATCCTCAACAAGGCCCCCATCAATTCCTCGGACAAGCCGTTTGAAGGGAGCGCTGCCAGATATAGTCACCCTATCAGTAGCAGTAACTGTGATATCACCTGCAAATCCACTGCTGCCTGTGAAAGCATTTGCAAGGATTTGTCCGCCATTAACCGCTTCCACAGTATTCGCGTTCACCGTGATATTGCCAGCATTCCCCTTACCCAAAGTACGGGCATCTACAACCCCATTGTCTGCTACCTGAAAAGCATTGGTATTAATAATGATGTTTCCTCCCTGCCCCCCTTGAGTGGTACGTGAAAATAATCCACTTGCCGTTCTATCTATGCCAACTCCAAAAATGTTAACAGCATCAAAGGCATTAACTTCTATGTCTCCACCGTTTCCCTCCCCCAAAGAACCAGTAACTATCTGTGCGCCATTTCCCACAATTAACTGCCTAGTCTTAATCGTCAAATTACCAGCATCTCCAACATTGTCAGTCAGAGTAGATAAAGTGCTAGCACGCTGCCCATTGGATGATATTCCTGTTCCTTGTAATTCCACCAAATCGATAGCATCCACAAACAAATTTCCTCCCTTTCCTTCACCTTGAGTACCAGTTAATACTTGTGCTCCATCCTGGACACTCAAGTGTCTGGTCTTAATTGTCAAAGTTCCAGCATTTTTAGCACCTAAAGTTTGAGCGAACAAGCCGCTACCAACACCAACAACTTCCAGCAAATCAGTGGCGGTTACAGTCAAATCTCCCCCCTGCCCCTCGCCTGAAGTAGAAGTTGATACTCGCGCTCCATTCTGAGAACTTAATCTTCGAGTAGCAATTGTCAAGTTTCCAGCATTCCCAGCACCTAAAGTTTGAGTAAACAAGCCGCTTCTTGTTGTTCCTGATAGTTCCACAAACTCCGAGGCGCCAATGGTAAGATTTCCCCCTCGTCCCGTCTCGCCTAAGCTACCAGCTCTGATAAATGAGCCATCCCCTTGGATACTCAACTGTCCAGTTTCAATCGTCACATCTCCCCCGGTTACAGTTGCTGTTGATAAAATATCGGCTTTAATCCGCGAACCCTCAGTGAGAGTAACCGCCTTTGTTGTGTGGACAAGCACCTCTCCACCAGGCTCTGTACCTATTGTATCGGCAAAAATCCGTGAGCCTTGAGTTAGAGCCAAATTACTGCTCTGAATCTGAACATCACCACCGCCAGCACCGGTAACAGCGACATACGCTTTGTCTTCCAATCCAATATCGCCAAAATTATTTACAGAGGTGTACCCCAATACCCAATCGTTATCTTTCTGGTTCAAGCTCACTTCTCCAACACCAGCGACACTACCTAGCTCAATCCGTCCTCCTGGAGCTTCCAAATTCGCTTGTGGTCGATTTAAAGCTGCCCGTTCACCTCCCTGCAAAGTCACATCACCGCCCACAAGTGCTAAAGTTTTACCAGGTTGCACTTTAAGGTCAGATCCTTCTACACGAATATCTCCTGCTACTCCCTGAAATTGCAAGCCAATGGGAACACTTACTGTTAGCAGAGGTGGGTTTTGGGGAGGAAACGCGCTAAACAGAGCGCCATCTGCAAATTTGAGACGGTTTGCTGTAGTTGCAATGAAAGAACCCTTGATGTCCAATTGGGCATTAGGCCCAAAAATAATTCCATTGGGATTGAGAAAAAACAAGTTAGCAGAGCCATCACGATTGGCTCTAATCAGACCATCAATGAGAGAAGGAGAATTACCCGTGACGCGGCTGATGATATTTTGAACATCTAAACGGTTGTTGAAGTAAGCCTGACTGCCAGTGGGTACAGAAAACTGCTCAAAACTGTGGAAAAGATTACTTCCAGCTTGAGTTCCTCCTTCAATAATTCTGGTATTCCCCTCTAATTTGACAGTGGAATTATTGGGTAAAGTGCTATCAGGCGTAATTTGAGCAAAGGTGCAATCCCCAGCATTGACGTATGCGCCACTAATAGCTGAAGAAATCATTAACTTTAAAAGCCAGCACGAACCGCGTAAGTTTTCAGTCATTTGATGAATTTCCCTTAACAACAGTAATGATCAGGGTTTTGTGTGCAGTTTTGACAGCATAAATTATAAAGTTTTGTGAAGAATCGGCACAATTGGCAGAAAAATTTATACTGTAAGTTTGGTTGTTAAATAGAGGTGATTTTACCTCTAAGGTAAAACAATTAATTGGGTGATTACTATGCATCATTCCTTGAAAATAAAAATCCTGGATTTAGACTATATTGAATCAATTGTTGAGCAGGACATCATGGATGTGGAGGCTGAAAAAATTGTAGGAGGAATACAAGCTGTAAAAAGAGAAAAAATTGTAAAAGAAGAAATTATTGTAGGAGAAAAAGTATGTGCTGACGATGACTACTACTGTAAAATGAATGTAGATCCTATGCATGACCCCGGTTCTCCTACCTTGTCCTGGAGACTTGCCTATAATCTCAAGTTAAATGCATCTAAATTACTCTTGAAAAACACCTCGGCTAATGCATTAAAAAATTAACCTATGTAACGAAATTTAAAAGCCGCCACTTTATTCTTTAAACCACAATTTTTCTGAGCCATAACGCGCAACAATTGGCGAAGAGGCAAATTCTGATAAACTAATAGCTTTTAACAAATTAGTCCAATCATCGCAACAAGAGCGATCGCCTGAATTAGTGCGGCGCATATCTGCTACATTAGTTACAAAAGATAATTAACAATATAGGCAACGTACTCTCGATTTTGCCGTCTTTAAGTTACTTTTAAGGTCGCTTGTTAGCGACACCCGTTGTACCCATGATCTTAGATGAAAATACTCAGATGTGATTTAGCGATCGCTACAAGAAACTTTGAAGTACCATTAATACTTGTTGTTTGTTTTCAGAGCTTCTTGCAGACTTGGAAGTAAACCGATGCCATCACACCAGATTTTTTAGCCAGCCTCAAAGCCGTTTGGTAGATGTCTTTGCCCCTTTAATCTTGAAATAAAAACTCTCCAGTGCATAAGCTTGTAAGTAACTATGGTAGATAAATCCAAAAGGTCGGATACTCAGAGACTGTTAATGTAAAATTTACTTTGACAAAATTTATAAATCCTAACGAAAAAGGGTAAGGTGCGATCGCCACCTTATCCTTTCATATTTAAAACCGAACGGCAAAATGACAAACTTTTACGCCAACGCCAATTATTTAGAGATTATTCGGGTTGATTCCCTTCTGTTCTAATCTAGATAAAAGTTCCTGAAGCTGTTGTTGTGTTTGCTCTAGTTGTCGCTGTTGCTCAACTGTCACTTCTTCTGGTGTTGAGTATCTATTACCACTTTCATCATACCAATACAACCATTCTCGCGTGATTCCTTGGTAGGTTCCCCGTTCACGTCCCATGCCTAAACCAATTTCTGGCATCCAGATTTTATCGCCTGGTTGTAAAATATATTCACCATTAACTAAACGATAAACTTCTAAACGCTGACGCTTACGACGTAACCGGGTTGGTGCATAAATGACATAATACAAAATGCCTAATTGGGCATAATCTGCTTTCTTTTGTTCGTATTCAAAATTGTAAGTTTGGGAAATAATTTCTAAGGATAAGATTGGGGAAATGCCATCTTCTTCCCAAAGTACATAACTAGAACGCCCATTTTCTCCAACAAAACGTTCTACACCCAAACTTAAAAACCCATCGGGGACAATGGCAGGTTTATTGATTGTATAATAAATTCCCATGTTGATCCCAAAGAACCAATCATCGCGGGTTTGCCAAATAGCAGCTAATATCGCTAACAATAAGTTGGGAATTAATATTTGCAGTTCGTTATCCACAGGCGTGTCATCAGAATCTGGCAATTCTGCTGATGAAGGTAGGCACTCTAATGGATTGTAGTTGAACATAAGCAGTTCTCAATCCCAATTGATAAATATAAACCTGTTTTACCATAGCTTTAGGGTAGCTCAGGCTGCACATAATACTTGGTGAGTTCGTTGCCCTTAATTTCGGTAAATCACTACCTCTTGCATAAATGAGAAATAAAAAGTCTATCTATTGAAGACTAAGTAAGGGTTGTAGTCCATGATTAGTGGACTTAGGCTATAAGAAAAGAGAATTTATTCTTAGGTGGGATAGGCAGGTGCAATATATAACTCACCCTAAATGCAGAAACTGTCCTGGCAACATCACAACTGAAGTGGCTCCCGTTAAGTCTGAAGTGGTTCCCGTTAACTCTGAAGTGGCTCCCGTTAACTCTGAAGTGGCTCCCGTCAAGTCTGAAGTGGTTCCTGTTAAGTCTGAAGTGGTTCCCGTCACGGCTGATACAGCAGATTGCAACAGGCGTGAGGTAGAGATAATCGTAGGGGCACAACATGTTGTGCCCCTACCCGTGTACTTCATTTACTTGAAATACGCTGTATCATGTCTGCTTGATTACTTACTAAGCCACAAGAACCCCAAAAAACCAAAGCTACGCTTCGTCTCCCCTCTACGGTGTACACACAAGTCGAAGTAAACTACGTATCTAGGGTGTGAGTGCAGGAGTCACTGAAAATTCATTTCTTTAGTTTATCTAAAGTCGCATCTAAGTTATCAAATTACCTTTCTAAGATAGAAGCAGCAACCATAAGTTGCCATACACGACTAAAACCCAATTAACAGCTAGTGGCTGCGGAGAACACAAAAATGGCTAAAGCGCCAGATTCAATAGATTCGTCTATCAATGAAATTACAGATAAATCCTTAGATCGTGATTGTACAACCTTATCGCGTCACGTCTTACAGCAACTTCAGAGTTTTTCGCCAGATGCACAGGATTTAAGTGCGTTGATGAATCGCATCGCCCTTGCAGGCAAACTGGTTGCTCGCCGCATGAGTCGCGCTGGTTTAATGGAAGGCGTTCTCGGATTTACTGGGGAAGTTAATGTCCAAGGAGAATCCGTCAAAAAGATGGATGTCTATGCCAATGATGTATTTATCTCAGTATTTAAGCAAAGCGGCTTAGTCTGTCGCCTAGCTTCTGAGGAAATGGAAAAACCCTACTATATCCCTGAAAATTGCCCCATTGGTCGCTATACCCTCCTGTATGACCCAATTGATGGCTCATCCAACACTGATAATAATCTCAGCTTGGGTTCTATTTTCGCCATTCGCCAACAAGAAGGAACTGATAGCGATGGTAAGGCAACTGACCTCCTCACCAACGGACGTAAGCAGCTTGCTGCTGGATATATTCTGTATGGCCCCTGCACGCTGCTGGTTTATAGTATAGGTAAGGGGGTTCATTCCTTTGTTCTTGATCCCAGCTTAGGAGAATTTATTCTCACAGAAGAAAACATTCGGATTCCTAACCACGGTTCTGTTTACAGCGTGAATGAGGGTAATTTCTGGCAGTGGGAAGAATCAATTCGAGAATACATCCGCTACGTTCATCGCACAGAAGGCTACAGCGCTCGTTATAGCGGCGCAATGGTGAGCGACATCCATAGAATTTTAGTTCAAGGGGGCGTGTTTCTCTACCCAGGCACAATTCAAAACCCAGAAGGTAAATTGCGCTTGCTTTATGAAACTGCTCCTCTAGCCTTTTTGATTGAACAAGCAGGTGGTCGCGCCACTACAGGACTGATGGATATCTTGGATGTAGTGCCGAAAAAATTGCATCAACGCACACCTTTAATTATTGGTAGCAAAGAGGATGTAGCAAAGGTGGAGTCTTTTATTCAAAACGGACACTAGCACCGCAAGGCGGAAGTCAAAAGGAGCCAGTGCGTTGGGCGGCTCTGCCGACTTGTTCGCTCTTAGCGTTCCCGCAGGGTAGCAACTGGCGTTCAAAAGTCAAAAGTCAAAAGGCTTTAATTTTGGTCTTTCTGGCTGTAATGAAATGGCTGCTGACATGTATTAGTGTAAAAAGGCACAATTTAGGAGCAAATAAAGCTTGTAAATAAAGCTTTTTAAACTTTTTCAACTGGATAGTTATTTTTGCCATGCTGCACTAGAAGACGGTAATAAAAGGATCAAGGATGCGTCTAGCATCTGGCATTAATTAAAAGTTAATCATGGTGATTTAGGATTGGCAATGCAGAATAGCACTTCTTAAAGATGTATTAAAGATTATCTCAGCTGGCCGATGCGATAAGTGATTGGCAACGCCACAATTCAAAAGTAACCATCAAATTTTGATGGCTTTTGCCAACTTACTTAGAAACATCACTATACAGGAGTGAAACAAATTAGAGCTATGTCTACCAATCATCTACTAGAAATTAACCAATACGGTCAAAGTATCTGGATGGATAATTTGAGCCGTGACATTATTCAATCAGGCGAACTCAAGGACATGGTTGAAAATCAAGGTATCTCTGGGATTACTTCTAACCCAGCTATATTTGAGAAAGCGATCGCAGGTAATGTCATTTATGATGCTGATATCGAAACCGCAGTTCGTGCTAATTTACCCACAGATAAAATTTACGAATCGCTAGTTTTTGCAGATATCCGTTATGCATGTGATATTTTACGCCCCGTTTATGAAGCTTCGGATAGACTAGATGGTTATGTGAGTATCGAAGTCCCACCAACTATCGCCCATGATACTGAAGCAACAATAACCGAAGCCCGGCGCTATTTCCAAGAAGTTGGTCGGGAAAATCTAATGATTAAAATTCCCGGTACAAAACCTGGTTTGCCAGCAGTGGAACAGGTAATAGCCGAAGGGATGAATGTTAACATTACCTTGCTGTTTTCTGTAGAAAGCTACGTAAACACAGCTTGGACATATATTCGGGGCTTAGAAAAACGGCTGGCTGAAGGTAAAGATATCAGTAAAATTGCTTCAGTCGCTAGCTTCTTCCTCAGCCGGATTGATAGCAACATTGACGCCAAAATAGATGCTAAGTTGAAAAAAGGCGTTGATGATATTTCCCTGGAAGCAAAGCTAAGAGCTGTTAAAGGGAAAGTAGCGATCGCTAACGCCAAGATTGCCTACCAGGAATACAAGAAAATTATCGAGAGCGATCGTTGGAAAGCTTTGGCAGAAAAAGGGGCCACAGTACAACGGTTACTTTGGGCTAGTACTAGCACCAAAGACCCCAGCTACAACGACGTGATGTATATCGAAGAGTTGATTGGGCGAGATACCGTTAACACCGTACCACCAGCGACGATAAAAGCTTGTGCCGATCATTGTAACGTAGGCGATCGCTTAGAAACAAATGTAGATAATGCTTACACGCTGATCGAAAACCTCAAAGATCCCGACATCAACATCGATCTTGATGCCGTCATGGATGAACTGTTAGTTGACGGTATTGACAAGTTCATTCAGCCCTTCCAGTCCTTGATGAACTCTTTAGAAGAGAAGATCAAGGTATTGTCACCAGTGTAGGGACTAGGGACTAGGGACTAGGGACTGGTGACTGGGGACTGGGGACTGGTAAACAATTTTCCTAATACTAAACCCCCAATACCCAATACCCAATACCCAATACCCAGTCCCTAATACCCAGTCCCCAATCTCAAAATCCAAAATCCAAAATCCAAAATTCCTATGGTTAGTCTGTTAGAAAATCCCTTGCGCGTTGGTCTGCAACAACAAGGGATGCCCGAACCCCAGATTATAGTTATCTTTGGCGCTTCTGGTGATCTCACCTGGCGCAAACTAGTGCCAGCACTTTACAAATTGCGGCGAGAACGGCGGATACCGCCAGAAACTACCATTGTCGGCGTAGCCCGTCGAGAATGGAGCCATGAATACTTCCGTGAACAAATGCAGAAGGGCATGGAAGAGGCCCATCCTGATGTCGATTTAGGGGAACTTTGGCAAGACTTCTCTCAAGGTCTGTTTTACAGTCCTGGGGATATAGACAACCCCGAAAGCTACAAGAAACTAAAAACCTTATTGAGTGAATTAGACGAAAAACGGGGCACGCGAGGTAATCGCATGTTCTACCTCTCCGTTGCCCCCTCATTCTTTCCCGAAGCGATTAAGCAGCTAGGAAGCGGTGGGATGCTAGAAGATCCCTACAAACATCGTCTAGTAGTTGAAAAACCCTTTGGTCGGGACTTGGCTTCTGCCCAAAGTCTTAACCAAGTGGTACAGAAATATTGCAAAGAAAATCAAGTATACCGCATTGACCACTACTTAGGTAAAGAAACAGTCCAGAATTTGCTGGTGTTTCGCTTTGCAAATGCGATTTTTGAACCCTTGTGGAATCGTCAATTTGTTGACCACGTACAAATTACCGTGGCAGAAACCGTGGGTGTGGAAGACCGGGCTGGTTACTATGAAAGCGCCGGCGCACTGCGGGATATGTTGCAAAATCATCTCATGCAACTTTACTGCTTAACGGCGATGGAAGCACCCAACGCAATGGATGCCGATAGCATCCGCACAGAAAAAGTGAAGGTACTCCAAGCTACTCGTTTAGCTGATGTTCACAATCTGTCGCGGTCAGCAGTGCGTGGTCAGTATAGTGCTGGCTGGATGAAAGGTCAAGCAGTGCCAGGGTATCGGACAGAACCAGGCGTTGACCCCAACTCCACCACACCCACTTATGTAGCGATGAAGTTTTTGGTAGATAACTGGCGCTGGAAAGGTGTTCCTTTCTACTTGCGTACCGGAAAGCGGATGCCGAAAAAAGTAAGTGAGATTGCCATTCACTTCCGCGAAGTTCCATCTCGGATGTTCCAATCGGCCGCCCAACAGACAAACGCCAACATTTTGACGATGCGGATTCAGCCAAACGAAGGAATTTCCCTACGTTTTGATGTCAAAATGCCGGGGGCAGAATTCCGCACCCGTTCTGTTGACATGGACTTTAGTTATGGTTCCTTTGGCATCCAAGCAACATCCGATGCTTACGATCGCCTATTCCTTGATTGTATGATGGGCGATCAAACATTGTTCACACGCGCGGATGAAGTAGAAGCAGCTTGGCAAGTAGTAACACCAGCCCTTTCCGTTTGGGATGCACCCGCCGATCCTAATAATATTCCCCAGTACGAAGCCGGTACTTGGGAACCAGAACAAGCAGAACTCTTAATTAACCAGGATGGCCGTCGCTGGCGCAGACTGTAGAAAGTTAGGAGTTAGGAGTTATGAGTTATGAGTTATGAGTTATGAATTTTTGAGTTTTTGAGTTAAGAATTTCAGTTGTTCTAACTCCTAACTTTCAACTCCTAACTCCTAATTTTCAACTCCTAACTTTCAACTTCTAACTTCTAACTTCTAATTTCTAACTCCTAACTCCTAACTTCAAACAAAGCTGACAACTCAAAACTACTATGGCTCTCCAAACTTCTACAATTTTTTCACTCCAGGCACCGAAAGATATTTCGCTTAACGAAATAGATGCCGAACTCAATCAAATTTGGCAAAGTTACGGTATTACTGGCGAGGACGGTGGGCTTCCCAGTGCTACTAGGGCAACAACATTTACTTTAGTGGTCTACGAACCAGAAGAAACTCAGTATTTGTTGGCTGCTTTAGGATTTTACAACGGCCCAATTGATGGGATTTTAGGGCCACAGATGGTGGCAGCATTGCGGGAATTCCAAAAGGAACATAGTCTGCCAGAAACTGGAACAGCAACACAAAAAACTCTGACTGTATTACGAGAAGAATTCGCTAAAGGTCAGCGAGGTGGGACTGTAGCAGAACATCCTGCTGCTGGGTTAAGTAGCGGTAGCCCCAGAATTGCCGATGAAATCGCTCTCCGCAACCCCTGCCGCATCATTGCGCTATTTCCCATTGCTGGCGAAGATGAAGGGGTTAAGGCTCAAGTTTCTGCCTATTGCCCCATCCAAAAGCAATCGTCAAGCACACTTATCTGCTGCGAATACATCACTCTCAGTGGAACTGCTGCTGCCTTAGAACGTATTGGTGGTATGATTCCGGCATTGTTGATTGGCGGCTTGCCAAAGTTTCTCTGGTGGAAGGCAACACCAGACCCTAATAACGGTCTATTCAAGCGCCTAGCAGCAGTCTGCAATAATGTGATTGTAGATTCTTGCAACTTCAACGAGCCAGAAAGTGATTTACTCCACTTAGAAGAGTTGGTAGAAACGGGTGTACCTTTAGCTGACTTAAACTGGCGTCGCCTCGCATCATGGCAGGAATTGACAGCTGAGGCTTACGACTCACCTAACCGTCGCGCCGCCCTCAAAGAAATTGACCGCGTTACGATTGATTACGAAAAAGGCAACCCTGCCCAAGCTTTGCTGTTTTTGGGTTGGTTGGCAAGTCGGTTGCAATGGCAGCCAGTTTCTTATGAAAAGGAAAGCGGTGATTATGACATCACTCGCATCCGTTTTATTGCTCAAGAGCAGCGACAAGTAGAAGCAGAGTTAGCAGGAGTTCCGGTTGCTGATGTGGGCGATATTATCGGCGACTTGATTGCCTTGCGCCTGAGTTCGACAAATCTTCAGGCAGACTGTGGTACAGTTATCTGCTCAGAAACTGGTGGTTGTATGCGGATGGAAACCCACGGCGGCGCTCAATCTGCCGGTCTGTTTCAACAGGTGACTTCACTTTCGGAACAAAAAGCGGAAGCTTTGCTGAGTCAGCAGGTGCAACGCTGGGGCCGCGAATCACTTTTTGAAGAAAGTCTAGGAGTGACAGCAAATATTTTCAAATTGGCTCATTAATCCAGGTCTAGCCCCCCTACCTCCCTTCCCGGGTCGGGAAGGGAGGAATTTTTATTGAAAGGATAGGTCGTATGCGCCTCCACGCTCAAGTGCCTGTTTGTAAGCAGGTCGCCCATGAATGCGATCGATAAATTCTTTAAGCTTTGGTCGGCTCTCCACCTCTTCGGGGAGCATAGCGACTAGTTCGAGAGGAAAGCTCATTTGAATATCGGCGGCGGTAAATTCCTCACCGACAAACCACGTACTTTTACGTAGTTCACTTTCTATGTAGTCAAAGTGAAGTTTGATCTGAGGGGCGACGAATCCCCTAACAACGCTGCTGTCTCCTTCCCCGAAATTGTTCAATACTACCCGCATTACCAGAGGTGGCATTGCAGACCCTTCGGCGTAATGCAGCCAATATGTATAGCGTAGATGCTCTGGTGTATGGGATGCTGGGACTAGCCGACCATTGCCGTAGCGATTAACGAGGTATTCGACGATCGCGCCCGACTCAGCAACCGTGACGTCTGCATCTGTGATCACTGGTGATTTGCCAAGCGGATGAACTTGGCGTAGCGACTCTGGTGCTAGCATCGTCTTTGCATCGCGTTCATAGAATTTGATCTCGTATTCGATATCTAATTCCTCAAGCAGCCACAGCACACGCTGCGATCGCGAGTTGTTAAGATGATGAACAACGATCATAAAATGTTCCTCTTTTGATGGCTCATTACTATCCGATGTCGGCTAATCTCTAGCTATATTATTAGACTATCTTTTTCAGCCTAACTCCCCTAATTGGTATAAAAACCTCATTTGTTTCATTTATGGCTTTAATCATTGCTGGAGAACGTAGTGGGGTGGGCAAGACAACAGTTACGCTCACCCTTTTAGCATCTTTGTGCCGTCGCGATCGCCTGGTGCAATCTTTCAAGGTAGGCCCAGACTATATCGATCCGATGTTTCATCAACACGTAACTGGTCGTCCTTGTCGCAATTTAGACTCAGTGTTGACTTCTGAAGCCTACGTTCAACAATGTTTTGCCCGTCATAGCCAACTGAGTGAATATGCCCTAGTCGAAGGGGTAATGGGGCTATTTGATGGAGTGAAGGGGAGTAGGGAATGGGGAGTGGGGAGTGGGGATGAGGGAGCAGGGGGAGCAGGGGAGGCAGGGGAAGCAGGGGAAGCAGGGAAAGAAAAATTATTGATTAATACCCAATGTCCAACAGATTTTGCGAGTACGGCACACATCGCGCGGCTTTTAGATTTACCTGTGGTGTTGGTGATTGATTGTAGTCGTTTATCTGGTTCTGTAGCTGCGATCGCTCATGGCTATCGGTCTTTTGATCCTAGAATTAAAATAGCTGGGGTAGTATTAAATCGGGTGGGGAGCGATCGCCATCTCTCTCTACTGAAAGATTCTCTCGAACCCTTACAATTACCGATTTTCGGCGTACTGCGGCGTCAAGATAACATCACAATTCCCGATCGCCATTTGGGTTTAGTACCCACAGCAGAACTTCCCGAACTCAACGCTTTAATTAATCGCCTCGCCGATTTAGGAGATACCTGCTTCGATTGGCAACATTTATTACCCCTATTAAAATCAAAACCTCTCCCTCATCCCCCTCATCCCCCTCATCTCCCTCATCTTCCCTCATCCCTAGTCAGAATTGCAGTAGCCCGCGATCGCGCTTTTAATTTCTACTATCAAGACAATCTTGATTTGCTGCAACAACTTGGCGCAGAACTAGTTTTCTGGAGTCCCTTAGAAGATGCTGCAATACCAAAAGATGTGCAGGGAATGTATTTTGGGGGCGGTTTCCCAGAAGTTTTTGCCCAGCAACTAGCAGAAAATACTAGCGTTCGTGATGCAGTGAAAACAGCAATTCTTCAAGGAATGCCTGCGATCGCTGAATGCGGAGGATTAATGTATTTATGTGAGCAAATTATCGATTTTGAGGGTAAATCTTGGTCAATGGCGGGAGTTTTACCGACATCTGCTGTAATGGGTGGGCGTTTAACTTTAGGCTATCGTCGGGCAGTAGCTTTGCAAGATAATCTGTTAGTTAAGGCAGGTACAACTGTTTACGGACATGAGTTTCATCGTTCCCATTTAACCTTAAATCCTACTCAGCCCCTATTTGAAACTTCTCGCTACGACTGTGAGGAAAATATGGGATGTGAGGGATGGGGTTTGCCTAAAAATGTTTATGCTTCTTATGTGCATTCGCACTGGGGAGGAACTAGAGAAATTCCCCAACAGTTTCTTCAAGAATGTCGAAAACTAGCATCTATAGAAACGTGGAAATAAGCGCAAAACCCAGTAGGGTGAATTAAAAGCTATCAGAGAATTAACTCCGTAAAGAGGTGACACTCAGATCGTCATTCAACTTGCGAATCAGACGGGATAACTCACGAATGATATTCACAGCAATTTCGGGAGTTTCTTCGATCGCATCATACAGCTGCTCTTGCGTCAGTTCTAAAAATTCACAAGGTTCTAAAGTCGTTGCGCTCGCGGAACGAGGTTGAGTATCAAATACTGCCATCTCACCAAAGTATTTTCCCTGTTCCACCTCTGCCAACTGTTTATTGCCAATGTGAACTTTAACTCGGCCTGAGACGACAATATAGAGCGATCGCCCTTCTTCTCCCTGGCGAAAAATCGTGTAGTTAGCTGGAAATGACAATTCGTTCATTACTGAAGTGAGCCGCACAATAAAATCATCCCGCAATTCCTTAAAAATTGGGACTCGCCGGACAAATAATAAACGGTCAACACTGGTTAGCATAATTACAAGTTAAATATTAAACATTACTGTAAATTTTAAAACTGAAGCCACGCGATTAGTCATATTAACCGACGTTGAACGCTAGCCGTCAAGAATATCTTAAACTTTACCGACAGAAAACCACTTACCATCTCTTCAATAGGAGCGATGCCTACGGCGGTAAACTACGCAGAGAAACTTCTCAAACTCAGTATTAGGTATTCTCTCGTTCCCATGCTCTGTGGCTGATTAGGGCTGCTGCTTCAAGTAAAACATTGAGTCAGAGTCTCAATGAATGCATTCCAGGAACGAGGAAACGAGGCAAACATAATGGTTAAATTATGAATCACTTTTATTTATCGTTTTAAAAAACAAGAGTATTTGCTCTTATTGGGGTGAAAGCCATAATATTGACTGCATGAGCTCCCAAGGTACCTTGCTGAGAAAAAAATCACCAATCTGATTAGAGGCAATAGCTTCTAAAAACTGGGGAACTGGCTAATGGCTAACGAACCGCGATCGGTGGTCGTTAGGTAAAACAGTCACAAAATCTGCTGAACTGCCCTGACATCGGGGAGCACAGAAGGACTAGGACAAACAGCATTGAATTATCGTGAGCAACAATTATGACTTGGCTAATTAGTACATTAATTATTGGAATCTCTACCGCTTTTGCAACCACCTTTGACGACAATTTATATTTGACAGCTTTCTTCGGAAAAGTCAATCGCAGCTTTCGTCCTAAGCATATTGTTCTTGGTGAATTTCTGGGGTTCACAGCCTTAGTATGCGCTAGTCTCCCTGGTTTCTTCGGCGGTCTGCTAGTTCCAAGTACCTGGATTGGTTTGCTGGGTTTGCTTCCCATCACCATTGGTATCAGTAATCTTATCAGTCGAGAAGAGGAAGAAGAGACAGTGCAAGCTGTATCAATTGACTTAACCTCTCCTATGAAATCTGGACGCCAGAAGAAATCACTATTGGAAACCATCCGCGATCCGCAAACCTACCGCGTTTCTGCTGTCACCATTGCCAATGGAGGAAACAATATTGGGATCTATGTACCGTTGTTTGCCAGTAGCAATCTTCCAAGTTTGGGTGTAATTCTGTGTTCTTGCTATTTCACTGTTGGGATGTGGTGCTTACTGTCTTACAACCTGACTCGTAATCCTCTCATGGCTCCCGTTTTAACTCGCTATGGTCGGAAAATCTTCCCCTTTGTCTTAATTTACTTGGGACTCTCTATCTTAATTAAAAGTGAAACATATCGGCTTTTGCCTAGTCTGGCAATGCTTTCTCATTAAGCATGAAGCGATTGCACCCGATCTGAAAACTCGAAATTATTGATGGGTGCTATCTCCCAGATATAACCAAAAAATCAGCGATCGTTTCCCATCTAAAAAAATTTTTAATCACTTGAATTTATCAATTGGAATCAAAATAATATTTGATGTTATCAATCAAGTTATCTAAAGTGAGAATAAAGCACATTATTGATGGCTCTTATAAAAGCAAGCCCAGCACTACGAATCAGCTTATGAAGGAACTAATGAATCAATCAAATTCTAAAAAATTAACTCGCTGGATCGTAACAGCAGTATTTCTGGTACTTGTAATAGGATTTTCGCTCCTTGACCAGCAAGCAGTTAAAGCTCAAACACTAACGCCATCCATACCTACGGAATCTGAATTAGCTCCAGTAATATCTCCGGTTTCATCCCCAATGGAATCTGTAACTTCCCCACTAATATCTCCGGTTACGTCCCCAATAGTGTCTGTTGCAGAAAACGTTAGACGTTTATTACAAACCAACGAATGTGCCGGATGTAATCTGACTGGAGCAATGCTAAAGGACGCAAATCTGCAAGCGGCAAACTTGGAGGGTGCTAACTTACAAAATGCAGATTTAGAAAGGGCTAACTTACAGCAAACAAATTTACAAGGGGCAAACTTTCAAGGAGCAGATTTAGGTAAGGTAAACCTTTTGGGAGCAAACCTTGTGGGAGCAAACCTATTTGATGCAGACCTAGAGAAAGCCAACCTGCTAGGAGCAAATCTGCAAACGGCTAACCTACAGGGCGCAGACTTGGAAAAGGCAAATCTCACAAATGCAAACATCCAAGGGGTTAACCTGATGGGGGTTGATTTGGAAGATGCAATCAGACCAGAAGGATTCACTGTTCAGTAATTAAACTGAAGTTCTCCGTGCAAATGTATTAATAAACATCAAAAGCCTGATTCAGTAATGAATACAGGCTTATTTTTTAATCAGATCGTGTCCGCTTGATTACTTATTAAACCCGAATTTGCTAGGTTGTTTGATTTGCTTCCAACCAGTTAAGTAAATCCTCAATGGTTGTAAAATCCAATAAAGCCTCGCCAAGTGCTTCTAATTGCTCTAGGGAAAGAGTTTGAATGCGCCCCCGAACCTCTTGTGGTAACTCTCCTACCCGTTTTTGTAGTTGCCGTAGGACTAGTGTTTGTCCTTGTTCCTGTTTTCCCCGCTCGTAACCAATGCGTTCACCTGTGGTAATGTAGCTCATAGTCCGCTCCTGCTCAAATTGCTTAAACTCTTGCCAAAATTCTGCTTCCAATGCTTTTGGTAAAATCATAACCCAATCAATAAATCGGTAAAGGTTACGAATATCTTTTTCTTGCAATCCTAATTCATACAATCGGCGAATCAAGCTAAATTTCCAAGCTTTGCGTTCTCCTGGCTTTTTATTTGTTTGCTGTGTCTTCAAATGCGCCATTACTACAGTTGCAAATGGATTGTCGCTGGCTTCTAATTCTGTCCAACGACTTTGATAATCCAGCAGCTTGACGGTTCCAAATTCAAAGTTCAGCCTGGTATTGGGATAATTATAACTATATTGATTGGGTCGCCATGTCGGATCGGTATCGCACAAAATCGCCAAACTAATGGCAGGTTTCGCAAATCTGTCAAAAATTCGCAGGTTGTAGGAAAACATTCTTTCTGCAAAAGTATCCTCTGATTTTGCTTGGATTTCTACATGGATTAATAGCCAAGTTTCTTGTCCTTGAATTTGCCAGACTTTAACTAATTTATCTGCATATCTCCTACCAAATTCTGCTTCGCGGGCGATTTGTTGAAATTCCTTATCGAGGAATTCGTGGGGAAGTTCCCAATTAATTAGTTCTGCTGTTTGGGGAAAGAAAAATTGCATTGCTTGGGGAAAGTAAGCTTCTAAAATTTCTTTCCACGGACTATCATTATCTGCTCTTTCTAGTTCCTCGGCCATCAGTTGATTGTTATACCACCTAGTAATCTTAAATTATTTGTGAACAACAAGATCCCTGACTTCTTAGAGTCGGGGATCTGAGGCTGGCAATTTTCATCAATATAAAAGGGATTTGCACGAAAATAGCAGTCGAACTCACGTTTTAAAAGTTTCTACCCACGTAATTGTCGGAACTTGCGATCGCCACAATAGTAGATAAAGGAACTTCAGCAAAATACTGTTGCTGAAATTGTTCTTCTCTGACAGCAGCTAAAAATCGTTCCACTGCTGCCTCAGCCAAGTTTTCTGCACTATCGCTTGAATGCCAGGTGATTTGCAGATAACGGTCTTGTCGTTTGACTGTAAACCCTAAATATTTTAAAGCTTTGATTCCTAGAAGTAAGGTTTGGTCAGTGATACCGATTTTATCTAAAAGTTGGACGCGGGTAACGAGTTGATTTGTGCGACTAAGATATTTGGCAATTCCTACAAGAGTCAGCCAAATTTGATTGGGTGGTTGCAGGTTGGGTTTAGGCCAAGCGATCGCTAATTGTTGCGAACTACTTATCGTTAAACATCGCCGCAACCACGCACGTAAATCATCCCAATTCGTCGGACAATCTTCAAGCAAGAGTGGGGGAATCGGTAGAGACGCGATTAATCGCGTCTCTACCTGAGAGTGGGGAGTGGTTAAATTACGCCAGTCTAAGATGAGTGGTAAATTCCGAGTGTTAAGTGCTGAGTTAACACTGGGACGCACGGCAATTAATCTGATTTCATAACGTTTTTTGAAGGTGTTGTAGTCTAATTCTGCTATGCAATCACACCTTCCTATGGGCAATTCATCTTTGTAGTGTCCCCACCATATACCAGGAAAAGCACTTCTGTTGGAATCATCCCGAATATCAAACTCGGTTTTAATGTACTGTACCTTTTTCCCTTGCCAATCCTGCTGATTACGATGCCAAGAATTTTCAAACCAGCAGTTTTGAATTAGTAACTTCGGAACAGGATTACCCATTCCACAAGGTTCTAGCAGTTTCAGTTCCAAAAATAACTCTTTCCCCAAGTCTGCGACTGTTACCGTCAAGTCTGCTTGCACACTTGGCGTTAGAGTTGTACTACCTAAAGATTGCCGCAACTGCTGATTAATCGCTGCTGTAAATAAAGGAATATTCTCCACTAACAAACTCAAACCTGCTGCAAAGGGATGTCCCCCAAAACGATGTAACAAATGTGCTTGGTCTTTTACCAGTTGGTATAAATCAACTGAATTCACCGAACGGGCGGAACCACGGGCTAGGGATTGGGGATTAGGGATTGGGGATTGGGAAAAATCCTCCCCAGTCCCCAGTTCCCAGTCCCCAGTCTCCAGTCCCTCTGTACTTAACAAAATAGTCGGGCGACCTGTTTCTTGTGCTACTTGTCCAGCAACTAGGCCCAAGACACCCGCAGGCCATTGGGCATCTTCTAGGACGATGACGCTGGTGGTTGATAAGTCTAATTGAGTAAGTTTTTGTGCTACTTGCGCTTGCACATCTTTTTGCAAAGATTTGCGGCGGGTGTTTGCGAGTTCTGTAACTTCGGCTAGTTCGTTACAACGTTTAGCATTTCGACTAGTTAATAATTCAACGCAAAAACTAGCATCGCCTTGGATGCGGCTGACGGCGTTAATTCTTGGCCCCAAACCAAAGGAAATATCTGTAGGGCGATCGCCACTTTTTTGGCACAATTCTAATAATCGCCCCACCCCCGGACGCCGACGCGCTGCTGCTGGCTGTTGAAAATCTGCTTGCAGTCGTTGAATTCCCATCTGTGCTAAATAGCGACAATCTCCACTTAAGTGCACTAAGTCGGCAATTAATCCTACTGCTACTAAATCTAATAAATCCTCTAACGGATTTTTTGCAATATTAGGCAGACTTTGATATAGCGCTTCCACTAACTTATAAGCTACCGCAACCCCAGAAAGATTGAATAGTTGATGGTCTCTGGGCAAATAACGAGGATTAATAATTGCTACGACGGGTGGGCGTTCGGCAGGTAAGGTGTGATGGTCTGTAACGATTACATCTATGCCTAGTTGTTTGGCATAAATAATTTCCTCAATGTTTGTGCTGCCTGTGTCGCAAGTAACAATTAATTTACAACCTTGTTTTGCGAGGTTATCAATCCCTTGATTATTGAGTCCGTGAGATTCTTTCAGGCGATTGGGAATATAGTAAATTAACTGAGTATTTTGTGTAAAAAATTGGCCTAATCCATCCCAGAGTACAGATGTAGCGGTAATCCCATCAGCATCAAAGTCTCCCCAAATGGCAATTTTTTCTTTGATGTTATATGCTTGTTGCAACCGGGCGATCGCTAAGGGCATTTCTTGCCCAAACTCAAAGGGACTCGCTGGTTGATAATCTTTGTGGTTAATAAAAGCTATTAACTGTTGATGATCTTTAATTCCCCGTTGCCACAACAATTGTGCTGCATATATTCCACTTGATGCGGGTGTATACTGTTTCACCGCTTGGATAAACGACTCCGGGGGTTGTTCGGTTGCTGCTATAGTCCACTGCTGTTGTTCTGGCATACTAAAGTTAGGAGTTAGGGGTGAGAAGTTAGGAGTTAAGAGTTTTAATTGATAACTCCTAATTACTAACTTTTAACTGTTAGTTCGATAAAACAATCCTGCGGATAAAATTAAAGTGAGACTTCTTGAATGCTGTCAAAATTTGGCAATGAATCTCTCACTGCTTCTTCAGTTGTTTGTGTGCGTAGTTTACCACCGTAGCCATAGCACCGTTTGGCAAATTGACAATAATCACAGGTTTTGCTGCCTTCCACCACTTGAGGAAATTGCTGGTTATTTTGGTAAGATTCCAGCCAAATAGTTAACTGGCTTAACAGTTGATTAAGTTTCTTTGCTATTTGTGTATGTTGAGCAGTATTGTAATTAAATTTAATATTTTGTGGTTTTCCTTCAGATTGGACAAACCAGTAAGTCATCGAAATATTTTCTGGCAAATAGTTGCTAGTTTCAGTCAACACATACAGATAAAGCTGTGTTTGCCAGTTGGATTCTAACTTGCGTTTATTGGGTGGTTTAGGATAAGTTTTCCAGTCGAGAATTTGCGCTTGTTGGTTATCTGCAATCAATAAATCATAGACAACCGTCAGCAAATAATCCTGAACTTGCAGAGTTCGGTAGTGTTCACTCTCACGGAAAGTTTGATTATCAGATGCAGGCGTTAAAATTTCTGGGGCTGCATCAGCAAAAGCTAGCATCCAGCTTTGCAGTTTAGCATCTGCTTGCAGAAAACTATCAATTGGCAGACCCATTTCTTGCTGCTGCATTAGCAAGTGAAAGCGACTACCCAAAGTTTGCCGTTCTTCTTGTTCTGGATTTGAGGGCGAATTTAGTTGTTCTAGGTAAGTATGTTGGAATTTACGCGGACAAGCTTCTAGTAAGTTTAGTTGTCCTTGAGACAGTCGCAGTAGTTGAGTAGGAGTTGACAGCATTCTTCTATTTTAGAAGCGATCGCTGGGGTTACAGGGTTAACGGCAAAGCACTTAGTGACGCTAAAAGCTTTTGGGGCCGTGGAAGATGGAGAGCAAAAATAAAAGGTAAAAGAATGAATTTTGCCTTTTTATTTCATCCTTTTACCTTTTTTATATACCTGATGCTTATTTCATGTTAGCCCTTGCGTCCTTCACTGCGGCGAAAAAAAATAATCCTGTGAGTGGAATGCTCAATGCCAGAATAATCGCAGTGGCTGTGAAACCAAAATCTGGTCGTCCGTAACTGAGTTCAAAAATCGAACCAACAGCCGCGATCGCACTTACACAAGAACCACCCAGAAATAAACCGCTTTTTGGAGTTAAATACACTACTAGCCCCCTATTTTATTGGTTTCACCGCTTGATACGAGAAGCCATTCTTAGATAGCTCCTGGGCTAAAGTCAAGGAGTTTTCCACGCGGTCTACAAATACCACGCCGTTAAGGTGATCCATCTCGTGCTGAATGCAGCGTCCCAGGAGGTCATTAGCTTTTAATGTCCGGGGACGACCGTATTCGTCTTTGTAGGCAATTTCTACGACTTCAGGGCGCTTTACATCTAGATATACGTTGGGAATACTCAAGCATCCTTCTTGGGCTACGGAGATGTCGCGGCTTACTTGTTTAATAGTGGGGTTAATCAGCACCAAAGGTGGATTAGCTGCATTCTCTGGTTCCAGGTCGATGACAATTAGTTGTTTGTGAATTCCCACTTGGGGTGCAGCCAAACCAATGCCATCTTTGCTATACATAGTTTGCAACATTTCGCGCACTACTTGGCGGAGTTCGTCATCTATTTTCGCAACTCGCTTTGCAGCTTGACGTAGGACGCGATCGCCTAAATAATGAAGCTCCAAAGGTGGATTTTTTAACTTTTTTTTCTCTACAGCAATTTCAGAGGGCATGAGTCTTGATGGCTAGATGGTGAAAATTCCTACTATCTTTATTCTATAAGACTCATATTTAATTTTTGAAATACATGTAGAGGAGACAGTGCTTTACAGAGGTTCCCGACGCTCGATAGCGTAGCAGCGTTAGCGATAGCGTAGCGTTAGCGGGAACCAGCGTCTGACTTGCTCTAAACGAGCGCGAGTGCGTTTAGTAGCCAAGATGACTAAAATATAGACAAAAATCTTTAGGGACTTCCAAATACAAAAATATCTCAAAACCGACGCAAGAATTCTCTCTATTTCTTCTCTCTGTGTTCTCTGCGTCTGAAGTGGTAACGTGCGGTAAGCCGCCAATTTTTGACTTCCCCTGATTGCAACTAAGATTCCTATACAATATTTTTTTAATAAAAAGATTTATTCAATCTATTTTTTATTGAAATAAACCTATTATTTAACAATATTTTCTTGCATCCTCACCACATTCATTAACTAAATATAATAAACACTTAAAACGAAGACCAACTATTTGTTCATAAAGAGGATTAATTTTACACAAAGGTGGAATCTGCAATAGAGTCCGACCGAAAACTGTTACAGTTCTTTCAAAAGGGCAATTAGAGGGAATTACTTTGCACAATAGTTTAGCTAGATGATAATCATGTATTTCTACAGACTCAAGTTGATATCGGATCTGGCTTAATAAGTTATTATTCAAATTGGCTTTAGTTAAGAAGTTCATAATTTAAAATTCCTTCAATCAATCAACCTTGTTTGTTCCTTTAAAGTTACACCTCCCCTCAGATAGTAAACATCGTAGAATTACCAAACTATTTTCCCCCTTTTTTAAAGTCAGTTGTAAAAACAGTAAAATTGCTTAGAAAGCAGAACAGGTAGCCAATTGTTATTAATAACTGTGGGAGCGACAGTGAGTGTATCTATAGCGAATGGCACGAAGGCAAGGTAAATGGTCGAGACAGCAGGAGCAAAGGAGCAGCAAGGAAGTAGAAATGTAGAAAAGCTGATGTATTGGCAAACTTTGCACTATTGACTATAAATAGTGATGTTATTGACGCAAAGACGCAAAAATTAAACTTAGCGCCTTGACGTTAAGTTCATTCAAATATTGAGGTGATGTGTGTTTAAATCTTTTACGAAACTTGACTACCTGCTAAAAGAAACTTTCCTCGGTTTACTGCGGGGAGGTTGGATGAATTGGGCAGCTGTAAGTACTGTTACGGTTTTACTGTTTTTATTTGGCTTGAGTTTGCAAACCTCTTGGCAAGTTGAAAAACTCCTCTATCAGTTTGGTAGTCAGCTAGAAGTTTCAGTTTATCTCGAACCGGATACGCAAGTCGAAACCATTGAGGCACTAATCGCAACAATGCCACAGGTGGCGGCGATACAAAGCATTACCAAAGAGCAAGCTTGGACTAAGTTAGTTAAGGAAATGAGAATTTCTGATATTGAGGGGGCTACGCAGCAGCTAGGTGAGAATCCTCTGGTTGATGAGATGAAGGTGAAAGCGCGTAATTCTCAAGTTGTACCAACTTTAGCAACGGAGTTGGCTAAATTGCCGGGAGTTGAGACGGTGCAGTATGTGGATGAAGCAGTTAAACGCATTGCCCAATTGCACCAAGGTCTGAACTGGATTACTTTAACAATTACGATTATTCTGACTTTAACAGCGATCGCAGTAACTACTACGACAATTCGGCTGATTGTCATGGCGCGACGCCAAGAAATTGAAATTATGCAACTAGTGGGAGCAACGTCTGCTTGGATTTACCTCCCATTTATTTTACAAGGGATTACCTTCGGTTTGGTTGGTGGTGCGATCGCTTGGAGTTTCATTTCTGTGATTCAACAGTTTCTCGGTAAGTTGCTAGCTAATCAACCTGAGTTTATCCAAGCTATCACCAACGGGGTGCAACTCACTCCAGCCCAAATTTTACTCTTACCTCTGATTCTCTTAAGTTTCGGTGCAGCTGTAGGATTAATGGGAAGCTTATTCGCTGTTCGACGTTTTGCCAAAGGTTAATCATTAATCATTGGCCATTGCAAAGGACAAATGACTAATGACTAATGACAAAACCTTATGAAATCGCAATGGGAATGTTTTCTGCAAAATCTCGGTGTATGGGAAGGTTCATTTACCAACTTTTCTCCTGAAGGTACACTTCTGAACGATACTCCTAGTCATCTTTCTCTAGAAGGTTTAAACAATAACCAGACAGTACGCCTAACTCTAAGCCGTTCAGGAGGAGATGATCTAATTAGAGAATATAGTTCTGTGGGAGGGGGTCTACTTTTTTTTGAAAATGGTTCATTTTCTGAAGGTTTAATTCAGCTAGGGCCATTTTCAGAATTTGGTGCAGAACTCGCTTTTGTTCATGGAAATCGCCGCTTACGCCTGGTGCAACTTTTTGATAAGACTAGTAATCTAAATAGACTAGTTCTAATTCGAGAACATCTAGCCAGAACCCCAGCAACAGAACGTCCACCTTTGCAGATAAATGACTTGTTGGGAGAATGGCAAGGACAAGCAGTGACAATATATCGAGATTTGCGATCGCCTGATATTTACTCTACAACTTTGAAAATACAACTTGATGATACTGGGCGATTAATTCAAAGTACCTCTTTTGGCGATGTCTTACGACAAGCCGCTTCTCTACGAGAGGCTACGCCAACGCGTCTACGTACAATTACCTCAACTGCTACCATCAAAGGTTCCATCGTTCTCTTTGACCAAGATCCCCAAAAGCAGATACAAGTATTATTGTTACCTGATGGCGCTTCTGCAACTTCTCCTCTAAAGGTGCAATTACGTCAACCCTTATTTTTGGAAGCAGGTTGGTTAATCCAGTCAAATTTGCGCCAGAGGATGATTCGCAGCTATAACGATAAAGGCGAATGGGTTAGTCTGACATTAGTTACTGAAGAAAAAGTGTAAGGGATTTGAGAGTGCGATCGCTTATCTCTAGTAACTTCGATCAACACTTTATATCGTAATCAGGCAATTTGCAGCCTGCCAGGTTCAGGAATAGATTCACCTTCTACTTGCCTAGCTTCCAAGCTCTCGCAGATTTTTCAAATCCAATTCAAAGTCCTCAACATCGTAGGAGTAGAGAGGGATGTTTCGCTGCTTGAGGAGTTGGCGAAAAGTATTGGGTTGCATATCCGCAAGCTGACTGGCGTAGCCTATCGTTAAGCGTCCTGTCTGGAATAGGAACAGCGCAATTTCTTGACAAAACTCCCTTGGGGTAAGCTGAGATGTTTGGAGAATTTCGTCTGAGATTACAACACTCATAGCAAGGCTAATTTACCGATTGTATCTTTAGGTTAGCCCAAGAAACCTCAAACTACTTTACGGTGCAATAGGTTTGTTAAACTGCGATCGCTTCATTACTCCTCTGCTAACCATTTTTCGTAGTTGCAACTCATCAGCTTTTGCTTAACCGAATCAATGACCTCAGATGGAAAAGTCGTCATTGACCCAACTCGGTAAACGTCATTTAAGACAACGTGGTAATCTTTCCCCGTATACTCAGCAATTACTTGAGCTAAACTGCGATCGGACATATTTATGTAGAGTATTGACAGCAAAGGTAAATACCTCTGATCGTCAATGCCTTGGGGAAAAGCACACTGGATCAACTGATAAGTACTTGCTAAATGGGCTGGAATTGTCTTCTGCATAATTCAGCTACCTGTTAATGAAAAGGGGAGATGAAGATAGACACTAAAATAAACCCCTTGGGCAATGGCTGCGCGAACAGCTTTTGCATCTGCTGTCATGGTTACAACACCCATTTGGTCGCCTGTTCCTAGAATGATTATATCGTTAGCATCCAGACTCCGAGTTGGTCTTAATTTTTGGGCTGCTGCTGAAGGATTGTCTGGAACAACCGTAACTCTTTGCAAAAAACGATTTGCTCTTGTCTGTTCTGAGCTACCTGCTGAGTACTGCACAATATTGACGAATTCATTAAATGCAGTTTGTGCTATTACCATTTGTTGCTTGTTGACAAACGCTTGTAATTCATAGCGAACAGGAGAACCTTCGGCAATAAATGCAACTGCGGTATTAGTATCTAAATTAATCACGTTTTATGTAAACCAAAAATCACAGTGCCTATATTTTGGTGTGATGTGATTTTCCCATAAGTAGTTGTGCGATTTAACGAAATTATCGCTAAATAATGGATATTGACCACTCTATTACCTGTAATAGCAGAAGTGGTTAAGATTGTGAGTGAAAAAAGATGTTGGGTTTCCTAGCGTCAACCTAACCTACAATATCAGCGATCGCACTAGAATCTATTTACATCGTACCTGAAGAGAAAATAGAGCGATCGCATTATCCATCTCAGAGAGATACAAAGTTATGGTATGCACCAATGTATTCATCATATGAAAATTTGCTTTTCCCTTTCAGGTATTCAAAAATTTTGAGAAAAAGCTCATAGTCATTGCTTGTATAGTAGAAAGATAGCTGATCTTTTATCTCACCCAGTAAGTATTCTGAATACTTCCTAACAAACTCAACGTGAAAAAAATCTGCTTTACAAAACACTCTGTTCGGATCTTGTTTTTGTTCTTTAAAATTCTCTTGAAGAATAGAGAGCATTGTGACTATATCTCTAGGTCGCTATAGCGAATACCTTAAAAATCCAATGAATGAAGGATCATCCCCATCTGAAATCGTTTTATTGCTGGAGCTATTTTCAATTGTGTAAGGAAAGTAGTAGTTCCAGGAATTTTCATATGCAACTTGTGGATCTTGCTGCTTGCCCAAAAGTTTTCCTGACATCTCAAAAATTTTTGAATTTTTGTGATCTTTATAAGTTGCATTCCAACTTAAAAGTACACTCTTTCAGAGATTACTCTAAACTGAGCTTACATTCAGTTTGTGCAATGTAAATGTCTAAACTCAACCGTTGTGATGATTTTACATTGCTCGGTGAGGGGTTATGGGTCAACTATACCAAAAAACAACGATATTGCAATGCTTGCTTAAGTAGCATTTGATATTCTTCATCCTCAACCTGATAAGCCCCAAACCTCTCCAAATGGGGATTCATCATTTGGGCATCGAAAAACACAAATTTCCTCTGGCGCAATCTTTCCACCAACTTTACCATCGCTACCTTCGAGCCTTCAGGAATCCGGTAAAACATCGACTCTCCAATAAAAGCCCCACCAATAACAATCCCTAAAATTCCCCCAGCTAACTCGTCACCCTGCCAAGTTTCAAAACTAAAAGCATAACCACTCTGGTAAAGTAGCCAGTAAATCTTTTGTAATTCCGGTGAAATCCAAGTTGTCTCTCTGTCAGCACATCCAGCCACCACAGCTTGAAAGTCCCGATTAATAGCCACACTAAAACGCTCTTGATTCAAGACACGCTGCAAAGACTTAGGGTAGCGAAATCGTTCATCCAAAGGAATAAAAGTTCGATCGCGACTTGCATACCAACTCAGGCGATCGCGCTCATCAGCCATGAGAAAATAGCCTTGTGCATAACCCTCAACAATAGCGGCGATATCATATTCCATAAATAAATATAAAAAAAACACTAGAGAAACGCAATTTGATGCTATCAATCATCCTCTGCGTTCCTCTGCGTTTCCCTCCGCGTCCCTCTGCGTTTAAAATAAAAAAAATGACTCAACCAATTCCACCCATTACCCTACCACCGCCTGAAAACCCTCTGCTCGAAGGTGAATGGTTACGAGAACGCTTACAACGGTGGCTAGATACAGAATTTATCCCCGAAGCAGTCAACCAAAAAATTGCCCAACGAGCCGCACAGATTTTTGTGCGTCAACGGATGGAAGGAGAAAACGACCTTGGTTCTCTGGTAATTGCCATTGTCACAGAGATGCAGTCGTATGATTTTTCCAATAGCTTCTATGGAGAGTTTGCGATCGCTAACGCCGTCAGCGATCTACTCTTAGAAAGTCTGGGAATTGATAAGTGTTGTGGTCAATAATATTTTGTCATTTGTCCTTTGTCATTAGTCCTTTTTTATTTCCCAATGACCAATGACTAATGACTAATGACTAATGACTCTTAACTACCAACTAGACTTAACAACTCCAGGCAATAGACCTTGATGCGCCCATTCTCTGAGCACGTTCCGAGACAGTCCAAAATCGCGGTAAACACCTCTAGGACGACCAGTCAACCAGCAACGATTGCGGTGGCGGGTGGGCGCACTATTCCGGGGTAGCTGTTGAATCTTCCGGTGGATTTCCAGCTTATCTAGGGGAGATGGTGCACTTCTGAACTCTTCCAAAAGAGCTTCCCGCTTGTCAGCATACTTTTCTATCAACTTAGTGCGCTTTTTCTCGCGCTCAACCATGCTCTTTTTTGCCATTATTCTCTAACTTATTTAAAGACACCGTTCTCTATTCTACAGTTTCTCCATCAATTCTGGGATTACTTGTGTTGCTTACCCTACAACCACTGGCTTATTAGCAGCAGGACATAAATCAGCAAGTTCACAAGCAATACAGATGGGAGAGCGTGCTTTACAAATAGCACGACCGTGATAAATCAGTCGAATTGACCAATTTTCCCAATCAGGCTGAGGCAATAAAACCATTAAATCCTGCTCAATCCGAACGGGATCTTTTGCTTGGGTTAAACCCAAACGTTCGCTAAGGCGCTTAACGTGAGTATCTACCGTCACTCCAACATTAATGCCGTAAGCATGACCCAGGACTACATTTGCTGTCTTCCGGGCCACACCCGGAAGCCTTAATAATTGCTCCATTTGGTTAGGCACAACAGAGTCAAATTCGCTAACAATCATCCGACAGGCAGCTTGAATGTTCTTAGCTTTATTGCGATAAAACCCTGTTGAACGCACCAAGTTTTCTAATTCTACCAAGTCAGCGATCGCTAAACTAGCAGCATCAGGAAACCGATCAAATAAAGCTGGTGTCACCTTATTCACCCGCTCATCAGTACACTGAGCAGAGAGAATCGTTGCCACCAACAATTGTACTGGCGTTGAGTAGTTCAAAGAGCAAGTAGCATCTGGATAAAGACGCTTTAAACGAGCTAAAATTTCTATCGCCCGTTGCTTCAAAGGTAAAACTTCCTTTTCCCTATTCCCCACTCCCTGCTCTCCACTCCCTATTTTCACTGAAACAATCTTTGCACCCACTCTAATTGACTAGTTAATTGAGTAGTTTCTTTGACGATCAGAAAAATTCCTAACCCTAAGAGTAACACCAAACCAGTTTGCATTACACCTTCTTGAATCCGGGCTGGTACAGGCTTACCGCGTAAACCTTCAATTAGCAGAAAAGCGAGTTGTCCGCCATCCAAAGCTGGTAAAGGCAAAATATTGATAATAGCCAAGTTAATGCTGATAATTGCCGCAAAAGACAACAAGTTTACGCTATTGTCTTCAGCTAATTTTGCACCAATTTTGACAATATTAACTGGACCAGAAACTTGTCCAGCAGTTTGTTGAAAGTTGGTAATCAACTGCCCAAAACCACTGAGTGTCCCAACAAATAATTGTTGAAACCTGTTAGCAGCAAGACCAAAAATTTCAAAAGGACTATTAGGACGCCGATAAACTGCTGTAGCATTTGGACTAAGTGCTACACCAACTACACCTTTGCCATCGGCTCCCAGTTTTGGCGTTAATTTCAGGGTTTGTTGTTGGTTTTCACGCTGAATTTTCAGTTCGATTTGCTGATTGGGATGAGTTTGAATTTCTTTTGTCAGCAAAGGAGTTGATTTATCAGAAGCCGGGAGTTCTTGACCGTTAACAGCCAGAATAATATCTCCTTCCCGAATTCCTGCTTGATAGGCAACAGATTCTTGATTAACAGGCTGTACGGCGACACCAGCTTTATAATTTAATTCTTTGGGAATGCCGACGATACCCAATTGCAGAACCAACACCAAGTAGGCAAATATTAAATTTGCGATTACTCCGGCACTGATGACAATCGCCCTATCTAAAACTGGACGGTTACGCAGCAGATTCGGGTCATTGGGTGGAATATCGCTATCGGGGTCATCATCGGGAAAGCCCACAAAGCCGCCTAAGGGAAAGGCACGGACAGCGTATTCGGTTTGCTTTCCTTGATACTTAAGAAGAACTGGGCCAAAACCCAAAGAAAAACGGTTAACGAGAATGCCTTGAGAACGGGCTGCAACAAAATGTCCCAACTCGTGTACCAAGATTAAAACAGCCAAAACTGCGATCGCTGCTAAAACTGACATAGAGCAAATTAGTGAAAATATTAAGCTATAGTTATCTCCATTCTAATTGGGCATTGGGTATTGGGTATTGGGTATTAGTCATTGGTCATTGGTCATTAGTCATAGTTCGATTTTTCTTCATCAGGTTCTAACATCTAAAGCTGGTAGGGTGCGTTACGCTGTCGCTAATGCACCATTTTGTCTACATACTCCAAATGTAAATTTTGGTCAGATGGTTTTTCTGCTAAAACAACAATGATAGTATTACCCACACAACATAAGAGGCGATTGGGAGCCAAAACAGCAAATCAACAATATAACGGTATTGGAATTGTATTGTTGGCTTTGAAATACGTTCTGGTAAGACTGGTTGCAAAAGTTGGGGTACAATTGGTAACTTTTGAACTCTTTGTAAATTTTGCAGCGATGGAAAACCTAACGTTTCTCCCTGTTCAAAATAAGGTTGCAGGACTTCTGGTATCCTCACTGTCCCATCCGGTTCTTGATAATTCTCCAAAATTGCTGCCATAGTCCGTCCCACAGCCAAACCCGAACCATTGAGGGTATGTACAAACTGAGTGCCTTTCTTCCCCGCCTCTTTGAAGCGAATATCAGCCCGTCGCGCCTGAAAATCTATAGTATTGGAACAGCTAGAAATTTCGCGGTATTTGCCAGAAGAGGGCAACCAAACCTCTAAATCATAAGTTTTGGTAGAGGCAAATCCCAAATCTCCAGTACTTAAATTTACTACTCGGTAAGGCAACTTCAACGCCTGTAAGATTGCTTCTGCATTCCCTACCAATTTCTCCAGTTCATCAAAAGATGTACTGGGTTCGACAAATTTCACCATTTCCACCTTATTGAACTGATGCAGGCGAATTAATCCCCGCATATCGCGCCCATAGCTACCAGCTTCGCGGCGAAAACAGGGAGTAAAAGCACAGTGGTAGATAGGCAAGTTTTCAGCAGCGAGAATTTCACCCCGGTAGAGATTTGTAACTGGAACCTCCGCCGTAGGAATCAGCCACAAGTCATCATCAGCGCATTTAAAGCTTTCTTCCGCAAACTTGGGTAACTGACCGGTCGCTGTCAAAGACTCGGTATTCACTAACAGAGGCGGACTGACTTCCACATAACCAGCTTGAGTATGGAGAGACAGCATAAATTGAATTAATGCTCTCTCCAATGCCGCACCAGCGCCTATCAATGTCACAAAGCGACTTTGGGCAACTTTTACAGCCCGTTCAACATTGAGAATGCCTAGCTTTTCGCCAATTTCCCAGTGAGGGAGAATATTCGGATTTTGGGGAATGTACTCATCACCCCAACGCCGCACTTCTACGTTATCTTCCTCATTTTTACCAAGGGGTGTAGAGTCGCTTGGTAAGTTGGGAAGTGCCAACACAAGTTGGGCAATTTCAGCTTTGAGGTTTTTTTCCTGGGGTTCCAGTTCGCTCAACGTAGCTTTGACAGAGTTACCTTCATCCCGCAAAGCCTGAATTTCTGGGTCTTGAGGATTTATCCCAGATTTAATCTTTTGCCCGACAATTTTACCAATTTCGTTGCTACGAGCTTGAAGTTGACTGCGTGTCCCCTCAAGTTCCCGTTGTTGCCGATCTAACAGTAATATCGGTTCAATGTCATATTTACCACTACGACTATTCAATCGTTCTTGAACTAATTGCGGATTTTCCCGTATTTGCTTAATATCCAGCACAGATTTTTCTCAGTTTTTAGTCTAAAATCTTCCTGTCAATCCAGTTAACATATAAGCATTTAGCATATAGTAATTTTGCTTTGCTGTAACTGGAAAAACAAAGTTTATTAGAAAAATCAGTTTCAATCTCTGATCGAGATTTTCTAGCATCACTGCCAGGGCTAAGAAACCATATAATGCATTAAAACAATCATGAACTCGTATTTGGAGTTACTGTCGTTTCAGAAACCTGAGCAAGACTCTGACCATTACTATTATTGTTATCAGTGGCTGCAAACGTCCTTTGAGTAATATTCGGTGGTTCCTTACGATCTCTATTTTGTCCAGGTGAAGGCAACCAAAAAAGTATGATTAATTTCGTTTGACTCCTGAAAACTCAGCACTCATATTAGGGTCGGTTAATGCGATTAAGTAGCCAAAGTGACGCAATAACTCCTGCAAAATGTGCTGAGACAGTATTAGTGTTTGCCTGTACCACAAGCATATCTAGACCGCTTATAATCCGGGTGGGGTCAAAAAATTGGGTAGTTATAGCTTGGGGAGAAATGGATCTTGCTACCAGTGTACCAACGATCGCTTGCGCTCCCAAAAGAGTTACCAGCGTTCCCCCTAAATTCACCCACAGCCCTAAGCGTAATACTTGCACAGTCTCGCTTTTCCGAGGTCGGTTGCTGGGATTGGAGGATTCCAATTGCTTGCCAATTCTAGTGTAACGGTAAGCTAAATAAATACCTCCGCCCAAAATAACCAATCCACAAATTGCTAAAAATACACCAAAGCCAGTCCCAGGATTATTACTAGAACTGCCGGTTCTTTGATTAAAGATGGCGAACAGCAGCACAATTATGCTAGAAACAACGCCTAGTACTAGCTGAATCCAGAAGCTAATCCAACCTGTAAGGCGAAAAGTTTGGGCAATTGCCCGCAGAGTTAAGGAAGATGATGGAGCATCGGGAGTTTGTGACATAGACTGAACCAATATGCTGGGCGCTTGATTAAGGGACGCGAGGACAAGGGGACACGGAGACACAGAGAGTTATTTCCCCTCCTCCCCACGTTTCGCCGTCTTTTTTCTGACTTTTCACCGTATCTGGAAAACCTCACTTCTAAATCTCTCTCCTTGAAGGAGAAAGACTTTGAATTTTTCCCCCTTCCCGCGACGAGTTGGGGGTTAGGTTTTTCCATATAACGTGAAAATCAGGTCTTCTTTCCCCCGCCTTGAGGTCTTCTTTGATAAATTTACTATCACACTTGCCATAAAAGACAAAAGATTATCTTGTTCAGAAAATCAGTGATGGTTACTGCTTAAGTGTTTCCACTGCGGTAGCAGCTTTAACCCAGACATATCCCTCAGCGTAAACTTTTGGAATTCCATTGGAAAATCACTGGAAAACAAAGTGTTTATGAACTTTTACAGACAAAATAGCATTTTACCTGTAAAATTTCTTCGATGGCATTTTATTGCTTCAGCAGTTCTAACTAGCTCGGCATTACTTAACACCAAGACAGTGACTTTGCCACTGTCTGTTCGCTCCTCACCACCCGTATCGAGCTTGAGTAGGGATACACTATTTTGTGCCCCTAAAACTCGCAAACTCGTCCCACAACTTCACAGGCGTGGGTAATTATTTCGTATTTACGCAATGGATATCTAGTCTAAGTAGCTTTATATATATTACTCACTTAGAAGTAGCACTATATACTGGCTACAAGGATTGTAGACCCTACCCTAAGACATTTTTTAGCCATTCACTAACCATGAAACTTGAGGATATATATCAATTCTTTGAGAATCCTCCGCCAACTTACCTTTGTCAGGAAGTAGCAGTTTGTTACATACTGTCTGTTTTATTACAAGGTGAATCTTACGGAACCGAGTTGATTGAGCAATTAGAAACTGAATATCCAACCTATAGACTTTCGGATACCGTACTTTATAGTGCAATCAAGTTTCTGGAAGATGAAAGGGCAATCACTGGATATTGGAAGAAACTCGAAGGACGAGGACGCCCCAGGCGAATGTATCAAGTTTCTCCAGAATGGCAAGTTCAAGCGCAGGATTTAGCTTTTCAATGGCTTGACTACATCAATAGGAGGACAAAGTAACGAATAATTGATAATGAATAAGTCTCCTCCAGTCAAACAATAACAATTAGTTATGGATAGTGCTATTTTGCCATCTACGTTCCTGCTAACCTTGTTGTTATCAGTTGGGCTGTTTTTCTTTATTCGTGCCTCGACTAAAGACCGCATAGAAACAGCACAACTAGTATCTGAGCAAGACGAAGCTGCTTTAATGTCTCAATTAAAAGAGTATTTTCGCTCGCGGTCTTACCGAGTAGCAGAGGTAGACCGAGAACAAAACAAAGTGACTTTTGAAGGTAATGTTCGTCCCAGTTGGTTCTTAGCTATATTTTTAACTCTGCTGGCAGCGACTGGTATTGTTTGTCTATCACTAGTCGTGTACCTGCTTTTTCCTAACCTCAGTACCTTTGTTTTGCCTATGGTACTGCTGTCGCCTTTGAGCGGTCTATTTTATTGGAAAAAATCTGGAAGACTTGAGAAAGTGTCGCTCAAAGTAGAAACAACTCAGAGCGAACAAACCTCCTCAAGTAAAATCACTGTAGTCGCCCATCGAGATGAACTGGGCGAGTTACAGAGGATTCTACAACTCAAGGCTGCTGAATAATTGTTGGTTTTTATAACCATCTCTTAACTATGATATGCAGACTTCTTATCTGACCTACTCTTTAGGCACTGGAAAGTAGGAAGGAGCAAATTAAGACTTCTGCTTTGTCAATTTTCCCCACGACAAAAGTAGTGGGGAAAAATTTAAATTCATTAACTTAAATTTGTTGACAGAGCAAGGTTTAACAATTTACGGCATAAAACGCAACTTCACTAGCGCTTTTGGAGGCGCTTGGCTCTATACCCACTCCCTTCGGCATCTTCAACATAGTATCAATCCATGCAATCTAGCGTGGTTTGACATAAGTTGATTTTCCAACTACCTGGACTAGCCTTAAAAAGCAAATCAGCTCCAAACTAAAAAAAAATTAAATTTTGCATAAACTTAGCAATTTTGCCAGTTAATGATAGTTAGGAGCCATATTCAATGCCTAAGATGACTGTTTATGGTTCACCGACTAGCTAAAGCAAGAGGTTCTTGACCTGGCGAAGGTTCTAACACCCTCAAGCTAGGAAACAAGAAATGATTTTCCTCTACGTATTGAGCACCAAAGAGTCCCTTTTCTGCCCAGAAATAGCGGTCTGTGGTGTGTTCATTGCGCTTTACGAGTAACAAGGCGGGTGGCAAAATACCTTCAGCTTGAATGAATCTTCTCGCTGCTGTCACAGGTTTTTCTTCGCCACTTTCAATGCTATATTGAGGCACATGTTCCAAAATCCGCCGTCCTTCCTGACGACGACGACTTTTCCTTTTGCGTCTCCTTGCCAATCTATTGTCCTCCTCTTTCAAGCTATAGATTGTAGTGATAGCTACAAAATCAGTCGTAATTATATAGGTTCTAGTTCAAAATATCAATAGTTTTTAACCTTTTAATTTAAGAAAATTAATATCTTTGGAGATAAAGAAAACAAAACCACCTAAGGATATAATCCCTTGGTACAAACCATCACTAGAAAGATTTTAGTTAAGCTTTATTAAATTGGTAAGGTAAAAACTAAGTATCTTCTCTTAATCATGCCTCAAAATCTGTAATATTGAGCAAAAGCTAAAAAATGTTAATGTCTGCCAGTTCCGATTTTCTTGCTCTATGTCGAGAGCAAATAGCGCTGCTAACCCAAGGGCTGGGAGCAACTTTAAGTATTGTGTACCTGACACAAGAATTGGTAGAGACTCCCTCAGATGAGGCCAAACTGATTCCTGTGGTAATTTACCCGGAAACAGCATTATTACCGCCAGGGGAAGAGGCTGCTGAAGCTACAGGACACAAGCAGCTTCAAGTTGGAAATGTGTTTATATTACCCAATCAACAGAGAAGGTTATTGACAGCAGGATCAGAATCTCCAACCTCGTCACCGGAGCCTGAAATACCAGGTGCGTCTCAACCCCATCTAAAAGAGGAATACCTATTTAGTGGTAACCAAATCGTTTTACCTCTAGTTTATGAGGGTGTGATGATGGGGTTACTGGTAACAGGTAGAAAAGACCGGGCATGGAATGAACAGGAGGAAAGTCAGATTCAACGGATAGCCCAAACATTAGCGATCGCTTGTATTTTAGATCAACGACGAGCATGGTTTGAGCAGCAATTGCATGAGCAGCAAGTTCTCCAAGAAAAACAGCGAGATTTGCTAGATAACCTGTTGCATCAGTTTCGTAACCCATTAACAGCATTGCGGACTTTTGGTAAACTGCTATTGAAAAGGTTGCGACCAGCAGATACCAACCGAAATGTAGCAAATAGTATTGTGCGGGAAAGCGATCGCCTCCAAGAATTGCTGCAACAATTTGATCAAGTAATTGATTTAACAGAGGCAGATTTAGCACCACTACATCTCCCTGAAGAAGTATTTGTAGAAGCAACTATCCAAAAAGACGCTAAACCGCCGCTATTATTGCCGGGAACGGGAGATAAAGCAGTTGACTGCTCGTTAGCAGATATATTAGAACCATTATTAATATCAGCCAAAGCGATCGCCCAAGAGCGAAAACTAAAACTAATAACTGAAATTCAACAAAATTCACCCCTAGTACGTGCCAATGTCAAAGCATTACAAGAGGTGTTAACTAACATTATTGATAATGCTTTGAAATATACTCCCACTGGTGGCAAAATTTTGATTCAGGCGGGGCAAGAAAAGGCTAATCTTCAGGGAATTGTCATTAGTGACAACGGGCCTGGCATTCCGCCCCAGGATTTAGAACATCTTGGAGAACGGCATTATCGGGGTGTACAAGCGCAAACAGAAATCCCCGGTACTGGTTTGGGGTTAGCGATCGCAAAACAATTAATAGAACAAATGCAGGGCGAAATCGAGGTTTTCAGCCCTGCAATCAACTCTAAGATAACTTCAACCGATGCACCGGGAACTACGTTTATTATTTGGTTACCGGAAGTTGAGAATTAGTCATTAGTCATTGGTCGTTTGTCATTAACAAAAGACAAGTTACTCTTAACTATTTGAGCGAGACTAGTAAATTTTGATTGATGGTCATTTGTAAATCGGTATCTGGGTCAATGGCGATTAAGTCAACACTATTTTTACCGAAGAACAGACCAACCAACGCACCGATACCAGCACCACCCAAGACTTCTTCTGTGGCAATGGCGCGATCGCCTGTGACAGCAGATACCGCAGTTGCTGCACCTGCGCCCAACACAGTATCTTTGATAATTGAACCAATACTAGTACCCTTCTTGACGGTTTCAGTTTTGGTAATCACGCCTGAAGTAGCGTTAAGCTGATACTCTTGACCATTGGTCAAAACTAGTTTCTGGGCAACGAATTGAGAACCACCTGTGGCAGGTTTGAGTTGACCAATAACCTGACTACCAGCCGGAATCACTACAGACCCGTCCTGCGTAACCACGTTTTGGGATACTGTTAATGTCAAAGGTGCTGTTTCATCCTTTGTAACCAGAATTTTTTCTGCCTTGTCATACTTGACAGGGATAGCAGTCCCTTGAGGAATTGTGACTGATACATCTGTGGGGGTAGTAGACCCGACAGCCACAACATAAGGCGAGTTAATTGCTGAGGCTTGATTAGAACTAACCAACGCTTGGTAAATAAAAGCTGCTACCTGGGCGCGAGTGGCGGTTGCAGTTGGATTCAGGAATTTCACATTAGGATAGTTCACCACAATTTGCTTTTGGGTTGCTGCTGCGATCGGGCTACGGGCATAGCTAGCGATGTTAGAAGCATCGTTGAAGTATTGCAGAGTGCTTTCGGTATTGCCGCTAGGAGTATATGCCAAACCGTTAGCGAGGGAAACCAAAACCTGTTGGCGGGGAATAGCTTGATTAGGCTCAAAGCGATTTCCAGGATAACCAGATAAGAAACCTATAGTGTAGGCTTGCCCAATGGCACTGGATGCCCAATAGTTGCTCGGCACATCAACAAAATTGATTGCCTGCCGTTGCTGTGCTTTTTGGAAAGCTTTGTTGACCATAGCGGCAAATTGAGCGCGTGTCACCGCGTCTTCAGGGCGGAAAGTACCATCAGGAAATCCGGCAATTACTCCTCGCTGTGACAATTGTTGAATAAATTGTGCTGCCCAATAGTTAGATGAAACATCAGAAAAAGTGGTTTGAGCAAAAGATGGCGAAGCTGTAATGAAAGGCGCTACAGTAGCGACTGTGACGCTTAAAGCCATGAGTGCAGCTGTTCCAGATTGCAAACGATTTAAAGTAAACATTAATTTTTAACTCCAGGACACCAGTACAATTATTTTTTTTACTGTTAATTAATTAGACCTTTACTGAGGTATTAGGTTCCCTATTATCTCTGCTTTTTGTAAAAACTATTACTTACGGCATACAGTAAAATCAGCTAGCCTAATATCAATTCTCTATGAAGATGCACAGAATAAAACACTTGAAATTCCATACTAGGCAAGGGAATTATTCTATGCAGCCTCATCTAGATTTGGTATAAATCAGAAAATACCTGTCAGCTAGCAAGAGGTAACAGTTTAATCAGCCTCTTACTGATTAAGGCTATTAAATAAGTATTTTAAAAAATATGAATATTGAGTGAGACGATACAGAGATAGAATAGTTGCTAAAAAATAGATTTTATAGGGTTAAAAATGAAGGCGATCGCCCACTATAGTTAAAGTGGCGATCGCCTATCAGAGGTGATTAAAGTCACGACTTGAATTGAGTTACGACATCAAGCAGTTAATTCCTGGGGTTTGACACGACATAAGGCGAGTTAATTGCTGGGGCTTGATTAGAACTAACCAGTGCTTGGTAGATAAAAGCTGCTACTTGGGCGCGAGTAGCAGTTGCGGTTGGATTCAGGGACTTCACATTAGGATAGTTCACCACAATTTGTTTTTCAGTTGCTGCTGCGATCGGGCTACGGGCATAGCTAGCGATCTTAGAGGCATCGTTGAAATACCTCAGAGTGCTTTCGTTATTGCCACCAGAAGTATATCCCAGACCGTTGGCGAGGGACACCAAAACCTGCTGGCGGGGAATAGCCTGGTTAGGCCCAAAACGATTACCAGGATATCCTGCTAAGAAACCAATGCTATAGGCTTTCCCAATGGCACTGGATGCCCAGTAGTTGCTAGGCACATCAGAAAATTTGATCGCCTGTCGTTGTTGTGATTTTTGGAAAGCTTTATCGACCATAGCGGCAAATTGAGCGCGTGTCACAGGTTCTTCAGGGCGGAAAGTACCATTAGGAAATCCAGCAATTACACCTCGCTGTGACAATTGTTGAATAAATTGTGCCGCCCAATAGTTAGATGAAACATCAGAAAAAGCAGTAGTTTGAGCCGAAGATGAACCAGTAGTTTGAGCCACAGATGTCGAGGAGCATCCCGCTTGGATAGGTTTGCTTTGCAAAGTATAAGTCATTGGCTGACAAACTAAACTTGCCGACTTAGACTCTACATTATTCCGCGTTGGCGGATTTTGTTTATCTAGCTTTGATTTCCAATTGCTAGATATTTTTTCAATAGTGGGATGCTTACTTAAAAACTCTGAGTCTGCAACAACATCGTGGGGTCCTTTAACACTTATCTTAGAACTATTGAGGTAGATATTATAGTCATAAGTAACATTTTGAGTATTGTAATTACTGTTAATAACCTTGCCAGGATATGCATAGAGAATGTTTCTTAAAATTTTGACATCAGATGACTTATTAGCAAATATTTGCCCATTTTCAATTTCTGGACTCTGATTATTTAAAATAGCAGTATTATTTACAATATCAACATGATCGCTTAAAAATGAATGAATACCAGAACCACCATTATTAAATGAAAGATTATTTTTAACTAAAGTACGTCCTGTATATGGACTCATTTTTAATTTCTTATCACCATTTCTTGAACTATCAATAATGATGCCATTTCCGTCTGTGATCTTTCCGACTGCGAGCCAAGGGATGTACATGCGATTGTTATAGGTCTTGTTGTTGCTAACCAATATCTTGTATCCCCGGTTATTGTCAGAATTCCAATTGTTCAATATTGAAATGCCACTGTTACCATAAACACTATACCAGGCATTATTAAACACCACATTATTATCTATTGTCACATAGTCGGATTGAATCGCTGAAATACCTGCTCCTCCACACTCATGCGCTTTGTTGTTCAGAATACGGATGTGATGACTACGACCATTTTTTCGTCCGTCAACGTTGATGCAGTTTCCATTAGTGAGTGGGTTTACTTTGTTAGTCTTCTGACTCATCGCATAATCAAGGGTGATATTGGCATTGTTCCCTATCACCTCCAGCCCGTTGATCTCAATATATGAAGCTCCATGTGAAATCAAAATACCATTCCATGTATTGTGCTGAATTTTTGGGGAATGCCCAGGATATGCTTTATACCTAATCCATGCATTTGCTTTTCCAGAACGTTTAATATTTACTACACTCCCAGCTTTGGCTATATTTTTGTATACGCCGTTCATAATCAATACTGTATCGCCAGGGTTAGTAAGGTCTGCTGCCTTTTGAATTGTCCTAAAGGCGGATGAAGTAGAGAGTCCGTTATTTTTGTCGTTTCCACTACCACTAACATAGTATGTTTTCGGTTTTGAATTCGCGCTAATTAGCTGGCGGCTAGATAGGCTCATTTCCTTGTTAGTGGATACCTGATAGACGTCTTCAACTAAAAATTCTTTTATCCTTTCTCCCTGAGTTAAAAGACCTAATACTACAGGAATTGCAAGACATGTCCCTATACCGAAACCTTGAATTTCCACAAGCAAAAGCTCCTTTATTACCACTATTTAATAAAAATATCAGGATATTACGTAATTTTGAATACTCTTTTGGATAGAGAAGAAAATAGAGCCGATTTTCCTAACTCTCTACACCGTACAATTAAATAAGTATTTTAATAAATATTGATAATAATTAAGACGATATAAAGGTAGAATGGTTGCTATTGAATATAATTTTTCACTGTTAAAATTTAAGGCGATCGCACAATACATTTAAAGTTGCGATCGCCTATTAGGGGTGATTAAAGTCACGACTTAAATTGAGTTAAATCTAGTAGCGGGATTGTGGTACTAAATTCAAGTTAGAATTCAGTGTAAGCTTCAAATCCTGTGCGGGTCTAAGAACAAAGGCACTTCCTTGTTTTTTCCTCAACAGCACACTTGCTCCCGCACCCGCAGCCCCACCGAGAACAGGTTTTAAATCGTCAATTTTGCGGTTACCAGTTACTAGTGAACCTAAAAGACCAGCACCAGCACCGATAGCTGCATCAGTTAAAACCTGAGTTGTGCTGGGGGCCTGTGAAACTTTTTGAGTTGTGGTATATGTCCGAGAACTTGCATTAATTGGCTGACGCTGACCATTAGAAAATTCTAATTCTTGAGCTACAAACCGCACGCCTTTGGCTTGATTATCCTCTGTAGTTCTTGAATAATAACTATCTAAATCAACAGATTCTAATCGTCCATTTACTTTAGTACCGGCGGGAATCAAGACATTTCTATTTCTGTCAATAATGTCATTCGCTATTCTCAAGGTTAGAGATTTAGTTTCCCCAGGAGCAATAGTGATTGTCTCTTTCTCGTAGGTAACAGGTAAAGCAACCCCAGAAGGAATGGTAACGTTTCCATATTGCCCAACTCTGTCTTGCCCAATTCTGTATTGTGCATTAGCAGGAGCTAAAGTTAACAGTGGGGCAGTGACGCTTGCAGTAACGGCTATTGCCATGAGCGCAGCAGTTCCAGATTTCCATTGATGTAGGCGAGTCATAAGTCGGTAAACCTTTATGTATGTGATGTATTTAATGACGTTGATTCACTTAGTTTGTTTCTAAAATTTATGAAACCTGTTTATAGGCGCATTCTGAATATGAAAGTGCTTATATAACCTGGAGTTTGTGTTGCAACCAGTCCTATCTGAGATATTCCTCCTCAGAATTTGTATCTTGCTAATGTACGTCAGTAAATATATGGTGAGATACTCTCAACATGACGCAAAATTAATCTAATTGTTGCCAAAGTTGTTTTATTCTTTACGTCTGGGAGAAGACGGGACTACCTTCAGGATACGATTGGCTCATCGTGGTATATTTTCAAAAATCAAATATGATTCCTATATCTACACCACTAAATAGAGGCGAATGGGCTGACTGCGAACTATTAAGCTAATCTGCATTAAGTTGCATAAAATCAGGGCTAGAGCTACTTACTACAAGCGAATCATTCTGAAAAAATGAATGACGATTAGCTTACTTCTATTGTAGATTTATTTCCTAAAACTTGGGAAAGCTTTGCGGTTTCTTGGTTCAGTCAGGAGCAAAGCCAAGGATACCCTACCTCATGGTCAGAAGACCAGAGCAGGAGTTTCATATAGCCTTCCTTCTCTTCTCCTTCTTTTATGGTCGCTGCTGCGCGTAGCTTGCTTTTACAAAGTGTTACAAAGACTCGCGTTCCCTTAGAGCGAGTTCGCGTCTCTTACGCGTCTTGTAGAGAGCGTCTTTGGCTTTGCTCCTGAATTCTTCTATGGGAATAAATTTTGATGCGATCGCAGCAATTCTTGTGCTGGGTTAAAATTTATCAATTATGGAATATGAGTATGTAGCGGTTCTCAATTGCATAAAAGACAGGAGTCATTTATGTGGACGCCTTAAGAGAGTTGAGCAAACTGGGGTATCGTCGGTAGGATTTCTCACAGGTGTAAGAACCGTTACAAACCCCGTATTGGAACCGAAAATTTTCTAGTGTAATGACATCCTCAAACGTGAACACGAGCAGATGTTTTAACAGCTAAAGCTCTGACTATTTCTTCTCCAGCAATTTTTTACTAGATATCAGGTACATCCCTACCAGGAATAGACCCGCTACTGTTGTAGGTTCAGGTATGGTTTTGATTTTGGCATAAATAGCTGTTTTAGTTGTGCCTCCTTCAAGAGCCTTAATACTTATCTGTCCAACGTCTGGATTAAAACCAGTTAGTTCAAGCGTGTATTTATTGCCTTCAAAGGCAAAAGTCGGATTACTCAAGTTTTCGTCTATAAATACAAGGTCTGCATTCTCTTCTTCAGAATTGGTTACGCTATTAGGCGTATTTACTAGATGCAATTTCAAGTCAAAAAATTGGCTGATTCCAACGGGAGAGCTGAAGGATACATTGAGGTTTAAAGGCACTTCTTCAACGCTTGTACCTTTAACTACAGTTCCATTAAAGTAAGCTAAATCAGCTATTTTGAATACAGAGTTAATGTCAGTTGAAAACGAATTTCCACTAAAGGTAAGTTTATTTGAGCCTGTTATTGTACACCCACTAGGATTTGGACTTGGTAGACACACATTAGCATCACCCCAAGTAAATATGTTGTTTCCCACACCTGTGTATATGGGATTGGGATTGATATTGATGCTTCCTGAAGTAGGTTCTCCCCATGTACCAGTAGAGATACCAGAAAAAGTTAGAGCATCTGCTTGGTTAGAGAAACCAAGTGCTATAGTCGCACCCACAAAAAAACTAGATATAGCAGTCGGAAAAACCAAACTTAGTTTCATAACTTAAGTATCCAAATCTAATTTTGGAGCTTTTTTAAACTATGTTTCCAGTCTAAATTAGTAAATTTTCTTAAAACGCGCCAATATTTTGCTGGATTTTATTATAAAATATTATCTAAATAATTATTTGATTAAGTTAAGCTTATGAATTGGCAAAAAAATATTTTAATAATTATAAATTGGTAAAACAGTAATTGCGTAGGCGTAACTTGTCGTAGACATCGTTACCTTACTTGCTTCTTTGATCAATGTCAAGTCAATATAAAGTTACTTTTTTTACACTCTCTGCACTATTGAGACGAATGTGATTCTTTGGTCAAATTCAAGGAGAAATCAAGAGAAAATTTTAGTATTTTTTACTACTGAAATAACCCTAAATACACTTGCTTTTTTCTCTCCCCTGCCTCCCTTGTCTCTTTTTTAAGGGTTTTCGGTATATGCTTTATAGCTTTGACAAAATTTCTGGCAACAACTGACTAGGAACTTTAGATAAAGCCAGATTCTGTCCTTGTATGCCTAATTCATTATGAAAAGCACGAATAGTTTTCACTATATAATTAAAGGTTGTTTGATAAGCCTCTGGCTGTTTACTTAATCCGTTTAAGGCTTGTAAATGATTGTCTAATGCTACTTCTAAATGTTGAGAACGTGTTGCTTTGTCATCATTAAACGACTTATCTATTACTAGCTGATAATGTGCTAGTCCCAAGTTATTGTAAGAGGCAAGCAAATCAAAACTTAAAGGAATACCGCTAAGTGAGTGAGCCAAGGCTATGGCCTCTTCGTAAGCACTGATACATAGTTGCAGATACTTTTGCCGTGCCTCTTTAGTTGTTTGAGATAGGTTTGCTAGATGCCAGTAGGCAGTACCGAGATTATTTTGTGTAGCGGCGCAGGCGCTGGGAACATTAGCTGGAGTGCGATACTTGAGAGCTTCAGTGTAGACATCTATAGCTAGCTGGAGATTTTGGGCAGGTTGTTCGTATTGTGCTAGATTCCAACAGGCGGTTCCTATGTTGTTTTGAATCATGCCATATTTGAGCGGTTCCTGTTCGGGGTTGTAGTGTATAAGTGCTTCATTGTAAGCTGCGATCGCTTTCTTTAAATGCACAATCGGTTGGTTGTATTGCCCTAAATGCCAGTAAGCAGTACCCAAATTGTTCTGGCAAGCCGCATACTTTAATGAATCCATCTCGGCTGTACGGTAGCTCAGTGCTTCATTGTAAGCTAAAATTGCTTGCTGCCAATTTTCAGATGGGTGAGAAAAACGAGCTAAATCACCATAAGCCGTCCCCAAATTATTTTGCACACGAGCGTAAGTTTCTGAATGTGTCTGGGGCGAGATCATGTTCAACGCCAACTGATAAAATTCTATTGCCTGCTCTATATAAGTTTGTCCTTCCTCAGAATTAGGCGGTGTATGGTATAGCATCCAGTAGAGTGTACCCAAATCATTTAAGATATCTGGGAGTTGTGGTGAGGTTTCGTCATAGCTAATTGCCTCTTGATAGGCAATAATTGCCACCATCAGATTTTCTAAGGTTGACTCTCCTTGCTCAATGCGAAGGCGGTATAAAGTGCCCAAGCGATGATAAGCTTCTGCCACTACTTCCCCTGGAACTTGTTTTTGGTGTAATTCTTCAATCTCCAACAAAATCTGCTGCGGTTGCCAGTAATCCTCTGTATGTTGAGCAATATTTGTATTTATTGTTGCTATTACTAGCTCCGTTAATTCGCTACTAATATGAGATAAAGACGACAGAGATTGATTATTACTTGCGCTACCAGACCTATTAGTAGATTCCTGCTGTTGTGGCGCAGCCTTTAATAAATCTGCTGTCGATGGCGATTCCTGGGTTTTATCTACGCTATTCCCTTGTGTTTCTACCGGGAAATCGGAATTAGTCTTCAACTTTGACTCAGTACCTGCGCTTCTGAGTTCTGTTTGGGTAACTGATTCATCTACAATCGACTGCTCAATATAGCCTAAATCCAAGCTTCTGGGATTAGAAAAACGTTCTGGATAACCTGAATTCTGAGTCGCTGGTGTAGGTTCTCCGGCAAATACAAATACGCCAGTCCGACAATGCCAAAACTGTGGCGCTGATTGCTTGATAGCAGATAACCAAGGACGCGGTATCCACAACAGCAAGTTAGATTCAAGGAATCGGCTAGATTCTTGTAAAGAGAAATATTGTTCGCTTAAGCGGAGATGGTGCAAAAATAACCGTTGTGTAGCGACTGGTTGCTTAGTGAGATGCTCCACGCCGACAATCTGAAATGCTGGGACTGGAAAAGGTCTTCCGGGGGTATCTTTTGATGCTCCAACAGTTGGCGGTGGATAGTTTGCCAACCATTGATTTATTTGAAGTATGGGATTGGGATCATTTAAATTCAAACGCAACGTAACTAATCGCGGATAAGCTAGAGTGCTATTTTCTTGGGCATTTGATGGCTGAGATAGCACTTGTCCAATAGGATAAGCCAATGTAGAATGCAGACGAGTTGCTACTTGATTTCTTAAGTGTAAATCATCACATACTGCTAAAAAAAGTTGCCGTCGTAAGCCAAGACTTAGGGCAAGCTTCAATCGTTGGTATACTTGCCGATTCCAAGTGGAATTATCATTTTGTGCAGTATCATTCACGCTCATGGTGGCTAAAGAGCCAAAACACAGTACATATCACCTTTCTCGGCATATCCAAGTCGGCTAATCTCATAATAGAAATGATTTTTAAGATAACGCTGTGCTGCTTAAAATAAATTGAGTTTTTCGGGTATAGTAAAATAAACCAGTATATAATGATACTCTAATTTTTGATTCAATTTTAACAAAAAATAAAAAAGCAGGCTCCTTTTAAAATCGGAACCTGGAAACTATCAAGAAAATGAAGTTTTATTAAAATATTTTACGATCAGCTGCTCTTAGAAACAAAGAAGGCAACTAGAATCAAGCCGCCAACCAAAACTGTAGCGACTATTCCTAGTAAAAGATAAGTTCGCTTTTGCCCTTGTGTGGGGGGTTCTGCTTGATAAATCTTTGGTTCCCGGGCAAAATTATTTAGAAGGCCGCCTTCTTCGTTTGTATAGGGCATGAATTAATTCCTTTGTATTTATTGTTCATTTAATGTTACATAAATGCTAGATCCGCTCTGAAACTGCTAGACAAATCGTTACATTAGGGATTGGGGATTAGGGATTGGGGATTGGTTATTCCCGTTATCTCCCTAGTCTGTCTATTTCCCAGTCCCCATTCCCTAACTAGTAATCGTCCCAGTCAAAGGTGAACTAGGACTGGCGTAGTCTTTGATAGGCATTCTGCCAGCAAGATATGCCAAACGACCGGCAACTGTTGCTAAATTCATGGCACGAGCCATTGCTGCCGGGTTTGGAGAAAGTGCGATCGCACTATTAATCAACAAAGCATCTGCTCCCAATTCCATTGCCTGGGCGGCTTCTGAGGGTGAACCAATTCCGGCATCTACCACCACTGGTACACCCGCATTTTCGATGATGATTTGGATGTTGGCAGTTGTTTTTAGCCCTTGTCCAGAACCAATCGGCGATGCTAAAGGCATGACTGTAGCACAGCCTACTTCTTCTAAACGTTTGGCTAACATGGGGTCAGCGTTAATATAAGGCAATACTGCAAAACCTTCTTTAACTAATTGCTCTGCGGCTTGCAGCGTCCCAATTGGATCTGGGAGTAAATACTTAAGGTCAGGTATTACTTCTAACTTTATAAAATTATTATCTTCCTGTCCTAACAATTTCGCCATTTCTCGCCCTAAACGCGCCACCCGAATCGCCTCTTCAGCAGTTTGGCAACCTGCGGTATTAGGCAACATCCAGATTTTTGTCCAATCTAAGGCTTCAGCCAAACCTTCATGTCCAGGGGCCTTCGTTTGTACCCGTCGTACTGCCACAGTGACAATCTGACAATCACTAGCGGCAATGCTTTGCTGCATTTCTTCAATGCTGCGATACTTACCAGTTCCAGTCATCAAGCGGGATTGGAAGGTTTTGCCAGCAATAATTAGTGGGGAGTGGGGAGTGGGGAGTGGGGAATGGGGGGATATGGCAGGACGATTCCCGTTGGAGAAATTGGCAGAGTGAGTCAGCATTGGTGTGGAGGTAGATGGCTTGGACTGGAAGCGCGAATAGTGAAAATTAGCAAGTAGAGGGTCAGACTTTTGTTCCAAGATGAAATCGGCAATCAAGGCGGCTGTTACGGGTGCAAGTAAAATCCCGTTACGGTAATGACCTGTAGCAAGGGTTAAATTTTGACAATGGCTAGTGCCAAGGATGGGCAACTCATCGGGGGTGGCTGGGCGAAATCCCCACCAGAATTCTTGGATGGGATAATGCTTAAGTTGGGGATACAGCCGGATGGCAGCTTGTAGTAATGTTTGAATGCCTTCTGGGGTGTTGTTGGGAATGAAGCCAACGTCTTCGCTGGTTGCGCCAATCACAAGGCGATCGCGCCTTGGTACGATGTAAATATCCTGCCCAAACAAAACCCGCTTCAAGGGCAATTCCGGCGCAATTTCTGGTATCCGCACACTCAGCATTTGCCCTTTTCTGGGACGCACGGGTACTGGTAATAACTCATTTGACCAAGCACCTGAAGCTAAAACATAGTGCGCGGCGCGAATTATGCCCGCATTGGTTTGCACGCCAACCACTTGTCCTTGCTGCTGTAAAAATGCTTCTACTGTAATCCCATCTTTGAGTTCAACACCAACAGACTCAGCCGCCGTCCACAATACCTGAGCTAGAGCTTTATTATCAACTTGTGCATCTTCAGGATACCACCAGCCACCAACTACCTCGGTTCCCAATCCTGGCTGATATTGATGAATTGCCTCTTTGTTTAACCAGTAAGCCGGGGAAGAGTCAGGGGGGCAGGGAGAAGGGTGCTGAGGAGAGAAATTTTCCTCCTGCTCCCTGCTCCTTACTCCCTGCTCCCTACTCTCTGCTCCTTGCCCCCTGCTCCCTGCCCCCTGCTCCTCTGCCTCTTCAAATACGGGTGCGAGGATACCGCAGGAACGGTAGCCAGTATTTAAGTCGGTTAATTCTTCTAGTTTGCGTGTCCAGTCGGGATATAAAGCACGCGATCGCCAACACAAAGAATGCATTGCCCCATTAGGGATGTTTTCCGCATCTGGTGCTAACATCCCGGCGGCGGCATGAGTAGCGGCAGCCTGGAAGTCACGACAAAGCACGGTGACACTTGCCCCGCGCAGTTTTAGCTCAATGGCGATCGCTAAACCAATAACGCCGCCACCAATAATTACAATCTCACTAGTCATTAGTCATTAGTCAGTAGTCATTAGTCATTAGTCATTAGTACATAACTAATAACTCATAACTCATAACTTATAACTTATAACTCGTAACTATAGACGGATCTATCGTTACCACAAGGCGCGAATTGGTTCGTTGCCTTGATTTGTATTGCTGGGCGTATTTGTTTGTGAAGAATCTGTATTGTTGTCTGTTGTAGTGTCAGCAGGTGATGTTGAGTCATCAGAAGAATTCTGAGCAACGTTACTCCTGTTGTCAGGTCTTGGAGCTACAATACCGCGTCTGTTTGCGTTTGTTTCGGTTGTTTCATTTCCTTCAGTTGCAGTTTCTTCATTCTTGCTGCCAGCACTGCTATTAACATTGATATTAGCTGGAAGGACTTGTGATTTTTTATCACTGGGAGCGTTAGCGGTTTGTACTCCCATAGGAAAGTTGATGCCCAGTAATGTACCAAGCAGAATGGCCAAACCTCCAGCCATTAAAATTAATGGTGTCCATCTACCCATCTTGTTTTACTCCTTTTTAACCTTTTGGTGTCCACACTATTCGAGAACCTTGTCCCCAAAATCCATCAAACTTTGTCACTTTCACATCGCCTAAAACCAAAGTTTGGCAGGCTAAACGCAAGTCTGTTGTAGGAGAATGGGGAGGAAGCGAACGCCGTGCTCGGTCACGCCAATTCGCTGCTGATACTTCACCTTCTACCTTAACCGCGCAAGTTCCGCAACTGCCAATGCCCCGACAGTTTATTACCTTAGCACCGTCATTGTAGAGTTCAATTCCATTTTGCAGCAAAATTGTTCGGAGATTGCTTTTGCTTACGCACTCAATTGTTTTACCTTGAGCTAGTACCTTAGGCATTTTTAAATTGCCAAACTGGCGTTTTGTTGTATATTGACACATTGCCTTGAAAGTTGTCTCGTCGGTCCCAGTTTTATGACCACAAATTCTTCACCTCAACTTTGGCTCTATGACACTACATTACGAGATGGCACTCAGCGCGAGGGGCTATCAGTATCGATAGAAGATAAGTTACGTATTGCTCGTAGACTCGATCAACTGGGAATTCCCTTTATTGAAGGCGGTTGGCCTGGTGCCAATCCCAAGGATGTACAATTTTTCTGGCAACTCCAAGAAGATCCACTCAAACAAGCTGAAATTGTGGCTTTTTGTTCGACTCGCCGCCCCAATTCCACTGCCGCAACCGAACCGATGCTACAGGATATTTTGGCTGCGGGGACTCGCTGGGTAACGATTTTTGGTAAGTCTTGGGATTTACATGTCACAACAAGCCTCAAAACGACATTAGAAGAAAATTTGGCGATGATCCGCGACACCATTGAGTACCTCCGTTCTCAAGGGCGTCGCATTATCTACGATGCCGAACATTGGTTTGATGGCTACAAGCACAATCGAGATTATGCTTTACAGACATTAGAGGCTGCGATCGCATCTGGTGCTGAATGGTTAGTCCTTTGTGATACTAATGGTGGCACTTTACCCCATGAAATTAGCCAAATTGTTCAAGATGTGGTAAAGGTGACTGGGGAACTGGGGACTGGGGACTGGGAGCTAGGGACTAGGAAGGACTCTTCCCAATCCCCAATCCCTAATCCCCAATCCCCAATCCCCCAAATTGGAATTCACACTCATAACGATTCGGAAATGGCGGTTGCTAACGCAATAGCCGCCGTGATGGCAGGTGCAAAGATGGTACAGGGGACAATTAATGGTTACGGTGAACGTTGCGGTAATGCTAACCTCTGTTCGTTAATTCCCAATTTACAATTGAAGCTGGGTTACAGTTGTATCACAGAAGACCAGCTAACACAACTTACAGAAGCTAGTCGTTTTGTGAGTGAGGTGGTCAACCTCGCGCCAGATGAACACGCTCCCTTTGTCGGACTTTCGGCTTTTGCCCATAAGGGCGGTATTCATGTATCAGCCGTGGAACGTAATCCCCTGACTTACGAACATATTCAGCCGGAACAAGTCGGGAATCATCGCCGCATCGTCATTTCTGAACAGTCTGGACTTAGCAATGTTTTAGCCAAAGCCCGCAGTTTTGGAATTGACCTCGATCAACAAAAGGCTGAAGCCAAGCAAATTCTTCAGCGCCTCAAAGATTTGGAGAGTGAAGGATTTCAATTTGAAGCAGCAGAGGCCAGTTTTGCGCTGTTGATGCACGAAGCTTTAGGAGGCCGCCAGAAGTTTTTTGAAGTCAAAGGTTTTCAAGTCCACTGCGACTTGATTGAGGGGAAAGAAACTAGCAACGCCTTAGCTACGGTTAAACTCGCTGTTGACGGCAAAAATATTTTGGAGGCGGCGGAAGGTAACGGCCCTGTGGCAGCTTTGGATGCGGCTTTACGCAAGGCTTTGGTGAATTTTTATCCCCAAATAGCAACCTTTGATTTGACAGATTATAAAGTGCGGATTCTCAACGGACATACGGGCACTGCGGCAAAAACTCGTGTGTTGGTAGAGTCAGGCAATGGTCGGCAACGCTGGACTACAGTAGGGGTTTCCACCAACATTTTGGAGGCTTCTTATCAAGCGGTGGTGGAAGGGTTGGAATATGGTTTGTTGTTGCACTCCCAAACAGAAGCAGCTTTGAAAGCTCCTAGTTGATCAAAGTTACTATTTAGTGTATTAGAGGTTACATGAAAACCTAGCTTTAGCTAGAGGTAATTCCAGCTTCTAAATTACCTCTAGCTAACGGGAAAATAGCTTTGATATTATGCTTATGCGGTTCGTTTAAACAACCTAAACTCTAACTAGTGCGATCGCTCACCGTATTTGCGACAGCAGCACGATAAAATTCTAAAACTATAATCGTAATAAAAGGTCTAAATGGCAGAAACACTATTTTTCAACGCCTTACGCGAAGCCATTGATGAAGAAATGGCGCGTGATTCCAGCGTATTCGTTCTCGGTGAAGATGTCGGACACTACGGCGGTTCCTATAAAGTTACCAAAGACCTGTACCAAAAATATGGCGAACTCCGCATTCTAGACACCCCCATTGCCGAAAATAGCTTTACCGGCATGGCAGTGGGAGCAGCAATGACTGGGTTACGTCCCATCATTGAAGGCATGAATATGGGCTTTTTACTGCTCGCCTTCAACCAAATATCCAACAACGCTGGGATGCTGCGTTATACTTCTGGCGGTAACTTTAAAATTCCGATGGTAATTCGCGGCCCTGGCGGTGTCGGACGACAGCTAGGCGCAGAACATTCCCAGCGACTAGAAACTTACTTCCAAGCTGTGCCAGGGTTGAAAATTGTTGCCTGCTCCACACCAAGAAACGCTAAAGGACTACTGAAATCCGCTATCCGCGATGATAACCCCGTGTTGTTCTTTGAACACGTTCTGCTTTACAACTTGAAAGAAGATTTACCAGAAGAAGAATATTTACTACCTCTAGATAAAGCAGAAATTGTGCGCGAGGGTAAAGATGTAACCATTATTACTTACTCGCGGATGCGGCATCATGTGCTACAAGCAGTAAAAACTCTTGAAAAACAAGGATATGATCCAGAAGTTATCGATTTAATATCTCTAAAACCCTTAGATTTTGATACAATTGGTGCATCAGTACGTAAAACCCATAAAGTCATTGTTGTAGAAGAATCCATGCGAACTGCGGGTATTGGAGCAGAAGTCATAGCCTCAATAAACGATCGCTTATTCGATGAATTAGATGCGCCAGTACTGCGGCTGTCTTCCCAAGATATCCCCACACCTTACAACGGCAACTTAGAACGACTAACAATCATCCAACCAGAGCAAATTGTAGAAGCTGTGGAAAAAATGGTAGCGTTGCGAGTCTAGGGAGTAGGGAATAGGGAGTAGGGAATAGGTAATAAATTCAACCCCTACTCCCCACTCCCCACTCCCCACTCCCCATTTCCTAACTCCTAACTCCTCAAAAGAGCGCTATTATAGCCTTTGTCAGTTGCGGGTTATGGTATGCAAAGACAGCGATCGCTATTAATTTTGATTTTAGTCATGATAATCGCCGCAATTACGGTGATTGCCACAATTCCGATACCTCTTGGGCTGGACTTGCGCGGAGGCTCACAGCTCACAATTCAGGTGAAACCATCAGCCGATATTCCCCAAATCACCGAACGAGAATTGGAAGGTGTGAAGAAAGTTGTCGAAGGGCGGATTAATGGTCTGGGTGTTTCTGAGCCATTGATCCAAACAGTCGGCGCAGATAAAATACTGGTGCAACTACCAGGAGTCAATGACCCAGAGCAAGCCGAACGGGTGCTAGGTGGTACGGCGCAGTTAGAATTTCGCACCCAAAAGCCGAATACAGAAACTCAACTGCTTGCTTTTCAAGCATCTAGAGCCGAATTGAAAGCCAAGCAAGAAGAGTTGAGAAAGAGTACAGACAAAGCAGCAATTGTCAAGAATCAAGAAGATTTGCAAAAAAATAATCAAGCGATCGCAGAATTGTTTGAAAGCACCAAACCACCTCTAATTGGTAAATACCTCAAGGATGCCTATGGTGAACCCAGTCAAGGTGACAACTGGCATGTTGCTATTCGCTTTGACCAAGAGGGTGGTCAACTGTTTGCCAATTTGACAAAAAATCTTGCCGGTACTGGACGTAGCATTGGTGTTTTTCTGGACAATGAACTAATCAGCGCTCCTAACGTGCCTATAGAATTTGCAGCCGCAGGTATCAGTGGTGGCTCTGCCATCATTACAGGACGGTTTACGGCACAAGAAGCCAATGATTTAGGCGTGCAGCTACGTGGTGGTGCATTACCCGTACCAGTAGAAATTGCAGAAAGGCGGACAGTAGGGGCAACTTTGGGTAAAGATAGTATTCAAAGCAGTATTTATGCTGGGGTTGGTGGTCTAACTTTAGTATTAATATTCATGGTGTTTTATTATCGATTACCAGGACTGATTGCGGATGTGTCACTAGTGATCTACTCCCTCTTAACTTGGTCAACTTTTGCTTTATTGGGTGTTACCCTAACTTTGCCCGGAATTGCCGGTTTTATTCTCAGTATTGGGATGGCAGTTGATGCTAATGTGCTAATTTTTGAACGGACGCGGGAAGAATTGCGGGCTGGTAAATCCCTGTATCGTTCTGTGGAATCTGGTTTCTACAGAGCATTTTCTAGTATTTTAGATAGCAACGTCACTACGTGGATTGCTTGTGCTGCCCTGTTTTGGCTGGGGTCTGGTTTAGTCAAGGGCTTTGCACTGACCTTAGCTTTGGGGGTGGCTGTGAGTATGTTTAGCGCAATTACCTGTAGTCGGACATTGCTGTTTTTGGCAATTTCAATTCCCTCTTTGCGGAAGACAGAACTTTTCTGTCCAAACCTGCCAGTGTCGAAGAAGGCAGAGGTGGCTCAATGAAACTGAGTATAAACAAATCGCGATCGCTTTGGTGGAGTATTTCTGCTGCGATTATTCTTGCTGGTATCATCTCAATGGTGATTTCTTGGCAACAGCCCAATATTCACGCACCCTTACGCCCCGGTTTAGATTTTATCGGTGGTACACGGTTGCAGTTTGTTCGAGATTGCACCAAACCAGGGAATTGCGACAAACCAATTGATATCAACGCTGTTCGGGAAGTAGCAAAAGCACAGGGACTTGGTGATAGCAGCATCCAACTTGTCTCAGAAAATGGGGCAGAAAATGGTGTATTAATTCGGTCAAAAGATTTAAGTGTTGATCAGCGCACCAACTTGCAAAATGCTTTAAGCCAACAAATTGGTGCTTTTGATCCACAAAAAAACCAAATTGACTCCGTTGGCCCTACCTTAGGAAAAGAACTGTTGAGGTCTGGGATATTAGCTCTGATAGTTTCCTTCATCGGTATTACTATCTATATGAGCTTCCGCTTCCAGTTTGATTATGCGGTGTTTGCGATCGTTGCCTTATTGCACGATATTTTGATCACGGTAGGGGCTTTTTCAATTTTGGGTTTGGTGGCTGGTATCGAAGTAGATAGCCTTTTTATCGTCGCCTTACTTACCATCACAGGTTTCTCAGTCAACGACACAGTGGTGATTTACGATCGCATTCGAGAAACCATTAAAATCCATCCTGAACAGCCGATTGCCGAAATTGTAGATGATGCAGTTAACCAAACCCTAACAAGATCAATCAACACGACCTTAACCGTGTTGCTAACATTATCTGCTATCTTTCTATTTGGCGGAGAAACACTGAGAAACTTTTCTTTAGCTTTGATTATTGGCTTCACGATGGGAGCTTATTCAAGTATTTTCATCGCCAGTACTCTCCTTACTTGGTGGCGAGAAAGGGGTCAATCTCAAATGGTAGAAAGCTTAGAGCCGATTGATACATCTACCAGTTCCCAGGATAGTTAAACTTGTGTGCATTTCACAATCGGTTTACTGATTTTGAATTGCTCACCTATGCTTTGGAATTTTATTCCCCTATGGATCAACAGGAAGAATCATTAATTACTGACCCAGACTTGGAAAAATCTGACCCATCTTTTGCTCAACAAGTACAAAGGCTACACCAGTTAACAATATATGGCAGGTGGCTGTTTGTGGGCTTTTTGTGGCTCACCATTGCACCTGTTAGCTTGTGGGGTCTACGTGCAGAAATTTCTCTGTGGGAACAATATTTTACCTGGGTAGCGGTGCGATATGGACTCTTCTACCATCCACTGTCTACCTTTGGTTTAGCCTTTTGTGTTGGAATGACTGCTGCTGTTTTAGTTTGGCAAAGTCGAAATATCTTACTTGGACTACCAGAGCAGGAAAAACAACGTTTAGAAAAACAAGTTTATCGGATACGTCAGCAGGGGCCAACTCATCCTCTATGGAAGTGGGTTTGTCATTAAATATTGAGATAGATGATTAAACTTTCTTTCTCGTTGCATGTACATATACACGTACAGCATTTTCTAGCAAAATATGGCTTAAATATACAAAGATACTGCCAAAAGTGGATGCCATAATGAACGAGTCTCAGATTCAATTTAGCGAACAGCTGCGCTGCGCCAAAGGCGAACGCAAGTCTGAAATTGACCTTTACCAACTTCAAGAACTGTTAAATGTTTCAGCTTTCTGGGCAAAAGGTCGCAGTATTGAAGATTTAGGTATAGCTATTGCTAACAGTGAGCCAGTGATTTTTGTCTGCGATCGCGATCGACTAATTGGCTTTGCTAGAGCAACATCTGATGGCATATATCGCGCCACAATTTGGGATGTTGTGATTCATCCAGAGTATCAAAGTAGTGGGCTGGGAAGCAAGTTACTAGAAACCGTTTTGAGTCATCCCCGCATGAGGTCGGTTGAGCGCGTTTACCTGATGACTACTCACCAGCAGGGTTTCTACGAAAAGATTGGTTTTCAACCCAATACCACCACTACGATGGTGTTACACAACCAACCTAACCTTGCTTTCGTTCCTGCTACGGAAGTTCAGTTTCAGGAATCACTAGGGGGATAGAGATTTGTAATCTGCTAATCTCCTGATGTGGTTCCTTCGCAATGTTCGAGGGCAGGATTTCTAACTTTCCTCCCATAACTTCCAGCAGAGTTTGATTGATTAATAGCCTCATTCCTGGTGAAAGAGCAGCGTTTTCTTGGTCAATACCGGGTGGCTGATCTTCAGATTTAATTAAATCAATCGGTTCGCTCCAGGGTATGGCATGGGTTGGTACATCCAACCAAATGTTTACAAAATCACTTGTAGGTACTGTGCTGCTGGAAATACAGATGCTGCCTTCCTCCATTTGAGTAATGGCAGTATCTATTAAACTTATCAGTATTTGGCGGAGCCAGAGGTAATCTGTCAAAACATAAATTTCTGGGTCGGCGGGTAAAAATTGCAAGGGAAGATTACGATTGGCCGCCAGCATATAAGTTAATTTATGAACTTCCTCCAAAACTTGGGCTAATGGTCTAGGCTGAATATCTAATTTATTAGTACCGTGTTCAGTTCTAGCAACGCTGAGAATTTCATCCATCAACTTGAGTAGCTTCAGCGTTCGCTCGTAAGCTTGGGCAATAAACTCTCGCTCTTCAGCCGGATCTTCACACAGATCCGACAAAATTAACTGATGTAAGCCGATCAGACCACTGAGGGGCGATCGCAATTCATGGGTAGTCCGCGCCAAAAAACCAGCTTTAAACTGGCTCATTTCCCTTGCCATAAGGTATGCCAGCTGCGTTTGCTGTAGCTGTTGCGATATTGGTGGCATATCCTGTTGATCTAATGGCGCTACTGGGGATGAGCTAGATGCATTAGGCGATCGCACAAATAACTGACGGAAAATCACACCTAGTGCTATTCCTGCTCCTAGATATATCCAGTTGCTCCAATTCATAATTTGGCAATTATTAACTTGTTAATTGACCACAACAGCGCAAACTAAAGTTCCAGATTTCTCTGTTGTTAAAACCAGGAAGACAACATTATAGCGACCTATATTTGGTTATCACTGGAAATATCTAACTTTATTGCACCTTGCCGCAAAATCTGCCAATTTATTCCTGTCCATTTAGCAACGGTGGAAGGTATACCCACGCCTGATATTTCACCCTGGTATTCTAGAGTCAGAACCTTGGGAAACTGAACCTCAATTTCTGTCATCGTTTGTAAAGGCGGTTGACCAGAAAAATTCGCGCTAGTAGTAGCAAGTGGGCCTGTTTGCGCCAAAATATTTTGAGCGATCGCACTGTTTGGGACTCGAATACCAATTGTCGTTGGATCGATAGGGTTCATAACTTTTGGCACGCGATCGCTTGCTGGTAAAACTAATGTCAGTCCTCCTGGCCAATATTTATCTGCTAGTTCTTGCCAAACTTTATACTCGTTCTCATCACCTTTAACATACAGCCACAAATTTTCAGCACTAGCAGCCATCAAAATCAAAGGTTTGTCTTGACTGCGTTGCTTCGCCGCAAAAATTAATGCTGCTTTTTCTGGTACAGCTGCAAGCGCAGGAACAGTATCCGTGGGAAAACTCACCAAAAGCCCAGCGCGTGCGCCAGTTATGAGATTTGTTAGAGAAACTTGTGTCATGTTTACAAAGTTAGGAGTAGAGATGCGATTAATCGCGTCTGTACAGGAGTTAGGAGTGAGCAATTGTCATAACTCATCACTCCTAACTTTTATAAGCTACAGCAAAGCGTTCAATTCCAGCTAAATCAGCGTGAATTTGAATTTTACAATAGCTACCTTGATTTTGTAAAAGTTCTCGCACTGCATCCGCCTGTCCTGCCATCATCTCAATTAACCACACGCCACCAGGTTGCAAATAGCTGGGAGAAATTTCTATCAAATGGCGAATGCAATCTAAGCCATCAGTGCCACCATCCAAAGCTAGATGTGGTTCATGGTTAACTACTTCTGGTTGCAGGGTAGGTAAGGTACTGGTGGGTATGTAAGGGGGATTCGACACCATACCACTGAACTGACCTTTGAGAAATGTCAGTGGCTCCCACCAGGAACCTTGATAAAATTTAATCCGGTCAGCAAAACCTAAATTACGGGCGTTGGTTTGGGCGATCGCCAAAGCTTCAAGACTGTAATCAACACCATGAATTGTTGCTTTTGGCAAGGTATCTGCTAATCCCAAAGCGATCGCTCCACTCCCAGTGCCTAAATCAGCCCAGTTTCCTGAAGCATTACTGGCAGATGCTAAAGCTAAATCAATTAAGAATTCTGTCTCTGGTCTGGGAATCAAAACCGCACTTGACACTGCAATTTGAAAGTTACGCCAAGGTGTAACTCCGGCAATATACTGCACTGGTAAGCGGTCATTTAATCGCCTCTGCCACAAACGATCTAACTCTTCTAGAGGCAATTGCAGCTGAATTTGCGGCCAGTTTTTAAAGGACTCCAAACGCAGTGCCAAGCGGTCTAACCCAGCAACTTCTAATAGCAGCCAATCTACCTCGGCAGGCGGGACATGAGTGGCGATCGCTGCTTGGAGAGCAGTATTGCGCCACTGCCAAAGTTGTAAACCAGATATCAGATGTTTCTCCCCCATGCCTCAACTTTGGAGTGCATAACCATTATTTTTTCCGAATGGGCGCAGCAGCAGGCTTGGCAGCTGGAGCTTTATTCGGTGCAAGCGAGCGAATAAAATTGATCGACTCCCGCGATGGATAGAGAACAATTTTATTTATGCTAGGGTCGGTACTGCTATTGAGAGCTTCCATAACACCGTACAAATCCACCACCTGAATTTCAGTGTTGGCTCCTTCCTTTGGCACGGCTTTTTTGAATTCGTCTAACAGAGCCGTTGCTTGCTCTTTCTCAAAAAAGAAAGGGATATACCGCTCTTTACCGTTGGGGACGGGAATCGTCAAATAGCTATTATCTTTCTTAAATTTAGGTACAAATAAGGGAATACCATTAAATTGCTCCCCTTTTTTACCATTTTGATTCAGCATACTTGTTGCCGAAGCTACCTGTGCTTGCGTCGGTACTAAAGTATAAATTACAGAGTCTGATTTCTTTTTGCTTTCTTGGACTATTTTATAGTAGTCTGCCAACGACAAAGGTCTTACCTGTAGTGTGCTTGCCAACTGGGGGTTTTCTTTCTTAAGCCGATTGTCAAGGAATTTTTGAGCATCTAGCTTGCTAATAAAAAATCCCACTTGCGACACTGGCTTGGACGCGTTGTTCCTTGAAAGGACTACGAATTCGCCTTTAGGATTGGTGAGCGTGAATACAGGTACTTCTTGGAGCTTTTTCACTACCTGATCTTGTGGTAATGCGATCGCCTCTTGATTGCCTATTCCTGGTAAATTGCCTATTCCTGAAAGCCCTGTTAAAAATACAGTGCCAGCTATACCCAATGTTGCGCCCAAGCGAATAAATGATTTCATGATTGCTCCTCGTATTAATAGTCCAATTAATTAAACAAATGGTTGGATATTGCACAGCACCAACTAGCTTTAGTTATATAGCAATCTATTTCAATTGTGAAAAATTCATTGTGCGCGTTGAGGTTAAGTGTTAAGTGTGAGGCAGCCCGATCTTGTTGTTCCAACAAAGAGGGACTGCCGTTAGCGCAGCGTTAGCGACGCAGGAGCGTCACCCGGAGGATCAACGGTCAAAATCCAATATTCCGCAACTATTTAGGGTTGCCATAATAGCGTTTTGAAAAATCGACTGGGCGAAAGTTGTGTTTTTCTCGATTTCGTTTTGTTCTTCACCACGAAATGCTGTAGATGCCTATTATATGTCTTCTTAAACAGTCAAAAGTCTCTCTGTATTCGACCTTGGATCTGATAAATGCCATTTTATCTGGCTTTCGCTAATATGGGGTGACGCTATTACTTAATCAATCGTTCCATCCCGCTTGCTTTAATATCTTCTAAAATCTATACAAAGCTTAGTGTCAGGAATATCTTACTGCTTAAAAGCGAAATTTGCCTGTTAGGCTTCAATACATAACTCAACACTATAACAGGCAATTTGTTCTTATCGGAAAAAATTTACAATTTAATTGCACATCTTAGCAGGACAGCTTTAGACAATCCACCTTAGCTGTTAAAGATATTAATTATTTCAAAATCGGGATGACAGGATTTGAACCTGCGGCATCCTGCTCCCAAAGCAGGCGCGCTACCAAGCTGCGCTACATCCCGTTTAGACTTATCTGCTTTTTCTGGTTTGGTTTTATTCGATCAAAGCGATCGCGCTTTACCAAAAGCATTAAGATAACTATATCACATCAGACCGCTTATGCCTAATCTTTTTTATCCTTTGCCAAAGACAAGATAGATTACATTTTTCCACTGATAAAGGTTTTTTGCCGACTTAGTTTTACAAGATATGTACTTGCGCCTTCGTCGGCAGAAAAAAACCAAAACCACATCAAAATAATAGATTTTCGCTATTTTACCTGATTTTCTTGTGTAAATCGGGTTTAATTTTGATTAAGTGCTAGTGAGGATACCAGAACATGCCTTTAATGCCTTCCGGATCAGCCATAAACCCCATAGTTCGGTAGAAATCTACAACATGGGGATCAGCGAAGAGAGTGACATTACTAATTTCTTCACTCCTAAGTTTTTTGAGAACGTATTTCATCAGTGCCTTGCCCAGTCCTTGACTTTGAAAGTCTGGGTGAACCACGACATCCCAAATAGTTGCATTAAACGCGTGATCTGAGGTAGCACGGGCAAAGCCAATGAGCCGCTTTTGGTTTCCTCTCACCTGCCACATTGAGGCGACGAGAAAACTATGCTCAATAGCTTTTTTCACTTTTCTTAGAGGACGACGCGACCAACCAACTGCATCACAGAGTTCTTCTAGCTCATAAAGGTCAATGTCTCGCTCCGTACTGAAGACGATGCGAGTCTCCTTTGAAGAAGCTTCGCTAAGGCTGCTGGAGTTGGAGTTGCCCGCAGCATCGGCTCTATATTCTTCAAAGGGGTTTGTCCTACTAGGCGCTACAGATTCAGGAGTACTAAACCAAGTTTTCCAAAAACCCATGCCAACGTGGTTCGGGTAGTATAACTGAATTGGTTTCCACTCTCAAGAGCGTTGATTCACGTCTAACATAGCTACGCCATTTACTACCTTTTACACTCAAATTTTTTCGGTTGTTTTCGGGATTTGCAATGGTAAGAGCCAGTTAGGGCGTGTTTCACACCAATCATTTTCAACTTTAGCATTTTGTTGTAGAGGCTAGGATAAATTCACCAAAAGGGTAAGGATATAAATAATTCAAAATTCAAAATGAAAAAACCTAATCCTGGCAATTGCTCGTATAGAGCTTAAATGCACGTTAACTTAGGAGTGAATTGCATACAAGAAATTGAGTATTTGAGAAAATTTTTCCTCAGTCCCCAGTCCCTAACATTTAGCCCCTAGTCCCCAAGTGATGAAAGCAAGCGAGTCTTACCCTTAACAATGGCTTCTGGTTTAAAATCTTCGACACTGGAACTCCTAAAACGCTTTAACCGAGCGTTTCCTCAGTTTTATGAGCAATTCGTCAGCAGTGAGATTCAACTGCAAAATTTGCGGCTAGCCTACCGTCTCTATAAAACTAGACGCGCTGTTATTGAACTGAAACCTGAAGGTAGCAAAAGTGCCCTGCATTTTGCTTACCGTAACCAGTCTTTTCTTCTCAGCGATATTTTTGGTGTACTAGCAGCTTATGGGTTGACTATTCACGGTCTGAGTCTATACGGTCAGATCCGTCCGCCAATGTTAGTTTTTATTAAACTGTTGGTGTCTCGTGGTAGTAAAGCCTTAACCGAGAAAACCGCAGAAAATGTCTGTCGTGCTATTCGTGAAGCTTTAGGAGGTCGGTTTGAGGTAGAAGAGATGCTGGCAGTAGAATTCAATCTTGATACTGGCTTAGAGCAAGTACAAACTGAGTTCTATGTCGATCCGGTCTTTCATCTCCCTGCCCTAATGATTGAAGCCGATAATCAACCAGGATTATTCTACAAAGTGATGTACGCCATCTGGCAGGAAGACCTGCTGGTAGTCAATGCAAATTTACTGGTTTGGCGCGGACGTACACGGCTAATTCTCTACTTGTTGGGGCCGAATGAAAGCCTTATTCCTGAATATTTGGGTCACAAAATTGCTGAAGGGGTGCGACAGAGGTTGCTGGATAAATGAAAAAGTTATGAGTTAGGAATTATGAGTTAAAAATTAACAACTCCTGTAGAGAGGCGATTAATCGCCTCTCTATTTCTAACTCTTCACACTCCGTATTTAGTCGCACCCGCCCTTAGGGGTACGATATAAGTATGGCAACTATCGAAATCTTGGGCGTTCCACACGCATACGAGCTAACGGCTCCCACTTCCTGCCCCGATGCTTTAGTATTTATCCACGGTTGGCTCAATAGCCGTGGATATTGGCAACCTGTGATTTCCCGCCTATCAGATGATTTGCAGTGCCTTTCCTATGATTTGCGGGGTTTTGGTGAATCCCAGTGTCAGGTAAAAACCGATTTTAGTCGGGCAGAAATGTCTTTGAGCCTAACGCCCATCTCCAGTAGTGCGCTTGGCTCAACAATCGATTCTCTTTATACTCCTGTTGCCTATGCTCAGGATTTAGCAATTCTCCTGAAACAATTGAATATTAAGAGTGCTTGGCTCATTGGTCACTCTTTGGGAGGCACGATCGCTCTTTGGGGAGCAGATCAAGTACCTGAGTGTGTTAAGGGAGTGATCTGTATCAACGCTGGCGGTGGTATTTACCTCAAAGAAGCCTTTGAGCAGTTTCGCTCGGCGGGTCAGAAATTTTTGCAAATCCGCCCGCGCTGGCTATCCCAAGTACCTTTGATTGATTTGCTGTTTACCAGAGCCAGTGTCGCTCGTCCTTTGGGGCGCCATTGGGCACGTCAACGGGTAATAGATTTTGTTGTGGCTGACCCAGAAGCGGCTCTGGGAAGTCTGTTAGACTCTACAACCGAAGAAGAAATCAATCGTTTACCTGAACTAGTATCCCAATTGAAGCAGCCAGTTTATTTTTTGGCTGGTGCCGAAGATAAGGTTATGGAACCCAAGTATGTGCGCCATTTAGCTAGCTTTCACAGACTGTTCCAATATTGTGGTGACAATGTTCTGGAAATTCCTGATTGCGGACACCTGGCTATGTTGGAACAGCCCGATGCAGTGGCTGATCACATCCGAGCAATAGTCAATAATTATAGGGCATAGGGCATGGGGCATTGGATCAAACAGAAAGTTCTTCTCTCCTGACAAATGACAAATGACTAATGACTACTCAATAGGTTGATACAACTTCATCACCTGGGTAAGGGCTAACCTAGACTCAACGCCTAGCGTGAGGGGGGATGTATGACCACGAGATAGATGTTCGGCGGCGGCACAGCCAATCATGGCGGCGTTATCGGTACAGAATTTTAGAGGTGGGAATAGGACGCGTAGGTTATGTTCAACGGCGGCGGCTTGGAGGTTTTTTCTCAAGCCGCTATTGGCTGCTACACCGCCACCAATTGCAATTGTGTCTAGACCATAGTCTAGGGCACAGGCGATCGCTCTTTTAGTTAGCGATCGCGCGACGGTTTCCTGAAAGCTAGCTGCTACATCTGCCACTGGTACTTGTCTACCATCTTTCTCTAACTGCTGCACTAAACGCAATACAGCCGTTTTTAATCCACTAAAACTCGCATCATAACGATGGAACCCCCCACCAGGTAAAGAAACTTTTCCTTCGGGTAGAGCAAAGGCTTGGGGATTCCCCTGTTGTGCTAACTTGTCAATTATTGGGCCACCCGGATAACCCAACTTTAACAATCGCGCCACTTTATCAAAGGCTTCACCGGCAGCATCATCACGAGTTTGTCCCAGAGTTTCGTATATACCACAATCTTTGACAAAAATCAAGCTTGTATGTCCGCCAGAAACTAATAAACTCAAGAAAGGGGGATTTAAACTTGGTTCGCTCAAATAAGTTGCGTAAATGTGACCTTCAAGGTGATGAACTCCCAAAAATGGTTTGTTGTGTACCATTGCCAAGGTTTTGGCAGCAGTTAACCCCACCAACAGCGCTCCTACGAGTCCAGGGGCAGAAGTGGCGGCAATTGCGTCAATTTTCTCCCAATCTAGTTGGGCTTGCTCTAAGGCTTGTGCGATCGCAACATTTATCGTTTCCAAGTGTTCACGAGACGCTACTTCTGGTACTACCCCGCCATACTGCTGATGGACTAGAATTTGCGAGGCTACAATACTGCTACAAACTTTACGATTGTTAACAATTGCGACTGCTGTTTCATCACAACTGGTTTCTATTGCTAAAACGGTTGTCATTGGGAGTGGGGAGTGGGGAGTAGGGAGCGGGGAGTAGGGAGTTCCGAGTTATGAGTCCTGAGTTTTGAGTAGCACAAACAAAATCTTGCTTGTTTACTACCGTACAATGATATTTATTATACTCAGCACTCCATAACTACCCTACTACAATCAATTATTATCCTTAGCGCTCCCCATTCCCCATTCCCCACTCATCACTCATTTTGGTTGAGAAGCTTTAACTTTTATTTACTTAAACTTTACTCGGTTCCCACCCAAGAGTATGATGACTTCCTAGTTATGCAAATAAACAACTGTACAAGCCGCTTCGTTTTGTACATAAAACTTTTTGTTTTGTAGTAAAAGGAAACAACTCTATGCGACGATTGTTTGCTTTGATTTTAGCGATTTGTCTTTGGTTCAATTTTGCCTCCCCAGCAAAAGCTTTAGGGGCTAATTTGACACCGTGCAGTGACAATCCCGCTTTTCAACAGCTAGCTGCTAATGCCCGTAATACCACCTCTGACCCCCAATCAGGGATAAAGCGATTTGAGCGTTATTCTCAAGAGCTATGTGGCCCTGAGGGTTACCCCCACTTGATTGTTGATGGTCGTCTAGATCATGCTGGTGATTTCCTAATTCCCAGCATTCTATTCCTCTATATTGCTGGTTGGATTGGTTGGGTAGGCCGTGCCTACATACAAGCGAACAAGAAAGAGGGTGGCAGCGTGGAAATGAGAGAAGTAATGATTGAAGTTCCTTTGGCACTGCCAATTATGCTCTCAGGCTTTACTTGGCCCCTAGCAGCTATAAAAGAATTTCTGTCCGGCGAATTAACAGCTAAAGATACAGAAATTCCGATTTCGCCACGCTAACCCTTACCGCAACCTTTGATTTATTTGGGAGAATAATTCATGCAGCAGAAATACTTCGTTAAGTATCTATCGTTGGGCCCAGTTTTGCTTTTTGCCAATTTGTCTTTGACAGCCGTTTTGTTGATTTTAGTTAACTACTGGTTTCCTGACCTACTTTTCCACCCACTACCATAAGTTGAAGACAGAATTTAAAAATTTGTTAGCCGTTAGTTGGCAATTCACTAGTAACTACTAACTAAACTACTAACAAATTAATTCTTTGAAACTCGTGATCCTGAAACCAGCTTGCGAGTTTCAAAGTTTTGACAGCAGCTAAATTAATTTTTCTAAACTTATTACGCAAAAAATATCTTTAGCGACAATTATTATTAATATAAAAATGCCACCATTTTAAATTTAGAGGCGAACATAAAATATGGCACAAGCAGTAGATGCATCAAAAAATCTCCCCAGCGATCCCAGAAATCGGGAAGTTGTTTTTCCCGCATTCCGCGATCAGCAATTGGGCAACCTAGAAACCCCGATTAATGCTTCTCCCTTGAGCAAGTGGTTCATTAATAACTTGCCAGCTTATCGTCCTGGGATAACTGCTTCGAGACGCGGGCTAGAAGTTGGTATGGCTCATGGTTACTGGATATTTGGCCCCTTTGCCAAATTGGGCCCACTGCGGGATACAGATAATGCAAACTTAGCTGGATTATTGGCAACCTTTGGCTTGATTGTTATTTTTACGGCGGGCTTATCCCTCTATGCGAATAGCAATCCACCCAAAGCGCTTGCCAGTGTTACTGTACCCAACCCTCCAGTAGATGCTTTTAACTCTAACGAAAGCTGGAACAACTACGCCAGTTCTTTCTTAATTGGTGGTATTGGTGGTGCAGTAGTTGCTTACTTTTTGACTAGCAATCTGGGAGTAATTCAAGGTTTATTTGGTTAATTTACAAATGACGAGTTAGGAGTTAGAAGTTATGATTTTAAAATCATAACTTCTAACTCTTAGCCTATTTAAACAAAACCGTTTCAATGTCATTTAAAGCAGTTTCAAAATCGTCATTAACGATTTGAATATCAAATTCATCTGCGGCTTGAATTTCTTCTTGGGCGCGGAGTAGACGACGGCCGATCGCTTCTTCAGAATCTTGGGCGCGATCGCGTATCCGTTTCTCTAATTCATCAAAAGAAGGCGGTAAAATAAAAATGCTGAAGGCACTGGGGAAGGAAGTACGAATTTGTCTTGCTCCTTCTAACTCAATTTCTAGCACTACCAACTTGCCAAAATGAATTTGGTTAAGTACAGCTTCACGGGGAGTGCCATAATAGTTCCCAGCGAATTCTGCCCATTCCAAAAATTCACCTTCAGTAAGTAATTGTTCAAACTTACTGCGGCTGATAAAGTAATAATCTTTGCCATCGATTTCTCCCGGACGGGGAGAACGAGTCGTCACGGATACGGAATAATACAGTACTGGATGACGTTTTAGAAGCGATCGCATTAAAGTGCCTTTACCGACCCCACTGGGGCCAGTTAAGACAATCAACCTGCCTAAATGTAAGCGTTCTTCGGTAGTAGCAATACTCTGGATGGGTAAAACTGGCATCATCCCTTCAACCTGTGAATCAATCAATAGATATTATTTATTAGTTTTGTGTTCCTGGCCAAGTCCACTAGTACCGCAAGGCGGAAGTCAGCCCTTTTGGGGAAGTCAAAACTCAAAAGTCAAAAGGCTTTAATTTTGGTCTTTCTAGCTGTAATAAAATGGTAGGTTTATTTCCGCCGGACTGTACTAGAGACTAAAGAATTTGTAGCAAGGGTGACAGAAAACTTGTCTAATTCACATAGTACTGCTGATGTGGTGCAAATAGAAGTGAGATTGTTAATCCACTCTTAATCAATTATCTACAGTTTGATGTTCGCGGGAAATCACAAAGCGATTCGCTACCGTTTCCGGCTGAATCGCCGACAGAATTACGTGGCTGGAATCGGTGATAATTACAGCCCTAGTCCGCCGACCGTAAGTTGCATCAACCAGTTGACCCCTGTCCCGTGCATCGGTAATGATCCGCTTAATCGGGGCAGACTCTGGACTAACAATGGCAACTACTCGATTGGCAGACACGATGTTACCAAAACCGATATTGATTAACTGAATCTCCATAAAAAACTGACGCCAAACGCGGTTTGAGAAGCTTGAAGTAAACTTATTTACATGTTATCGCCAAAAAACAGGAGTCACAACGATTAAATTCAAGCCAGCCTTCGTTTTTCAATAATGTCTGCTTTTTTTCGCTATTTATCAGCTATTTCTCCTCAAAATCCTCCCATAGATACAGGCACAATTACACTGATACAAGCTAGCTGGGTGATGTACCTTATCAATAAATAAATGGTGGTAAATAATCCGCATCTAAAATTTGCTCAATGCTATAGGGGCAAGTTTGTGGAAAACAATTCAATCCACTTTTCTTTTTTGCTTGTCGTAGCGCATCAATGTAGACTTCTTCAAGCACCGTGAGCAGATAGTTGTAGAGGTTTTTAGATTTGGTTAATTTCCTAAGTTCCACCCGAAAATTATCAATTTCCACTTCCCAATGATTTTTACATTCAGGAAGACTCCAATGTTGATACAAAAGCAGATGTTTGAGAAGTTGCAATAAATAACTTTCGAGCTTGTGTTTCTGTTCATTACTTAATCTTTCAATCTCCTCAATCAAATGATCCCAATCAAGATGCTCTAAATCTCGTTCTTGCAATTGTTTCAATGTAGTTTCTAACCATAAGTGATAATCCTGTTCATAAATAATTTGAGTGAGTATTTTAGACATTATTTAATATTCTCCTAATCTACGAAGATTTGGAATTAGCTTTCATGACCAAAGAGGCAGGGGAGCATGGAGGGCTTTGCGGGGGAAAGAATTTTGAAATTCCCCTGCCTTCATAGTTACAGAGCAAATAAATTTATTTATGTTCAAAGTAAAAATATTTATTTCGATAGCGCAGCGTTAGCGAGTCAGACGCTCCTACGTCGCTAACGCTACGCTATCGAGCGTCGAGGCAAAGCACGTTCGCCTTTAGCGTCTCGTAGAGAAAAATAATGTGTCCAAGTTTTCAGCAGTCCTAAATTTATGGGGTTCTTTCCCCTGCCGCCTGCCCCCCTTGTACTGAGCGCAGTCGTTGGCGCAGCCTCTCGTAGAGAAGTATGCCCCCTGCCCCTTTTCCTCTTCTTTGACGTACACTTCCAGCTTGACAATCGCGTAACCAAGTTTTAACTCCTTGGGCAACAGTGCCGTTACTACTATCGCGTGGCGGAGATAGTGGCTGCTGTGCTGAATAAGAACCAATTTGAGAAAACATCATCACTAAACGCCAACCAATTTTAGTTTTAGTCAACAATAGCCAGTGGAATTCCTGCAATTCTACCGCTTTCTTTCCTATGTACTGCCGCTCTAAGGTAGTGAAGAAAACTTGCTCAACTCCTGATGCAGAACTTTTAGAAGCGTCTACACTATATTCTTCAAGGTTAAGGGGCAGAGGAATAAACTCAGGTCTTCCTGCTACTAGCATATAACTGTAAACATCACTGCTTCTGCTGAGGCGGCGGGCGCGTTGACTAGCGCGATTAGTATAACTAGGTAAATCTTGCAGTAGCTGTATAGTTAATGTTTCTAAATTTTGCTCAGAACACAAAGACTTCACCCCACCGTTGACATTTTCCTTTTCTGCTAGCGCAGAAGGTTTAGGGGTGAGGTTTATCGAGAACGCTGGGTAAGCAAAACTATTTGATACTAAAACCCAGAAGCTACAAGCTAAAAGCCAACTATAATTTTTCTTTTTGAGCGAAGATGTAAGATTCTTCTCCCCTACACCCTGTACCCTATCCCCCGGCTTCTTACTGACTTTTAGCTTCATGCCACCGTGGTTAACTCCTCAGAAATCCTCTTCCAGGCTAACTCCGGCTCAGTAGCAGTAGTAATGGGACGCCCAATCACGAGATAATCTGCACCAGCAATAATTGCTTGTGCTGGAGTAAGCGATCGCTTTTGATCGCCAATATCAGCCCAAGTTGGTCTAACCCCCGGACAAACTAGCAAAAAGTGATCTCCACAAGTTTGTCGTAGCTGTGCCGCCTCTTGGGGCGAACAAACTGCCCCATCCAATCCCGCCTCTTGAGCCAGCAGTGCCATTTCTAGCGCGTATTCTGGTAATTCTAAGGGAATCTTTAAATCAAACGCCAGTTGTCTAGCAGAAATACTCGTTAATAAAGTAATAGCAATTAACTTAGGCGGTTTTACACCTGCTTGGGCTGCCCCTTCTTGTGCCGCTTCTGTTGCAGCTTTCAGAGCTTCTTTACCACATGCTGCATGAATTGTCAACAAATCTACCCCGTAACGAGCTGCGCTCCGACTTGCACCAACGATTGTGTTCGGGATATCGTGAAACTTTAAATCTAGGAAGATGCGCTTTTCCTTGGACTTTAGCACTTCTAGAATTTTCGGGCCAGTGCTGGTAAACAACTCTAAACCGACTTTCCAGAAATTAACTTGCGGAAGTTGATCTATAAGAGCGATCGCACTTTGTTCATCCGCCACATCCAAAGGCACTATAATTCGTTGTGCCTGTTCACTATTCCCCATTCCCCACTCCCCATTTAAGGCACTAAACGCACAAACTTATTTTTCCCAACTTGTAAAACCTTACCTTGTAATTCAGCAGGTTCAGCAAAAGTAGTATCAACATCGGTAATGCGATCGCCATCTAAGCGCACTCCACCTTCTTGAATTTTTCGCTTTCCTTCACCCGTACTTTTGCATAAGCCAGTGACGTTGAGAATATAGGCTAACTTAGCGGGATGCGATACCTCAGCTAGAGAGAATTCTGGAACTGCACCTTCCTTTCCACCGCTTTGGGCGGCTTCTTTAGCCTCTTGGGCTGCTTGTCCGCCGTGGTACTGTTTGACAACTTCCCATGCTAAAAGTGTTTGGCGATCGCGGGGATTTTCTGGCAGATTATCCAAAGGTAAATCCGTCAGCAGTTCAAAATACTGTTCCAGTAGATTATCTGGAACCCCTTGTAACTTTTGATATTTTTGCCCCGGATGTTCCGACAACCCAATATAATTACCTAAAGACTTGGACATTTTTTGCACCCCATCCGTGCCAATCAAAATCGGCGTTAGCATCCCAAACTGTGGCTTTTGACCAAAATGACGCTGCAAATCTCTGCCCACAGCAATGTTAAATTTTTGATCAGTCCCTCCTAATTCCACATCTGCCTCAACGGCAACGGAATCAAAACCTTGCATTAACGGGTACAGGAACTCATGGATAAAAATTGGATTCTCTTTTCTATAGCGATCGGCAAATCCTTCCTTAGCTAACATCTGCCCCACCGTCATCGTCGAGAGTAACTCCAAAATTTTCTCTAAGTTTAGCCCAGAGAGCCATTCGGAGTTATAACGCACCTCTAACCTTCCTGGTGTGTCAAAATCCAAGATAGGACGTACTTGGTCAAGATAAGTCTGAGCATTTTGGGCTACATCTGCTTCTGTAAGCTGACGGCGCACTTCAGATTTACCTGTCGGATCGCCAATACGTGCGGTAAAATCGCCAATAATCATAACTGCTATATGTCCTGCATCTTGAAACGCTCGCAGTTTCCGTACTGGTATGCTATGACCAAGATGAATATCAGTACCTGTAGGATCAATACCCAATTTGATCCTCAAAGGTTGGTTTGTAGTTAACAAGCGCTTTTCTAAACTTTCACTGTTAACATCAACTGGTTGTGGGAAAACTTCTACCACACCACGACGCAGCCAAGCAAAATCTTGCGTCATACTAGAAAATCCACTGTTAGCTATGTTTTGCACACCAGAAGTTAAGTTGGTTATAAACACTTGCAATTTATCCGCTTTCTCATCTGCCAAACTACTATAATTGCAAAAAATTAACCGCCTTGCTTCGTCCAATCAATTACAGTTAAATTTACAAGTGAGGAAGTGAAATCGCCGTGTCGTCTTCTAGGACTTTTGAAGATAAACAGCCACAACGTCGGGCTTCATCAGGTTTTGAGTTTTTAAAAGGAGTCGGTCAGGTAACTGGCGGTACTCTCCTCTCAATGACCATGCTGGCAAGTTCCATTGTAGCCGGAGGACTGGTTGGTTTAGCCATTAGTTTCCGCAATTTGCCAGATGTGAGACAGCTACGTAACTTTTTTCCCTCAGAAACAAGTTACATCTATGACGTTAAGGGTAAACTTTTAACCAGTATCCACGGGGAAGCCAACCGAGAAGTTGTACCCCTGGATAGAATTTCCCCAAATTTAAAACGGGCGGTATTAGCAAGTGAAGATAGCCACTTTTACGATCACCACGGTATTAACCCTACTGGTGTTGGCCGTGCTGTAGTAGTTAACACTGTAGCAGGTGGAGTCAAAGAGGGTGGCTCTACTGTTACTATGCAATTGGTAAAAAACCTATTTTTGTCTCGCAAGCGTGCCTTTACCCGTAAGTTAGCGGAGGGGGTGCTAGCAATCAGGTTAGAACAAATTCTCACTAAAGACCAAATATTAGAAATGTACCTCAATCAAGTTTATTGGGGTCATAACAATTATGGTGTACAAACGGCAGCACGCAGTTACTTTAATAAGTCAGCAGAATATTTAAGCTTGGGTGAGTCAGCAATGATGGCGGGTTTGATCCAAGCACCAGAAGAATTCAGTCCGTTTGCGAGTATGAAGCTGGCAAAACAGAAACAAAAAGAAGTGCTAGGACGGATGCTGGAGTTGAACTGGATCAGCCAGTCAGATTACGACAATGCCCTCAAACAAGAAATCAAACTTGGTAGAATCAAATCCTTTCAAGGTAGTGCCCTACCTTATGTAACGAACACCGTAGCGCAGGAGTTGGCTAAAAAGTTTGGGCGTGAGACACTGCTCAAAGGCGGGATGCGGGTACAAACTACGGTTGATGCCAACTTCCAAATCATGGCAGAGGAAACTGTTGGTAAGTGGCATAAATCACTGCTTGGGCAGGGATTATCTAAGAATCAAATTGCCTTGGTAGCAATTGATCCGCGCACGCATTTTATCAAAGCACTGGTGGGTGGTGTAGATCCTAAGATCAGTGAATTCAATCGTGCAACTCAATCTCAACGTCAGCCTGGATCTTCCTTTAAACCGTTTGTATACTATACTGCTTTTGCTACTGGTAAGTATGGGCCAGACTCAACGGTGGTAGATGCCCCAGTCAGTTATCGAGATGGTGACGGTTGGTACTTTCCCAGAAATTATGATGGGGGTTTTAGCGGAGCTATGCCAATCCGCACAGCTTTAGCCCAGTCACGCAACATTCCCGTGATCAAGATTGGTAAGGCTGTGGGGATGAATAGAGTCATAGAAACTTGCCGCACCTTGGGCATTATGAGTCCGATGGAACCTGTTAGCTCCCTGCCTCTGGGTGCAATTGGTGTTACTCCCCTGGAAATGGCTAGTGCCTATGCTACCTTTGCTAATTATGGCTGGCAATCTCCACCAACTGTAATTGCCCGTGTCACCGATAGTAGTGGTAACGTCTTGCTAGATAACACCCCTAAACCACAGCGAGTTCTCGATCCTTGGGCATCGGCAGCAATTATCGATGTGATGCGAACGGTAGTTACTAATGGTACAGGTAAAGGTGCTGCAATAGCTCGTCCAAGCGCTGGGAAGACGGGTACAACTTCCTCAGAAAAGGATATCTGGTATGTTGGCACTGTGCCACAACTAACCACTGCTGTTTGGGTAGGCAGGGACGACAACAAACAATTAGCTAGTCGTGCTACAGGTGGCGGTATGGTTGCTCCTATCTGGAAAGATTTTATGGAGAAGGCACTTAAGAACACACCAGTAGAAAACTTCAAGCCACCTTCCCAGTTTCCTCGACCCAAGTCAAATTAAAGTTAGGAGTGATAAGTTATGAGTTATGAGTTGATTGAGAACTCCTAACTCCTAACTTTTGTTAGGCTTGTTTTTCTAGTTCGGCTTTCATCCGTTCTAAAGTGAGGTGCATTTGGTCAAACATTTGTTGTGGGGTGACACCAAACTGACCTAATTGTGTTTTCAGTTGTTCTACTGTCATTTGTGCCATAAAATCTTCTGATAGCTCGAAGCGCTTCATAAAGATGCGATACCGATCCATCATGGCTTCCATTTGCTCAATAAATAGCTTTTTGCCATCGCGGTCAAATTTGCCGTAGTTATTACCAAGCTTGATTAGTGCTTGATAATCCTCAAACAGCTGTTTTGCTTCTTGCTGAATTATCTCAGAATCGAAGAATCCCATATTGCTTATATTAAACTGACTGTCTAAACTCAGGAGCTTAATAGTTTTACTTCTATTATTATTTTAGTCTAGGAGAGTAATCTAGTGACGAAGCTTCGGTTTTAGTACGGTTTGTTACCGAAATTTCACCACTTGACTTGAGAACCTTTCCTTTGAGTAAACCGACTTAATAAAGCCGCAATACTCATAGCTTTAGCCATTGATTTAGGATTGGTGTTTTTACCAGATTGAATCTTCAGCCCAGGAGCATATTTCAAAGCTAGGGAATTTTGCGGATTCAGTTTTAATGCTTGATGGATGTAAACCCTGCCCATCCCGATACATTTCTGTTTGAGATGTACCAAACCTAATAAGGCATAATAGTCGCTGTTATTTGGCTCTAATTTAATGGCATCGCGCAATTCTTGCACGGCTAGAGGCCATTTGGCTAGCTTGACATACTCCATTGCTCGTTGGTAGTGACGTTGAGCGTAGTTTGTCAAAACTGGTTTGACATCAGTTTTTTCATTTAATGTCAATTCAATTGGCTTAACTTCTACCTCAGGGAGGATGCTAACAGCTTTTTGTTTTAATGTAAGGTCTGGTTTATGCAACCGTAAGTATACTAAATTCAGTGTACTAATTTGTTGTGTCACCTGATAAAACTGCTCTAATGATTTGTATTGATCTTCTGCGTAGCAAGTGATCGCTTCTTCGTAAAACAATTCTGCTTGGGGTGTAGACATTTCCATAATTTTCTGAGCTATGGCACTTTGAGAAGACAAAGGCTTCTGCTCTAAATCTCTTGCTTGCGATCGCAGCATAGCGATCGCCATCAAGCGCTTCTGTTGATGTTTCAGTTGTTCATAAGCTGGATTGATTAAATGGCTAAATATTGCCGTTGCTAATTCTTTGTCTGTATTGCAGCTTTTGGCATGGCGATCGGGATGTAGCAGCTTCGCTAAAGCGTGATAGCGTTTGAAAATCTGACGATCGTCAGCAATTACAGAAATTCCTAATACAGCGTAAGGATCACAAAGCTGTTGAAGCCATTTTGGCGGTATGAGGGTCTGTGACATAGTAGTAATTAAGCTGTTAAAAACTTAAAATTAGCATCAAAGCTCAATGCACAGTCATGTGAAACTTACTCAAATTTCTGCAAATACTAAATTATGTCTGGGACTTCCTATCTAAAAATCTCAAGGGCAAGACAGGGTAGTTGACTGTCTAATTGTCGGAACTATGGTATTGGTATATTTATTAAAAATATGTTGACTAAGCGCAAAAGTCGAAGTGTTGCTGCTGTTTTAGCTTTTTCCGGCACGTTGACAATTTCAGGATTACATAAATTCTATCTGGGACAGCCGTTGTGGGGTGTTTTGTATGTGTTGCTTTCCTGGACACCGATCCCCAAAGTAGCTAGTGCCATTGAGGGAGTTTGGTATTTAGCCCAAGATGAAGAAGCTTTTGATCAAAATTTTAATCTGGGCAAGTCAGCAACAAGAAACTCACAAAAGGCGAGTAATCAGGTAGGAGCGATCGCTGAGGCAATGCGGGAATTAGATGCTTTGCGCCAGGATGGGCTAATTTCAGAGTATGAATTTGAGCAAAAGCGCCGCCAATTGCTAGACCAGATTTCTTGAGGTAAGCGACAACATGAATAACTGGCTACCTTTGAACCCCAGGCTGCAAAAACTCCGGGTCAAGCTCCTCAACGATCCCTACTATCGCCTACAATCTGGGGAAGAAATTCAGCTAGCGGCTAAATTAGGTATCCGCATTGATGCTAATCAAGCAACTGTAGATGATTGGTTACGCTTACCAGGTTTGTCAATTCACCAAGCGCGATCGCTTGTAGAACTTTCGCGTTTGGGTGTTAAATTTTACTGTATTGAAGATATCGCTGCGGCTTTGGCTGTACCAGCGCCGCGCCTGGAACCATTAAAACCTCTGCTGAATTTTATTTACTACGATCACGAATCTCTAGAAAGTCCGGCCCATTTAATCAATCCAAATACAGCAACAGTTGAAAAGTTAGCCCAAATTCCATTTATAGATTTGTCCCTAGCGCAAGCAGTGATTCAAAATCGGCAATCAGCCGGGCCTTACCGTAACCTGGCTGATTTCCAACGGCGCTTGGAGTTACCTGGTGATGCGATCGCTCAACTGATGTATTATTTGAGGTTTTAAGTTAGAAGTTTTAAAATAACTCCTAACTCCGCCAATTTTAGATTTTGAGTCGCACCTTTGATGCGTTTACAGTACAACTTGGATTTTCGATTGAAGAAAAAATCTAAAATCTAAAATTAATTAAATGAACCCGATGCGATTAAGAGGCCAAAAGCGAAACGCTGCTCGACCGATGACATTTTCTCTCGGTAAAAAGCCCCAATAACGAGAGTCATTACTATCGTTGCGGTTATCTCCCATGACAAAAAACTCATCCCCTGGAACTTTCACTGGCCGATATGGCTGATTTGGCGGTTCAGCGATGTAGTCTTCTGCCAAAGGTTGACCGTTGAGATAGACTTTGCCAGAAGCAACACTAATTACCTGACCAGGCTGGCCAATAACCCGCTTGATGAAGGCTTGGTCTTTGGGATATCCTCGACGTTGTAGTTCTGCGGGTGGCTGAAAAACAATAATATCCCCAGTTATGGGAGGGTGAAAATGGTAGGATATTTTTTCAACTACCAAGCGATCGCCTGTATGTAAGGTAGGCAGCATCGAATCAGAAGGTATATAGCGAGGTTCGGCGATAAAAGTCCTGATTATAAATGCCAAACACAATGCGATCGCAATTAAAATCAGATTTTCTTGCCAATTACGCCATACTTTTAACGACGCACGCTCTTCTTTTGCATCACTTTCGTGAGGAATCATAAAAGTTTCTAGCCAGTTTAAGAAGTGGAACAAATACCTTGATTATTTTGACTCAAAAGGTATACTAATAAAAATGATGGATTCTGCATAAATCCATACTAAATATTAAATAATACAATTATCGCATCTACCAAAGACAAGCAAAACTACTGTAAATCAACTATGACCTGTTTAAGGCAATATAAGCTGATGATTAGGATTTTTAGATAGATAATTAAAAATCTTAATTTTAATTGCTGCCATTGTAAGGCAAGTTATCAGATGATTTTCAATTTTGCTTCCTACTGCTAAAAAAGCAATTACCGATTGGTAGAGCGATACAACCAGTCGGTTTTTTCTTTGAGCAGAAAATTGCTAATTGAAAGGCAAATACAGTTTAGGGACTTCCAACAAATAAATTACCCAATCTTGTGGGGTGGGCGACACGAGCGCCCGTAGCCCAAGGCGGGCTTTTTGGCTCACCCCACAACAAAGAGTCAAGTATTTTTTTATTTGGAAGTTCCTTAGCGAATGCCTTAAATATAGTAATCCAATTTGATTGCGTGAAAAAATCTAAGTAGATGTAGTGGCGTAGCACAGCTAAATTAGAGCAATAAATTTTGTAGCTTGGGTCGTTAGCGTTACCGCCGCGCAGCGAAGCATGAGATCCAACACCCCAATGAATGTTGGGTTTCGCATTGTATCATTTTATCTGTATCACGCGAATACGTGTATTTCAAAAATCTTGCATATTCTGAATTTTACGTCAACTGATTCTACTGAATTATTATTTTAGTATAGATATATACTATTCAACAACTGCTTTAACAGTATGGCTATAAAAATGTGAATAAATTGCGTAATTTTACTGTGACAGTATATACTAGATTGTACTATTAATAATATATATCTCCCTTACTATCAAGAAGAAGATTAACAGACAAAAAGCTACTAGTAATTTAGGCTGAAGTATCAGCATCAAAAACAGAGTTAAGCTGCTGATAAAATCATTTTTGCTGAATGATTTAAAAGTATCTAGATTAACGAATAAATGCCCCTTGGCAATGAGAAACTATATTTAATCAATTTTCGTCTGTCTATTTCATAGAAAGTTCAAGGCAACATTCTGTAAGTTAAAAATTTAACTTTTTCTTAAAAAGGAAGGAATGGCAGCAGGCAGTAAGATATATCTTATCAAGAATAGAGGTAATAGTTTATTAGACTCTTTTCTGACAGCTACCCTGCTCCTTGTAAGTAGTTTTGTATATTAATTAAATAATCTACTCAGCTACAACTTATACAGCTTTCCTGTCAGAAAGTCTTGCTATAAAAATTTCAGCTCACAAAAAATGCAAATTGTAGGCATGAGAGTTGAGCTACATCTTTTTTGCAAAGTTATAAAACTTAAAAGGATAATGCTGCCTTAGCCGTGAAGTGAAATACAGAAACTAATTCAGAACTTCGATAAAGAGGATTTTGGGGTGTCATTAATTATTCGATTGTGCTCCTTCTTAGAGCTAGCGGTCAAAATGTGCAAGTTCACACCTCGCCTTTTATAAATGGATTGACATTAAACAGTATCAATTATTGTATAAGCGTTCGTCCAAATCTAGACCATCTAGATTTCAGTTAAAGCTGTATAGTCTGTCTTCTTGATTTTGAATTGTCGTTATTCCCAATTCCAATTTTCAGGATTACTAGAAAGCAGATGGTATCTAAGATATCTAAAAAAATGTGCTATAACGTACCGTCATAACGTGGTTGAGGGTTCGATATTTGAAGGAGCTATGAGGTGGAAAAGAATAAGTCGTTTCTTTGGCCAGAAGGAATATTAATTGCACTGCTTGCCTTATGCGGTGTTTTTAGCCTTGCTTTCATGATGCTTCTAAGGCCAAATCCTTCGGAGGCTCAGAGTAGACAGAGTATAAATGTCAAGCATGTAGCTGCAAACGCAGGAACTCAGCAGCGCATTGAGAAATTAAAAGCGGCAATGCTTACAAGTTGGCAGCAAGAAGCACAAGTAAAGGGACTAGGCTACTCTCTACCATCGCGTTTTCAAGGGGCAATAATTAAGGCTGCAAAACTTACTAAAGGGGAGAAAGTAATTGCTCTCACCTTTGATGATGGCCCTTGGCCACAGACCACAGAGCAAGTGCTAGATATTCTGAAATCAAATAATATCAAAGGGACGTTTTTTGTCGTTGGGCAGAACCTAAAAAATTATCCAGAATTAGGAAAGCAAATTGTAACTCAAGGTCACGTCATTGCCAACCATACTTGGCATCACTGGTATCACTTCATGAATCCACAAGCTGCTGCTTTTGAAATAGATCGCACAACAGACCTCATTTATCAAGTTACAGGTGCTAAAACAAATATCTTCCGACCGCCTGGTGGCATCCTGCACAATGGATTAGCTACTTACGCGAAAGGCCGAAAATATGTTGTGGTGATGTGGTCAGCTGACTCTACAGATTACAAATTGCCAACTGTACCAAAGTTGATAAATAACGTGATTAGAGATTCAAAACCAGGTGGTATTGTCCTAATGCATGATGGTGGCGGTAACCGTTCCAGAACTGTGCAAGCTTTACCAGAAATTATTAGCAACTTTAGAAAGCAAGGCTATCGCTTTGTTACTATTCCAGAGCTTTTAGAAATGGAAGATGCAGACCAAAAGTTGATTGCTAACAAAAACAAAAAGTAATAATTATTAATTATAGGTAAATAGTCAATAGTAATTGGCTAAAAACTAAAATTATATTTTTTGCTTAGAATGCATTATTTATTTATGACTGTACTTTAGACTCGTTGCAGGTCGAAACTAAATAGGACTTACGCAAAAACCCTTTCAAACTCTCATTCCTCCGTGATCTCTGCGCCCTCTGTGGTAGCCTGCGGCAAGCCGAAGCGTCTACGTTTTCCGTTACCCGTGCGTAAGTCCTACTAAAGAAAAAATCAATTTAAAAGTTTATGAATAATCTTGGCTATTAAGTAGGTAGGCATAATTAAACATAAGATCAAACCTCACCATCAATCCCTCTCCGTGAGTTCGGAGAGGGAAGCCGGAGGCAGGGTAAGGTTTTATAGTTAATTTGACCCTCTTACTTAAAATGACGGTTTAGCTTAGTGATGGAGAGGCAATAACTGTCCAAGTTGCCATATATGTTCCAGCGTACTTATTGGAATGCTCAGTAGTGCTATCGGGAACAAACCAGTCAGGAGTTGTCTTCTGCTGCCGAACCTTTTTGTCCAAGCCAATTTGTAGGGAAATATTCTCGTAAACAATTTTTGCTTTTACTGTTTCTAGCAATTTTTCTATAAAGTTTTGTAGCCATTCTGCGCGAGCATAAAGATTATGCGATGGATGGTCACCATAAGCGAAAGGTACAATAAGTACCAAATATCCTTTGTCGCTTATTAGTTTGTCCAAACAGAATTGAACGAGTTCTTGATCGTTCTTTTGTTCTTCTGTTTCCTTATCGACATTGTGAAATAGCAAGCCAGCTAGGATAACGGCATCAAATTTTTTATTTTCTGAAGCCAATTCTGGCAGTATTACCGATAAATCTTTGGTAGTAAACTTTTTGTTAGGGTATAGCTTTGAACAATACTGAATTGCAGCTTCACTGTGGTCTATCCCAAGGTAGTGACATCGCTCAGGTAGATATTTGTTCAAAGCCCCATTGCCACATCCTAAATCTAATAAAGAGAATGAACGTTGCTTAAAAGCCTCATCAAGATACCAAACAGATGGTGTGTATCTGGTACTGTTTTCAGGAGATTCAAAGTATGAAAAATAATCATTTTGGAAACGTTCTTCTTCAGAACTTTTGCGTTCGGGAGCTTGCTGTTCTATAAGCATTTTGATAGAAAAATTCTACTTTTTAGTAAACATTTATATGGAAGTCTACCAGCATTTAGATAATGCCTTCTATAGCCAATTAGGTAGATTTCAGAACAGTGCTGATCTCGACTTTATTACCTGGACTTTCATAGGATCTGATTGCTCAGTCACTTTTGTTGGCTTAGTCTAAGAGGATGTTTTAAAAGTTATTTCGTAGGTAGCAAAGCGTTATTGATCCCCCCAACCCCCCTTAGAAAGGAGGGCTTTAATTCCGGTTCCCCCCTTAAAAGGGGGTTTAGGGGGGATCGATAAGTGCCTAAAAAAAATCACAGTAAACGACTTTTCAAACAATCTCTAAAGTCCAGTTATGAAAAATTGAGTGATATTCCCCCTAAAATAGGAGGAATATATTTTCTCTCTACAGCCTTCTTAAGGGTTAAATTCAGGCGACTGTTTGAGGTATCCAAAGAGGTTTTCCCAGAGTACTTGTTTGTGCAACTTCTCCGACGGGAGAATGGCTTAAGGCTGATTATGAGAATGTTACAGTTACTAATGACTGCTGACTAAACTGAACTCAGTTGTTTTTTGTTCAGGATTGGCTTCTGGACTATCAACTTCAGAAGGCGGAACTAACTGCCAGAATTTCGGCAAAAATTCTTGCCAGTTTTGCAGAATTTTCTTTGCCTTTGGTGAACCAGTGCGTTCCGCATGAGTTTTGATTAACTCTTGCAGTTGTTTTGCGCCTGCTTCTGTAATCACCCGTTGGATTTTGACAATTTCCGGGTTGACTAACTCACGAAATGAGTCGTCTTCATCTAAGAAGTACGCCAGTCCACCAGTCATTCCAGCTGCTACGTTACGTCCTACTTTGCCGAGGACGACAATCACACCACCAGTCATGTATTCACAGCAGTGATCCCCAGCGCCTTCAATGACTGCTATGGCTTTAGAGTTTCTCACAGCAAAGCGCTCTCCTGCTAAACCGTTGGCAAATAACATGCCACCAGTAGCACCATAGAGGCACGTATTGCCAACTATCACGTTTTCTGATGCGTTATAGGTAGCATCAGTTGAAGGTTTGATGATGATTTCACCACCATGCATTCCCTTACCTACGTAGTCGTTTGCCTCTCCTGCCAGGGACAGAATTATACCAGGGAGGTTGAACGCACCAAAGCTTTGCCCAACACTACCTGTGAAATTGAGATTAATTTGTCCTTCAAAGTCGCTGTCACCGTATTGAGAAGCGATCGCTCCCGCTAATCTTGTGCCTACTGTTCTGTCAGTATTGACAATAGGGTAAGTCTTGGTAACAGTGGACTGATCCCGAATGGCAGTCTGAATTTCGGGATCGGCAAGCATCTTGTCATCCAAAACTACGCCGTTACTGTGGACTTCTTCATGCACTAACCAACTACGATTGTCTCTGGTATCTGGTAGCTTAAGTAAACAGTCCAGGTTCAATGACTGCGTTTTGGTGAGTTTTGCCTCTGGGCGCAGTTTCAACAAATCTGCACGTCCTATGATTTCTGACAAAGAACGGTAGCCTAGTCGTGCTAACAAACTACGCACTTCTTCGGCGATGAAGTAGAAGAAGTTAACAACCTGTTCCGGCATTCCCGTAAACCGCTTGCGGAGTTCTTCTTTTTGAGTAGCAACACCCACAGGGCAGGTGTTCATGTGGCAAACTCGCGCCATGATACAGCCTTCAGCAATCATGGCGATGGAGCCAAAACCGAATTCTTCACCGCCCATCAATGCACCTATTACCACATCCCAGCCACTCTTGAGTCCGCCATCTACGCGCAAAATCACGCGATCGCGCAGGCTATTTTCCATCAAGACGCGATGCACTTCACTTAAACCCAGTTCCCACGGTGAACCAGCATGTTTAATCGAACTGAGTGGCGATGCACCTGTACCACCATCATGTCCAGAAATCTGGATAATATCAGCGTTTGCTTTGGCTACACCAGCTGCGATCGTGCCAATGCCAACTTCTGCAACTAGCTTCACCGACACCTTGGCTTTGGGATTAATTTGGTGCAGGTCAAAAATCAGTTGTGCTAGGTCTTCAATAGAATAGATATCGTGGTGCGGTGGTGGTGAAATCAGCGTCACACCTGGCTTCGATCGCCTTAACATCGCAATGTATTGGCTCACCTTGGGCCCTGGTAGCTGTCCACCTTCCCCAGGTTTAGCACCTTGGGCAATTTTGATTTCAATTTGTTTGGCGTTGACTAGGTACGCTGGCGTGACACCAAAGCGTCCCGATGCAACTTGCTTGATGGCACTATAGGCTTGATCACCATTCCGCAATCCTTTTAAATGAGGTAGGGTTGGCGAGTGACCAGACTCGTCTACATCATCTAGAACTGTATAGCGTACTGGGTCTTCGCCGCCTTCTCCAGAGTTAGATTTACCGCCAATGCGATTCATGGCGATCGCTAAAGTTTCATGGGCTTCTCTTGACAAAGCGCCTAAAGACATGCCACCGGTGCAGAAACGCTTGACAATTTCAGCTACCGACTCCACTTCTTCTATAGAAATTGGGGTGTGATCGCCTTGGAAGTCTAGCAAGTCACGCAAGGCTGTTACTGGCCTACCTTGAAGATGCTTTTTGTAAACTTCGTAGTGGTCGTAGTTTTTGCCATCTAAAGCCTTATGCAGCGCCTTAACCATTTCTGGGCTATTCATGTGGTACTCGCCGCCAGGACGGTACTGCACAAAGCCCAGGTTTTGTAACTTATTGGCCGTCACTTCTGGGAAAGCTTTGCAGTGGAAGGAAAGCACTTCATCAGCTAGTTCGCTAACACTCAAACCACCGATACGGGAAGTCGTACCACGGAATCCCAGTTCGATTAAATCTCCACCGATGCCAATAGCTTCAAAGATTTGGGCTGCTTGATAGCTGGAGAGCAGAGAAATCCCCATCTTGGAGAGAATTTTTAGCAAACCTGACTCTACTGCTTTGCGATAGTTTCCTAAAGCTTGTTCTAGGGTGAGGGTGGGAATTTTTTCTACACCCATTAACTTTTGAGTTTTGGGATCAGACCACCAATCACGCACCGTATCTAAAGCCATATACGGACAAACTGCACCAGCACCGTAGCCAATGAGACAAGCAAAGTGATGAGTACTCCAGCATTGAGCAGTATTGACAATTAGGGATGTTTTCATTCGCAACCCTTCCCGAATCAGGTGATGATGTACAGCACCCACTGCTAACAGGGGAGGAATGTATGTATCTTCTGGGCTGATACCGTCATTTGCCTTATCGCTTAAGATTAAAATCTTTGCACCTGCGCGGACTGATTCAGCTGCTTGTGCTTGTAAAGATTGGACTGCGGCCTTTAATCCTTCAGGACCGGTAGCGATCGCAAATCGGGTTGACAACTCAGCCGTGGCAAATCCTGACAGCTTAATTGCCTCTAACTCACCATCAGTTAACACTGGCGATTCCAGCTTCAATCTTCGAGCATATTCTGGCTTGGGTTCTAATAAGTTACCCCGTTCACCCAGTTCTACTTTCAAAGACATAACTAGCTTTTCCCGTAGGGGATCAATTGCCGGGTTCGTCACCTGAGCAAAGCGCTGTTTGAAATAGTCATACAGCAGGTGGGGTTTTGTTGACAGTACTGCTAAAGGAATATCATCACCCATGCAGAAAGTGGGCTCTGAACCTGCGATCGCCATTGGATGAATCACCATTTCCACATCTTCTGTGGTGTAGCCAAAGGCAGTTTGTAGCTGAAGCAATGTTTGCTTGTCAATTGTCACTTGTCCTTGGTCATTAGTCATTTGTCCTTTACCGTTGCCATTGCCATTTGCTAATGACGAATGACCAATGACTAATGACTTTAATTCTTGACGGTACTGTTGCAGCCATTCACCATAAGGGTGCTGCTTGGCGATGCGCTGCTTAATCTCCCAATTTTTCAGGACTTCATGATTTACTAAATCTACGGCAATCATTTGTCCTGGGCCGAGTCTACCTTTCTCGACAATATCGGCTTCTGGAAAGTCCACTACACCAGCTTCGGAAGCTACAACAATGTAGTCATCTTTGGTGATCACGTAGCGAGCTGGTCTTAAGCCATTACGATCTAGTGTTGCACCAACTTTTTTGCCATCACTAAATACTAAAAGTGCTGGCCCGTCCCACGCTTCTTGCAGACCACTGTAATATTCGTAGAAATCAACAATTTCTGGAGAGTCACGTAAAGAAGGCTGATTTTGGTAAGCCTCTGGAACCATAATCATTAAAGCTTCCAAAGGGCTGCGTCCAGAGCAGACCAGCAATTCCACAACGTTGTCTAAGGTAGCTGAGTCGCTGTTATCAATATGAACTAATGGCTTGAGTTCCTTGATGCGATCGCCCCATATAGGATGATTCAGGGTAGCTTCTCGTGCCATCATCCAGTTGATGTTACCCAACAAAGTATTGATTTCGCCGTTGTGACCCAAAAGCCGCATTGGTTGGGCTAGCGGCCACTTAGGCATTGTGTTGGTACTAAAGCGGCGGTGATAGACAGCAAAGGCACTTTTGTAAGCTGGATTTTTTAAATCGTCATAAAAGTCGCCCAATACGGCAGAACGCACCATGCCTTTATAGACAATTGTGCGGCTTGACAACGAGCAGATATAAAATTCTTCTGAGATGTTGGTTGCAACTTTACTAATTCGGCGGCGGGTAATGTACAACTGCCGTTCTAATTCATCGCCGCTTTTGTCAACAGAAGCTAACAAAATTTGTTCAATCTGGGGTTGATTTTCTCTTGCTTGTACTCCAAGTAAATCAGGTTGCACTGGCACAACTCGCCAGCCAAGTACAGTGAATTTTTCTTCAGCAGCTACCTGCTCAACTGCCGCTCTAGCTTTTTGTGCTGCTTCCTGGTCTTGTGGTAGAAAGATCATCCCAACAGCTATATTATTGATGGATGGAAGTTCCTTTCCACTTTCGGCAAAGTCTTGTTGGAACAACTCCCAAGGGATAGCTGTCAATACTCCAGCACCATCACCAGAATCCTGATCGGCGCTACAACCTCCCCGATGTTCTAAGCAGGTTAAAGCAGCTAAGGCTTTTTCAACAATTTCGTGGCTGGTATGATTTTGGCGATGAGCAATAAAACCTACACCACAGGCATCTCGTTCCTCTACTAACCACTTTTGCCCCTGATAGGTATCTCTTGAGTTGATATTCGCTGTGATTTGTTGGTTTTGATTCATCGATTTATTATTCATACCCTGTTCCTGAAGTATTGAGTTACCAATTTTGCCACTACGTTATGGGAAAAAATTTCTAAATTCAGCGATGGAAAAATATACAGACACCGAAATTTAGGGAAAAAAAATTTTAACTTCGGTTTTACTTTGTTAGTTAACCCGTGTTAAAATTTTTGCGTATTTCTTATGTATTTATGCGGTGTTAGACAACTTACCTCCGCCAAGACATCTTTTTTGCCCTGACAGTTTCTTTTTTATATTTTGAAGCTAAGTATTTTTTCAATTTCTTTTTCCAGATGCACGCTAGCTACTCATAGAGCCTATTTCGGCTCACCTGAAACAAAACTAAAACTGAACGCTGCACTATTTTTTAAAGCCAAAGTCAAAATAATTCGTAATTGATCGTGACAATAAAGACTCGCTCTAAGCGTTGGCGCAAGGTCTCCCTTTCTCCTAAAGGAAGACGCTAGCGCCAAGGGAGAAGAGAAGGCTTTAAATTACGCTACCTTAATTCGTAGTTGCAATCAGTGGGGGGTTGTACCCTCCATTGTCTTGTTAACCACTAAATCTTTAATTTAGTGTGGGCTGCTGTACCCTTCTAATTACGAATTAGTAATTATTTAGTTATCCTGATCCAGCAATAAAATCAGCGTATTACAATATATACCCATTTGACAATTCCCAAATATCTTTGTTGTCTAGAGTTTTGCCGCTTACCAGTTGGCACATGTATTACTATTAACTAGACCTTACTGAATTTGCAATATTCAGTCAGGGTTAAATATCTTAATCCAGTTTTGATAATCAAAACTACCGTGTATAGTGTGGTTAAATTCGTGCCAGTTAAAACACTTGATTGCAGTGGCTTTAGCGTCTAAATAAATTGATTAGTTTTTAAATAGAGATGACTAGCCAATATATATAATAGCATGTTTTTTCAAAAATAAACTCATGTTTTTTTTATATTTCCAAATAATTAGTTAGTTTATACCTTGGCTGATAGTTTTCAAAAAACCTAGTAAATTATGGTAAAAATGCCGAATAATTGCCAATCAGGGAATGGCGATCGCAAAGCCAACGCCAAGGGGAAACGCAGATTTTTCCGGGCTACTGTGTCACCAATATTTTTAATAACACTATGCTTAACTACTACCTGTGCTGCCAACGCCCAGGAGTCTCCAAAAAACGCCCAATCAATACCAAGGCTTATCTCCCAGTCACCTGCACCTGCTTTAACAGGCGTAGTATCCTCTGGTAATCAAATTTCCCTCAATGGTCGTACTTTACCAGCAACTTGGTTACAGCGAACTGGAAAAGCTGGTCGGATTACAACTCATCTGAGTGATGGGGCGTTTAGGCAGTTAATTGGAGTAAATTTCTTAAACAGTAGTAACTCAGCAAGGCAACCAATACAGTGGTTTTCATCGGTGACAAAACCACTGGTTTTAACCACCAGGCTACTAGGCGCATATCGCTATCTTGATATTACTAATTTTGCTCAAACATCTGGATGGGAAATCCGAACCAATGGCAATATTTTGGTGATTGCTATCCCAAAAGCACAAATTACAAATATTGTTCAGAGCCAGGAACGTCTAGAGGCAAGTGCCCCTTTGCAACAAACTCGGATTCTTGTCGATTTAAATCGTCCAACTCCCTGGCAAGTTGCACAAGGGTCAATTATTAAAAAAATTGAAACTCCATCCCTCGATCCAGACACGCCAACCCCAAAATCCACTGTACCGCCAAATAGAAAGTGGACAATTACCCTGGATGGAATAGCCGATCCCCTTTTGATAGAACGCTATACCCCCCAGCCACCAACAGTACCAGCAACACCACCAACATTGCTGCCAAACTTGCTCAAACAATTATTACCAGTTACACCAACACAACCAATACCACCACCCCCAGCTCCTGAACCACTGATTCAACAAGTGGAGGTGGTGAAAAACCAAACTATTATTAGTCTGAGCATTCCCTTTGGTTTATCGCCTCAAGTTAGGACTGTAGCTAACCCCAATCGCCTGATTATCGATATTCGACCCGATCCCCTAGAAGAGCGAGATATTACTTGGGTCCCAGGATTGCGCTGGCGCCAGCATTATGTCAACTTAGGCACAGAGCGCTTTCCGGTGGTTTGGTTAGAAGTTAATCCCCGTAAATTTGGGCTAACACTGAAACCTATGTGGGCTAGTCCTGATGGGCTTGCGGGTACTGCTCCCTTAATTCAAACAGCACAACGTTACTTAGCAGTAGCTGGAATTAACGGTGGTTATTTTAACCGCAATAACAAATTCCCTTTGGGTGCAATTCGTCGGGATGGTCAGTGGTTATCAGGCCCCATTCTCAACCGAGGTGCGATCGCTTGGAATGATTCTGGTCAATTTTACTTCGGTCGTCTCACCCTAGAAGAAACTTTAATTACGGCAAATGACCAGCGCCTACCAATTCTGTTTCTCAATAGCGGCTACATCCAGAGTGGCATTGCCCGTTACACCCCAGCTTGGGGATCAACTTATACGCCCTTGACGGATAACGAAATTATCCTAGTGGTAGAGAAAGACCAAATTACCCAACAGTTACCAGGCGGCAAAGTTGGTGAGACGCCCGTTTCCATTCCCCCGGATGGCTACCTACTAACCTTACGCGCCAAGGCTGCTAGTGGTGCCTCACAGCTACCTATTGGAACCACAGTAAGTATTTCCAGCGCCACTACTCCGGCTGATTTTAGTCGTTATCCCTACATTATCGGAGCCGGGCCGCTATTAGTCCAAAACCGTCAAATTGTCCTTGATGCCAAAGGCGAAAAATTCAGCAATGCTTTTATTGCCGAAAAGGCTATCCGTAGTGGTATTTGCACAACAGCAACAGGCACATTGATGATTACTGCTATCCATAATCGTCCAGGCGGTTATGGCCCTAATTTGGCAGAACATGCCCAATTGATGCAACAGATGGGCTGTGTGGATGCCCTAAATTTAGACGGAGGTAGTTCTACCAGCCTTTACTTAGGAGGACAACTACTCGATCGATCGCCTAGTACAGCTGCTCGTGTTCATAATGGAATTGGTATTTTCCTGAAACCACAATAATAAGGGAGTAGGGAGTAGGGAGTAGGTAAAAAACTCAATTACCAAGCACCACTCACTACTCCCCACTCATTTTTTAAAGTTTAGAACAAGCTGCTATTTTGCCTGATGAAGACTTAGTGTAGATGCAAGGGTTTTAGTAGTGATGATTTACACCGTCACGTTTGATTTTGCTATCTTTATCAAGGTGGGACAAAATTAATGATTTTCAACGTTGCAAGATAGCGCCAGATTTTTTATCAATACTAAGAGTATCAACGGTTTGTTATGTCTTCAAATGAGGTGACTATGGCTCGATATCAAGAAACTACACAGACTGAGACTCTACACATACCTTCAAGTATCATATCCAAAGGCGTTGCTGCAACTGAATTACGTCCTTGGGGTGCTTTTACAGTTTTGGAAGAAGGGCGCGGATACAAAATCAAGCGCATTGAAGTTAAGCCCGGACACCGCCTCAGTCTACAAATGCACCACCACCGCAGTGAACATTGGATTGTCGTATCTGGTACAGCTAGGGTAACTTGTGGCGAGAAAGAAGTTCTACTGAGCAATAATGAGTCAACTTATGTACCCCAATGTACATCTCATCGTTTAGAGAATCCTGGCGTGATCCCCTTGGTGTTGATTGAAGTGCAAAATGGCGAATACTTGGGAGAAGATGATATTATTCGCTACCAAGATGACTATGCCCGTACCAAAGATTAAAGCTCTAATCTAAAAAACTGAATACATTTATTTTTGTGCAAACCGTCTTTAGGAACCACCGCACCCCAGAAGTCCCTACCTAGTTAAGGTGGGGACTTAAGCATGTTGTGCTATAAATGTAGTAACAAGTAGTAATAGCGATCGTCCTCATAGCTTCGATGATTTGGAATTTTCAAGAAGCTAGGATTAACCCATCTTGTCTGTAAAATGAAGATAGGGTCTTCAATTACAAAAAACGAGTTCCATGATTCATCTGAGTCAAGCAGCCGCGAGTGAGATTGGGCGAATAAAGTCCAAGCAGCAGCCAAATGTCTTATTTCGATTGGCAGTAAAATCAGGTGGTTGTTCCGGGTTGTTTTATGATATGTCCTTCGATGAAGCAATAAAAGTTGGCGACCAGATTTTCAACTTGAATGAAATTCAAGTAGTCATAGATGCCGCAAGCTTAAATTACCTCAACGGGTTGAGGGTGGATTATTCAGAAGACTTAATGGGTGGTGGTTTTCGCTTCCAAAACCCTCAGGCGATCGCAACCTGTGGCTGTGGTAATTCATTCTCCACAACTAGTCAATAGTCCTTAATTAGCGATCGGTTACTAGTAACAAAGGAAAAAAGACTAAACTAATTAAGGAAAAATTAAAGGAAAAATTACAATTGACATAAAACCGTAAAAAACGATATAATTAGGATTTGTTAAAACTTAGACATATAAGCAGCTTTACGCGCTGTAACTCATGCCAACAATACAGCAGCTAATACGTAACGAGCGCGAACAAGCGCGTCAGAAAACCAAGTCCCCGGCTCTGAAACAATGCCCCCAACGTCGGGGAGTTTGTACCAGAGTATACACGACCACACCCAAAAAGCCTAACTCAGCTCTACGTAAAGTAGCGAGAGTCAGATTAACCTCTGGATTTGAAGTCACAGCTTATATTCCAGGTATTGGTCACAACTTACAAGAACACTCAGTTGTGATGATTCGTGGCGGTCGGGTTAAGGATCTACCAGGCGTGAGATACCACATTATCCGTGGCACCCTAGATACAGCCGGAGTCAAAGACCGTAAACAAGGGCGTTCCAAGTATGGAACCAAGCGTCCGAAAGAAGCGAAGAAATAGGATTAGGCGATTAATCGCATCCAACACGATTAATCGTCTAGCTTAGAAGCGCTTAAGGACAAAAAAACTATCAGGGTCTGTGTACTAAGAGCAGTTACGAAAGCTGCTCAAGTCTGTTAAAAAAATCAAGCAAGCTACACCTACACTAAGCGAGCAAGTGTAGAAGTTCAGAAGAGAACGCTGTAACCCACAGCAGAAATCTAATCTGGACGTTAAAGTTTAGAATCTTGTCGCCTTGAGTATTTAGTTGCAGCTAGCAAGTCAATGAATTTTAGATTTTAGATTTGCGGTTTTGGATTGGTCGAACCCACAAGGGGATGAGGCTTACAGAATTTTGATTTTTCCAATCCTTGTGGTCGGAACATCTACCAAAAACTCTAATCCAAAATTGGCAGTCAATAAGTCAGCCTTGCTGCAACAGTCGAAAACAAAATTGAGAAAGTCTGAGGGTTGAGTTCCACAGCTTTTAGTTTCCAGCGTCTGATAGCATATAATTTCGTTGCCAATTCCGAATTAAAGGTGAAGTATGTCTCGTCGTGGTGTTATTCAAAGGCGCCCAGTTCCGTCTGACTCTGTATATAATAGTCGCCTTGTGAGCATGATTATCAGGCGGATCATGCGTCATGGCAAGAAATCACTTGCCGCACGGATTGTTTATGATGCATTAAAAACTATTGAAGAACGCACTGGTGCTGGTGCCTTAGAAACCTTTGAAAGAGCAGTGCGAAATGCCACGCCTTTAGTAGAAGTAAAGGCTCGGCGAGTTGGTGGAGCAACCTACCAAGTACCAATGGAAGTGCGTACAGAACGCGGCACTACCCTAGCACTGCGTTGGTTAGTGCAATATTCCCGCTCCAGACCAGGCCGGACAATGGCAAGCAAACTGGCAAATGAGTTAATGGATGCTGCCAACGAAACTGGCAATGCGATTCGCAAACGTGAAGAAACGCACCGGATGGCGGAAGCTAATAAAGCATTCGCACACTATCGTTATTAAGTAGAAAAGCGATATATCGCCTTGCCCAAGCGGTATATCGTAGATTTACAAAAAGAAGACGGTTTTCCGTAAAAGTATAGAATCTTAACAAAGAGTAATATACAAGATATCATGAGGCAAAAACTATAGGAGGTAGCTGTGGCACGCACGATCCCGCTAGAGAAAGTACGCAACATTGGTATTGCGGCGCATATAGATGCGGGCAAAACAACAACAACAGAGAGAATATTATTTTACTCTGGGATAATTCATAAAATTGGCGAAGTTCATGAAGGAACTGCCGTCACAGACTGGATGGAGCAGGAGCGGGAACGGGGAATTACCATTACGGCTGCTGCTATCAGTACCAGTTGGAAAGATCATCAAATTAACATTATCGATACTCCGGGTCACGTAGACTTCACAATTGAAGTTGAGCGTTCCATGCGCGTTTTGGATGGTGTAATCGCAGTATTTTGTTCTGTGGGCGGCGTGCAACCGCAGTCTGAGACAGTGTGGCGGCAAGCAGAACGCTACAAAGTTCCTCGGATAGCCTTTATCAACAAGATGGATCGCACCGGAGCGAACTTTTATAAAGTTCACGAGCAAATCCGCGATCGCCTACGGGCAAATGCGATCGCCATTCAATTACCAATTGGTAGCGAAAACGACTTCCGAGGTATCGTTGACCTAGTAGGGCAACGTGCGTATATTTACGCCAATGACCAAGGTACTGATATCCAGGAAACCGATATCCCGGAAGAATTGCAAGCGCAGGTAGAAGAACACCGCACCAAGCTAATAGAAGCCGCAGCAGAAACCGATGATGCTCTGATGACTAAGTACTTCGAGGGCGAAGAGCTTACAGAGCAGGAAATTCGGACTGCCCTGCGTAAAGGCACAATTGCGGGGACGATTGTACCAGTACTTTGCGGTTCAGCATTCAAAAACAAAGGCGTGCAGTTGATGCTGGATGCCGTTGTAGATTACCTGCCAGCGCCAAGTGAAGTACCGCCAATTCAAGGCTTACTGCCCAATGGCGATACTATTGAGCGGCGGGCTGATGACAACGAACCCCTAGCAGCTCTGGCGTTTAAAATTATGGCTGACCCTTACGGTCGCCTGACATTTGTTCGCGTTTATTCTGGTGTCCTGAAAAAGGGCAGCTACGTTCTCAACGCTAGTAAGAATAAAAAAGAACGGATTTCCCGCTTAGTTCTAATGAAGGCAGACGATCGGCAAGATGTTGATGAACTGCGAGCGGGTGATTTAGGAGCAGCTCTGGGATTGAAAGACACCTTGACAGGTGACACCCTCTGTGATGATGGATCGCCAGTAATTCTGGAATCCCTATTCATTCCTGAGCCTGTGATCTCGGTGGCGGTTGAACCCAAAACCAAGAACGACATGGACAAACTGTCCAAGGCTCTGCAATCTCTCTCAGAAGAAGACCCCACCTTCCGTGTCCGCGTCGATCCGGAAACAAACCAGACCGTGATCGCGGGAATGGGAGAGCTACACCTAGAAATTTTAGTAGACCGGATGTTACGAGAATTCAAGGTGGAAGCGAATGTAGGTGCCCCACAAGTAGCTTACCGAGAAACAATTCGGAAGGCTGTGAACAAAGTTGAGGGCAAATTCATTCGCCAAAGTGGTGGTAAAGGTCAATACGGTCACGTTGTGATCAATTTGGAGCCTGGGGAACCCGGTACTGGGTTTGAATTCGTTTCCAAAATTGCTGGCGGTACAGTACCTAAAGAGTACGTTGGCCCCGCAGAACAAGGAATGAAAGAAAGCTGCGAATCCGGTGTTCTAGCTGGATATCCGTTGATTGACGTTAAAGCGACGCTAATTGATGGGTCATACCACGATGTAGACTCTTCAGAAATGGCTTTCAAAATCGCTGGCTCAATGGCGATGAAAGAGGCTGTGCTGAAAGCTTCACCTGTCATCTTAGAGCCTATGATGAAAGTTGAAGTTGAAGTTCCTGAAGACTATATGGGGAACGTCATTGGCGACCTCAACACCCGCCGAGGGCAGATTGAAAGCCAAAGCACCGAAAAGGGACTCGCTAAGGTAACATCCAAAGTTCCACTGGCGAGCATGTTTGGCTACGCCACTGATATTCGGTCAAAAACGCAAGGTCGGGGTACCTTCACGATGGAGTTCAGCCACTACGAAGAGGTGCCTCGCAGCGTAGCTGAAACTATCATTGCAAAAAGCAAAGGGAACGCTTAGTTAAAATAAGGAAATGAGCATTCATGGCACGCGCAAAGTTTGAAAGGAATAAACCCCACATTAATATCGGTACAGTTGGCCACGTTGACCACGGTAAAACTACCTTGACAGCAGCCATCACCATGACCTTGGCAGCTATGGGTCAGGCTGTAGCTAAGGGCTACGACCAAATTGATAATGCCCCAGAAGAAAAGGCACGGGGTATTACCATCAATACCGCTCACGTAGAGTATGAAACCGCAAGTCGGCACTATGCTCACGTAGACTGTCCAGGACACGCTGACTATGTGAAGAACATGATCACCGGTGCTGCCCAAATGGACGGAGGTATCCTCGTAGTTGCTGCTACCGATGGCCCTATGCCCCAAACCCGCGAACACATCCTGTTGGCAAAACAGGTAGGCGTTCCCAGTCTGGTTGTCTTCTTGAACAAAGAAGATTTGATGGATGACCCAGAACTCTTGGAACTAGTAGAACTAGAACTTAGAGAACTGCTTTCTAGCTACGATTTCCCTGGCGATGATATCCCCATTATCAAAGGCTCTGGTCTGCAAGCTCTGGAAGTAATGACCAAGAATCCTAAGACCCAACGCGGTGAAAATCCTTGGGTAGACAAAATCTACGAATTAATGGATGCTGTAGATTCTTACATCCCCACTCCTGAGCGGGATGTTGATAAACCCTTCCTGATGGCTGTAGAAGACGTGTTCTCAATTACAGGTCGTGGTACTGTCGCCACCGGTCGGATTGAGCGGGGTGTAGTCAAAGTTGGCGATAACGTTGAACTAGTGGGTATCAGAGATACTCGCGCCACTACCGTAACTGGTATTGAGATGTTCAAGAAGAGTCTCGACCAAGGTATGGCTGGGGATAACGCTGGCGTACTACTCCGGGGTATCCAGAAGGCTGATATTGAACGGGGTATGGTCATCGCTAAACCTGGTTCGATTAAACCTCACAATGAATTTGAAGGTGAGGTTTATGTCTTAACAGAAAAAGAAGGTGGTCGTAAGACTCCATTTTTTGCTGGCTACCGTCCCCAGTTCTACGTGCGGACAACTGATGTAACTGGTACCATCAAAGCCTACACTTCTGATGAAGGCAAAGAAGTAGAAATGGTAATGCCAGGCGATCGGATCAAGATGACAGTAGAATTGATCAACGCGATCGCTATTGAACAAGGAATGCGCTTCGCTATCCGCGAAGGTGGCCGCACCATCGGTGCTGGTGTCGTCTCCAAAATTATCAAGTAGCACCTTTTCGCTCATAACAAAGGAGCAGAGATGGTCTTTATTGTGCCTCTCTGCTCCTTTCTCTTCCTTTTTAATTAAAAGGAGTAGGGAATAGGAAGAAGCCAAGTAAATTTTGTCTCCCTTAACCCTCACTCCCCATTCCCCATTCCCCATTCCCCTAATTACGCAGAACCTGGAAAATTAAAGATGGCAACTCTACAGCAGCAGAAAATTAGAATTCGCTTACAGGCTTTTGACCGACGCTTATTAGACACATCTTGCGAGAAGATTGTAGATACAGCTAACCGCACCAATGCTACAGCCGTAGGCCCAATTCCTTTACCAACAAAACGCCGGATCTATTGTGTACTGCGATCGCCTCACGTAGATAAAGACTCACGGGAACACTTTGAAACCCGTACTCATCGCCGGATTATTGATATTTACCAGCCCTCTTCTAAGACTATTGATGCCCTGATGAAATTGGATCTACCATCGGGTGTAGATATCGAAGTCAAACTTTAATTTAGTCATTAGTCATTGTCATTTGTCCTTTGCTAATGACTAATGATCAATAAAATTTGTATAATTTTTTACATTGCCCTGAATAAATATATCTCAGGGCTTTTATTTAGCTAGGAAACAAATGATAGAATGTAGACAAAGAACGGGAAAAGCAGAGAAAAATTATTTTTAAGATTAAGTTTATACCAAAGTAACAATGACATCATCTTCTAAAATTGCAGTTCGTGAACTACCTCTGTTCCCGTTACCCGAAGTAGTTTTGTTTCCTACCAGACCATTGCCTCTGCACATCTTTGAATTTCGCTACCGAATCATGATGAACACGATTTTGGAGAGCGATCGCAGGTTCGGTGTTTTGATGGTCGATCCTGTTAAAGGTACAATTGCAAACACTGGTTGCTGTGCGGAAATCGTTCATCACCAACGGCTGCCAGATGATCGGATTAAGATGTTGACTTTAGGGCAGCAAAGATTTCGTGTATTAGAGTATGTTCGTGAAAAACCATACCGCGTTGGCTTAGTGGAGTGGATTGAAGACCAACCACCGGCTAAAGATTTGCGACCTTTATCAACTGAGGTAGAACAATTACTGCGAGATGTTGTGCGTCTATCAGCCAAATTAACCGAACAAAATATCGAACTGCCAGAAGATTTGCCTGACCTACCAACAGAGTTATCTTATTGGGTAGCGAGTAATCTTTATGGTGTCGCCGCAGAGCAGCAGTTATTGCTAGAAATGCAAGATACTGCAACTCGTCTTGAGCGGGAAGCGGAAATTTTAACCTCTACTCGGAATCACTTGGCCGCTCGCTCTGTTCTTAAAGACACGTTTAATGAAAAGTGAGGAGTTAGGAGTAGAGACGCGATTAATCGCGTCTGTACAGGAGGGAGGAGTGAGGAGTTAGGAATAAATAACAAAAAATAAAAGATTGGCAACTTATAATTTATATTCCCTACCTGATAACTAATAACTGATAACTCCTAAATCCTAACTCTTAACTTATAAAGTAACAGCGCTGATCGGCAAAACATTGTAAGCGCCAAGAATTTTTAAAATTTCTGTGTGCATAGCTAATTCTGCTAAAGCAGATTGCATTTGTGCTTCCTTGGCATCCGCTTCTAAATCCATGAAAAACAAGTATTCGCCTAGCGATCGCTTCGTCGGACGAGATTCAATCCGGCTAAGGTTAATTCCTAATTGAGCAAATATTTGCAAGGGTTTGAGTAATGCTCCGGGTGTGTTTGCAGGCATACTAAGAGCTAGCGATGTGTGGCTAGCACCTATTGTTGATGATCGGTATCCAGCGTCTCCTTCACCCTGACTTACTACCCAAAAACGAGTACAGTTTTCTGGATAGTCGTTGATGCCACTAGCTAGTATGGGCAGGTTGTAGAGTTGAGCTGCTCTACTAGAAGCGATCGCTGCTGTTGTTGTCTCTTGCTCCAATCGCTGTAGTGCTTCGGTTGTAGAATTGCTGGGAATAATTTGTACAGTCGGGAGAAACTGCTCTAACCATCCCTGACATTGTGCCAAAGCTTGCGGGTGAGAGTAAACAGTTGTAATTTTATCTAAGCTAGACGCGCAAGAAATTAACGTATGGACAATAGGTAATACCAAAGCCAACTGAATTCGCAAACTGTCTAACTGCCAAAGTGTATCCAGTGTTGTGGTAACACTCCCTTCAATAGAATTTTCCACTGGAACAACAGCTATGTGAGCTTTACCATCAGCAACAGCGTGCAGTGACTGAGAGATGGTGGGATAGGGACATAACGTAGCTTCAACTCCCGTACTTTTAGTTAGCCAGTTGACATAAAAAACAGCTGCTTGTTCTGCATATGTGCCGGGAGGCCCTAAATGTGCGATCAATAAAGTCATGCCTTTAGCCTTGAGTTGCAAGTTTAATCGGTAAACAGAGATTATGATATTTTGAGTTTGGCAAATATATCCAACATTTACTCTTATTAAACGAATAGACCGAAATATGTATCAGGAAAATAAGTTATGGAAATTAGTCTTCTAGCAGATAGATTTCCTGGCAGTTTTTTTGCTAAATTCCTCTGAAGATTTAAGAGCAATTATATTAGTTTCTGACCAAATAACAATTCATATTCTTGATTTTGTGTCAAGAATTAAATTTTAATACCAATTCAAAAAATGTTTGCAATAGATAGGACATTCAAAATGTAGTCATAACCAGTCAGGGAAGCAACAAGTTCTGGGGGAAGTAGGCGTATTAAGGGTTCAGAATTAATCGGTAACGCGATAGAGCCGGAGTTAGTGTTAAACTGAGTCGCAGTTAAAGGGGACTTTCCAATGGTTGAGCAACTTAGCTTAAACAATTACAAGGAAAAAATCGCTGATTTATACAACCGGAGAAGTCAGACCTATGACGATACGAATTGGCATTTGCAAATTTGTCGTCGTTTACTTGAATATTCACAAGTCAGTTCTGGTCATCAGATTTTAGATATTGGAACGGGGACAGGGCATCTTCTACTCGAAGCATCTCGAATTGTTGGAAACTCAGGTCGAGTCATTGGTGTAGATATTTCTGCTGGGATGCTAGAACAAGCAAGGGACAAAGCTGAAGCTTTAGATTTAGGCAACGTTGAGTTTCAACTGGCCGACGCTGAATTACTCAATTTTCCTGCCAACAGCTTTGACCGAATTTTGTGTGCCAACACATTCCCTTGGCTAGAAAACAAAGCAGCGACATTACGCCTCTGGCATCAGTTTCTTAAACCAGATGGACTGATTGGCGTTCATACTCCTGCTGAGACAGCCTATGTCGGCTATGTGGTGTTTCGGGAGGTACTTGCGAGGTATGGAGTAGTGCTAGAACCAAGTAATCGCCTTGGAACATTTGAAGAGTGTCGGAAACTGTTTTTAAGTGCGTGCTTTGAAGTGGTTGAAATCAAAACTGAGCAGCACGGTAGCTACCTGAGCTTAGACAAAGCAAAAGCAGCTTGGGGCGGCAATTCTTTTCCAACCCCCGGACAACCTGAAAAACCCTTATCAAGACTTTCTGAAGCGCAGTTAGAACAAGCCAAAGCTGAATTTGAAGCAGAGTTAGAGGCGCGACAAACAAAGCAGGGCGTGTGGGATGATGTTACAACTTGGTATGTGATAGGTCGCAAGCCAAAAAATAGCATCTTACATACTAGTTGATCGTACCCTTAATCTATATTTATTGAACTAAAGATAGTAATAAGCGTACCAACTTTTTGCTAGTGATGTATAGCTGACAAACAAGAATCATTTTTATGGTCAATAAGTTTTGTAATTTTTTAATAATCATATTTAATTTATTAAAAAATATTAAAATTAAGAAACAGATATTTTTATCCGCTCATGGCTACCCGGTTTACTGCCTCCCAATCGGTTGAAATCGCTGTTCCAGAGCAGCCTATTCCCATTCAGCACTACTTGCGCCAGCCTCAACGTGTAGTTAAGGCTTTGGCTGACAACAGTAGAATTGAGCAGCTTTCTGAAGAAGTATTTCGTTTGAAAATGCGTCCGTTAAGTTTTATGTCATTGAGTATTCAACCTACTGTAGACATGAGAGTTTGGGCAGAATCAAATGGAATAATTAATTTGCGATCGCTAGGCTGTGAAATCCTGGGCTTCGAGTATATTAACCAGCGTTTTGCTCTCAATTTAAAAGGACATTTGTCTCCCAAAGAGTTAAGCACTGGCACTCGCCTGCAAGGAAGGGCTGATTTAGAAGTGCTGGTGGATTTGCCACCGCCATTTTCTTTTACTCCCAAGCCGATTTTAGAAGCTACTGGTAATGCTTTGCTCAAAAGCGTACTGTTATCAGTCAAGCAACGGTTATTAAATCAACTTTTGGCGGATTATCGTTACTGGGTGATATCACAAACCAAAGATAAAGGACTTAGTGGTAATAGTACTGAATTGCCAATACTGAATGCTGAGTAATTATTTAATTACTCAGCATTCAGTATTTTGATTTGGCAAGGACGAAAAGACTGACGATGTAGGGGCGAGGGCCCATATTGTTGCAAAGCCAGCAAATGCTGCTGGCTACCATAACCCTTGTTACACTCCAAGTTGTACATAGGGTATTTTAATGCTAGACGCATTACCAGTTGGTCACGCCAAACCTTGGCAACAATACTAGCAGAGGCAATGGCAAGCGATCGCTCGTCCCCCTTAATTATTGTTTGTTGCGGTAATAGCAAGTCTTTGATTAACTGATTACCATCAACCAGGCAGAGTGCAGGCTGTACCTTTAATTTCAGCACAGCCCGCTTCATTGCTAACAGCGTCGCTTGCAAAATATTTATCTTGTCAATTTCGGCAGTAGAAGCAAACCCAATTTTCCAGTCTATAGCTAGCCCACTAATCTGCTGCGCTAGCTGAGTTCTACGATAACTAGATAACTTTTTACTATCTTTGATTTTAGCTGCCATCAGTATCGGCAAAGCATGATCTGGTAGGATCACTGCTGCCGCCACCACAGGGCCAAATAGAGCGCCTCGCCCTACTTCATCCACACCTGCAACCAACCCTGGAATCCCTGACAAGGTAGAAAACTCCAGCCAATTGGATTGTTCCAAGGGCGTTGGCGACGTTTCTACCATAAAGCAAACTAATTATCCTCGATTGCTGAGGAACGACGGCGGCGGCGACGGCTGGCAGTGGCGGCGCTGCTGTTTGCATCACTTTCATCTTCGTTGGCGGAAGCTTTCGCAGACAAGCTACCCGTTGGGCTATCAGTCAACTCAGATGGTTCAGTTGTGTCTTCTATCAAAGGTTTTGGCTCTGGCTCAATAAGTTTTGGTATTGGTATCTTGCTTGGGATTATTTCAGGTGTTGCTTTTTGGACAATAGTTGATTCTGAGGTTGATTCAATTGGAGTCGTTGGCTGTTGACCAGGTTGAATCACATTAATAATCACAGACTTGGGATTTTTAACCTCTTGCTCTAACTTCACCAAGGGAGATATTCCCATCAAAGCAAAAATATCCTGTTCCTGGAGGCTCATTTCTACAGTTCTAATCTCCGGTGGTTCTACCACTGGTTTTACTGGGTCTGGCTTGATAATTTTAGCGCGTTCTACAGTCCGATCTATAGTGCGATCTACTACAGTGCGCTCTACTCTTTCACTCCAACCTGGTTTACCAAGGGTGGGTGAGGGAATCTCTGGTGCAACTCCTAGTTCTGGTTCAATATCAAGGTCTAAGTCTGGCTCGTTGACAAAAGCCAGTGGATTGGCTACAACCCTAGCTTCATCTTTCCCGTTTAAGCCATTAATGGCAATTCGACTGCGGCGAGTGCGGGTACGACGCTTATTATCATTAAGGTCTTGATAACTAGGATGATTCATCAGATTTAAATTAGCCGATTCTAGATCGCCGTCAAATGCTTCTGAAAATCCATCATAAGTTTCTCGTGGTTCCGGGATGCGGGCAGATGGCTGACGTGGTTCTCGGTGAGGCAGGGATACAAAACGCTCACGCTCACGCTCTGGTGTTTCTGCTGGTATTGGTAATCGGTTTTCGATTTCTCCAGGCAGACGCACAGTATGTCCTAAACCGCCACAGGTGGGACAAGTATCACCAAACAATTCGTAAATGTTTTGACCTTGGCGTTTGCGGGTCAGTTCTACTAAACCCAGTTCGGTTAATTGAGCAATCTGCGGACGAGCTTTGTCTGCTTTGAGTGCTTTATTAAAGTGTTCGAGGACTTGCAGTTGATCGCGTCGTGATTCCATATCAATAAAATCAACAACGATCACCCCAGCGATATTCCGCAGACGCAACTGGCGAGCAATTTCTGTTGCAGCTTCGCAGTTTGTCCACAAAACTGTTTCTCTAGCTGTTGCCGATCGCGTGAAGGAACCTGAGTTAACATCAATTACGGTTAATGCCTCTGTCGGCTCAATGATGATGTAGCCTCCAGAAGGTAGGTCTACTCTCGGTTTGAGGGCTTCTCGAATGGCGGCACTGATGCGGAAGTACTCTAAAATTGGAGAGCGATCGCGGTGATGGTCAATCAACAATCCCTGCGGTGTTTGACCTCCGCTCCAGTTCTGCAAGTACTGCTTCACTCGCTTCAAACCAGTACTGGAATCCACGACAATCCGATTTACATCCGCGCCGTACATATCCCGCAATACGCGCTGAATGAAGTCATCATCCCGGTTGAGTAGTGCTGGGGCACGGGTGGAATGCGCTTCCTGCTGAATGGCTTCCCATTGCTTTTGCAGCAATTCCAAATCTTCCATAATCGCTTCTTCGGGTTTGCCTTCTGCTTCTGTACGCACAAGCAAACCCATTCCCGCCGGTTTGACCAAAATTGCTAGTGCCCGCAAGCGGTTGCGCTCACTTTCACTTTTAATCCGTCGGGATAAATTTACACCTCTCCCATAAGGCATCAGTACTACGTAGCGTCCGGGTAAAGTAATATTACCCGTAAGCCGGGGGCCTTTTGTTCCCGTTGGCTCTTTCATTACTTGCACCAAAACTTTCTGCTGTGGTGCAAGTAGTTCTGTAATTGCTGCTGCGCTACGCTTTAGCTTCAGTGGCCCTAAGTCGGTGACGTGAATAAAACCATTGCGCTCTGGATCGCCAATATTGACAAAAGCCGCATCTATCCCAGGTAATACATTTTCTACTACTCCTAAGTAGATATCACCTATTTGGTGATGACCCGTAGCAACAACTAGTTCCTGTATTTGATCTTCCGAAAAGACAGCAGCAATTTGGTGCTGCTCCGCGATGATAATTTGTTTTGGCATTCAATTTCCTCAAAATTGGCAGCACCAATAGGTCTGGAGGTTTGTTATACCTTTGTTGCCCCTGCAACCCTCAAAAGGCGCTGCTGATAATAAAAATCGCAAACCTGAGCTTCTAAATTAAATAGCTATTGGCGCTCTTAAGAGCATTTTTACGGCGGATTATTCCAGAACGGGTTGCATGTTTAAGCAATTAAATCAACCATCCGTGGTTGATTTGTGATGCAATACCCTCAATAAAGAGAGTTCTGAGCCAAAAGTTCTCAATCCTGAGTGAGTTTTTAACTCAGGAAGCTTTATTTGAGAGTAACCTACTGATGTCGTTAAGAAAAAGAAACTATTTCTATTTTCCATTCCCCGGATTTATCCTTAGGGTTATACTCAGCAACGCCAGCTGCTACCCTACTTTAAGCCGCGCTTTGCGCGTCTGATGAACGTCTGCAAATTCGACCTAACCGAGAGCAGTTGTTTAACCTACGGGAACGCCAAAGGCGAACAACTCTAGAAAAGTAGCTCACTAGCTCTTTGGCACTACTGGGGATTAAACATTCAGCAGCTGTTTAAAAAGCATGGATTTAGAGAATCTAAGCGAGCCTGCTGTTAGTTACTGATTCACAAGGTAGCTATAGAGAGAGTGTGTAGTTCTTTAATCTGCCTCAGTTTGTCTGGGATAAAATCCTAGAATTCGCACTCTAATATCTTTGCTTTCGCCCCCTGAGCACCAGGGTAGTGAACCAGCTAATTCAATGCAGCGCCAGAAAATTTCTCTTCACCCCATTCTAACGCAACCTTGCTAAAAATCAATTCCAACGATATAGCCATGTTAGGACAGCTACTAGCAAGCTGCCCTAAAGGGATTATACCCCTAAAATTAGCCGATTGCGGTGGATGTGCAGGAGTTGAAATTCTCCACTAGCCACCATCCCTAGCATAAACAGGATTTGTTCAGGACGCAATAGAAAACCATCTTGGCGATAGCTACCTACATAACGAATAACAGATATAGATTCTGCAATACTTTTGTAGTTTTCTACTAATTCCAGTTCAAACAAGCGATCGCGCAGATTTATTAACTGGCTCTTGCCTGACTTTGTTGTATGCTCGTACCACAGTTCGTCTTTTGCTTTGATGGTATCAATCCATTCTTGCCATTGTATAGGTGTTACTTCTTCGAGTGCTGCTACGGTAATTAAATATTCTGCTGTTTCTAGCAGTTGAGTCGCTGCCGGAGTTTTTAAATCTATCTGCTCCACATCATATATAGGTATGTCTGTGGGCATTTCCCGAACCAACTGTTCTCGAAAAGTATCGACTGCCACTGGTACAGTTAACTCAAAATCCGCAATTTCACCACTACTAGTAGCTCCTAGAGCCAAAGCAGTTGCTACAGAAATTCGCGGCATTGGATGAAATCCACCAGTGAAAGCGATTGGTAAGCCTGCTCGCCGCACAACTCGGTCAAACAGACGGATTAAATCTAGGTGGCTTACCAAAGCCATATTACCCTGTTTCCCAAACCAAACTCGTAGTCTTTGTACCTTAGTTGTGTTGGGGACAAACTCGCCAGCGAACTTCGGAATAGCTGGTGATTCAATCACAATATTATGGCCAAAGTCGGTTCCACATACGCCACAGTGGGAACAACCTTCAAAAGAGCAATCGGGTACAATTGCAGCTTCTAAGGCGCGTTGCAAGTCTTCTTTGAGCCACTTTTTGTCAATCCCGGTATCAATATGATCCCAAGGGAGGGGAGTATCGAGGGAGTGGGGAGTGGGGAGTGGGGAGTTGGGAGTTAGGAGTGAGGAGTTAGGAGTTAGGAGTGGGGTATTTTCCGCATCTGGCGATCTCGTTTGATCTTGTGCGTGAAACAAATTCCATTCGCCATTTTCTACTTGGCGGTATTTCCAGTCTAGATCGGCTTGAGCGATCGCATCTCCCCAAGCGCTAAAAGCCTGATCTAAATTTTCATACCAGGAATCCATACCTGCACCCAATTCCCAGGCACGCCGGACTACTTTGCTCAAATTGCGATCGCCTCGTCCCACAAAATCTTCCATTGCCGAAATGCGAACATCGGTAAAATTTACCTTCACTCCCTTTATTCGGCGGAATTCTTGCCGCAACAGGTTTTGTTTGCGTTTAAATTCAGTGGTAGAAACTGAGTGCCATTGGAATGGTGTATGCGGCTTGGGCGTAAAGTTAGAAATCGTCAGGTTAAAGTTTAGGGGTTTTCTGCCTTTGCCCCGACATTCTCGTTGTAGCCAACTTACTGTTTCGGCAATGCCTAAAACATCAGCATCCGTCTCACCCGGCAAGCCAATCATAAAATACAACTTGATTTTATCCCAGCCTTGCTCCCAAGCGGTTTTTACCCCCCGCAACAATTCTTCATTTGTCAAACCCTTATTCACGATGTCTCGCATCCGCTGAGTTCCAGCTTCTGGAGCAAAAGTCAGTCCACCTTGCCGCGTACCTCCAAGGATATTGGCAATATTTTCATCAAATCTATCTACCCGTTGGCTTGGTAGGGTCAGAGAAATATTTTCATTTTTTAAGCGATTTTTGATTTCCATCCCCACTGCTGGTAGGGACAAATAATCAGAACAACTCAGAGATAATAGAGAAAACTCATTGTAACCAGTTGCCCGCATTCCCTGTTCAATTGCATCTACAACCTGATCGGGTTCCACGTCCCGTGCTGGTCGAGTTAGCATTCCTGGTTGACAAAAGCGACAGCCACGAGTGCAACCACGCCTAATCTCAATGGTTAAGCGGTCATGCACCGTTTCCACGTATGGAACTAACCCAATGGAATACGCGGGTATGGGAGTTGCAACCCGTCGCAGAATTCGTTTGGGTACGTCTGGACGACTAGGATGAACTGAGCCATCCTCTGCCATGTCGTAAAACTGAGGGACATATACACCTGGTATCTGTGCCAAATCCAGTAACAGATGTTCCCGACTCAATCCTGCTTGTTTGCCTTCTTCCAATACCAAGCCAATTTCTGGCAGCAGTTCTTCTCCATCTCCAAGGGCGATAAAGTCGAAGAAGTCGGCATAAGGTTCAGGATTAGATGTTGCTGTTTGCCCACCAGCAAAAATCAATGGAAACTGGGACTGGAGATTCGTAAATTCTCCCCCTGCTTCCCCTGCTTTTTGCCGTTCTCGCCACGTCAAGGGAATTCCAGCCAAATCCAACATTTCTAGGATATTAGTTGCACCCAGTTCGTAACTGAGGCTAAAACCTAAAATATCGAATTCTGTGAGCGATCGCTTTGACTCTACAGCAAATAACGGCGTATTAGTTTCGCGTAGTTTGGCTGCCAGGTCTTTTCCTGGGAGGTAGGCGCGATCGCACAATTGACGCGGTTGGGCATTCAAAATGTTATAGAGAATGATGTGCCCTAAATTGGATGCACCGACTTCATATACTTCTGGATAACTTAATACCCAGCGTATTGCTGCCGTATCCCAAGGTTTGTGTACTGCTAAACGCTCATTACCCAGGTAACGCCCTGGTTTTAAAATATCCGATGTTATTAATTTTTCAACTGCAACAGCCACTGTGCTATCTTCTAGCTACCTTAATTACAGCTACTCAAACCCAACCTTAGCATTGAATTAGGTCTTCTAACCGAGTTTACCGTTGCAACTTATAACTCCTTTACATAAAGTCCCCTTCATACCCAAAACTTGGTGCTTTTATATAAAGTTATGTTGCAGCCAACTCAACTTCATCATCCAATATTTCAAACACCCTATCGAGTTGCGTTAATTCAAAAATAATTCTAATTGACGGAGCAACAGCGCAGAGTCGGAAACCCCTTTCTAAACTAAGAGCCAGCTTGTGTATAGATAACAATGCCATCAACCCAGCGCTGTCTAACGATTCTACTGCTGCGAGGTCTACTACCAAGATGGAAATATCATTTTGTGCTAACGCTGTGGTCATATCTCGTTCAAATTCCAAGGCGTTTGTAGCATTCAAAAAGCCTTGGGGGCGAATCACTGCAATCTTTGGATAGTTAAGCACTGCCTGCATAGTTACATCCTATTGAGAATTATTAAAGCGTCGAGCTAAGAATTATTTGAACATAAACTCTATTTTGTTGCATCGCCCATATGTCTTACTTCTCTTTGCTGAATCTTTATTGCTTTAGTATCTCTGTTTAAAGATTGTCATAATTTAAAGTTAAAATGTGCTTATATATACTTTTTTTTTATGCTAGTTCAAAAACAATCAACTATAGACAGCCGAGAAACGACAAATCATCAGTAAGTATGCTGAGAAAACTTGCTTAGTCTATAGCTAAAGCTAATTTAGCCAAGTCTTAACGGTAAGTTAAAACCCTCATTTTAGCGTTGCTGATGGCATCTGACATCCTCATAGCGAATTATTTCTAATTAATTAAAATGTGCTCTATATGACTCTTAGATCACTATTTATGCTTAGATAAATCGGGAATAATTAGTATCATATAAACTTAGGTTATTATTTATGAGAACTAAGTACGCTATTCGTAAATTAGTAGAAAAAGCTCTTGACATCAAAAAATTAACTCCTGAGATAGAAAATGAAATCAACTCAGAATTGACGGAACTGGGTTACATTTCTGACGTTGATTACGAAGCTCTGGAATTATTAATGGCAGAGATGGATGCTGGTAGAATTCAGTTGGTTCCTAACTTAGGATATTCCTAATTGCATAGGTATAGAAGCTTTTTGCCCATATCAAGTGAATTTGATTATGGCTGAAGCAATCAAAATTTCAAATAGGTAAAACAAGTTTTAGTAAGAGGATGTTTGAAAAGTATTTTTATTAACATCAAAGCTTCAAAAACATCTTCTCTACAAGGGAATGGGGAGTCGGGAGTGGGGGGATGAGGGAGCAGGGGAAGCAGGGGGAGCAGGGGAGAAGAATTAATAACCAATTCCCAATTCCCAATTCCCAATTCCCTATTGGTATGCTTGCCAAAGTTGGTGAATAAATTGATTGAGTTGCTGCTTGGCGGCTGAGTCAGGTTCCGTTTTCGGTTCTTTTGCTAAAACTTGGCTCAAGAAGGTAATTACTTCTGTGTCTAATGCTGGCCGAAATAAATTGGCAGGCCAAAGCAGGTCAGATGCATCTCGCAAATCGGTAATTAGCGGCGATTCTTGAATGAAAGTAACCATTAATAAAGGACGTACCCAGCACAACTGGCGGGAAACTACGAATTGAATGACTTCTGCATACAGATTCCTGTCGCCATGCTCTAAAGATACAATTTGTCCTGGTTGAAGAAAATTTAGGCTAATGTCCATCATTATGCAGTTTGGGCAGCGACAACGATTGTTTGGTAACTTGTTTTAATTTAAAAGTGAGAATGCGCTACTTTTAAAGGAACTTCTGTAACATTAGGGTAGCACTCTCACGGCAACCATGTCTTAAGACATGTGCCTCACAAGTGCCTACGCAAAACTAATACGACCAATCCTTGGCAGCAAAGGGTTTTCCTAGCATAGTATCTCAACAGAAATACTATAGAATAGGTAAATAACTGTTAAGCGATCGCTGGACAGAAACTTTGTTGTAGTGAATTAACGAGAAAGAGCAGAGAGCCGTGTCAGTTGAAACTATTGAAAAGCCTTCCACAACCCGTAAGCTCGCGCCTCGGTATCGCGTTTTGCTCCATAACGACGACTACAACTCGATGGAGCATGTTGTACAGTCACTAATAGCCACTGTACCTAGCCTTACCCAACCACAAGCTGTGAGCATCATGATGGAAGCCCATACTAACGGGCTAGCTTTAGTTATTACTTGCGCTTTGGAACACGCTGAGTTCTATTGCGAAACATTGAAAAGTCACGGTTTAAGTAGCACCATTGAACCTGATGAATAGTCATTAGTTATTGGTCATTGGTCAAAATTTAGAGTATTGACTGGTGATTGGTGACTTATTTAGTATGAAAAAAAACCTTGTCCGTTTAGCTGAACGCCCTGCCCCTATTAGGCTGGGTTCTTTTATTTTGACTTTATTGCTGCTATGGTTGCCATTGGCTGCACCAATATACTTTCTAGTGCATGATCTAAACTTAGAAAGTATATTGACATTGGTGTTGTTATATGCAATATTTATTTTTCTCCTGAGACTATGGGGCAAATATGTTTACCAACAGCCCCAAATTTTGCGGCATTATGGCTTAGAATTCACGCGGCAAAATGGTGTGGATTTACTGCGTGGCTTGGCTATGGGGATAATTAATATTCTGATACTTTTTGGAGTAGAAAGTTTATTGGGTTGGTTGGTGTGGCAACAACCGAAAGTTTTCTTGCTGAAAGTAATTTTAGAGGGTTTACTTGTTGGCTTGGGCATCGGTTTTGCTGAAGAATTGTTATTCCGAGGCTGGTTGTTAGATGAATTACAACTAGATTACAGTCCGCGTGTGGCACTGTGGACAGATGCAACTGCCTTTGCTACATTGCACTTTATTAAACCTTTGGAGGCAATTATTCATACACTGCCGCAATTTCCAGCTTTAGTACTGCTGGGGTTAACGCAAGTATGGGGAAAGCGTTGGCGGAGGGGACTCTTAGGTTTTCCAATTGGTTTGCATGGTGGTTTAGTTTGGGGTTACTACATTATTAATGTGGGTAAATTAGTGAAATATTCTGGTCAAGTTCCTGATTGGGTAACTGGTGTGAATAATAATCCCCTGCAAGGAGTGATGGGGGTGTTGTTAATGAGTGTACTAGCTTTGTGGATACGAGGGCGAACGGTGAAAAATTAAAAATGGCTAATGAACTTGTAGAAAAATAAAATATCGGCTAAAAAAAACTACATTAATATTCCATTTAGGCAAGGTGTCAGAGTGCAGCCAAAAAGCTTTTAGAGATTCAACATCAAACAAATATTGAGGGTTAAAAATAATGGATTGTAGTCGTCTGGAATATATCAAAAATGCCAATGATGATCAAGCTTGGGCGTATGAAGGCTATCCTATTGGAGCTTACTTTCGGTTAAACTTTAAAGAGAGTAAAGATACAAGTGTAGATACTCACACCTTTAAATTACCAAAAGGATCTCTGATCATCCTTTCTCAAAGACCACCTGGGAACGAGCGATACTTGACGCACGTAGTTGAATTAGTGAACGAGGGAAGTGAAGATAAACCTCAACGCGAAACAGGTACATGGGGTATTTTCCGATGGGTTAAGGTTTATTGGATTTCTGATTTCAAGAATCCCAACGGTATTCCTCTTGATCAGAAGGAAATGAAAGCCGATTGGGGTTGGTATGACACTAAAGCTAAATTGTTATCTAGTGAAAACTTGATGAAGCAGTGGGGTAGTATTGATAAATTAAGAGCGCACTTAGAAAAAGTCTTTAATTAATCGCCATAATTCACCTTGCGCGATCGCACCTAAGCCACATTTTTGACTGAGATAATTCCTTCACCAACCACTGGATCAGTAGCCATCTGTCAGAATCTTTATCCAGTGCTGGCTTGAGACGGAAATTAAAAACCTCTTACCATACCTCTACGCCATACTGGGATACAAAATTTGCCTCCAGTTCTTTAAACTGTTTCTATTGCCGATTTGCGATCGCGCTCAACATGGGAATGATCGCGGTGATTGAGACTTGTGCAGCGACGGGTGTCATTGTGGGTAGTCCTCAAAAATATAAATAATCGGCATAGGTGGCTTTTTGGTGCAATCTTTACGCAAGCGTCTCAACCACTGTCCCCACTACACACGCTTTATTCAAATTAACGCCGCTCAAATTTGCACCTTCTAACTCTGCACAGAGTAAATTCGCTCCCGTCAAATTCGCCCCTGCCAAATTCGCCCCTCGCAAATCAGCTTCTTCAAGGTTTGCTTCACTCAACAGAGCACCCTGCAAATCGGCGCGACTTAAATCTGCACCTTTGAGGTTTGCCCCAGTCAGGTTTGCACCACGCAAGTCAGCACCGCGCAAATCAACGCCTTGCAAGTTCACATTCATCAAATTGGCACCACTTAAAAAAGCACCCACCAATGACACATCACTGAGTCTGGCTCCCATCAAGTTAGCGCCACGCAAATTACTACCCCGCAAGTCAGCGCCCGTTAAATCTGCTTGCATCAGGTTCGCTCCCATCAAGTTCGCCCGCAAGTCCGTTTCTTGGAGGTTCGCCCCCATCAAATTTGCTCCCTCCAAATGCCCACCTTCGAGTTTGGAAGCAGCGAAATTAGTGCCAACAAGGGTAGCACCAGCAAGATTAATCCGGCTTAAATCCAGTCGAGAGAGTTCCTCGTCTTCTAAATTTGCCCCTGGAAGTTGTTTGAGTTTTCCTAATTTAATGGCTTCAATATTCATGTAAAGTAACTATCAATCTCCTCACTGATCTTGCTGTGGCTATCCCATTGGGAATCAAGTATCCAGATACCGGCGCTGACTTTGGGTGTCATGATGGGTAAGTCGAGTCCCTGTTGTAAACCCATAACTAATAAAGTTAGGGTATCTACAAGTTTAGGGTCAAAGCGGTTAGATTGTTGCTGTTTGCACTCATCTAAAGCTTGAGTAAATATCTGTTCCCGGCTTTGATTTGACGATTTTCGCTGATTGACTCGCCACTGAAAATCTGCTAATAATGACAAAATTCTCGACTCTAAGGGAATTTCATCTCCAGCCAAACCTGCTGGTTCCCCTGTACCATTCCACCACTCGGTTTGGTGAGTGATAATTTGGGCAACTGCTCGTAGTCGTGGCATAGTTCGCAATACTTGTGCCCCCGGTACTAAGGGACAAGTTAAGGGACTACTGGGGGCATCTTCTTGGTAGCGTGTGGATATACCATCTGTGAGAACGCTTTCTGCTTTTTGTAACGGATCTATGCGATGTAACAAAGCCGCTAGCCGCAATCTCTTAATCTGCCATGCGGGAAGATCCAAAAGTTGACCGATCGCTTCAGCAAGAACTACTACTTCCGCAGCTGCCATTGGATTGTTGACATCTGCCATATCCATCAGTTGTGCCATTCGCAAAAAGGCTTGGATTTCGTTAGAAACCAAGTTGCGATCTAGGGTTTGTTTCTGAAGCGCTGTGGGGATGGATAAATTATCTTGCCCAGTCTGGAGGTAATCTACTACACGGGAGACAACTGCACCTAAATTTTGGGATCTGTCCATTGACGGTACAATTTGTTGTTTATCGGCTGTGAGTTTTTCCGCCAATTCTGGGTTGTATTTTTTGATGTGAGCGATCGCTATTTCTGCTGTCTCTTGCACTAACTCTGGCTCAAATGTCCACAAGCCATAGAATTTACGCTCTAAGTCTGATGTCGGGACTCCAGTGCTGCCATAATCAGCCTCTGATAATTCTTGACAAATTACCATTGCTGTGTATTTAGGCGATAAAATAATTAAGTGCCACTCCTGAGCGACTGGATCGACTGAATCTAATGCCACTAAGTCTACATTGGGTAAAAGGCTTGTGCGATGTTCAGCAAAGCCGGATTCAGCAGCAGCCATAATAACAATTTCTCTGCTGCGCTGGGCGATATGCAGATATCGCCCGGCTTCTTGTAGATACCATTTACCCTGTTGGAAGGCTGAGATTACTAAGGGTGTACCGTCGTCGGTTAAGATATGGTCTTCAAGAGCATGACACAGGGCAACTAAGGTATTTTTGTAGTAAACACCAAATCGAATTGGCCTGGTGGTGTGGCGATGGGCTGCTTCTAGCTTTTGTAGGATTGAACCTTCTAACATGGGATTGGGTGAAAATAACCGCAGAGGGGGAGTGATTCGGGTAGGGGTAGGCGCGAGACAAGGAGATGAAATTTGCTCTTGTCTAATTCTGTAAATTTTATCAAACAGCTGCTAACTGTTTGTCTTTTGTCTCTATTGGTGCAGAAAGTGCTGCTTCTAAGTCGGCACAACCTAGTTTTTCTTCTAAGATTTTCATGACTTCGCGTCCGAAATCGTTAGGGTTTTGTTGCCAAGCTTGCAAGCAGACTTCTCCAAAGAATGAACCAAGAGGTTCGGGATTCCAGAGGAGTTTTTTGGCTGTCCACGGCATCAAACTCATTGGATCATACCCTGGTTTGAGGATGCCTTCTTTGAAAGCATATTCTTCTAAATGGGTATGGGGTTGCAATCCAATAAAGAAAATGGCAGGTTCGACTTTATCAGCACCAAAAATCCGTTCTAGTTCTCGGTGGTAGGCGATGGTTTGGCGGATGGTTTCGGGACGTTCGTCAATGACGTTAAAGGAGTAGTTGACGGAAACTAAATCGTTGAAACCAGCTGCTTTCAAGTCGCGGCAGTTTTGCAAAACGGTTCGCAGGTTATACCCCATCCGCATTTTCCGTACAAGTTCTTGAGAACCACTGGTAATGCCGATTTCAAAATAGTTCATCCCGGTTTTCGCCATCAAGTCGCACAACTCTGGTGTCAAATTGTCGGCTCTGATATATGCTGCCCAGTGAATGTCTGTCATACCAGAATCGACGATTTTTTGCAAGAGTTCTATGGCATCGTCGATAAATTTTCTGGCTGGGATGAATTGGGCATCGGTAAACCAGAAGTTGCGAATGCCGCGATCGTATAATTGGCGCATCTCAGCCACTACTTCATCTGCTGGGTTGATGCGGACTTGTTTACCTTCGACGACAGTGTAGACGCAATAGCAGCAGTTATGAGGACAACCACGCTTAGTTTGTACACCTATATAAAAGTCTTCTTCTTGCAGGTAAAAGTTAAATTCCGGCCAGATGCTTTCGATATAGTCGTAGTTACAAGCTGTTTTTTCTAGTGGAGTGGGTTGTTCGTGAATTAGCCGTTCCCGTGGTTGAGTTTCTCCGGCAACGTAACAGCGTTCATCTCGAAAATCTTTGCCACCTAAAAGTTTTTCTAGGAGAGTTTCCCCTTCACCCACAGAAATAATTGTCCCTTGGGGTAAGCTTTTGCCCAACTGTTGGTAAAATACACTGACTGCACCACCACCGACAACTACACGGGCATTAGAATTATATTTTTGGGCACGCTTTAAACCGCGTTTGATTAAGCCCTGATTGCGCCACAACTCTACATAGTAAGCGATGAAGATTCGTAAACCGCCCAATCCCCCACGTAGTTTTAATAAAGGATTCTTCGCGTAGTAAAATTCAAAGGCGTTTTGTAGTGGGTTGCCACCACGTCCGCCAACTGGGGCATAGATTTGAATATCACGCCACGAAAATACTAGCAGTGTCGGTTTAAATTCATCGATACAGCGATCTAGAGCAGAACTGTAGTCTAAAGGTGGCACTGTTCCTAAATCAAAAATTCGCTGTTCAATATTAGGAAACTGTTTGTGGACGTGATCGCTCAGGTAGACAACCCCAATGGGAAAGATAGGGTTACAAGGAAGGCGAACGTAAAGAATTCGATTTTCCATCATGGGTGTTTTGACTTCCATCTTGCCAATCTTTGGGGAAAGCGAGATAAATTCCAGTTTTAAAGGGTGTTTTTCTTTTGTCTACTAATCTCTGACAATCTTGCTTGACATTAAAGCAAATTATTGATATGCGTGAAACTTGTGTTCACAGATGTAAAAATCAATAAAATTGCTTTCTATACCAAACGCATGGCATCAAGAGAAGTTTTATGAAGACATTTTTCATATAGCTTTACGATAACATCGAGTTCATTCATTAAGCGATGATCCCAGGCTTTTAATCCTGCGATAGATGAAACACGAAAATACACTCCTGAACTAGGCTCAAGCTAAGGGGATCTTCACCATACCTACCCTGTAACTATCTGCCCTAAAGAAGTTAAAGATTTTTTGCCATATTAAAAATTAAAAGATGTTCATATAGTGTAAAATTGCAGACAAAGCAGAAATTTTTACAAAATTTTTAGAAACTGCGATATATATTATTAAGTTAAAAATAATCTATAAAAGTTCAGTTGGTAGTCGGAGCTACAGCAACTGGGGATCAGGCAATGCTAGGCTTGGCTAGTGTAATGTAAAATTGTGGCGTAAAGCTCCTCAGCAGTTATGGCTCAAATATTAGATCCTCTACCACCTGAGCAATCGGGAAAAATTCTCTGCTGCTACATTAATGCCACCAGCAAAATACAGATAGCTCGCATCTCCGATATTCCCAACTGGTACTTTGAAAGGGTTGTTTTCCCTGGGCAACGTTTAGTGTTTGAAGCTCCGCGAGAAAGTCAAGTGGAGATTCATACAGGGATGATGGCAAGTGCAATTTTATCCGATAAAATTCCGTGCGATCGCCTAATGCTCGACGAACCCAGCGTTTATGAGTTTGATACAGACTCATCAGATGAAAAAGACCTTATTAATACCAGGTCTATAGTGCAGCAAATTAATACAAAAATCGGAGATACTACAAAACCCTTACAAATCGTTGGTTTAGCATCGGTTGATTAAAAAAAAATTTACTACATTTAAGGGTTGCTAATTCAGCAGCCTTTTTTGTTTATTGAGAATTGGGCATTGAAAAGAGGCAGAGGGGCGGGGGGCAGGGGGCAGAGGGGAAATTCTTCTCCCTTGCTCCCTGCCTCCCCTGCTTCCCCTGCTCCCCCATCTCATTTACAATCAATCTTATGAATCTGCCTTCATTTCTTTGGTTGTGGAAAATAGCCGCCTGGTCAATGGGGTTGTCCCTGCTGGCATATCTGATGTTAGCAGTCACCGGCGTTTGGATGTTTCGGGCGAGAACTTCGCAGCAATTCCCTTTTATCACCCCATTTATGGGTGGAAATAAAGGGGTGCGATCGCTCCACTATACAATGGGCATCAGCATGGTAAGTTTAGTACTACTACTGCTAGCGATCGGCATTGTTGGAACTCTCGGTCATTTTGGTTCGTTGGGTCACTCATCACATTTAGTTGCTGGATTGATAGTAGTAGCATTAGTTTTACTATCTGCTTTCAGTGCGACGCAAATTAGTGCCGAACGACCTTGGGCTAGACCCTTACACATCGGCGTAAATATTATTCTATTTATAGGATTTGCCTGGGTATCCTTTACTGGTTGGATTGTAGTGCAAAAATATTTACCCTAAAAAATTACGAATTACGTTAGCGTAGCGGTAGCGAGTCCGCGTACCACTTCGTGGAAGCAAGCTACGCGCAGCGTCTCGTAGAGAGCGTCATTACGAATTACGAATTACGAATTACGAATTATTAAAGTGGCATAGCTTATATACGGCAGTCGAGGTATGACATAGACCTACCGTACAATGAAGAAAAGCATTGTAATTGAGCCGTGACAGCAAACTCAGCCAATATTTCAGCTTCTGTATTTCGTCTGTCTCCTTTGATTCGGATGACGCTACTGAGTCTATACATAGCACTCACAGTCCCATTACCCTTCTTATCGCAGGTAACAGCTGCACCAGTACCCCCAGGGTTATTGTGGATAGGAATTAGCATCGGCTTCGTTGCCTTGTATGCTGTATTGACTGAACGAGTAACGGTAGATGACCAGGGAATTCAGGTTACTTACCCCGCCTGGGTACCTAGCTTTTTTCGTAAAGGCTGGTTTTTACCTTGGTCAGATGTGAAAGAGTTAAAACCCCGCACCACTGGTCAAGGAGGAATAGTTTATTACTTTGTCAGCCAGGATGGGAAAGGTTATTTACTACCGATGCGTGTAGCCGGATTTGCCCGTTTCGTGCAAATTGTCCAAGCAAAGACGGGTATTGATACTACAGATGTTCGCCCTTTAGCGCAGCCGTGGATGTACTTAATTTTACTAGGATTCACACTGCTGTTACTATTGGTCGATGGCTGGGCGATCGCTACAGCATTAACTACCAAACAATTAACTTAAAATTGGGCATGGGATATTGGTTATTTCTTCCCCATCTCCCTACTCCCCGCTCTCCACTCCCTACTCCCCACTCCTTTGAATACAGCAAAAGCCACATTCAGGCTAGAGCAAATTAACCTGTTTACGAAGCTGAAAACCCAACTTCCAGGCAATCAGCAAGGATACCCCATATTGCAAGATATTTCCTTAGAGGTATTCCAGGGCGAACGCATTGCCATTGTAGGGCCAGTAGGTGCTGGAAAAACTTCGTTATTACGACTCCTCAACCGCCTCATTGAACCCACTACTGGCAAAATGTATCTAGAAAACCAAGAATATCGCCAAATTCCCGTCATCCAGCTACGCCAGATGCTTGTACTTGTATTGCAAGAATCAAAACTGTTGGGGATGACAGTTGGGCAAGCCTTGGCTTATCCTTTAGTTTTGCGTGGTTTGTCCAAACAGACAATTGAGCAACGAGTCAGTCACTGGATAGAACAACTGCATATTCCCAGTGAATGGTTGGGGCGAACAGAGGTGCAACTTTCTGCGGGACAACGACAACTAGTAGCGATCGCTCGTGCCTTAGTCATCCAGCCTAAAATATTATTATTAGACGAGCCAACCTCTGCCCTTGATGCTGGTACAGCTTCTCATCTAATGCAAGTCTTAACCCAGTTAAGTCAAACTCATCAAACCACAATTTTGATGGTAAACCACCAACTGGAACTAGCTCAGATGTTTTGTACTCAGTTATTACATCTACACCAAGGTCATTTATTGGCAAATCAAAAAGTCTCTGAAATAAACTGGGTTGAATTACGAGAAAGCTTAATTCAAGCAGAAGCTCAAGACGATTTTGGATTTTAAATTTCCATTAGTCAATCGTCATTGGGCATTAAGAGTGCTGAGTGCTGAGTTAGGAGTTAAGTAGTTAATAATTATCCCCTCATCTCCCTCATCCCCCACTCTTTATTCCCCACTCCCCATTCCCATCACACACTACTAAGCGTTGAACGTTGATTATTAAATCTCTCTCTAGCTAACTTTGTTGTTTGTGATTGTGAAATATTGGTATTCAAAATTTCCATGTTAAAACGGTATCCTACATTGCGGATAGTTTGAATCAAATTGGGTTGGCGAGGATCAAGTTCAACCTTTTTCCGCAGCGATAAAACATGAGTATCAATGGTACGAGGGTTATCGATAGCATCAGGCCAAGCACGACGCAGTAATTCTGACCTACTCAGAGGCACTCCCCCAGCTTGGGCCAAAACGTACAGCAAACTGAATTCTTGAGGCGTTAAGTCAATGAACTCCCCCTGGAAGCGGACACGGCGCTGAACTAAATCGATTTGCAAAGTGCCATAATCCAAATAAGCTGGTGCAGTAGGTGTGCGCTTCCGGCGAATCAGTGCCTCTACTCGTGCCAAAAACTCTTGCATGCCAAAAGGTTTGCTCAGATAATCATCTGCACCCGCCTTTAAACCTGCGACAATATCACCTTCAGTATTACGGGCAGATAGCATTAAGATTAGAGGCTGCTGCTGACGATGCAACCAACGGCAAAACTCAATGCCATCACCATCAGGCAGGTCTGCATCCAAAACTACCAGTGTTGGTTGATGGCTTAAAAATACTTCCCTTGCTTGATAAATGCTGGCAGCTTGATGGACACGGTATTCCAGTTGTTGCAAGTGCCAACCCAGCAACGACCTCAGATGGGGATTCCCCTCAATGATTTCTATACAAACCGAACCCACAGTGGCAAGACCCCTTAGCGTCGATGACTTTCAAAGTAACAAGCTCATCTCTAAGGTTTTGTAGCCTTTGTTACTTCAATAGCTATTAGCTTTACATTTCCTCATAAAAATAGTGGCAATATCTTTGAATTTATGCCTTGCCGAAGGCGATTAGAAATATTCTTAAATTTTTATTAAATTAATCGAAATATTTGTTAAACTTATTGAAAGTTGTTCTAGCTTAACATTCTGCTTTTAGATGGATATCATCTTGCCAAAAACTATAGCCTAAGCAGCTAGCTTTTACCACAACGGTTTTTTACCATGATGATAAAAGTGGATTCGGATCTTGCAGAAATTATTTCCTACACCCACGAATATATCACCAATACAATTGGGCTGAAGAGTTATGAAAATTATAAAAATAACTTAGCAGATAACTAGAATCGATGTTTTCTGGAATAGGATTAGAGTAGCTTGTAGCTGCTAGGGGGGTACTGTCCAAAGTACATGTGTTGACTTTGAGTTAATGCCAAAGTGAAATTACAGTTCACTTTTGAGCGTAAATCATTTACAATTCTCATTCCAAAGAGTTTAATACAGCAGTTATGCTCCAAGACACACAAACCATCCGCTATTACCAAAGACTCACCGACGCCTTCGTCGAGTTATGGAATCGCGGTTATCGCACGGATGACATGCGGATGTATTTGGATGGATATCTAGCCGCACTACGACATGGCAACATTCTTGAACCTATCCTGATTCATCGCTTAGAAGAGGAAGCCAGCCGCTACTTGTACGATGGATCAAATTTTGCAGTGCCGCAACCACAGCCACAACACGATTACTACTAAGTAGTATTTACCTAGTCGTTGATAGTAACCGTTAATTCCCGCAGATGATTATAGCATATTATCTGTATTGGTCAACTGGTGCCGTGGTGTGAGATTTTGGAAATATTGTATTGTATTGATAAAACCCATCCCCTCAGCCTTATATTGGTCTTGCCAATGCGACTGAGGGGATTGTTGAATACCCTTGCAATCAATTCCAACACAGATCAAGTATTTTTTTTATAAACCCATAAAAAACCCTTGAAAGGGGAGATACAAGTTCTCTGACCTTTCAAGGATATTAAAAATGGCAAATTGCCTTGATTGCAAAGCGCAAATTTAGCAGCATACCCTCTGATTTGCGTAAAGAAATATTACGAGGCTAAAGCTACTTCTACCTTTTGCTGCAATTCACCTTTTTGGTACATTTCAATCAAAATGTCAGAACCGCCAACGAATTCACCATTGATATACACTTGGGGAATTGTCGGCCAGTTAGAGTATTCTTTAATTCCTTGACGGATTTCAGAGTCTGATAGAACATCAACTGTCTCGAAGGGAACTCCCAAAGTATTGAGAATCTGCACAACGTTGTTGGAGAAACCACATTGGGGCATTAACTTGTTTCCCTTCATGAAAACCATAATCTTGTTCTGTTGTAGCAAGTTATCAATTTTCTCTTTGAGTTCTGGCGTCATGGTATTTCTGTTTCCTATGTTACATTCGACGATGACGAGTAAGAAGTTAAAAATTCATAACTCCTAACTCCTAATTCCTAACTCTATGTTTAGGAAGCTGGTGTTGCTTGCCAAGATTCAGGAGTATATGTTTTTACTGCCAAGGCATGAATTGCTTCAGTTGACATAGCTTGCCCCAAAGCACCATAAACTAACTGGTGTTGTTGCACTAGTCCCTTACCTGCAAAGTGCGATGAAACTACTGTTACCTGATAGTGGTCACCGCCACCAGTCAAGTCTTGCACCTGAACCTGAGCGTCTGGCAGTTCCGCCTTGATCATTGCCTCAACCTGCTGCGGACTAATCATCGCTATTCCTGAAAAAACTTACTTTTCTATTATTAACAGATATAGAGCAATGACTGTACCAAGTTCAGGTTTTGGCAAGGCTAGAGATAAACGCAGCTCTGAGGTGGATTTTTGAGGACGCTGCCTCAAAGCTACGGTAGATAATCCTATCCTAGCACTGGGAAGTTCTCAAGCTGCTGCTTAGGGAGATGGGGAAGCAGGGAGAGTAGGGGAAAAACAGACAAGAAAAATTTAATTTATTTTTTTGGCGGTGAGGAAGATGAAGCACCACCTTCTTTAGGATAGGGAGAATCAACAAAACCCAATTCAAACAACTGTTTATAGGCTTTCTTACCTAAATCGCGCGTCGGGTTTTGACTCTTAATTATTTGAATCAACAACGGTACAGCTAATTCTGGCTGATTTTGTGCGCGATGTACCAATGCTAGCTGAAAGGTGGCTTCATCTCGCTTTTGCGCTGTTACTAGAGCTTTCTGACGCTGAGAATCAGAAACTCTATTGTCAATTCCCGAAAAGCTAGAGTTTAATTCTTGATAAAAATTAGATAGCTGATTATAAACCTGACGCGCTTCTTGCAGTTTCTTGGCAGCTAAGGGGTAATTTTGAGCAGAAACAGCTTGGTCTGCCTCTTTTAGTAAGCGATCGCCACCTTCAATGCTCAAAAGGCTGTTACTTTGGGTTATGGGGCGCAGGTTATTGGGATCGTTGGGGTCAATGGGTTGTGGGCTAGTAGTGCCTGGTAACTGTGATACCTGAGCATTCACAGGTGATAGCAGGCTGAGGACTGCTATGACTGATAAAAGAGTACGGTGCATCAAGGTAACAGCGACAGCAGTGTTCATGGGGTCAAGTAGTGCAACGACTATACAGAAAATTTATGGAAACTTCGGGTATCTTAACTCTGTTTTGGTCTTGGACAAAGCAATGCCACATCCTAAGTTTCTCTGATTTAGACTGAAAATCGGTTTAATAGAGTTCCCATTGCCCCTGTATACTAATTAACTAAAATCGTCATTATGAGCGATCGCGTTAATTCCTCTGATTTTTTAATCATCGGTTTACCAGCAAGCAGCTTGGGAGTAGTTTGACAACGCCGTGATGAAGAGTTTTTTTGAGAAAAAATTTAGACTGCTTCACCATCCGTCCCGCTACCGACTTTCCTGTGCAATAATTATCTCAGGTTAAGTGGGATATTTGGCACGAGAATCTTTTCACGCTGCAAGAAGTATTTGCGATCGCTTCCAGAGGGGATGAAACTCATCGCTCCAAACCATTTAAACATGGCGATGTCCACAGTCGATGCTTCCCAAAATTTTGTTTTTACCAGTTATGGTTACAAAATCATGGAAAATCTCAAGACTTTCATTTAACTATTTGACCAAATAGTAAGAATATCTATCATCAACTAAGCTGACGCGCATCTAAATTTGATAATTTAGCGCCTGAACCCGTTTGCTGCCTTAGATTGCCCTGTCAAACTAGATGACGAACAGCTTAATTCAGTTGTTTCAAGACAATTATTAGCTATAGGCTCAAAAAAATGCCAATTTGGCTAAATACTTCATTAAAAGCGGGTACTCTATTATGTATACATCCTCAAAGGTTGCAAACAAGCCCTAATGTTTTGTGACGTACTCAGGATGAACATAGCCAGCAATCAATGTCAAACCTTGAAAACGTCCAGTTTCTTAATCATGCACGGTTAATACTCAATGGGTAAGAGCTAGTTTTGGGACATTTGACGTTTGACAATATCAAGAATTAGTAATTTCTGCAAATGCACGATTAGTAATTTTTGTTTCTTGATGGCTTAACTGTTGCAGTGCCTTTGCTAAATCAACTGTGATGCTTTTGGCATCTTGTTTTATACAGCCACTCATATAATCCTTGACTCTGATTGGGGAGCCAATGTTAATACTCACATCTGTACCCCAATTTGGATAAGGTTGGCTGTAATTGATGCCTATGGGTATAATTTTCACTCCCAGCCCCGAATGACTAGATTCCGCGCTCAAAGCAAGACGAGCAATTCCCGGCTTCAACTGGTGAACTTGACCATCACGAAAAATATTACCTTCTGGAAAGATAACCAGGGTTTTTTGTTGCTGAAGTAGCTCAACTCCATGTCGCAGCGTGCGGATTGACGGATGCTTAGAATTTACAGGGAACCCTCCCAAACGTCGGACAAACCAGCCTTGCAAACCTTGGCATTCGTCGATAGTCACCATAAACCGCAGATCTTGTTCTCTCCGACAATCAACGGTAGCGTAGGGTACGAGCAATGCATCCCAACGCGCCCGATGAGTAGGCGCGAAGATCACAGGCCCAGTTGTAGGGATGTTTTTTTGTCCGGTTATGCTAATTTGCCCAAAGAATAATGGTAATAGGCAGTGACGCCCTAATAAATATGCCAGAGGACTTAACCAAGGAGAAACCCTTGAGGTAGTACCAGTCACCTGATGATTTGCTGGTGTCTGCTGGCAGGTATCGGATGAAGAGTAAAATTCCATCATGACGAATGCAGCTGATTGACGGGTAAAATTTAACGAAAAGTCTGATTAGTTACACCGTAGATTCTCTTGCGTGACTTGTCTGGTACTAGATGGACAGTTTTACCTCTGTCCGTTAGTTTACACTACGCCGCCTAGTAGCAAACCAAGCCTGTAATTGTTGACGACAAGCTGACTCTAGAACGCCTCCGATTACCTGTAAGCGGTGATTAGAAGCAGCACTATCGGGTATGTTAATAACTGTACGAATTGCGCCAGTTTTGGTATCGTCTACTCCATATACAAGTAGTCCTAGACGCGCTTGGACGATCGCACCTGCACACATCGGGCAAGGTTCAAGAGTTACGTAGAGGGTGCATTCATTAAGATGCCAATTTTGTAAAGTTGTTGCAGCTCTTTTGAGAGCGAGAATTTCCGCATGAGCGCTAGGATCTTTGTCACGCTCTTTTCTATTTTCTCCTTGTGCTAGAAATTGGCCTGTTGAATCAATGATAACAGCACCTACAGGGACTTCACCTGCATCACCTGCTACTTTTGCTAATTCTAAGGCAGAACTCATCCATTGTTGATGTATAAGATATTCTGTGTATTTAGTTAGCATATACTTATCAATATAAAAATTTTAAAATTATGCTCGCCTTTGGACGGGCGAGACACTGATGCTACGAGAAAGAAAAAGTATATAGCGGTTCTCGGTTGAGCTTGAGTGGACTTTAGAGCTATTAGCCTAGAACTTAAGTTCTAGGCGGGATGTGCGTCACTGCAATACCTTAACTTTTACAAAAATGGGGTAATGACAAGGATTAGAAATCTGAAGCTAAATAGCGGCTTGGGCTAAAAGAGGATCGAGTTGACTTTGTGTGTCTAGTTGATAAAGATCATCGCAACCGCCAATGTGCTGATTATTGATAAAAATCTGCGGTACAGTACGACGTCCGTTAGCGCGTTCTGCCATTTTAGCTCTGGCTGCTTCGTCGCCGTCGATTTTATATTCGGTAAAATTTACACCTTTCCACCACAGCAGTATTTTGGCACGAATGCAGTAAGGGCAAGTTTGCCATGTGTAAAGTTCGACGTTGGCTTTGACTCGCTCTGGATGGCGATTTAAAAGGGGATTAAGAAAGTCCAGCATATTTTCTTAAGCAAGGTTTTAACTATTTCTCTAGCCTAGATCATTGCTGGCATTGATTACCGCATTGGGGCTGGAACCCATTTTTGAAAACCCTCTAAATGATTCCAGTAAGACAAATATCCAGTCAATGCCCAAATTAGAGCCGCTACTATCAGCACTGCTACGCCAATTAGCCGCCAAGTTCGGTTGGTTTTCCAATAGAGAGTTGGCGCTGCAAAAATACCACCTAATCCAGTTAAAATAAAGCCGATTCCCGATAAAAGCGGTTGCTTTGTCATATTCAAGTTGATGATGCGGATACCCACTATGATCGCAACTGCACCAGCAAAGAAGCCGTAAATTGCTATTGTCAATAAATCCCAACCTTGAGCAAGAGAAACCGCAGCCGCAACAAATAAGATTCCAAATAAGACACTTGTCTCACCAAAGGCAATATTGAAGCTACCCATTACTGGCCAGGTGAAGCTCATGTGTAAACCAGTTGTAAGTGCGATCGCACCTGTAATTCCGAATCCTGGAATCCACTGTTTTTGATTAGAACTATCTATACCACGATACACATAGTCAGCCAGTAGAAATAAACCAGCTACCATATTGATCAACATTAGTGTGATGTAGTCGATAAACACGATTAACCTCTGAATTTGACTAGCTTTTTACTCTACGCCTCGTTTTTCAGTTTTTAGTGAATCTACCAGCTTTTTTTCTTTATTATTTTATACCTAAAGATAAACACTGAATAAAAGCAATGTTCTAGATATACACTGCTACCTATTTGTGCTAGTCCTTAACTAGTTGCTTCTGAACAGGCTTTATACTGGAGTAGTTAGGAGTAAAAAATGAGGAATGTATTAACTGGCACTTTTCTAACGAGTTAGCAGTAAAACTTAACTTTCTTCCACGTGTATCCGCCCTTTGGTAGACTTGAAGACTGAAATAGCCAGATAAAGCGGCAGAAATTCAAGCAGTTGAGAGGGCAGACTCTGTGGAAAATACACTTGGGTTAGAGATTATTGAAGTAGTAGAGCAAGCCGCGATCGCTTCCTCGAAGTGGATGGGTAAAGGCGAAAAAAACATCGCTGACCAAGTAGCTGTGGAAGCTATGCGGGAGCGGATGAATAAAATCCACATGCGCGGTCGCATCGTTATCGGGGAAGGCGAACGCGATGACGCGCCCATGTTATACATCGGGGAAGAAGTTGGTATCTGTACCCAACCAGATGCCGCAAATTTCTGTAACCCTGATGAACTAATTGAAATTGATATCGCTGTTGACCCTTGTGAAGGTACGAACTTGGTAGCTTATGGACAACCTGGTTCGATGGCTGTCTTAGCAATTTCAGAAAAGGGTGGATTATTTGCTGCTCCTGACTTTTACATGAAGAAGTTAGCAGCACCTCCCGCAGCTAAGGGCAAGGTAGACATTAACAAGTCAGCAACAGAAAACCTGAAGATTCTCGCTGAGTGTCTAGAGCGCTCTATTGAAGAACTCGTGATCGTGGTCATGAAGCGCGAACGCCACAACGATTTAATTAAAGAAATCCGTGAGGCTGGAGCGAGAGTCGCCCTAATTTCAGACGGTGATGTGGGTGCGGCTATAAGCTGCGGTTTTGCTGGAACTAATATCCACGCGCTGATGGGTATCGGTGCGGCTCCTGAAGGCGTAATCTCGGCAGCAGCAATGCGTGCCTTGGGTGGACACTTCCAAGGTCAACTGATTTACGATCCAGCAGTCGTAAAAACAGGTCTGATTGGAGAAAGCAGAGAAGCCAATATCGATCGCTTAAAGTCTATGAATATCAATGACCCCGATAAGGTCTATGATGCTCATGAACTGGCATCGGGTAAAACTGTTCTGTTCGCTGCTAGCGGCATTACCAGTGGTAATCTCATGCAAGGTGTACGTTTCTTCAACGGCGGAGCCAGAACTCAAAGCTTGGTAATTTCTAACCAGTCGAAAACTGCTCGATTTGTTGATACAATTCACATGTTTGGTGAACCCAAGACTCTCCAACTGAACTAATTTTGAGGGAATGGGGAATGGTAAAAGTAGGGGTAAAGCATTTGGAAATAAATCTTTCTATAAAATGGAAAAATAGTCACCCAAATGCTTCATCGTTACACTAGTTAGTAGTTAGTATTTAGTGATTAGTTATTGTTTATTGGTTAGAAAAAGTATCAACCAATAAACAAAAATTCCCCATTCCCTATTTCTCACTCAATGCCCTATTCTCAACTACCAACTAGTAACTACGATTTAGCAAATGAATATAGCAGTGGTGGGGTTAAGCCATAAAACAGCCCCTGTAGAAGTCCGGGAAAAACTGAGCATTCCAGAACCACAAATTGAAAGTGCGATCGCTCAACTGGCCAGCTATCCCCATATTGATGAAGTTGCAATTCTTAGCACTTGTAACCGCCTGGAAATTTACATTGTTACCAGTGAAGCAGACCAAGGTATCCGGGAAATAACGCAGTTTCTTGCAGAATACAGTAAATTACCCGTGCTTTCTCTGCGACAGCATTTGTTTATGCTGCTACATGATGATGCAGTAATGCACGTTATGCGGGTAGCCGGTGGTTTAGATAGTCTGGTACTCGGAGAAGGTCAAATTCTGGCTCAGGTGAAAACTACTCACAAACTGGGACAGCAATATAACGGTATAAAAACCATTTTAAATCGATTATTTAAACAAGCGCTGACAGCTGGGAAGCGGGTTCGCACTGAAACTAGTATTGGTACTGGTGCTGTCTCTATTAGTTCGGCAGCGGTAGAGTTAGCGCAGATAAAAGTGGCAAATTTAGCAGCTTGCCGAGTGGTAATTTTAGGCGCTGGTAAAATGTCGCGGCTGCTGGTACAACACCTAATTTCTAAAGGTGCTGTGCAAATTACTATTGTAAATCGCTCTCGTGAACGTGCCCTAGAATTAACAAAACAATTCCCTCAACAACCGATCGAAATTCATCCGCTATCGGAAATGATGACTGTAATTGCCGATAGCGATTTAGTGTTTACAAGCACTTCGGCAACAGAGCCAATCCTTGACCGTGCCAAATTGGAAATGGTGTTAGAACTTCAGCGTTCTTTAATGTTATTTGATATTTCTGTGCCGCGTAATGTTCATGCAGATGTAAATGAACTGGAAAATGTGCAGGCGTTTAATGTAGATGATTTGAAGGCAGTAGTAGCGCAAAACTACGAAAGCCGTCGGAAGATTGCACAGGAAGCAGAAAGACTTTTAGAGGAAGAAGTGGAAGCTTTTGATATTTGGTGGCGCTCTCTTGAAACTGTTACCACTATTAGCTGTCTGCGAAACAAAGTCGAAACTATCCGCGAACAAGAGTTAGAAAAAGCTTTGTCGAGATTGGGTTCGGAATTCGCTGAAAAACATCAAGAGGTGATTGAAGCATTAACGCGGGGAATTGTCAATAAAATTTTACATGACCCGATGGTGCAATTGCGATCGCAGCAAGATGTCGAAGCCAGACGGCGCTGCATGCAAACTCTGCAAATGCTGTTCAACCTGGATGCAGAGGAACAATTTAGTTAAATTTAACAACAAAATCCCCGGCTTCTTGAAGGATACAGCTGGCGAATAGGGGGTAAAACCCCTCAAGAGAAAACCAGTTTCAGAATAACAGAGCTATAGGCAAGCTTACTAAAGGTGCTGTGCATTAAAGTACAGCACCTTTTTGAGCATGACAATTGAAGACCAACTAGTTCATGATTATTTTATACGAGCGCTGTTAATTAGGTTTTGTGGAGTTCCCCAAATCTTGATTTGTTTATCAAATCCACCACTGGCAAGAACTTTACCATCAGGACTAAAAGCGATCGAACTCACCCAGTCTGTATGTTCACTCAGTGTATTTATTAACTCACCTGTAGTTAAATTCCACACTTTAATGCCATCTCTACCGGCACTAGCAAGAGTTTGTCCATCGGGATTAATGGCGATCGCATTCACCCAGTTATTATGTCCTGTAAGGGTGCGGACTAATTCTCCAGTATTAATATTCCATAGTTTAATCGTGCGATCGCGGCTAGCAGTAGCTAATGTTTGTCCATCTGGTGTAAACATCACACTACTAACAGCATTATCATGAGCTACAAATTCGCTGATTAATTTACCAGTACTCAAATTCCACAGCTTGATTACACCCTTATTGTCACCACTAGCTAAAGTCTGCCCATCAGGACTAAGGGCTAGGGTATAAATCAAATTGTCAAAACGTACTAGAGTACCAAGCGGGCGCTGCTGTAGCAAATCCCATATCCGAATCCCATCTAAAGCTCCACTGATGAGAACTTTGCTATCAGGAGACACCGCTAAAGATAATACATTACTGGTATGTCCAACAAAAGATCGGGTAAATTTAAAATTTTTCAGGTTCCAGAGGTTAATCGTGTTGTCATCACTACAGCTAGCGAGGGTTTGCCCATCTGGTGAAATCACTAAAGATTCTATGGCTGTTTGGTGTGCTTTGTTAATATTCGCCAACTTTTTGCCGTTTGCTGGGTTCCACAGGCGAATTACACCCTCGTTTTCTGCGCCTCCACTCACCAGAACTTTGTTATCTGGACTGAAAGCGAGGGATTTAACGGTTCCGGTATGTCCTATGAGTGTGTAAAGTAGTTGGGCATTAGCAAAGCTGTTGGTAGTTTGGGAGTTTGGTGTTACCTCAATGGCAGCATGAGCTTCATGAATATAAAACCCTTGCCAGGTAGTCACTGGAAGGGCAACAGTTGCCATAAACGCCAGGATAATATACGGACGTAGAAAATTATTCCCACCTCTTCCCTCACTACTCACTCTTTTTCCTCACTTTTATAGATACGGTTAATCAAATCAATTTTGCAGAGTTATTTCAGTAATAACTCTGCACTTCCTAGAGAGGTGGTTTTTTCTTAGAAACGCTTAACATTGGTAAAGGCGCACTAGAAGAACGAGAGGGCAAATAATGTTGCACTACAGGTTCTTCTGGTAGAGGACGACGCTGCTGGAAACGCCACAACTTAAAAGCTAGCGCTATCCCTGTTGTTCCCAAACCAAAAGCGAACAACGACCAGCTATCATTCAATCCGCCAATCAGGGCATCTATAGCGCCCATCGTTATCAATACACTAATTAGTGGCTCTTTTCGGTAGGTTGACTTCAAAAAACGAGGTAATACAGCATTCATCACAGCTTGGTTGGTTCCAGTTCACCTTTTGTGTATATTTACCAAGAATACCTCACCCGTAATTTGCCTTTCTCATGTAAGGCAGATACAAATTATGATTTTCTTTAGTAGGGGAGGAAGTGGACTCATTAATCGCCTTGTATATATTAGTAGAGTGTGGCGGAACTTTGCTTACCTTTAACTATGGGATTTTACCCTTTGCCAAGTCTTTTTAATTGACATAGTAGCTGGATTTCCACCCTACTGTACTAGTTGCAAGTTTATAATATTTATATCACTGATAAATATTTCGATTCCTCTCTTGCTTACATTCTAGGGCAATAATTTACGAATAAGTTTAATTAAAGTATCTAGGGCGAAGTAATTGGCTATCAACTGCTAAAGTCAAACCAACTGGTTGTTCCAGCTGGTTAAAACTCTTTTAATTACTAGCTTACAACTTCTACCTTGTGCTTGTTAGTGGCACTACTTCAGACCCAGCCATGATAGCACCCCTTGATTGGTGACGTATTCAATCACCAGCAGCAAAGCGAAGCCAATCATTGCTGCTCGACCATTCAAGCGTTCAGCATATTCATTAAAGCCAAACTTAGGCTCCTCTAATTTAGGTGTAATCGTTGGTTGTGTTTGTGTCATTTTTAAATAAACCTTTTTTCGGCAAACGGGACTTGATATTAGACTTCGCAGGAGTTGTTGAAGATAAGCGGCAAAAGTTAAAAGAATAGACTTGTGCTTTTATCCTTAACTTTTACCTTAGACTTGGTAGCTTATCTGACTTTTCAGGGTCGAAAACCTCACTTCTATTTCTCTTTTCGTTTAAGGAGAGAGACTTTGAATTTTCCCCTTCCCCATCGGGAAGGGAGTCAGGAGGTTAGATTTTTCTTGTGCTTTTCCAGATAACGTGAAAAGTTAGGGTAGGTTAAAAGCTGATTGCAGTACTTGAATGTCAAGATAACTTGATAAATTCAGCAAAAACTTCCTAGTAGGGAGCTATACAATCGGTCTTTTAATAAATTGTTACTATTCTTTATATATTGTATAAATACTGGGGCAATAGTCAAGGGTAAGAGTTTGGAGCTACTCAGATTAAATTGAGAAACTTAGGACACAGATTAATTATCTCTAATCCAGCTATCTGTAATAGACCAGTCGTAAGACGAAAGTAGGAAGCTTGAAATTCGCAGGCTACAGTTAAACAAAAAAATTATCAGAGGCGATATATGGAAATTGGCGTTCCCAAGGAAAATAAAGATCAAGAATTTCGGGTAGGTTTAAGTCCTTCTAGTGTGCGGGTACTTCGGGAAAATGGTCATAGTATCTTCGTCGAGACGCAAGCAGGTAATGGTGCTGGATTTTCAGATGACGACTACAGAAGTGCTGGAGGCGAAATTGTCCCTACATCAGAAACGGCTTGGAATCGGGAATTAGTTGTTAAAGTCAAAGAGCCTTTGACATCTGAGTATAAATTTTTGCAGAAAGGGCAGATATTATTTACTTATTTACATTTAGCAGCCGATCGCAAATTGACTGAGCATTTAATTGATTGTGGCACAACTGCGATCGCCTACGAAACTGTAGAACAACCTGGTGCTAACAGACTACCCTTGCTCACCCCTATGAGCGTGATTGCCGGTCGGCTTGCAGTACAATTTGGGGCGAGATTCCTAGAACGTCAGCAAGGTGGTAGAGGAGTTCTTTTAGGTGGTGTCCCTGGAGTCCAACCAGGTAAAGTAGTAATTTTAGGTGGCGGCGTTGTCGGCACAGAAGCAGCTAAAATTGCTGTAGGCATGGGTGCTAGCGTCCAGATTTTAGATGTGAGTGTCGAGCGCTTATCTTACTTAGAAACCTTGTTTGGCTCTAGAGTCGAATTGGTTTACAGCAACTCTGCTCATATTGAAGCCGCAGTCATTGAAGCCGATTTGCTCATCGGTGCAGTTTTAGTACTGGGACGGAGAGCGCCAATATTAGTATCCCGCGAATTGGTCAAACAAATGCGTCCTGGTTCTGTAATAGTTGATGTAGCCGTTGATCAAGGTGGTTGCATAGAAACTTTACACCCTACATCCCACACCAATCCGGTATACGTTGAAGAGGGTGTGGTGCATTATGGCGTTCCCAATATGCCAGGAGCAGTACCTTGGACAGCAACCCAAGCATTGAATAACAGTACTTTACCTTATGTTGTCCAGTTGGCGAATTTAGGAATTAAGGCACTGGAAGTTAACCCAGCATTAGCTAAGGGTGTGAATGTGCAGAACCATCGCTTAGTACATCCTGCTGTGCAAGAGGTATTCCCTGATTTAGTAAATTAAGGTGTGCAAGGATTAGGCGATCGCTTATTTTGATAGAGGTAGCGATCGGTAATTAGACTAATTTTCTTGCTAAATGCGCGGATGGGTAGGTGTACAAAATGAGCAGGAGCAAAAAAAGGCTGTATGCTCCTTCTATACAAGACTTTGAGGGCGATAGTACTTTCAAACCATCCGCGCACCTTATGGGGACTGTTTTTCAGCGATTTACATCTTGTGGTATGACTATTCCCTGTGTTATGATTTCTTCATTCGCGCAATCGTACCTTGAAAACCAAATACAGCAGTGCTTTCAGACGCCAGCATTGCAATTCAATAAAATCCCTATTAGGGATTGAAACATCAAGCAGACACCCTCCTATGTGACAAAAACTGATTGCAATTCAATAAAATCCCTATTAGGGATTGAAACCTTTGGTTTCCTCCCCTGCAAAAAGCTGAGTTTATTGCAATTCAATAAAATCCCTATTAGGGATTGAAACTAGATTTTAAGCGTGAGTTTAAAGGGTGGAAACGAATTGCAATTCAATAAAATCCCTATTAGGGATTGAAACTATTTTGTATTTGGGAAGAGATGGACTTATGGCATTGCAATTCAATAAAATCCCTATTAGGGATTGAAACCGTAACGAGCAGGGTGATAAAGCCTTAATCGGATTGCAATTCAATAAAATCCCTATTAGGGATTGAAACAAAGCATATTTGTATGAACTACAAGAAAGAATTATTGCAATTCAATAAAATCCCTATTAGGGATTGAAACATTGAAAAGTTGCATTAGGGCTAGATATCCACTAGAATTGCAATTCAATAAAATCCCTATTAGGGATTGAAACAATATTTCTAGTTTGGCATCTGTAAATAACTGCAAATTGCAATTCAATAAAATCCCTATTAGGGATTGAAACAGGTAAACTAGCTGTGTGGTTGGTTGCTCACCTCCCATTGCAATTCAATAAAATCCCTATTAGGGATTGAAACAAATAAGGTACTGTAAGCCGATCTCACGATACGAGATTGCAATTCAATAAAATCCCTATTAGGGATTGAAACAGTCTCACAGATTAACTCTAATAAAAATGCACCATTGCAATTCAATAAAATCCCTATTAGGGATTGAAACGAAAAACTAGCGATCGCCACCACCAAAACTCATTGCAATTCAATAAAATCCCTATTAGGGATTGAAACTAAATGTTATTAATTTATTGCATTTCGATGGAATAATTGCAATTCAATAAAATCCCTATTAGGGATTGAAACCTTTGTCCATATTCCAGCTCTATTTTTAGATAAAAATTGCAATTCAATAAAATCCCTATTAGGGATTGAAACTAGAAATCTGGGCTGACGGTAGCGAGTATTGCATTGCAATTCAATAAAATCCCTATTAGGGATTGAAACGGAAAAATGGCAGAGGGAAATCTCAGGAAAACATTGCAATTCAATAAAATCCCTATTAGGGATTGAAACTCTATTTGCGGAAGCGTTGGGATGCTGGGGCGAATATTGCAATTCAATAAAATCCCTATTAGGGATTGAAACAATTTTAAAGCAATAATAGCTGTTAGCAGCACTAGCATTGCAATTCAATAAAATCCCTATTAGGGATTGAAACATATACAGCTTTAAGATAGGAGAACAATACCCGTATATTGCAATTCAATAAAATCCCTATTAGGGATTGAAACGCGACTTGCTAAGAAGGCGATTGGACACGCTAAAAATTGCAATTCAATAAAATCCCTATTAGGGATTGAAATTGACGCGCTCCTCGAAGCATGTTTTTTCTACTAGTTGCTCATCTACCCACTCCATTCCTTAAATCTATTTTTTAAAGCATAACTAAACTACCATCCACTTCTTCTTCAAGTTCACAACCATTAGCTAATTTTTCAATTGCTTGATCAATCATTGCTAAACCTTGATCTACTTTTTCAACCAAACTTAGCTGTCCTCGAAGTTCGGCAGCACCAACGAAACCTTTAGCATACCAAGTCATGTGCTTACGGGCTTGACGTACACCGCGATCGCCTTTATATTCCCACAAGGCTTGTAAATGATCTCTTGCACATTCCAAGCGCTGAATCGGGGTTGGTGATGCTAACATCTCTCCAGTTTTTAAGAAGTGATCAATTTCTCCCACCAAAAACGGATAACCCAAAGTCCCACGGGAACACATCACACCATCAGCGCCAGTTTGCTCTAAACATTTCACCGCCGCTTCAACGGAAAAAATATCTCCATTCCCAATCACTGGGATAGAAAGCACTTCTTTCACACGGGCAATCCATTCCCAACGGGCATTGCCATTGTATCCTTGGGCGCGGGTGCGTCCGTGTACTGTGATCATTTTTGCCCCGGCATCTTCCATCCGCTTGGCAAAATCGAGAATAGTAATTTCGTTATCATTCCAGCCAATACGGGTTTTTACTGTCACAGGTACATCAACAGCTTTTACCACTTCCCGGACAATTGCTTCTGCTACTTCTGGTTGCCGCAACAACGAAGAACCACCACCATTTTTAGTGATTTTATTAACTGGACAACCCATATTAATATCAACAGTATCAGCACCTTCTGCAACTGCTTTTATTGCTGCTTCTGCCAGGAAATCTGGACGACAATCAAATAATTGAACACTAATTGGGCGTTCATTTGGGTCTACCTCCATAATTTTGGGTAGCTGCTTGACATAATGCAACCCTGTAGCATTCACCATTTCGGTATACATCATCGAATCTGGCGCATAGCGACGCACAAGACGGCGAAATACCATATCTGTCACCCCAGAGAGAGGCGACTGGAGAACCCGACTTTTTACCTCAAACGAGCCAATTTTGAGGGGTTGGGAAAGTCTAGCTTGGAGAATGGGAGAGAGCGAAATCATACAAAAAATAAAAAATTAATGGGAATGGAAAAAAGCAGGAATATTTAGAGGTATCTGCGATAAATGCTAATTGTAGGTTACGTATCCTGACTTGGAGGCTGTTTTTGCATTTCTTGTTGAATCTCTTCTAGGCTCAAACCTAACTCTTTCGCTGTTTCTTCAAAACTCAATCCCAATCTCAATAACAAAGGTATCATTCTAAACTTTTCTTCACGCGCTCCTTCTTGCTTGCCTTCCTGCTTACCTTCTTGCTTACCTTCTTGTTTGCCTTCTTGATAAACTCGTGTTTGTTTCAAATCACTTAACCCAAACATACTTTCAATCTCCTCTCGACTCATCGTCGGAAACTTGTAAACTAATATTGTCTCTATTAATTCTAGTAACTGCCGCTGTTGTGGTTCAATGTTGATTTCTTGCTGGGTTCTGCCTATTAACTGCCTAGCAGATGTAATTGCTGTATCCTCTTCATCGACCACTAATTTCATCGTAGCAATTCCAACTGGTAATGATGCAGTTTCACCTAATTCATTAAGATAAATACGACTGATGCGACCGCTAGTGAAAAATTCACTGTAATTCTTGATATCTGCTGTATCTAAACTGCTATTGGGATAGATAACTACTCCTCGCCAAGAATTTTTAGGCTTATTTTGGCGTAAGTATAAAGAAATTTCTGAAAATAAGCGTGAATAAATTTCTGTGTCGGTTTTAAACTGGACTTCAACAAAGTAAATCGGATTTTCTTCGCCTTGGATTGGCAAAAAAACGCCATCTATACGGAATGCAGTTTGCTTGATTTCAATTGAGGAGAATTTATAAGTCTCTGCGGTTTGGGGCGAATTACCAATTAATTCAAAAAAGATGCCAGGAAGTTCTTGAAAAAGGCGATAAAAAATGCTGTCAGTTTTCACGCTTGATGTATTGCGGTGATTTAAACCGTTAGATTTTACCGTGAAATAACTAGTAACAGATTTTGTTTAATTAGATTTAATAAAATGGAGAGCAATTTTAGTTATATATATGTTATATCAATTTGTAGATAGTGTACTACGCCACTCTTTCAATACAAAACTAGACCACAGTAAAAAACTTATCAGTAACAGTCCCATAACTCCATCCAACCAAATTAGGCTATGCATTTTCAAAGACATGGGAGCAACCATTGTAAAGAGATAATGGACTGGACTGGAGATACTAGTGATTGAGTATAAGGCTAATAAAAAATACGCCGACCAAAACCTGCCTTTGGTGTAAAACCAATATCCTAATAATCCGACTGGAGTCATCACAATTACAGTACTAATTACTCCAACAGAAGTGAGCCACGCGGGCCCAGGATATCTACTTAAAAATAATGCATTGTCTATGTAGTGTAGCCAAGTAGAAATGAGGTTGAGTGTGATGACAACTAGCAGAATCGTCTGGCGAAACCTAGATGTATTGATCATCATGTAAATATGCAATTAAAATGCGTAATTAGCTTATTAAGCCGACTGCAAGAAGCAATCGGCTTAACAAATTCATGATAATTTAATTGCAATTTAGCCGTGAGTTGCACCTTGAGGAGGACGTGAGACAACTTTTTTGGCTAAACCCAAAGTCTGCAAAACTAAGATGCTCCACCAAGTAACATCAATCTCCCACCAAGAAAATCCAGATTTTGCCATGTGGGGATAAGTATGATGGTTATTGTGCCATCCTTCTCCATAAGTGACGATGGATACCCACCAAAGATTACGAGCGCCATCATTGGCATCAAAGGTGCGATAACCCCACAGGTGTGATGCTGAGTTCACAAACCAGGTTGAGTGCCAAAGCAATACACATCTGAGAAACACTCCGTAGAATACGAAAGGCCATCCTCCTAAAGCATATAGAAGCAGCCCGAAAGGTATTTGCAATAGCAAGAAGTAGCGATCTAACCAGCAATAATAGGGTTGTCTTGCTAGGTCAGGGGCATATTTTTTATAGGTGTCATAGTCAAAAAATTCTGGACGCGGGTAGATAATCCACAATATATGGCTCCACCAAAATCCTCTTTGGGCAGAGTAGGGGTCTAAGTTGATGTCTTCCGTGTGGGCGTGATGCTGGCGGTGTCCACCTACCCAAAAAATTGGCCCACCTTGCAAAGCCAACGCTCCTATGAGGGCGATCGCATACTCTAACCACTTAGGAACTTGGAAACTCCGATGGCTCAGTAGTCGGTGATATCCCAAGCAAATACCAATGCTCCCGAATAACCAGTGCAGAAACACTAGCAAACCTAATGCTGACCAGGAGAAAAACCAAGGAGACAGAAGTGCTAAGGCATGAAATGTAGAAAAAAATACTACATTCGTCCAACTGAGTTGAGGTGAGTTGCCTCTCTCAGGGGCGATGGCTTCGCCAACGCCTTTGGCGAACGCCCCAAAATTTGCGGTCATAAAAATTCCTGTTGATGGATCATGAAGCGATTTGCTTTTTATTGGGCATAATCCCACAAGGGAACTACCCACCCTGTACACTAGTTCGTTACAGTAGAGTAAAGCAAGTATCACTTACATTTGTTATGCTAGCAGAACTCTGATATCCGTGCAAGTGCCACTTGCATTTTTCTATGTCATCTCAACTCATTTCCACTCGTCAACGCCTGATTCAAGCTGCACTTGAGTTGTTTTCTGCTCAGGGAGTCAGCGCTACCACAACCCGCCAAATTGCTGAAAAAGCCGAAGTCAACGAAGTGACTCTATTTCGGAATTTTGGTAATAAGCATGGACTGCTTTTGGCTGTGCTGGAAGAGTCCGCAGCTTTCAAGGATTTAGGTGAATCGCTGGTGCGGCGGGCAACGCCTCCCGGCAATGTCTACCAAGCTCTTAAAGATTATGCAAGTGACACTTTACATACATTAGAACGAGTGCCAGAGTTCGTCCGGTCTGTGGTAGGTGAAGCCGACCAATTCCCGGCAGAAAATCGCCGCGCACTAGGCAGGGGAGTAACAGAGGCAAACCGCTATGTAGCTCAGTATTTAGCTACTGTAATCCAGCAAGGACACCTAAACACCTACTTACCGGCAGAAAAATTAGCCAGTTTACTAAATGGGATGATCTTGGGATATGCCGTGATTGAGTTCACCAGCGAATTTCACGAACTTTGGGAGGATCGGGATGATTTTCTGGAAAATTTGGTGGAATTGTTTTTACATGGAGCCATGTCATCTTCAGCAGAATCAGCAATAAACTCTTTACAAGGAGGGTTACACACCACAGAAGTAGCTGATTTGCCTGCTACTTTAGTTCACGAAATTCTGCAACAAGCAAGGATTTGGGGAGTACGAGATTATGCCTTGGCTTATCTGTTATTTGGGGCTGGATTATCTGCCACAGAAATAATTAACTTGGAGCGATCGCATCAAATCTACGATACTCAAGGGCACTTCTTACAAATCACAATTCCCGGATTTGTCCGTCAAGTACCTGTGAATCAGTGGATTTTGGGCAAACGTTACGGTTCTTTTACCAATAATCCTTTAATCAAATGGCTGAAAAGTCGTAAAGATGCTCAAACAGCCATGTTTTTGAATGAAACAGGCAAACCGCTTTCAGAATCAGAGCTTCAGACACGTTGGCAAATATGGAGTGATGGGCTGTTAACTCCCCAAGGACAAACGCCAGCCATAGCACAACCACAACAAACCTGGCGTGTAGAAATGTTAATGCGGGGGATCAGCTTGGAAAACCTGAGTATTTTAACAGGTTGCGATCGCACCCAATTGCAACCCTATGTCCGCCGAGCCAAAGAAAAAGCCGCCCTAGAGCAAGCGACTCGTTTGGATCATAAGCCGGGATAGGGGAGTGGGGAGATAAGAGGAATAACGGGACTTAAACAAAACTGAAGAATAAAAGCTAACCCTCGATGGAAGGAATATTGAGATTATGAATCCCTGGCTGTCTTCAGAGTGAGCCAAACCCAACTTACAATATTGGCGATCACCCGTTCACCATTTCAGCCATTGCGATCATACTAAGTTAAGCTAAAACTAATGTGAAACATAGCACCATGAGGGTTTAATCATGTTAAGTGGCATTAAACAGCAAGTGGTCGTTGGCAAGGATGGCAAAATCGAGATTCAAACGTCTGATTTAGCGGAAGGAACTGTTGTTGAAGTGATTGTTTTGGTTGAACAAGATGTTGTTGAGACAAATGCTAACCAATCTATTCAACAAGATGTGACAGAGTATTTGCTGTCTACTGAAGCCAATCGTTACCACTTGATGACCGCTATTCAAAACATTGAAACAAAGACCAACTTGGTCAGTTTTACGCCTGAGGAATGGAATGAAGAATATAACATTCGCTCTTGAGGCATTTGAACAATTCAACGACTGGGCAGCACAAGATAAGAAAATTCATCGCAAGATCATCACCCTGATTAACGATATTGTTCGTCAACCATTTATTGGACTTGGCAAACCTGAACCTCTAAAGCATGAACTGAGCGGATATTGGTCACGACGAATTACGGATGAGCATCGTTTAGTGTATGAAGTGACTGAAACTGAAATCATCATTTTGAGTTGTCGATTTCACTATGATGACTGAAGCAGTTAACGATCGCTCTTTAATTCATATCCAAACTGCGATCGCCAATCACCCAAAGTTGGTGAAGTCCAGAAATTAGATAATTTATTTTTTGGAGTTCCCTTACATCAAAATTCCAAATTGAGGAAAAAGACTGGAGGGGATGTAAGTCTTTCCCCTCCACCCCTTTTGCCCTATGCCCACTTGCCCTGAGCGTTCGCGTAGCGTCTCGTAGAGAAGCCGAAGGGATGCCCAATTAATTCAACGGCTCCATAATGGCTCTTAAACCTTTGGTATAGAGTGTTTTGAGCATTTCTTTAGCGTTATATTCACTGCTAAATACTCCTGCTTGCATAACTCTTTGACCTTGCCAAACTGTGGGAAACGCATCAGGAGCAAGGAATCGCACTAAATCTTGATCTTTATCAGTTGCTAATGGTACTACTACGCGATAACGTATACCAAATTGTGTCGCAGAGTTACCGCTATAAGGAATACTTGCAGAACTTGTTTGTATATTGCGAGTATTACCAATAGGGATATTGTTATCAGGAAGTGGTAAAAGTGCTGAAGCAGCCGGGGTAGAAGTTTCTAGTATTGGTAATGGCTGCTGTGTTTGATCCGTCATACTTGGAACTGGTGGCTGTGCTACTGAATTGGATGGGTACTCAGGAGCAGTAAACTCAATCGTATTAGGCTCAATCCGCACATAATTCAACTGTGGTGTATGAGGTGTCTGTGCTGGGCTGAGAGTTGCAACTCTTGAAGTGTTATTTGGTATTTGTCTAGCCGACAAGCTGCTAGGAGTAGGAAATCCGGCAACTTTAGAGGTGGGTTGCTGTTGATTGGATATAGACGTGGAAAGCGGCACATTGGCTGGCAACAATGGCAGCAATTGACTATTTAATTTTGTAGGAACACGATTATTTGCTGAAATGCTGTTGCTGGTTTGCCTATTAGTAGTTTCAGAGATTTCGGGAGCCGAGAAGGTGATTTCTCGGTTTGCTGGTATTTCTCGTAATACATTGTTAGAGACAGGGGTGGGTTGAGAATTTTGGGTTGCAAGTGCTGTTGTACCGTTGATATCTACCTTACCAGTGATGCGATCGCTCACAAGGTTGTTACCAGCAGCAGAAATCACCTGTTTAGCAGCGCTGGCGTTAACGTCGTAGCGAGCATTATTTTGAAATTGATTACCCCCAGGTTCGGATGCACTACCCAAATCTGGCATTGCTTGAGCGATCGCAACTAAACCATCTTCTTTATTATCTTGAATAATATTATTCCGTAAAATCGGGCGGGCATTTGCTTGCACCACAATTCCCGATCTATTGTTTTGAATTTGATTCCCTATGACTACAGGAGTGGCATTTTGGGCAATATTGATGCCAAAACCCGTTTCGTGAAAGACATTTTCCTTCACTTGGGGACTGGAGTTCCCAGCAATTGTGATGCCATTGGCTCCATTGCGAGCAAAAGAATTCTTACTAATAGTAGGTGCAGCATTACCACAGACAGAAATACCATCTTGGGTACTGCCAGTAAATGTATTTTCTGCGATTACCGGATTACTTGATTCAACCCACAAACCGTAACCACGGCGGTTTGGGTTCGTCACAGTCACCCCAGTAAGCAAGGTTTGGTTTGCTCCAACAATTGCGACATTTTGGCCAGCAAAGCTCCGGCTTAGGTAATCACCACCTCCCTGAATTACAATATCTTTCCCTTGATTGTTAGGGTTGCCTTGAATTGAGATACCCGGCTTCAATATTAAAGGAAATTCTTCTCCTGTCTCGGCGCTATAAGTGCCTGTAGAGAGCATAATTACAGTATTGGCCTTAGCTAATCGCAACCCTTGGGTAATCGTTTTCAAAGGAGCGGATTCGCTGCCATTGCCTGTGTCATCTCCACCATTTGGGTTGACAAACAGCATGTTCTGAGAATTTGTTTTCTCAAGCAGAGGCGCTGAATTTGGTGTCGATGGTATCTGAGCGATGCCTTCTCTACCAGAGGCTTCTCTTTCAGAGACGCTAACGGCCAGCTCCGCTAACGCACTACCCAGGAACGCCATACTTGTTGCTCCCATGCCTACGGTAAAAGATAATACTGATAAACTAAAAAATAAAAGCCTTGCTGATTCCAGAAACTTAAGCTTCGCAAGCATAATATCTACCCTATGGTACTTAGGAAACACACGATGGTGAATCATATTTAACACAACTCCTCGGAAGTAACCATCAATTCTTATACTCTCTCAGAGTATTATGTCGATAATATTACTCACATATTGACCGAGTGGCGATTGATTTTGAAGACAGGGTAATAAATGATATTGTGTCTGTTTAACAATACCTTGTCCTAAAGGACACGCTACGCGATCGCCAAAATACCCTCACTCTCAAATTTGTTGACCATCAGTGAGGCGATATATACTTTGAGCTTTAATAATCGGCTCAGATAATATTTTGGACGAGAAAGCGTTCTATTTAAAAGTTAAAATTTACTTTATAAATGCTCTCTAAATAGTATCCATGCAGTCTCAAATTTAATTTGCCCACTGTGGATTTTCCAGTGTATCCGCTCTGGCTAGTACGCCACGGCGTAAATAGAGCAACCATTTAAAATCCCTAAAAAGCCGATTCCATAATACTTTTGACTTTCGATTTTTGACTTCCGCCTTGCGGCGCTAGTCAGGGTAAGCTTGTCGTTTACCCTAAAATACTTGACTAACCTTAGTGCCAAACTGTAGCCTCATACCCTTATCACTGCCTATAAGAACATGGGATAATTTCCCATAACCCTCACTACTACGTTATTTTGCGTGTATTCTGCCAAAATTGAGTAAAAAAAAGCAATTAATTAACTATGGTTACTAGGATATATGATAATTCACACTTCGATGAAAGCACTAACGGGGTTGTTGTAATGGTCGAGCCATACAGCCAAAAAGAGCAAATACAACAAGTTGTCTACCGTATTTTAGATGCCAATTTAGATCGCGCTCGTGAGGGCTTGCGAATTATTGAAGAATGGTGTCGCTTTGGTTTGAACAATGCCCAGTTGGCTCTTGAATGCAAACGGCTGCGCCAAGAGGTTGCTAAGTGGCATACCCCAGAATTGCGGGCGGCGCGAGATACACCAGGCGATCCTGGGACTGAGTTAAGCCATCCTCAAGAAGAACAACGAGCTAGTATCAAATCGGTGTTGCAAGCTAACTTTTGCCGGATAGAAGAAGCATTGCGGGTGTTGGAAGAATACAGCAAGCTTTATCACCCAAATATGGCTAAAGCTTGCAAGCAGATGCGCTATCAGGTTTATACCCTAGAAAGTAGTTTAATGGGTCATCAGCGTCATCAATTGTTGTGGCGATCGCGTTTGTATCTTGTTACTTCCCCTAATGAAAGTTTGTTGAATAACGTCGAAGCTGCACTAAAAGGTGGATTAACGCTTTTACAATATCGTGACAAAACCGCCGATGATTCTTTGCGTCTAGAACAAGCCAGAAAACTCCGGCAGTTATGCCATATCTACGGTGCTTTGTTCATTGTTAACGATCGCGTGGATGTAGCTTTAGCTGTCGATGCAGATGGGGTGCATCTGGGACAACAAGATATGCCTATTGCTGTTGCTCGGCAATTACTCGGTTCGCAGCGTCTGATAGGTCTTTCTACCACAAATAAAGAAGAAATGCAAGCAGCAATTGCTGAAGGTGTAGATTACATTGGCGTGGGGCCAGTTTATGAAACTCCCACAAAATTAGGTAAGGTTGCAACAGGTTTACAATATGTCAGCTATGCTGCCAAAAATTGCTCAATTCCCTGGTTTGCCATTGGGGGAATAGATGCCAATAATATCAATGATGTGATCGATGCTGGAGCCGAACGTGTAGCGGTAGTGCGATCGCTCATGCAAGCCGAACAGCCTACCCTAGTGACTCAATATTTGCTCTCCCAACTCAATCGCATTAAACCAGAATTTTAAAAGAGTCATTTGTCATTTGTCCAAAGTAAGTAACCAATACCTAATTCCCCACTTCCCACATATTATGTCTAATGAGATTACCATTCAGGTAAATGGGGAAACCCATAACTGTTCGTTTCAAACTTCTTTACCTGACTTGCTCCAACAGTTGGGTTTTAACCCCCGCTTGGTGGCTCTGGAGTATAATGGCGAAATTTTACATCGCCAGTTTTGGCTGCAAACAAAAGTGCAACCAGGCGATCGCTTAGAAGTGGTAACTATTGTTGGTGGTGGTTAGTTGATTTGAGCTAGTAAGCCCAAATCCTTGAGGCTGCGTCGTGTAATTTCGATGCGGGCGGGTGCATCCTCTGCTTTATCCATATCAAGGGTTGTTGCGAAAAAGTAGACGTTATTATTTTGCTCTAAATAACCCACGAACCAACCAATATTTGGTTTGGTAGTTGTTAACCATCCCGTCTTCCCCCGCAGTATGTAGTCTGGAGTTTGTTCGCGTACCATAATGTCTTTAACAAGATTTATTGTCCTTTGGGAGAAAGGTAAATCGCCTTGATATAACCGTTGCAAAAACTTAATTTGCTCTTTGGGTGTAATTTGCAATATCTGCTGTTGTAGCCAAAAACGATCAATGTCTGCGGCTGTGCCAATTTGACGGTTCCCGTAACCTACTTTGTTAATAAATTGATGCATTCGTTCATATCCAGCCCTACGTGCTAGTACTTGATAGAACCAAACAGTTGAATCTTTAAAGGCTTGACGCAAATTCGTATCATGATTCCAGGCATCAATCTCTCGGTGAACTCCATCCCAAGTCAGAACCGCCACATCATCAGGAACTACACCTGTTTCTAAAGCTACCAAAGCGTTAAAAATTTTGAATGTTGAAGCTGGAGCGATCGCAGTTGCATTACGTTGAGGATTATGTTCATAAAAGCGGTTATTTTTTGAGTCGTAAATCAAGATTGAACCTTCACGCCCGAATTCTTGAAAGTGTCGCCCCAAATTTGGCGTTTTAACAGCGAGTATTGCTGGACGTTCAGATGAGGTTGAAGGAGGTTGAGCCACAACATACATTGCTCCAAAAGTAATCAAACTTAATACAATAAGACATCCAATAACTGTAAAGATAATAGCTTGCGTTCGGTAACGCCGAAGAGATGGCCATATACTAAACAAGATATTTTTCATTGCATATTTCATAGAATCACCAGCAAGATTCTACACTGCAATATTGCTCATTTTCAAAGCTATTGATTATACAATTTAAATTGAAGAATCATACAAATGAGTTGGTAATGGCATAGCAATGCCATTATAATATATATGTATCAGGCTTTTCGGGAATTAGTATTAATAAGTTATTTATCAATAGCACTTGTATTAATCTTACACAGAGGCGCAGATAAAAGCGGTAATTGCTTTGGCAGGCTGCTGTATTCTTGCCACAATTAGTTAAAGCAGCGTGTAAAGTTTTTTAAAATACTCTCATCAAATAAAATTAAAATCCCTATTTTAGCATTAGTGCGCGGAGGCAGAGTTTGCTTAGATAGAATCGATTTCCAGTCGCCTATATTATTCTTTTTAGAAAGTTATTAAACAGTTTTAAGGTGAATGACAAAATTTGTCTGGTTAATTGACATGATAGCTGGATTTAACCCGTGCTTTAGTGATATTAGCTTTTGGCATTCGCTCAACGTGAATTAATTTTGCAAAATTGCGTTTATCCCTCTGATTTATACAGCGATCGATGAAGGGTTCTACGCTTGGCTAATTCTTTACCTTTGCGGCCGAGTTGCTCACGTAGTTGCTGATCTTTACACAACCGATTGAAAGCTTGAAACACTTCATAACCAGAATTGGGATTAACTAGTATGCCATTCTCTTCATGCTGAACTGTGTCTAGAACACCGCCTAAGCGAGGAGCAATTACAGGCTTACCGAAGTAACTTGCTTCTAAATAAACCATACCAAAACCTTCCATACTATTAGATTTAGTATCCAATAAAGTCAGCATGGCAAATATATCGCAAGCAGCATAATAACCTGCTAATTCTCGCTCAGGCACATATCCGGCAAAGTGGACGCGCTTATCTACCCGCAAACGATGCGCCAGAGATTTCAGTTCCGATTCGCTTGACCCTTGACCGCAGATTATATAGTGGACATCCACCCCAAAAGTTAGCAATAGTGGGATGTTATCAATTACTCGGTCGAAACCTTTCTGTTTTACTAGCCTTCCTATGGAGAGAATTACTATTGCTGAATCGGGAATATTGTACGCCTGACGCACCCGAACACGTAAATCATCCAGGCTGCTGGGACTCGCTACATTATTACCAAATTTTTCTGGTCTGATGACTGGGTTAATGACATGGGTAGGAGTATCTAATCGGAAAGCAGTTCTGAGGTAGTCTCTTGTATAAGAACTATTACAAACAATACCTTCAGCGCGTTTGAGTGTTAATCTAAATAGCGATCGCAGCACGGGATTGTGTAAAGTACCATGAAAATCATCGCCGTGCAGATAGATAAAATAGCGAATAGGTAAGAAATAGCTCAATAGCAACAGCGAAGGGAAATCATAGCCGTGGCCCCACTCTATATAACGGTAGTGATAGCGAAAATAAAGTCTGATTGCTAGGACAAATGAGCAGACGATATTTACCCAAGGCTTCAGGATACTTCCCACAAAGCCACTACGCCAGTATCTAGGATAAAACCAGCGATACACCGGAAACTGTTGACCTTGATCAAATACTTTATCTCCTGAGCAACTAGCCGCCAGCACAATCACTCGTTCTGGATCTTGGAGACAGCGATTATAGATATATTCCCCAATTACAGCTTCTTTCGGCAGAAATATCCGGGATATGACTAGGATATCTGGGTATGCAGCTTTGTCTCTGATTTCGGCTGTTAGTTGAGAAATATGTTCCATAATAAAGCTGATAACTTTACTTCAAATAATTTTTAATTTATTTACAATTAGGATTATTTTCAAAGCCTTAATTCTTATTTTATTTCTTTTAAAACGAATGTGGGAGACAAATTTGAAGCCGATTTTACAAAATTAGCCAGGAAGATTGTTTTTTTATTGTGTTGATTTTATTTTTGCTCTAAATTTCTCACTACTTGAGAATTTCTGTGCATCATGAACAATAAATCAAAGCTAAGACTTGTATATAGCTAAGTTAATCAGTAAACAAATGTTGCGAAAATTACGAAATCTAGCTACGTTCAATAGAATATCCTGAATCTTCTAGGCTGTTGTGCCAAAATACCAAAAAATTTGATCAGTACTTGAGAGTTATCTAGCGTCTGGCTGCGTTTAATGATGAGCATTATGGACACTTTTTTGCCTATTGTATAAAAGTAAGTTTAAGGTTATTGAATGTAATAAATACTACTTTTAATTAAAAAATATCCTCCCACCTTCGATTAAATAAGTAGGGTGAAGTATTAAAAAATTAGTCAAAATAATCATTAAAAATTAAAAGCATCTGTATAATTCCAGACTGGAGCCTGAAAGTGCTATTCCAAAACCTAGCAGCAATAGTTTCTGTAATTGTGAACATATCTTAAGGTACGGTTCCCCAGTCGAGAAATCCCCCCTGCGATCCCTGCCTACCGAACAGAAGACGCGGTAGATTGAATATGTAGCCTTTAAAAGTGAATGCTACGTGAATGCTACAAAGCAAGCTTTTACGAGCTGGCGTTAACGACAGATTGAAACACTCCTACCAGCATGGGGAGAAATCATAAATAATTCAGTTTTCCAAGCGATTGTATTATGCGTAAAAAACTACAACAAACCATCAAACCACTGTTAAAAAGCTTGTTAGCGCTAGGACTGGTGTTAACTTTGGCTCTTAGCCACGCCGATGGAGCATTAGCGGCCCGCAGTGGGGGTCGAATCGGTGGTGGCTCCTTTAGAGTACCTTCCAGCCGCACCTATACACCGCGCACCTATGCACCTCCTGGCGGAGGCGGATACTATCCTGGTGGTGGTTTTGGTGGTGGTTTTGGCTTTCCCTTCCTACTTCCCTTCTGGGGTATTGGGGGAGGATTTGGTGGTCTATTTAGCATCTTAATCTTCTTTGCGATCGCTAATTTCATATTGCAAACTTTCCGCCGCGTCTCTGGCGGTGAAACTGGAGAAGCAGATTACACCAGTAATTCTGCGGTTTCTGTGACTCGTTTGCAAGTAGGTTTGTTAGCTCAAGCCCGTGAATTGCAAAATGAACTCAACCACATTGCTGAAACTGCTGATACCAACACCCCAGAGGGGAGAGCAGAAGTTCTACAAGAAGCCAGCCTAGCTTTACTCCGCCATCCCGAATACTTTGTATATGCAGGTGGTGGCACTCAACAAGCCAGTTTAAATTCAGCTGAAAGTCAGTTTAATCGGCTGTCACTGGCAGAACGCAGCAAGTTTAGCGAAGAAACTATTTCTAACGTCAACAACCAGCTAAGAGCAGCCCTTGCCAAAGATGCTTTACCTCCGGCTGGTGAACTCGACAACCCCACTCGCCTGTTTACCGAAGGCCCTGGTGAATATATTATCGTCACCTTGCTGGCGGCGACACTAGGTAAGTTTGAAATCCCCACAGCGATTAACAGTGCTGATGATTTGCGTCAAGCTTTGCGGCAAATTGGTAGTATCCCCAGTGAGAAACTTCTGGCAATTGAAGTTCTTTGGACTCCGCAAGCTGAAAATGATACTTTGACATCTGATGATGTACTGGCAAATTATCCTGATTTGAGACTTGTTTAATTTCTAAAAAATTTCGCGCTTTAGTGCGAAGAAAGAACTTAGCATCTTGGCGCAACAAATAAGTTACCCTTTGAGGGCAATAATTAGAAAACCGTTTGTCATTGACAAGCGGTTTTTTGTATAACTTAGATATAGAAGGAATTACGCACTGAAAACTGAAACCTAGATCCCCAAATTCCCTTTAGAAAGGGGAGAACCCTAAAAGCCGCCTTCTTGAGGGTGTTGAGGTATCTCTGATACCTAAGTCTTATATACTTTATTTTAGAAAAATTATTCTTAGCTAAGACTTTGATAGTATTATCAAAATGCATTATACGTAAAGTGTTATTTTATGCCTAGTGTTGAAGCCGACGAAAACCGAGAGCATCGCATTAAAACAGAGATCATTGTAGATGCTGAAGATAAAGAAGACCGGGCCATGGGTTGGTACTATTACCTCGAAGAGGCTCTGAATTTTCCCTTTATGGCTAAATGGACTAAGAAGGCACGCAAATCAGGTTCTACCGAGGAGAAACAAGTGGAAGTGCTGGGAATGGCCCCAGATGATGAGTGCTTGAAAGATATGCTTGTAGAAGTGGCTTACATTAATGGTAAGGATGATGATGTATATTCTGCAAAGTTATCTGAAATAATAGCCATTGATGCTGACAGCGAAACTGAAGAAGCGATCGCAGATTGGCTCTATTGGATTGCCAGAGGATATAAATTTTAAATTCTTAGGATAAATATCGAATGACGCGGCAAGGATTGCCAGCAGCGACAACATTCTCAGGTATATCTTTGACAACTACACTGCCAGCACCAATGGTTGTGTTATCACCAATAGTTACACCTGGACAAATAATTGCACTGCCACCAATCCAGACATTATTACCAATGTTTATTGGGGCAGCTAATTCTCTCCCAGAAAGACGAATTTCTGGCTCTGTTGCGTGATAAGCAGTATAAATTTGCACATAAGGAGCGCATAAAACATTCTCACCAATATGAACTGTATTGCAGTCTAAAATTACACAGCCATAGTTCATATACAATCTGTCGCCAGCAAAAATATTACTGCCATAATCACAGTGAAAAGGTGGCACAATTGATCCTTTGTCACCAAGCTTTCCAAATAATTCTTGCAAAATTTGCTGCCGTTGCTCTTGCTGTTCTTCGGTTGTAGAATTGTAACTTCGCAACAGACGACTAGCCCGCTTAGTTTCGGCAGCCAATTCTGGATCATCCGCCAGATATAATTCGCCTGCGATCATTTTCTGTTTTTCGGTTTTTTCCATGACAGACTTATGTAGCTTCTCGATTGCGATCGCTCCTCTAAATTTGTAGGTTAAAGGATTCTTTATTAATGAGGATATCGTTTTCAAATCTAAGTGTGACACTCCAGTATGGATTGATATCTCTTCTTTGAGATTCGTAATCAGTCAAATAAACATCTTGATTGTTCCACTGGTAAATCTTTTCATGTATTTGTCCATTAGGGGAATCGATATTGTTTTCATAAATCAAGATACCATCCCAACCTAGAATGGAACGAACTTCATCATAAGACATGCCTGTAGATATAGAGTTATATAAATTTTCCCTGATTTCAGATGACAAATTTATCTGTTTAATCTGTATAGTCTCATTAGTATTTTGCTTAAATACTTTGAACATAGAGTTTATAAAAAAGGTAGGCATCGGAGTCATAGAAAAAACTCTATGGGAATAGATAAACGCAATCCATGTCAATAAAGCAACAGCTAAGAATATTGAATATTTCATAAAAAAAGGGTGGATTAACCACCCTACAGCTTTCTGCAATAATATCAAGTAGGATAATAACTAACGAATCCCTGCACTACTTTCGTGGGTACTGGTATATGAATTCATAATACTATTGATCGTACCCCATACTCTAGCTGTCCTCTCTTCATAAAAACTACCATTTAGTTCACCACCAGCATTCTGAACAGTAAAATTTTTAAAAAATCCCCCGACTTTACTATTGTTGTACTCGGCTTCAACCTTACTATCAATATAAATATTATTAGACGAAGAGTTATAATCTTGGGTTCGAGTTGAATTGGTTACATTATCGATGTTGAAATTAGTCTCTGTTCTGCTTTGCTGAATTGTCCACTGGTTCAACACAAAAGTCTCACCTGCTAAAACAGGACTAGCCAAAAAATTAGCAAGAATAGCTAAACCGAGAACTTTCTTCATTACTTTGCCCTCATTATAAATTAGTTGCCTTTGTCAAAGAAACTAATCTTGCCAAAGTAACAAAAATAATTACCAGGGTGGATTAACCACCCTATAATTTAGAATCTTTTCAAATTGCATCAAGCACTATCAATAACTAACGAACACCTGCGCTGGTTTCGTGACTATTAGTATATGAGTTAGTTATACTATTAATAGTACCACTAAGGTTAGTCAAATTAGTTTCACTATATTTACCATATAGCTCGCTGCCTGCTGTATTATTGATAAATTTATCAAAGGAAATATCTGCACCACCAGCAGGTGTGCTGATATCAATATCACCATCGACGTAATCCTTCTCAGCCCAAGAACTGTATTTTTCGTTACGTTGTGAGAAAGTCTTAGAATCAAGCATTAAGTTGGTCTTTGTTACACTGTTACTCCATGAACTTTCGTCACGCACAAATGTTTCACCAGCAAAAGCAGGGGTAGCTAAGAAAGTAGCAAGAATAGCCAAACCAAGAACTTTTTTCATGAGTTTATCCTCGTTATGAATTAGTTGTCTTTTCCAGCCTCATTTTTAGGTAATTCTTGAGACTGAAACTTAGGAACTTTGTTAGGTTCATTTGTATTAGTTCTGTTTATAGCAACCCCTTTACAGACAGCAGAAATAGTAGGAAAGCTGTCGGCGGTTAGTTGAATACCAGCGCTGATTAATTCAGCACAGGCACGAGCATTGATAATCTCTACATCATATTGAGTCTTACGAGAAATAGTTTCAGCCATTTGCTTGCAAGTACTCTCTAGGCTTCCACCCAGAGGGAAAACTATAGCAGCATTCATAGCATAAGAGGCGTTATTAGATAAACTAATCCCGTCATAGGAACTCAAAGAAGTCCCTAATATTAAAGATGGCCGCGGACACACAACATTTATTCCAGCTACTCCTTGAATTTTATAAGTAGCCGATTCACCAAGGTTGTAAACTCCTGTTTGATTAATTGCAGCAGAGTTCCGTTGTTGATTATCAAGAGTCTGTTCTTGATTAGGCTGAGATTGAGAATTAACAGAGTTGGTGACAGATTGTGCTTGGACTTCGAGGTTTATACTAACTACTCCGAGTAGACATAGTAAGGAATGGGTAGTAAATAGTCGTAGAGTTTTTTTAAACATTTGAAGTTTTTTAGATATTGCAAAGCAAGGGCATTAAGAGTCATAGATTAAGTAAATTGACAGAATAAAACCAAACTCTGTTAAGAAAGATAAATTCAATAAAAATTGTCTTTCTTCTTACCTCCTACCTCTTGCTTCCTGCTTTATCCCAACGACAAATTTTTACGTTGGTCTACTCGGTTTACTAATTGGGTGCTTTACCTCATTAAAACAATAATGGGTATCATGGCTGTAGCACTTGATTTACTCTTTAAAGTGTTGAGGTTTTTGAACTTTTGCTGTTCGTTATTCAATCATGAACTAATATTCTCAACGATCCACAAAAACCGCGAGGGGGGTTTTGTGGGATTAAGTGGGAAATTGGCAAATATTAATATTTATAGAGCGAATATTGGATTAGCTATAAAAGAGAAGAGAAAAAGCCAAATTTTTAAAGCAATGATAATAAAAAATTAAAGATAAAATAAAGCTTAAATAAACTTTTTGAAAAGTTAGTCAATATAAGCGCATTTTTTAAAGATCAAATAAACTTCATCATAAATTAGTTCATACCTTGTATCATTACAAATACTTAGATAAAGAATATTTCAATCATTTCAAGTTCATAAATTTTATATGGCTTTTATATGGCTTTTGAAAAAACGTCCTACTCCTCTACCTCTGTTCTCCTGTGTTCCCTGTCTTCACGAGTAAATTAATAGATCAAATCAGATTGCTATATAAACTATTAATAATTCAAAATTATACCGTGCGCCTTGCTTGTCATAACCTCTCATGCCACTTGCTACAAAGGGCAATACCCGACTTGTTCAGACAGCGTCTCCGACAGGAGAAGGAACTGCCGTGAGAACCCTGGCAACGCAGTAGCTCCCTTTGAGAGAAAGGGTCTTAAACCCTTTACTTTACGATAATTAAGCATCTACATCAAATTCATCAGATTAGTTTGACCTATGAACATCCAAGAGTTATTAAATATTGCGGATAAAGTGGTATCGAAATCATCTGGCAGACACTTGACTGATTTACAAAGTGATTTGTTAAAAGCATCTTCTGAAAATCAAACATACGAACAGTTTGCTAACGAGCGCGGCTACTGCCTCGATTATATAAAGAAGGATGTAGGGTCTACGTTATGGCAATTGCTATCTCAAGCATTAGGAGAGAAAGTTACAAAAAAGAACTTTCGGCAAGCGTTAGAACGATATCAACAGGCTGAAAAATTTGTGACTTATGACGAAAGAGAAAAACAGCAATATTTTGGCATCTACTTGATGTTTTGGCTTTTTAAGGAAGCACAAAAGAATTCGACAACCTTTGAGAACCGATACTACAGCATAGATGCCGAGTAATACTGCTGTTTTGGAATTCAAAACTTTACTAGTTGAAAATTTCAAATACTTATGTCAGATGCTTTTCAGCCATATCAAGAAGGATGAAAATAATCGTAAATTTCTTGAGCCAAACGCGGGCCGATTCCTGGAACCTCAGCAAGTTGTGTGGGTGCAGCTTGCCGAATATAATCAACTGAGCGAAAATGCCCTAGTAGCTGCTTTTGTCGATGATGTCCTAAGCCAGGAATTTCATCTAAACGCGATCGCTTCAATTTATCACTGCGTTGCTGACGATGAAAAGTTACTGCAAATCGGTGCGCTTCATCTCGCAACCGCCGCAACAACTGCACCCCTGATTGTTCTGAATCAGTTGTTAAGGGTTTAGATTCTCCCGGTAAAAAAATCTCTTCTCGCTGCTTCGCCAGACTCACAACTCGCAAGTCTTCTAATAAATTCATCTCTTGCAAAACGGCGACAACTGATGATAATTGACCTTTACCACCATCAATCATGATTAAATCAGGCCAATCTGGATTACCCAAACGTGACAACTGTGGATCGTCGCCATACTTACGGAACCGTCGCCCAATAACTTCAGCAAGACTAGCAAAATCATCTGAATGTCCCGCCGTCACCGTGGGATTTTTAATTTTGTAGTGGCGATAATGCTGTTTGGCGGGTAATCCGTCGATAAACACGACTTGCGAAGCTACTGCATTTGATCCTTGAATATGGGAAATATCATAACCTTCGATGCGGTGGGGTACATCTGGTAAATCAAGAATGGCTGCTAAATCTTGCATTGCTTGGTCGTTGCGATCGCTTAGTTTTTGCATTCTTTGCAATTCATACTGGGCATTTCGCTCTACCATCTCAATTAATTCTGCCTTAGTTTGCCGTAAAGGAGTCAAAATTGTGACTTTTTTACCTTTACGTTGAGTTAAGACATCTGCCAATATCTCGCTATCTGGTAAATCATGCTGTACCAAAATCTCTAAAGGTATTTCCACTGAGTCAGCAGTTTGGTAATGTTCCTCTAAAGCTCGTTGTAAAATAGCTCCCGATTCTGCATGAGCATCCGCCACAAAGGCCAAGCGCCCTACCAATTGTCCAGCGCGAATCTGGAATAGTTGAATGCAGGCGTATTCTTCGTTGGCTGCCAGTGCGATGGCATCCCGCGAAACTGTATCATCTGGTAAGGAAACTTTTTGATTAGCTGTCAGCGACTTTAACCCAGAAATTTGATCCCGAATCCGCGCTGCTGACTCAAAATTCAAGTTTTCAGCTGCTGCGTTCATCTGTTGAGTCAAAATATCAATCAGTTCCTGAGTTCGCCCTTGAAAGACCATCGCTATTTTTTGTACAATTTTGCGATATTCTTCTGGTGAAATCATCTGTTGACAGACACCCGGACAACGCCCTAAATCATAATTTAAGCAAGGACGGTCTTTGAAAAGTGGTTGAGGTCGTTGTCGCTGTGGAAAGATCCGCTTGCACAGGCGGACAATTTCTCGTAAAAGACCAGCATCAGTATAAGGCCCGTAAAATTTATCCTTTTCCTTGCCAAATTGACGTTTACGGGTAATAAAAATTCGCGGATAATCTTCTGACCAAGTGATGCACAGATAGGGATATTTTTTATCATCTTTGAGCAGCACGTTAAAGTATGGCTGGTGCTGCTTGATCAAATTTGCTTCTAGGGCTAACGCTTCGGCTTCGGTATCAGTGACGATGAATTCAATTTCTGTCACCAACTTCACCATCGTGGCGATGCGTTCACTCTTGTTGTAGCCATCCCGGAAATAGGAACGGACACGCGATCGCAACTTACGTGATTTACCTATATATATAATGCGATCGCTACTGTCCCGCATGAAATAAACCCCCGGTTCCGGTGGGATTTCGGCTAGACGATTTTCCAGTCGTTCTGGCTCTTTAACCAGTGGTAATATTTGAGTAGATATTGTCACAACCAAAATTAGGTAATCTTTCTCTATTTTAAGAAAAATTATTTTTTCGTGCCGATTTAAAAAAGTATTTATCAAGTAAATGTAAAGTAATTAGGCTTTTAGTCTGCACATAGAGAAGTATGTAGGCACTTCTGCGGCTTCTTGCAGGGTGGCTTAGTTTCCGACGATAGCGGGTGCACCATCTCAATTAACAAGACTTGGGGAAAAATCCCCTTGTTAAAGGTAGACAACACTACTGATAGTGGTTCATGTCATTAAACTTGATTAGTTGATTTGTCATCAAAACCCTGTAAACACGCATTAGCGCAGTGGCACGTTAGCGTAGCGGGACAAAGCCCAGTCCAATTTCGTGTTTTTTTGGAGTTGTCAGAATATAAACTTGGCTTTTTGAATTTATAATTAGCATTTTAAAATCAACAGTTATTTATTATTCCAAAATCATTTATTATAAAAACTATTTTTTCTTCATCTTGCCAAATTTATATTTTTATTATTAAAAGTAATTAAAATTTTTACTATTGCTTATATAAATATTAGACAAAACTAGACAAATTTTATTCTTAAACAAGATTTTTGGATTTTATTTGAACTGATGATATTAAGCGATTTAACGGATTTAGGAAGTTAAATTTACGAATATCATTAGAAATATAGCCACTACCATAATTTCAGGAAAAAGTTTAACTATGAATCTGCAAGAGTTTGAAGGGCAATACCGGGAAGCTATGGCTGAAGCCCTCAATGATCTGCAAACAGCAGTTTTATTGTTAGCGCAATTACAAAATAAAATTTTAAAAGTTGGCAATTCTGTGCAACATATTAGTGAGCGAGTTGAAGAGTTCATTGCAGACCAAAAAGCTGAATAAAGACACGCCCAGTAGAAAAGTTTATTTGTGACAGCAAGTCAACTCTTCTTCAATCGTAAGTATAAGATCCTTGAGTTTTATAGGTTTGACAAAATAACGGCGTGCGCCCAAACTTAGAGCTAGTTCTTGATCGGCTTTAAAAGCAAAAGCTGAAACCACAATAATAGGTATTTTTGACAAATCAGGTTTTTGCTGGACTTGTTTTAAGAGCGAATAACCGTCAATATCCGGTAATTTCAAGTCTAATAACATTAAATCTGGCTGAAATTTTTCTATAGTAGAGAAAAAAATAGAGCCTTCTGATAAGCTTTCGACATCGTACCCAGAGTAAATTAGATAGTCACTCAGTAACAACCTATTGAGATAATGGTCTTCGACTAGCAAAATTCGTCTAACTTTCTGTGGCCGCAATGGCTGATCTATATTGAATAATTCTGCTGTCATTGCTACCTATTATCTGATTATATTAAGTAAAAGCCAACTATGATTACCGTTAACGAGAATGCTAGTACATTTAAACTGTAAAATTAATAAAAATTTGACTTATGTAATCTAGTCAAAGATATGAATAAATTAAGCTACAGTTTAACACTTCAAAAATAGTATAATTAAATAAAAAATTAAGCTTTTATTAGATTTTTTTCCATCATAGTTTAAATAAACAGCTACTTTTAAAAATTGAATTGCCCAACCCTTATTGTTAAAACTACTTAAATAATACTATAAATAACGGTATGATCAGCCATACCCATTCAACTAAATATCTATTACAAATCCATTGGTAGAGGCATATAGATGTAAACTCTTATGACCGATTAATTTGCGTACAAATATTTTTATAAACAGTATAACCTAGAAGCTTAAATAATCTTATAATTTGAAGGAAGTATTCATAAAAAAAGGGAGGTGTTAGCTCCCTTACTTATTTGTAGTTTTGAACCCGCAATCTTAAATAGATGCTTTTTTAAACTTCCGTTGGGTAGCAAACACACCAGCAACACCCAACAGACCAAGCATTACGGATGGTTCTGGGACTGCTGCGGGAGGTACAACTTCATAATTACCACTATGGGATATTCCATCGCTTAGTTCGAGTAAACCAGACTTGGTAGCTTTAAAGCTATACAAGTAATCAGTTTTGCCGCCATAAGTGTATTTGACAATTTCACTTGCTTGTAATGGAAAGAATTGGTTAGACGGCAGCCCTAGAAGGGGTGCGGCATCAAAGTGACCTGCTAAACCAATACTAATTAAACCACTAGTGTCATCTTGATTGACATAGGAAATATTCGGGTCACTAAAGCGTTGAAACCCCCCCTTTGTAAGAAAGCTGTTAAACAAAGTCTGTTGAGTATAGCCGAACGCAGTGAGTAAAGGACTAGTGATACTATTAGAACTTAGAGCCTGGTTAAACCAGGTGTTAGCTAAGTTATTTAACCCATACGTCGTAGTTGTTTGGCCGACTCCAAACCAGTCATCAGAAGTGAGGCTGCTTAGAGTCAGGGTTTTCCCACCGATTGTACCTGTCAAGGTGGTGTTTTTGGTAAAATCAAAACCAGCTTGTTCACTACTAGCAGCTAGCTCCACATTTCCAGTGGGACTCGCGGCGTTACCACTTAGAACTTTTTGGACATTTTCACTAGTATTTGCTACTTTGAAGGTATTTGTAGCATTGGAATCATAGACTAAATAATCACTGGCTGCTGTTCCACCAATAGTAGCACTGGTGAGGGTTCCAGCCTGTGCTGGTACAGTGGCAAGATAGCTCACACCAATAGCCATTGAGGCACCAATTAAAAGTTTCTGAAAAGTCATTTTCATTTTTTCAAGTCTCTATCAGTTTGAAAGTTAAGTTTTAAACTACTGCCGTTTCTAAGCTTGGGCTGTCTTGACTAAAGGTTTTTTGGCAATACGACTCCTTAAAAGCGATACCTGCATTGTTAGCAATTTTTGGTATCTGAGCGTACAAACCAAGTTTAAGAAACGGGGAGACTTGATTGGGTAAAGTTCCTGCTGTTATTAATAAAAAGATGATGAATATTTTGATATTATATTACGTCTAATTACGTAATATAATAACTTTCAATAGTTTTAAAAATAACTTCAGGATGGTACGGTTGTTCGTAGGGACGCAAAAATATGCGCCACTACCTCTAGGGCGCGTGTTCTATCCATAGACTTTGCTGCAAAAAATTTTTAGTGTTTAGCTTGAGAAGGAATTCAATAAAGGAACTGGGCAATTCTTTCCACAGCAGTTTCTAACAAAAGTGGCTCATGCACCAAGGCAAAGCGGACATATCCTTCTCCAGATTTGCCAAAGCCAGCACCTGGGGAAGCTGCTACACCAGTTTGTTTGACTAGCTGGGTACAAAATTCGATGGAGTTTTGACTCCAATGTGAGGGCAGTTTTGCCCAGATGTACATTGTGGCCTGGGGAGTAGGAACATTCCAGCCAATGCGATGTAAAGCAGTAATGAAAGCATCACGGCGCTGCTGAAAGGTAGCAACAGCAGATTTTACCCCAAGTTGAGGGCCAGTTAGGGCTGCGATCGCACCATTCAAAATCCCCCGATACTGATTAAAATCAACGACGGCTTTTACCTGGCGTAAAGCGTTAATTAACTCGGCATTACCGATAGCGTAGCCAATGCGGAAGCCGCCCATATTGTAGGACTTGGAAAGGGTGAAAAATTCAATAGAGACGCTTTTATTTGGATCAGCTTGCAGAATTGAAGGAACTAGGGATTTTCGATTGGGAGAATAATCTGCCGACTCCCCAGTTTCCTGAAATACCAAATCTACGTAGGGGAAATCGTGAACCAACACAAGATTGTGTTGCTGACAAAAGGCGACAGCTTCTTGGAAGAATGATATTGGAGCGATTGCAGCAGTGGGATTGTGAGGATAACTTAGTACCATCATCCGCGACTGAGCCAAGACTGGGGCAGGAATATCAGCAAACACTGGTAAAAAATCGTTTTCTGCCCGTAGTGGCATCGGGTAAATTTGACCACTGGCTAGGTAGACTCCCCCCGCATGGGACGGATAACCAGGATCGAGCAATAGGGCAAAATCTCCTGGATTGAGTATTGCTAGGGGTAAATGGGCAGTACCTTCTTGAGAACCAATTAGAGGTAATACCTCAGTTTGAGGATCGACTTTAAGACCAAATTTTTGTTCGTACCACTTGGCCGCGGCTTCACGAAACCCAAGAGTTCCGTTAAACAACAGATAGCCGTGGGTACTGCGATCGTGGAGAGATTGGGTGATCGCCTCAATGACATGTGCCTGGGCGGGTAAATCAGAAGACCCCAACGACAAATCAATTATTTGTTGTCCAGCGGCCAAAGCGATCGCTTTGGCTTTGTCCATATCGGCAAATACATTAGATTGCAGGGGTTGTAAACGCTTTGCAAATTGCATGTTAGTCATTTGTCCTTTGTCATTTGTCCTTTGTCATTTGTCCTTTGTCCTTTGTTCTTTGTCAAATGACCAATACAACTCTTGGAGAGGCTGCACCAAGGGCAACGCTCAGTACAAGTGACCAATGACCAATGACCAATGACTAATTACTATTTAAGTGGGTATCTAAAAGTTCCAGTAATTTATCTTTGCCGATAACTCCCTCAGTAGATATCAAAACTTCCTGGCCTTGAAATAGTCTGAGGGCGGGTACACCTTCCACTTGGTACTGCTTAACAGTGAGTGGGTTGGGGTCAATTTCCATTTTAACGACTTTGAGGCGATCGCTATATTTGGTAGCAGCTGAGTTAATCAGGGGGGACATCAATTGACAAGGGCCACACCAGGAAGCCCAAAAGTAAACTAATACAGGCTGTTCAGCTTTTAATACTTCTGTTTCAAACTCAGCATCAGTTATGGTGATTACAGCCTTACTCATTGCAGTCTCCATCAGGTGGCGATCAAAGTTGGCACACACAATACTTTATCCCAAAGTAGTCAATAGTTTATAGTCAATAATTCATAGTTATTTTGACTCTTAACTATTGACTAATGATGTAAAATCCCACAGCCAACAGGCGTGGGACTAGCGCAAACAAATTTTCTAACAATTTTACAATTGATCCAATTGCTTGCGTAGAGAATCTAACTCGGCATCAACCACTTCATTAGACTTTGGAGCAGTAGTTTCTTGTTGCGGTGGCAGTTGTGCTTGATTTTGTGGAGTAGCGGGTGGTAACATTTGCGCTTTCAAAGCTGCCAATTCATCATCAACATCGCTACCACCTTCCAATTGGGCAAATTGGGTTTCTAAATCTGTACCTGCTAACTCTCCTAGTGCCTGGGCCCGCGATTCTTGTATCAGGACTTTTTCTTCCATCCGCTCGAAGGCAGCCATTGCACTGCTGGTATTCATCCCACGCACCATGCCTTGAAGTTGCTCTTGGGCTTTGGCAGTGGTGATCCGAGCTTTAAGCATTTCTTTCTTGGTTTTAGCTTCAGAAATCTTGCTTTCCAGCTGGATTAAGTTGCGCTTGAGGGTTTCAACTTGAGTGCTTTGGGTATCTAAACTAGCTTTGAGGGCGGCACTGGTGTCCGTATAAGTCTTTTTGCGCTCTAGAGCTTGCCTGGCTAGGTTTTCATCACCTTTTTGCAGCGCCAGTTGGGCATTGCGTTGCCACTTATTGATTTCATTTTGGGCATCATTATACTGTTTCTCACTACGTTTTTGGGAGGCGATCGCCTGGGCTACTCCCTGACGCAGCTGCACCAAGTCTTCCTGCATTTCCAGGATGGCTTGTTCTAGCATTTTTTCGGGGTCTTCGGCTTTGTTAACCAGGTCGTTGAGGTTAGAACTAACTACTCGCTTAATGCGATCGAATAATCCCATAACTTTGTTTTCCTTGTTTGGTTTACGCTTTTTGTTGGACAGTTAGCTTTTTATTTTTAATAGCTACCTATTTCAATGTAATCTTTCCGGTTTGAATCAGTATCCTCTAACAAGTCTTAATTGTTAAGATATCTCCAAAGAGGGGTAATTAGCCGAACTTCAACCAAGAGGCAGGGGGCAGGGAGCAGGGAGTAGAGAGCAGGGGCAGGGGGCAGGGAGCAGGGGAGATAGAAAAGAATTGGGATTTGCCCCCACCTGTTGCGTTAGCTTTCCGCTCTTTACGATAACCACACTTGCTTGAGTGGGAAATTCAGACCCATGTTCTCACTCTTATTCCACGACAGTTCTTGATGGGGTAATTTCCCCCTGCCCCCTGCCCCCTGCTCGCTTGCCTGTTTTTCAAGAGTCCTGAGTTTTGGGTAACTGCTGTTGGGGGGGGTGTGTCTTTTGGCTCTCCTGGGCGAGGAGATAGTTGTGCTGTGTGTTTTCTGCCCCATTTAAAACCTGCACCTTCATCGCTGCCAATTCGGCATCTACATTATTAGTAGATTCCAAGGAAGTAAATTGTGTTTCTAAATCGTCGCTACTGAGTTGAGCGATCGCTTCTGATTTAGCTTCTATTTGCAAAACTTTTTCTTCCATGCGCTCAAAAGCACCCAGACTGCTGGTGGCAGAAACTCCGCCAAGCATTTCCTGGAGGCGATAAGACGCTTCGGCAGAACGGGCGCGAGCGATATACATATCTTTTTTTGTTTTCGCCTCGGAAATTTTTAACTCTAGCGATCGCATATCCTTTTTTAGCCTAGCGACTATCTCGTTTTGCTGCTCTATCTGGGAAGAAAGGGCTGTAGCGGTTTCTTTATAAGCTTGGCGCTTAGTCAAGGCTTCCCGTGCTAGAGCTTCGCTGCCTTGTTGCAGGGCCAATTGGGCGCGGCGATACCATTCTTCTGTTTGAGACTGGGCGGCTGCTGCCTGCCGTTCGGTGCGTTTTTGGGTAGCGATCGCTTGTGCTACACCCTGCCGCAACCGCACTAGATTTTCCTGCATCTCTAGGACAGTTTGCTCCAGAATCTTTTCTGGATCTTCTGCACCACCGATCAAACTATTGAGATTAGCTCGAATCACCCGCAGGATACGCTTGATTAATGCCATGTCGGCTCTCCATTCACTAAACCCAGTAATGAGTGCTGTTAGCGGATAGCTAAAGTTTAGCCCGTGCTGAGTGCTTAGTTAAAGTCCTGAGTATAATATTATTATTTTTTGTCATAGGGTAGTTTTGGAGTGCTGAGTGCCTAGTTAAAGTTTTGAGTATAATATTTTTTGTTTTAGGGGCAGTAAACAAACAATATTTTGTTTCTACCACTTAGCACGGGCTAAACCCTAGCTATCCGCTAACAGAACTCAGCACTCATTGACTCAGGACTGTTATCTCATGGTATCGTAGATTTTTGCAACTTATGGCTGCTGAACCCGTGCCTTGATTCCCCTTGCCTGTAACAATTTCAGATGTTGTTGTACTTGCTCTTTAGTCTTAAAAGCACCCAAATAAACTAATTCTTTGTTGGGTGATAAATAAGCATCGGGAATTACTTGCCGTGCTGATGCTAAAGCTGCATCTTTATTATCTATCACTACATGATAGAACCCATCTGTTGCTGGTTTGATTTCAGCATCAGGCTTGGGTGAGGTTTTTGCCGTCAAAGTAGGAGGTAAATTCAGGGGAGGCAATGGCTGTACTGTCGGTACTGGTGCTAAAGTGATCGGATTTGTCGGTTTTAGGGCTGTGTTGGGGTCAGGCAATGCCGATTGAGGATTTGCGGGGTTTTGGGGAACGACCGGATTAGGTACTACTGCGAGGGTTGGTTGGACTTTGGGTTTTAAGCCAACTACATCATTGGGGTCTCTCACCTCAGGAAATTCTTGGGCAGCTAGATTGGGATACTTGGGTATAGATGTGCTTTGTGGTTGGATCTGAGGTTGGACATTACTCCCAACTTCCTGAGTATTTTCTGGTGCAGGAGACGAGTTCCCGTTAAACAACTTGCCTAAATTCCATTCTGGCAAGCTTTTAGGATTTAAAACTACATAACCCAAGGTAAGACTCGCTACCAATAGCAGCAACATTGAACCGATACCCAAAGGTGATAGCAGACTATCGCTAGAATTGCTTGGTTTCTTGGTTTCTAGTTGTTCTTCTGTCAGACTTCGCAGCAGTGCTTCACTAGATTCCAAATAGTCATCTGGGTGCTTAGGAGTGTCATCTGGCTCCAAGAGATTTTGGCTTTTAGTATCTTTAATTATTACTGGCACGATGCTGCTACTAAAGTTGGGCGGTGGCGGGGGAAGTTGAGTTTGTGTTTTAGCATAATCAGAGATGGAGGGCACATTAAGATTATTTAGTTCCTCAGTTTTTGCCGTAGCTGACGCTGCGTTCTTTTGAGGATTCACAGTTAGAGAAGATGCTGTTGGTACGTCAATTTTTGCCGTAGCTGGCGTTGAAGTTCCCTGAAGATTAACGGGTACAGATGTAGGTGACACATTAGGTTTAATTACCGTGACTGATGACTGAGTTGTGCCCGATGTTGTAGGGATGGCAGTTAACGGCTGAGATTGACTGCTCATGTAAGTTGCAACACGAGGCTGCTTGGATGCCACCAAACCAGTTCGCGTGCGTCGGTATCGAGCTAACTCTTGATCTAGCGGCACTTCTAAACTCGCTAGCGCTGCTGCTAGTGCTGGTTTCAACCCAGGTGTTTTAGACGATTGAGTACCGGAATCATTCAGGGGGTTTTGAGTCATGGTCTCTGTACCTCAAACGTAGATTGCTGGAATTAACTTTAGATATATTTGTGACAATAGTAGCGAAAATTATCTAAATAGATAGATTGGGAATTAAGCATTGAAAAGAGGTAGAGGGGAAAACTCTTCTCCCTTGCTCCCTGCTCCCCTGCCTCTTCCCCACTCCCCACTTTTAACGATGTCGTTGAAATCAATTAATGATATTTTGGGCGTTCTAGAAAAGCAGGCTAAATGGCAAGAGCAACCATTTCAACGCTTGCTCAAGTTTTGGCCTGAAGTTGTTGGCCCAGTGGTTGCCGCAAATACTCGACCATTGTCGATTCAGCGCGATGTTTTGTCGGTAGCAACTTCTAGTGCTGCTTGGGCGCAAAACCTGACTTTTGGTCGCTCGTCTCTGCTTTTAAAGTTGAACAAAAACTTACCAACACCTCTGGTTGATATTCGCTTCTCTACTGCTAACTGGCAAAATCCATCGGTGGAGAGAAAAGAGCAACAAACGATTTCGCCCCATGAGCATCCCAGTTATCTTGGTGATGAGATTAGCCGCCCTGATGTTACACCCACTAAGGATGTAAATGCTGCTTTTGGGCATTGGACGAAGATCATGCGATCGCGATCGCATAGCTTACCTCTTTGTCCCCAGTGTCAATCTCCCACCCCACCCGGCGAACTCCAGCGCTGGGAAGTCTGTTCTGTCTGTGCTGCTAAACAGTTTTAAATTGAAAGTAAAATAGTTTAGCGATTATTCTTTGAGCAGAATTTATCCTCAAGTAACTTGCTGCTTCACATAAATATAGTTTTAATTCTTTAGAAAAAATATTTTTTACTGCTAAAATATTCCTAATGTGGTAAGAAAAGCAGACTGTTTATCTGAAATAATATGCCTTTAGCTATCCTTAAGCAGGAAGTTAAAAGGCTAGATAAATCGAAAGCTTTAGTTTTAGTCTTGATCCCTAATAAGTTTTAGCGAAAAATCATAGGTAACCACTCTAGGCATTATTGAAAAATATAACAAGAATATAAAAATATCCTAAAGTTTATTTTTTCGTCGGGATCGCTGAAACCTATAGAAAATAATGGCTTTTTGGCTTTTATCTGTCTTTATATATAGAAGCAAAATATAAGGATGAAATACAGCCGGAAACGGCACTAAAGATGAATCCAAATGAAACCCATTAAATTTTTAGCATCTGCCTGTAAATATTGCCGTCATTACCAGCCAGAGGGTCGCCGTGGCGGAACGTGTCAGCAATTGGGAGCGCCAGTTCAGGCAAGTTGGAAGGCTTGCTCTTTGGCGCTTCCACCTTTTGCACCTTCTTGGGAAACCTTGGAAGATGCTTGGAGTTTGCCAGATGTATCCCCAGTTTTAACATCTTCTCATTCTTTAGTCTCAGATTTAGACAATGCTGTTCTTGCTCCTGTAGAGGAAATAGCTGCCTGTATATCTGAACAGCTAAAGACTAAAGCAGTCGTTATTTAGTCATCCATTATTACTGAACTAATTTTGTAGTTTGCTTAAGATAAGACTTTTTTTTAAGATTTTTAGTGCTGTAAACGTTGATATCTATAAAAATCGCACCTTGGTAGAGGGTGCGATTTTTGCAATTTTAAGGTAACCAAGGAAAAGAGCGAAAATCTGGTGGACGCTTTTCGAGAAAGGCTTGTTTGCCCTCAGATCCTTCTTCTGTCATGTAGTAAAGTAGGGTAGCATTACCAGCGAGTTCTTGTAAACCAGCTTGTCCATCACAATCAGCATTGAACGCAGCTTTGAGGCACCGAATTGCGATCGGACTTTTTTCTAAAATCTCCTGTGCCCATTGAATACCTTCTGCTTCTAGTTGTTCGACTGGGACGACACAATTAATTAAGCCCATTTCTAGGGCTTGTTGTGCATCATATTGACGGCAGAGAAACCAAATTTCTCTAGCTTTTTTTTGTCCTACAACGCGGGCGAGATAGCTGGCTCCAAAACCACCGTCGAAACTGCCGACTTTTGGGCCAGTCTGTCCAAAAATAGCGTTATCGGCGGCAATGGTAAGGTCGCAAATTAAGTGTAGGACATGTCCACCACCGATCGCATATCCAGCTACTAAAGCAATCACCACTTTCGGCATGGAACGAATCAGGCGTTGTAAGTCCAACACATTCAAGCGAGGGATGCCAGTATCGTCTACATAACCCGCATGTCCCCGCACACTTTGATCGCCACCTGAACAGAAGGCATATTTTCCATCAGTGTGTGGACCATAGCCGGTAAATAGCACGACACCAATAGTAGTATCTTCACGAGCATTAGAGAAAGCGTCGTACAATTCAAAGACTGTTTCAGGGCGGAAAGCATTGCGTTTATGGGGACGGTTGATGGTGATTTTTGCAATGCCATCAGTTTTTTGATACAGAATATCTTCGTAGGTTTTGGCAGTTTGCCAGTTAATTTGCATTGGTATGGAGTGCGCTGTTGTGCTTGAGAATTTTATCGCGGACGTAGGGACATGCGATACCTGCGGTGGGCTACGCCTACGCTAAAATTGGTGTCTCAAGCCTTTACAATCTGGTAATTGTCTGCGTGTTGAGGAATAAAAATGCGGCGCGACTCCATCTTCTACAAATTATTTAAGCAATTTCCCGGTTTGCTGTTTGAATTAGTAGATGAACCACCCCCAGAAGCGGAAAACTACCAGTTTGAATCGGTTGAGGTGAAAGAAACCGCGTTTCGGATTGATGGAGTCTTCTTACCTCCCGCGAATGCAGTTTCCAAAACCGTCTTTTTTGCTGAAGTCCAGTTTCAGAAGGACGAAGACCTGTATCACCGCTTCTTTAGCGAATTGTTTTTGTTTCTCTACCGCAACTCTATTCGTTACGATGACTGGTTTGGAGTCATAATTTTTGCTTCTCGCAGCCTGGAACCTTCTTCCTCTTCGATTCACCGCGCTTTGTTGGAAAGTGGTCAAGTCAGACGGGTTTATCTAGATGAGTTGGGGGATTTGCGACAGCAACCTTTGGGATTAGGTTTGATGTTGCTGACAAATGTTACTTCTGAAATAGAAGCAGTGGAAGGGGCGCGGTTTTTGCTGGAACAAGCACAGCAACAATCGGAGCAAGCGATAATTGATTTAATTACGACGATTATTGTTTACAAGTTTTCTACCTTAAGTCGAGAGGAGATTCAAGCGATGTTGGGACTGAATTTGGAAGAACCACGGGCGATTCTGGAAGCGAAAGAAGAAGGACGAGAGGAAGGAAAGATCGAGGGAAAGGTTGAAGGAAAGGTTGAAGGAGAAAGAACAATCATTTTACGACTATTAAATCGGCGTGTGGGTAATATTCCTGATACGCTTCTGTCTCAGATTCAAGGGTTATCGTTGGAACAGTTGGAAGCTTTAGGTGATGCTTTGTTGGATTTCTCTACTTTTGGTGATTTGGAAAGATGGTTACAAGGTGAAGTAAGGGGGTAAGTTTCACTCAGAGGCGCAGAGAAGAAGGGCGATACCTGCGGTGTACGCCTACGCACTCTGTAAAATAATCATGCTTACAAATAAAGTTTCTTGAAGTGAAGAAGCATTTGTAGACGCGCAGGTATATCAGAAGCGGTGGAAGAAAAAGTGCGATCGCTCCTCTTCCAACTAGTTAAAACGACTATTTGGTGAAATTGCTGAGGAACTTTTAGCCAAAATTCAGTTATTATCGCTGGAACACTTGGAAACGTTAGCTTTGGATTTGTTGGATTTTTCCTCTATGGCGGATTTGGAAGAGTGATTACAAGGTCAACCTAGAGGGGAAATCTCACGCAAAGGCGCAAAGAATAACGTAAGAGTTTGGTCTATTCAAGTGCAAACTGCTGTAAATACAATTAGTAATTATTGAATGTTTAGTGATTTTGATTTTTTGCTACTTGATGACCCAAGTTTTAAAGAAGATTCTGTTCGAGAGGAACTCATTGTTCCTTTACTAAAAGCCTTAGGTTACTCAGCCAGTGGCCCTGGAAAAATTATTCGGAGTAAAACGCTTACACATCCTTTTGTATATATAGGATCAAAAAAATACCAAGTAAGCATTATTCCAGATTATTTATTAATTGCTGATGAAAAAAACTGTTGGATCTTAGAAGCTAAAGCTCCGAGTGAGCAAATTCTTTCTGGAAAAAATACGGAGCAAGCATTTAGTTATGCTATTCACCCTGAAATTAGAGCATTTCGCTATGCCCTATGTAATGGGCGACAACTAGTTATTTTTGATGTAAACCGAACTACACCAATTCTAGCTGTAAATATGAGTGAAATAGATGTTCATTTTCAATATATACAACGTTTATTAAATCCACTAGCCTTTACCAAACCAAATATATTTGATTACAAACCAGACTTTGGACTTTATTTGCATAAGCTAGGTTTTAAAACTGAAAGCCTACATCAATTTTTACCAACTTTTATGCCTTTAATCACTAAGGTAGAAGATGATTTGTACACGTTTGTTGTTAATATTAAGTATGGGGATGACTTTCTAGCTGCATCATTTGATTTTGACGAGGTTCTTTTCCAACAACTCTTGCAAGCATTACCTGCTAGTAAAGCTCAGGAGGTGAGAAATTCTCTTCGCAGGCAACCGTTCAGTATTTGCTTTAAGAACAATACAGCGCCGGAGGTGAATTTGCTAGCTAAACTAGGAGAAACAGTTTATTCCAATAATAATGAGGATTACTGTCCTTTAATTGTAGAGAAATTTTTTGCGATTTAATAATAGTGAGAAACATCAGCATTTGAAACGCTGGGAGTAAAGCAATTTTAACTTTATTCCACAATTTTATCACTTAATAACCATATTTTATCCTTAATTTTGTAACAGATAAAGAGATATTTAAATCGTAATATCTGCGGCAACTTTTCTTAAATTATCCTGTCGCCATTGAGCGTCTTTTTTGCGATTTGTCTGCACCTCTAAAACCCTAATCCCATGATTTGGAAGTGGGTTTAATCTTTGCTGCAAATGTTTCCACGAAGTAATCAATTCATGCTCTACATTATAAGTAGCACATAATTGAGCAAAATCAATATCCTGGGGAGTGCCGAAAAACTCTTCAAATGGCGGGTCAAATTTGGCAATGGGTAACATTTCAAAAATACCACCGCCATTGTTGTTAATTAACACAATCGTCAAATGTCCGACAAACTTATTGCGGATTAAAAAACCATTGGTGTCATGCAACAGCGCTAAATCTCCCGTTAACATAACACTACTTTGCTGGCGATGGGCAATTCCTAAAGCTGTGGATAATGTGCCATCAATGCCATTTGCACCCCGGTTAAAGTGCGATCGCACTCCTAAATTATTCGGTTTCCAGAAATATTCGACATCCCGCACAGGCATACTATTGGCAATAAATAGAGGCGTTCCTGGCGGTAAAATCTGAGAAATTAACCAAGCTGCTTTACTCTCAATAATTTCATCTATTTTCCCCATTGTCTGGTCAACAACTAACCTGGCCTTAGTTTCCGCATCACACCATTGCTGCAAATAGTCTGAGGAGAAAGATAGATTTATCTCCTCTGCTTTTATATCTTCTACAGATATCCGTAAATGCGTCGTTCTCCCGTGCAAAGGGTCGAGGTTTTGGTCACTCTTATCAATTACCCAACGTCGCGGTTGCGTTGTATCTATCCAGGTACGCAGTTCTTTACTTGTAGGCATTTCACCCACCTGAATCACCATTTCGGGCGCTAGCTGCTTTGCTAGTTGCTGATTTCGCAAAATCAGGTCATAAGTGGAAATCAAATAAGGGTTGAGTTCGGCATAATTTCTCACTGGGGAGAGTCCCTCAGCTAGCACAGGCCATTTGAGAGTTTGGGAAAGTTGCGCGATCGCTCTACAATATTCCTGTGGTTGCGACGGTTGGGCAACACCTGCGATAATAATGCCGCGATCGCATTCTTTCCATTCTTGGGGGATGGGGAGTAGGGAGTGGGGAGTAGGGAATGGGCTGGTGTTTGCTATTCCTGCGAAAAAGTCTTCTGGATGAAACTGGGACTGTAAATAACTCAAGTCTGTTCCATCAGGAAGAGGCGCTAAGGGATCGCGAAAGGGAATATTCAAATGTACTGGCCCCTTTGTAGGAGTTTGCGCCCTTTCCCAGCTATGAATTACCGTTTGTCGCAGATAAGCTAGCATTCCCATATCAGCAGAGGGTAAGGCTAACTCTGTTTGCCAATTTGGGTAGTTTCCATATAATCTCAATTGATCTACAGTTTGCCCAGAGTGACAATCTCGCAATTCTGGGGGTCTATCGGTGGTTAATAGCAACAGTGGGACGCGACTATATGAGGCTTCAATGACTGCTGAATAAAAATTTGCTCCTGCTGTACCAGAGGTGCAAACTAGTACCACAGGGCGATCGGTTGCTTTAGCTTGTCCCAGAGCGAAAAAGGCGGCGGAACGTTCATCGAGAATGGAAATCGCTTCAATCTCAGGTGCTTGTTGAGCAAAGGCGATCACTAAGGGTGTAGAGCGCGATCCAGGACAAATAATAGCACAAGTCAATCCCAACCGCTTTAGCGTCTCTGTTAAGATATAAGCCCAAAGTTGATTAACATTTTTAAAGGCGATCGGCATTAAATCAAACATAGCTTTGACACTCCCCGCGATAAATCGACGGGGATTCTTGGTTCAATGAGACCACTTAAACTAGGTTCCTTGCGTTACCTAGCCAAGAGGTGGGACTCTCCCCAAGCGTTAACTTTCCGAGTGCCCCTCGGTAGTTGCATTGCTGAGGCAGTGCGTTGGGCGGCTATGCCGACTTGAAGCAACTGCCGTGCAAGTCCTGTTTAACTTGAAACGATTTGTTTCAAAATTCTGAGTCGTCTAGCTCCTATGAATCTTTTACCTACTGCTAGGAGGAAACTAGAACAATGCAGTAGAACCGCATAGATTCAGTTGTCAAGGTACAGATTGCTGTTAGGCAGTTAGGTTTTTATACAGGTTGATTACCATTCCTGTTAAAGACAATATAACACAAAATGTCACTGGGGGATAAATCCCCCGCACGGCTTTCATCCACGACTTAAAAGACATTAGAAACTAAAAACTTTTTGGGTTTTTAGTTTCTAATTTCGGGATTTTCAGCCATAATTTTGATAAAACAATCTTCAATTTTAGATTTTGTCTAGGGAAATTCAATTTAAAATCCATTAGGGAAAGTTGGGTTGCAAGCTAAACCTGACAAATGCGGTGATGAACCCAATACCCCCACGCGAGTTTGGAGGAAAGGAAATCTCCAAGCAAACTTGCTCCAGTTTCTACAAAATGCACAATTTGCTCTCAAACATTTATGGACTGCATTCATTTAACGGGAATTCGCTGCTATGGCTACACTGGGTATTTAGCAGAAGAACAGGTGTTAGGACAATGGTTTGAGGTGGATGTGAGGTTATGGTTGGATATCTCCACAGCGGCCAAGACTGACGCGATCGAAGACACTTTAGATTATCGCAGCGTCATTAGCTTGATACAACATCTGGTCAAAACGTCTAAGTTTGCTTTAGTAGAAAAGTTGGTAACAACGATTGCAGATTCTATTCTCCAAGAGTGCGATCGTGTAACAAAAGTCCAAGTCACTCTCAGCAAACCTGCCGCACCTATTCCAGACTTTGGTGGCAAAATTAGCATTGAAGTGACTAAAAGTAAGTCCAATCTCTAAAACACAAAAGGTGTTCTTTTCTCAATATCTATTCTTGATGACTAAATACACTCAAAAATCTTTAGTCTACTTCAGTAAACTTTAGCTATTAGCCTGGAACTAAAGTTCCAGGCGGGTGAGTCAGCCTACAGTTAACCTATGTTTAAATTGACACCAATGCAAAGATGTGCGTCCTTACGAGTATATGCGTCTATTTGCCGTTAATTTTTTTCTGTACCCTCTCTGTGCGGAAACTGCTCTCAATAGTTTTAAATAATACTATTGCGCTTACCATTTAAAATTTAAGACAGTTTCAGACCGAAATTTAGACTCCGACTGAGACAAAAGCTATTTGTAGACAAAGCGCTATTAAAGTTTTTAATTCCAGACAATGATTAATTTCTAGTAATATAATAGTGAGTGAATACTATTATATTAAATATTACACACTATAATATTTTTACTTACATAAAAGTCCTATGTTGTTATTTGATGATTTTTTGTCTTGATTAATTTATACATAAATACTATTCGCAGTATTTATTTTTTTGAAAAAATATTACATAATTTATGAAAATCGCTTTTTGATTGCCGATAATTACATGGGAATTTATGTTTAATGGTAATAGCTTGATATTAGCTACATGAAATTATCAGAATTAGCTTTGACAAGTACAGAAATTATTGGAGCTTAATAAAATGATGTTATTTGATCGTGACTCAGTATTTATATCAAGCAAGAATACAGAATAGCTAGAGATTGTTTATGATAGGATAATGAGATTTTACATGAGTTGATACTCATAGCAAAAATCTTAACCTTAGCAAACAGGTTACTGTAACATGTTCGCCCGCAAAATCCTAGTTGTTGAGGATGAGAAAATCCTAGCCTCAAATATTAAAATTAGTTTGCAAAAATTAGGTTATTTAGTTTCAGAAATAACTAAATCTGGTGAAGAGGCAATAAAAAAGGTAGCAGAAACTCATCCAAATTTAGTGTTAATTGATATCTGCCTAGCTAGGGAAATTGACGGTGTAAGCGTAGCGGATATTATCCAGAATCATTTCCATGTTCCTGTAATATATATAACAGAGAGTTCAGAATATAAAAAATTACAAAAAAATCAGCTAAGTGAACCTTTTAGTTACATAGTTAAACCATTCCTGGAAAGTGATTTACATTTAGCGATTGAAATGGCTCTGTACAAACATCAGAGCAAAAAGATATTATACGAAGAAAAACAGAGGCTGGCGGCAATTATCAACAGTATGGGCTGTGCAGTGATTGTGACTTATGCTAATAATTGTATTGAAATAATGAATACCAAGGCAGAACAAATCACTGGCTGGAAGCAAAGTGAGGCATTTGGGAAAGACTTAGCAGAAGTAGTTAGCTTAGTTGACAAAGATGTAGGAGAAATAATTGAAAATTTAGCTAGATACGTAATCGAATCAGGTGAAATTTTCAATTTACCAGAAAACTGTACATTGATTGCCAAAGATGGCAAAGAAATAGCAATTGGGGATAATGTCGCACCCATCCGCGATCAAAATGGCAAGATTACTGGCGCAGTTTTTGTTTTTCAAGACATCACCAAATGCAAAGAGACAGAGGCGCAACTTATCCGCAATGCCTTTTATGATGGGCTTACACAATTACCAAATCGGGTTTTATTTTTAGATCGGCTCAGACAAACAATTGAACGTAGCAAACGCAGAAACGATTATTATTTTGCAGTTTTATTTTTGGATTTAGATGGCTTCAAGGAGATTAATGATCGCTTTGGGCATGGAATAGGGGATGATTTTTTAGTAGCGATCGCTAGACGTTTAGAGTCGTGCTTACGGGGTGGCGATACTGTAGCACGATTTGGTGGTGATGAGTTTACAGTTCTTCTAGAGGATATTAAAGATATTACCGACGCTACCAATGTTGCTAAACGGATTCAAGACTCCTTACGATTGCCACTTAACCTGAATGGATATCAGTTATCTACTACAGCTAGCATTGGTATTACTTGGAATTTTAGTCATTATGAGGAGCCAGCAACTCTGCTGCGAGATGCTGATATTGCTATGTACCGAGCTAAAAGGCAGGGAAAAGCCACTTATGCCATCTTTAACCCAAGTTGCAAGTTACAGCAGAATTCAGAATACAGAATTCAGGAGTAAAACACCGTTTATACCTGGGTAATAGATTTAGCTTGTGTACCTCATCAACTTGAAATCTGCTGTATATCTTGCCTGGAGGTTAAGAACTTGCAACTTGGGTTAGTACTTCGTAATAGTTCACCATGCTTATAAACATTACATTGCTAACCCGTTGCGAGAAATCTTCTTGCACAGTCAAAACCTAATCAACAGTTTCATGCTTAGTAATCCTGGCAGAACCTCTTCCCCAACCCTATAAGAGTTGGAGGGTTAAGTCTTGATTACTGAATTGATATCACACGCTAAGAGAATCTTGAGCGGATTTTGAAGTTCTGCTGCGAACGAAAAAAGCCGTTGCTTTAGAAGTTTACTAGTTTTAATCTTATTAATCTTGTCAACAAATATTAACTAAATCTTAAGATAGATATTTTGTGACTAAATATACAGTATTTTTCGGTATTTAATTTTTGAATACAAGAACGGCTTTTTTTGGATTTGTCTGAAATGCCTGTAAATAAGTCTCTCTCAAGGCATTCGTCATAGGGATCAGTAAATCTCTAAGCAGTATTTAATTAAAAAACAATTTATGTATCTAAAGTGGGAGGGTAAAATCACCTAAATGTTAGGATAATATACAAAGATATCCTAAATGTTTCAAATCTGAAATTTTGTTTAAAATAATCAGTCAATATTAAGACAGTTTGTTAAGTTGGGTCAAATCAAAAATTTCGCTAGTTTCACTGGCAGTTTTCTCAAATAAAAAATAGTTACAACCAGGGGTTTTAAAATGCAGATAGTACAAAAAATTTACTGCCCAAATTGCGGCTGCCAAGCTGAACGCTATTACATTTCTGATAGTCAATTAACTCGAACACAATGCTCTAGTTGTGACTATTTGATGATTAGTTGCACTCGCACTGGTAAAGTGATTGAGGCTTACGCCCCAGGTATTTATGCACAGCGCTAGTCATTAAAAATTAAAAAAAAATTAGAGAAAATTTTCTCTAATTTTTAATAATAAAGTTACTTGTCAACAATTTCGAGCATTTCACAAGTTGTTATTCTGTTGTCGGAGCTGTTGCTGTCGTATCTGTTCTTGTAATCTGAATTGTTGCTGTTGTCTAATTTGTTGATCTTGTCTGAGTTGTTGCTGTTGTATTCTTAATTGTTGCTGTCGTGTAAAGTTTTGCGATTGTTGTCTAAATTGTTCTTGTTGTAGTCTCTGTTGTTGCTGGCGTATCACTTGTTGCTGTTGTTGTGTAAATTGTTGCTGTTGTAATCTCAGTTGTTGTTGTAGCTGTGGTTGCTGAAACTGTTGCCGAAGCAATGTTTCATTAAATTGCTCTTGTGTTCGCTGAGTTTGCTGCTCCTGTTGTTGTCTCATTCTTTCTTGAAAAGACTCAGGTTGCTGAGGATTCGTCTGAATTATTTGTGCATAGGCAGGAGAATTAATTGATAAAGCTTTTGCAAGCACAATCAATAGTAGCCATGCTTTAAGCATTAATAAGCGATTCAACATGCAGTTATTTCCTCAATTGTTACAGGTTGGGTTGAGCGATCGCTAAACCCAAAAAATGTCAACATTATTTATAATTGCCTTATAGAACCTCACCCCCAACCCTCTCCCCGCAAGCGATGAGGGGGCTATTATGTACCTTGTATCATTAGGAAAAGACTATAAATGCAGGGGCTTGAAATAGCTAACTAAAGCTAATGCTTGATTTACCGTTAGGGCTTGCGCGATGCCTCTAGTGGGTTAGGCTAACACACTTGTATTCTTTAGCCCATAACGTTCTCTAAATATTCAGTGCATTATCTTGATTTTGCATAAAAATATCCTTTTTTAGATATTCATCTTAATTAAATTATACATTCACATTTTTTAGATGGGTTGCCGGATTTCCGTAATTCATGTATCTCCGGCGAATAGGTTTAAAAAGAAATTTCAGGCGGTTTTATACCATAGATAAACAGAGATAATTCTCAGGATACATCTGCGTTTATCTGCGGTTCTATATTTATTCATAAAATTGACTACAAGAGGTTTAATTCTTACTTGCTCTGAGTTGTCCACAAGCAGCATCAGCTTCTAAACCACGGGAATAACGCACACTAACGGCAGTATTTTGTTGCTTAAGGACGTTGACAAATGCTTGAATGCGATCGCGGTTGGGGCGTTTGTAATCTACTTCTTGAATGGGATTATAAGGAATCAAATTCACATGACTTTGGAATCCTCGCAAGCATTTTGACAGTTCCAATGCATGTTCTGGTAAATCGTTGACACCAGCGAGGAGAACATATTCAAAGGTAACGCGGCGTCCAGTAATTTCCACATATTCTCGACATTCAGTCAGCAAATCTTCTAGAGGATAGGCGCGGGCGCTGGGGATAAGTTTTTCCCGCAGTGCTTGATTAGGGGCGTGGAGACTAACAGCGAGGGTGATTTGCAAATTATTTTGCGCGAACTGACGGATGCGATCGCGAATCCCAACTGTAGAAACTGTAAGCGATCGCTGCCCAATACCGACATCTTGATTCAGGGATTTTAGCGCCGCTAGGACATTTTCAGTATTCAACAACGGTTCACCTAGCCCCATAAACACCACATTGCTAACCCGTTGCTGAAAATCTTCTTGCACAGTTAACACCTGATCGACAATTTCATGCCGTGCTAGGTTGCGCTTGAAGCCTCCCTTACCAGTAGCGCAGAAATCACACGCCATTGGGCAACCCACCTGAGTAGAAACGCAAACTGTCAAACGGGATTTTGGCCCATCTCCGGCTTCTGCGAAGGTGGGGATGCCAACAGTTTCAATAATTTGATCGTCTGCTAATCGTAAAAGATATTTGACTGTGCCATCGGGAGCCACAGAGCGGTAATGTAAAGTTGAGCGTCCAATGGGGATTTCTGCTACTTCCTTCCGCCATTGCTTGGAGAAGACAGAAATATCAGCTAGCGATCGCACTCCCTTGTCATAAATCCATTCATGCAGCTGCTTTCCTCTGTAAGCAGGCTGTCCCTGCTGCTGCACCCAAGTGGTTAAATCCGCAAGAGAAGCGCCGAGAAGGGGAGGAATTAATTCTGATTTTACTTGGTTGTGTAACTCAACTTGAGATACAAGAGGCGTAGCAGACATAAAAAATCAAGAGTTGATGTAGGATCTCTATCCTACACCTGCTAGATTAACTTAGGCTTGACCAAAGAAGGAGGGGAATTACCCAAAAGTTGTGCCGTTCCAGCCCCACATTGCACCCTTAGCGTCTGCAAACTCTATATAAATTCGATTTTTCGGCACACCTAGAGTTTGGTTAATCTGCTGGCAAAATTCCTGACTCATTGCTGCGGTTTGGTCTGGTTTCATTGTGCCAACGCTCTTAATTTCAATATAGCAAACTGGGTCTGTATTCCCTGCAAAAGTCATGGGAATTTCTGGCTCAAAAGCAGTCATTACATAAGATTCTGGTTTTCCCAAATGTTTCGCTAATTTAGCTGATAGGTTTAAAAGCATTGATTCAATTTCAGCTTTTTGAGGAGCAGATGCAGAAGTTTGCACTTTAATTAATGGCATAATACCGAATTGGATTTGAGTTTTTATTCACATTGTTAAGTTTATCGAACCGCAAAAGAGATGAGGCAGATGAAGGAAGAATTAATCACCAATGCCCAATATTTAGTTATGAGATGAGCGAAATAGATGACTATGTTCGGGATGATATAAACGCGATCGCCCTTTATTTGCTGAGAGGGCTGGACTGATTATATAAAGTGTAGTGCGAATTAGTTTTTCTTTATGAGTGCAGTCTGCCATTTCATTCAGGGGGACAACCTTGATTTTTTCATCGGGCCATCCGATGCGAAAGCAAATTGCAATGGGGGTTTCGGCTGGGTAATGTTCGAGTAGTTTAGCTTGGGCATTTTCGACGTGACGCGCACTCAAATACAGGCAGAGGCTAGCCTGATGTGCCGCGAGAGAAGCTAATTCTTCAGTAGCGGGGACTTCTGTACGTCCACTGATCCGCGTCAAAATGATGGTTTGGACTAAACCGGGGACAGTCAGTTCTACTTTGAGTTTGGCAGCTGCGGCTTGAAAGGCGCTAATACCAGGTATGACTTCAAAAGGGATATTTGCCTCAGCGAGGAGGTGCATTTGCTCGTGGATGGCGCTGTAGAGACTAGGATCGCCAGAATGGAGACGGACTAGAGATTTGTGTTGCGATCGCACTCTATCGATCATAATCGCCAAAATCTCTTCTAAAGTCTGATTCGCAGTTCTAATTATCTCCGCATCTTTTCGGCAAAGTTCTAAAATCTGTTCGGGTATTAAAGAATCAGCAAATAAAATCACATCAGCAACAGCCAGTAGTTTCTGTGCCTTCACCGTCAATAAATCAGGATCTCCAGGGCCTGCTCCCACAATGTACACAGATGGTTCTATGGCATATAGTGTTTTTTCATAACTCAGATTTTCACTTTTAGAAGAAGACACGGCAATCCCTCAAAAAACTTTTTTGATATTTTCTCAGTATCTTTCCGGATTCACCCTCTTTCCCTAGTAGAGAGTAATGGTAGATGCACCCTGGTTAAGCCCTAGAGAATACTCTGGGGCATTTTTTATTTTTTGGGCATTGGGAATTGGGCATTAGTTATTCTTTCTCCCCCTGCCTCCCCTGCTCCCTGCTCCCCCTACTCCCTCATCTCCCCATCTCCCTTAGGAGTAGGAACTACATCAGGTAAAGGCCGTTTGAGTAAGTAAAGCCAAGCTAATCCAACTAATCCAAATAAAATTCCTAGACTACTGACTACTTGTGCCATCCGTAACGGCCCTAGCATCAGGCTATCAGTGCGAAAACCTTCAATCCACAAGCGTCCTAAGCTGTAGGCTGGCCAGTAAACTAGAAACAGCGTGCCTACCTTCAAACGTGGCTTACCGGACAAAGACCGGAAAAACAAAGTTATTAGCAATGCAAACACCGCTAAATCCCACAGAGATTCATAGAGGAAGGTGGGATGGAAGTAATCGAAACTCGCATACTCTAGAGGACGATGATCTGGTGGAATATAGAGCTTCCAGGGTAAATTTGTAGGATCGCCAAAAGCTTCAGAATTAAAGAAATTGCCCCAACGTCCGATCGCTTGCCCTAAAATCAGCGAAGGCGCTACTAAATCTGCCAGTTGCCAAAAAGAAACCTGCTTGATTTTGGCAAAGATTAACGCAGCCAAAACGCCACCAAGAATTGCTCCATGAATGGCAATACCTCCTTCCCAGATAGCAAAGATTTTCCCTGGAGTTGGGGCATATTTTGACCACTCAAAAAAAACGTAATATAACCGTGCGCCAGGAATCGCCCCAATCAATAACCAAAAGAATAAATCGCCTAACAACTCAGGATTAACATTACGACGCTTTGCCAATTCCTGGGAAAGGATAACGCCAATTAACACTGCTGTGGCAATCAATAAGCCATACCAACGGATACTGAGTGGCCCTAATTTCACCAGAATCGGTCCTGGAGAAGTAAATTGAAACGCCAAGGGCAAGGTGGAAAAATCCAGCGCCATGAAAAATTACCTAGAATAGTTCGTTAACTACCCGCGCACTTTGCTAAGTACGGAGTTTTTTGGGTGTTGAATGCTGGAACTGTACTTAAATACTCCACAATTTCGTGGGGATACAAATAGAAATCCAGCATCCATATTTAGGAGTTTATAGCGGTTTTGTTCAACCTCATCCCCAACCCCTCTCCGATGCTTTGAAGAGGGGAATATTTGCTTGACTTAAATGCGGGGTGAGTTTCAGGCTATATTGCACCGCTATAGTTCCTAACGCCTAGTTGAGCATAACTTGTACCAGAAAAACAATTGAGTAAAGCATCCTTACTCAGAGCGCAAGATGGTAAATTTGAGTAAGTTACACAAAAGAGCTTCGATATAATCACCTAAACAACTTTGATATATCTAAAATTGTGATTGCTATTTATCCTGGTAGCTTCGACCCCATCACCTTGGGACACCTTGACCTCATCGGGCGCGGTAGTCGGCTGTTTGAGCGGGTAATTGTCGCTGTACTGCGGAACCCTAATAAAATGCCACTTTTTAGTGTGGAGCAACGGCTAAATCAGATCAGTCTTTCTACACAACATCTACCTAATGTAGATGTAGACAGCTTTGATGGTCTTACCGTCAACTATGCTCAAATGCGACAAGCACAAGTTTTGATCCGGGGTTTACGGGCTGTGTCAGATTTTGAAGTGGAACTGCAAATGGCTCACACTAATAAAACTCTTTCTACTCAAATAGAAACAGTTTTTCTTGCAACCTCAAATGAATATAGTTTTTTAAGTAGTAGTGTGGTAAAAGAGATTGCAAGGTTTGGTGGCTCTATCGATCATCTCGTTCCCCCACACATTGCCCTAGATATATACCAATGCTACAATCAGAACTCTCCAATGTTGAACCCAATCTCAACGGAAGCAATCCCCCCCCTCAAGAGTATCTCGGTGGAGAGGGAAGCATAGATATTCAGCAGGAACTCAACCGTCTAGAGGAAATGGTTCTCTCTAGTCTCAGGATTCCTTTGACAGGACGCACTCTCATAGATGAAGAAAAGCTGCTAGATCAGCTTGATTACATCAGGCTTGCTTTACCATCGCTTTTTCAAGAAGCAGCAGCTATTCTCAACCAAAAGGACGAAATTCTGCTGGAAGCGGAAGAGTATGGACAGCAGGTTGTTGAGGCCGCGCAAGCAAAAAGAGCGCAAATTTTAGCTGAAAGCAATATTATTCAACAGGCAGAACAAGAAGCTGAACAACTGCGGCGACAAGTACAACAAGAGTGTGAGGGAATAATGCAAGAAACCCTCGCCGAGATTGACCGCAAGCGGTATGCTTGTCAGCAAGAGTTAGAGCAAATGCGACAAACTGCGATCGCTCAGGCTCAAGAAATTGAAGATGGTGCTGATGCTTATGCTGATGGCATCCTGGAAAATATTGAGCAGGATCTCAAGCAGATGTTGCGAATTATCACTAACGGACGGCAACAATTGCAAATTGATAACCTCACTCAGCGCAATTCACCTCCAGGTAAGAAAAAATAAATTGTAGTTTTTAGCATTTACCAGTTTGGGCTGACGGGGTTGTAGAAAGATGGTTTGATGCATTTTTCTCATAGAGACGCAATGTACACATCGCGTTTGTACAAAACATGGTTTGCTAGAGGCGCGATAGCTGATTGAGCTAGTCGCAAGTATCAGGATATAACCAGGTTTTATCCAACCAGACCCAAAATTTCTCAGGTTGTACAGTCAAACTAGAAGAAGGTGGTCTACTCTGTTTGTGAGCCACATCTGCTTGGCACATTTACAATTTTTTCTGCCAACAGAGGAATATTATGCTAACTAGGTTGAAAGTTTCTGGTTTTAAGAACCTCGTCGATGTTGATGTCCGCTTCGGGCCATTTACCTGTGTAGCAGGGGCTAACGGGGTTGGTAAATCTAATTTATTTGATGCTATTAGGTTTTTGAGTGCAACTGCGGATATTCAATTAATTGAAGCTGCCTTATCTGTGCGAGATGAAGGAGGTCGAACAGCTGATGTACGTAGTTTGTTTCACCGGGTTGGTGACAAATATGCAGATGAAATGTCCTTTGATGCTGAGATGATTGTACCAGAAGAGGGTGTAGACGATCTAGGGCAAAAGGCGGAAGCTAGTATTACTTTTCTTCGCTACTCTATCATCCTTGCTTATAGATCAGATGATGGCTTGCGGTCTTTAGGTTCCCTAGAAATCATTAAAGAGGAGTTAGTTCACATTAATCTTGGTGATGCCAAAAAAAACTTATTGTTTCCTCACAGTGTTGAGTGGCGTAAATCAGCAGTTAAAGGGCGACGAACTTCACCATTTATTTCAACCGAGGACGACAAAGGAAAGACAGTAATTAAGCTACATCAAGACGGGAGAAATGGAAAACCCCTGTCTCGCCTAGCCATGAATCTTCCCCGAACCGTGCTTTCTGTGGCTAACGCAGCAGAAAGTCCAACAATCTTGCTGGCGCGGCGGGAAATGCAATCCTGGCGGCTGCTTCAGCTAGAACCTTCAGCACTACGGCAGCCAGACGAATTTACATCGCCCACAAAATTAGACATGGATGGTTCTCACTTAGCTGCAACACTCTATCACTTGGCACGGTTCAATAAAAATCATCCAATAAATGGACTGTCAGATGATGAGGCGGAAGCACAGGTTTACAGCCAAGTTGCGAATCGGCTGGCAGAACTGATTGATGATGTGGGTGAAGTAGGAATTGACCGAGATGAACGACGTGAAATTCTAACGCTAATAGTTACTGGCAAAGACAGCACATCACATCCAGCAAGGGCACTATCAGATGGAACCCTGCGCTTTTTGGCATTAGCAGTTCTAGAATTAGACCCTCAAGCACAAGGTCTTTTGTGTTTAGAAGAACCAGAAAATGGTATTCACCCAGAGCGTATTCCCAAAATACTCCAACTACTTCAAGACATTGCTACTGATGTTGATGAACCTATTGGCATAGATAATCCACTGCGTCAAGTAATCATCAACACACACTCACCTTCTGTAGTTATGCAAGTACCTGATGACAGCTTATTAGTTGCCGAATTAAAGGAAACAGTAAATTTAGGGAAGCGATTTAAGCGAGTGTCCTTTGCTTGTCTACCTGAAACTTGGCGACAGAAAGATCCAGAAGGTGTCAATGATGTACCCAAAAACAAATTACTTGCGTACTTGAATCCGGTAGTACTTGGTGTATCAGAGCCTGATGGCAATGGAAAAATAGGAAATCTCCAGCAATCAAAACCAACACAACCCAAGAAACTTCGAGTTGTAGATAGAACTGATCTTCAACCACTAATTCCCGGTTTTCCTACTGAATAGGCATGAAAGAACTTTGCTACACTTTGCTGTCAGATGGCAGTTCAGATAAAGCACTAATGCCTATCCTGACCTGGTTATTACGAGTACATCAGGTTGAGTGTGCTATCCAGTCTAATTGGGCGGATCTGCGACGCTTACCCAAACCACCGAAAAAGTTATTACCACGTATCATCAACAGTTTAGAACTCTATCCTTGTGATCTCTTGTTTATCCACCGAGATGCAGAAAGAGAACCGCGCGAAAAACGTATAACGGAAATCCTAGAAGTGCTAGAAGAAGCAGTTAAAAAATCAGTACTAGTGCCACCTTATATTTGTGTGATTCCGGTACGTATGCAGGAGGCCTGGCTCTTATTTGACGAAACGGCGTTACGCAAGGCGGCAGGAAATCCTCGTGGGCGTCAGCCATTACAACTGCCAGATATCCGTAAACTTGAACAACTACCTGATCCAAAAGATATTCTCTATGGACTTCTGTGCGAAGCTAGTGAGTTGACAGGTCGGCGGCTAAAGCAATTCTCGGTTAACGAACGTGTACACCGATTAGCGGAACTCATTGATGACTTTTCACCACTACGAGCTTTGTCTGCTTTCCAATTACTGGAAACTGAAATTCAACAAGTTATAAAAACACAGGGTTGGTGTTTATAATAGGGATGGAAAATTTTGCACCCCCAGAGGCTCTTTGCAAGATATCACTATAAGGTATAGGTGAAATCATTTACCAGCATACCGGGAACTAAACTACCTCCTAGCTGACGACTTTCATAAGTACCTACTTCGGGTATAAACTCCTGAAAATTGGTCAAATCTACTAAGTTTTCTCCCCAAAAGCGATAAAGACTTTCATCAAAACGTAAGTTTTCAATGGGGGCAAGAATTTCTCCGTTTTCTACCCAAAAACAAGCATAACGGGTCATACCTGTGATTCTACCAGTTTGGCGATCGCTCCAATTCAAGTAATGCAAATTCGATACATATAATCCCGTATCTAAACTCGGAAGAATCTGTTCAAATATCAAATTTCCCGGACTTACTTCTGGCGCTCGTAAAGTCTCTGAACCATTAGCACCGTTGGCAATTTTGTGATATTCCTTAGCAGTCCGAGAATTCACTAAAGTATTTACCAAATGTCCTTTTTCTATTACGGGTAACTCCGGTGCTGCTATTTCTCCTAATTCATTAAATCGCGGCACTAATCCTCGCTGAAAGTTTTCTTTCAAACTAAATCTTGGGGAAAGTTGTTTTTCTTGACGCGATAAAGCAGCTAAAGCACTGTTTCCTTGTTGGATATCAGCTTCGCTGACTGCTCCCCAAGAAAGCATTAGTAATAAATCTGCAACAGCAGCAGGTGCAAAATAAGTTTTGTATTGTCCCCGTGGCAATTCTTTAGCTGGACGAGCAAGCAATTCAAGTTGCTTTTTGGCTTCGCTAATTTTGGCTATATATGCAGATATATCCCAGTTACTCCCTGCAAATGTCCCCTTAACTGCTTGTCCAGAGGTGGAAAATAGAGAATAATCTAAGGTAAAAGAATCAGTAGCAAACCAGTGTTTTTGCCCGTTGGAATCACCATAAGCTTTGACTACCAATCCCCCTGCATATATCCCTGTAAAATCTAATTCAGCAACTAGTTGTAGCACAGTTGTTACTACTGCCTCATCTGCCAATAAATTGCCGGAATGTATTTCCCGGCTAGTATTATTTCCTGATGGCAAAACTAGATATGGATCGATGGGTAGTAGAATAAGTTCGTCACGTAGTTCCTGCAAAGCAGTATATGCTAACTGCCAATCTACATCCCAATTTCCAGTAAATGGGAATTGCCGAATACTGCTGCGCTGGTCTGCCATCAAGGTCAGTTCGATCCAACCATCAGCAACACAACCAGTTTGTCGCACTTTCGCGTGATTTAAACGAGTAAATTGACTTCTTTCACTGCTGAGTTTTACAGTGAATTGTTCACTTTCAGATTTTTTAATCAGCAGAGTTTCAATCAGTTGATTAAAGCTGACTTCTAACGCAGATAATTCCTCAATTTTCATAGATATTAAATATTAATAGGGAGTGGGGAGGGGGGAGTGGGGAGTGGGGGCGCGGAGAATGAAAATGTCTCTGTGTCCCCGTGTCCTTTTCAAGTTCCTCCACCAAAAACTTCGACATTAGCAAATACACAAACAGGTGAACCATGTCCTACCCAAATAGCCTGATTTGGTTCTCCTTTACCACAATAAGGAGTACCATACATTTGCCAGTTGTCAGCATTTCCTACTTGGATTAGGCTGTGCCAAAACTCTGGTGTTGTGGCACGATAGTTGGGATTGCGGAGGGTTTTGGTGAGTTTACCGTTTTCAATTAATTTAGCGTATTCACAACCAAATTGGAATTTGTAGCGGCGATCGTCAATTGACCAAGATCGGTTAGATTCCATATAAACGCCGTGTTCTATGCCGCCAATAATGTCTTTAAAGCTAGCGTTTAGAGGCTCTAAATTTAAGTTTGCCATGCGATCGATCGCAGGTCGATTCCATGAAGAAGCACGGGCACAGGCAACTCCTGCTACGCCTGCTCTGGCTTGACTCTCTAGACTGCCTAAACCCCGTTGGAGTACTCCTTCTTTAACCAAATATTCCTTTGTTGCTACAGCACCCGTATCATCAAAGCCATAGCTAGAAAATTCACCAGGCACGGTGGGATCAAAGGTAATGTTCATCAGTGGCGAACCATATACTAGGTTACCAAAATCACTTTTATTAACGAAGCTGCCCCCAGCATAGTTACGCTCATCTCCCAAAATCCGGTCAATTTCTAGGGGATGCCCGACACTTTCATGGATTTGCAGCATCATTTGGTCTGGGGCTAAAACTAAATGGGTACGAGTCGTTGGGCATTCCTCTGCTGTTAATAGTTCTACTGCTTGTTCGCCAATTTGCCGCACCCGATGCCATAAGTTTTCTTGTTTTAAAAGTTCTAGTCCGCCTTGGTAATAGTTTGCGTGAGAACCGTTGTTACTGCGCTGCTGTACAACCGTACCATCTTGGGCGGTGGCTCCATAATGAGTGCCTATAGATAGAGTTTTTTGATAGACTTCTGAGCCGTTGCTGCTAATAAACCAAGACTCTCTCTCAATGGTGCTAGCACTGGCTATAGTTTGCACAATCTTGTCGTCAACTTTCAGCGTTTGGCAAATTTGAACCAGTAAATCGTTGATTTCTCCCGGACTCAGAGCATCCAATGGCTCAAGATATGGAGATTTATATTCACCAACGACTTTAGGGCGCTCACTTTCACGGAAGGGATGTATCCACCATTCACTAGCTGCTAGTGCCTGTTTATAGGCTGTTTCGGCAGCAGCTTTCAGGGAAGACGGTTCCATAGAGTTAGTTGCTGCATAACCCAGACAGCCATTTACCAAAACTTCCAGCATGGCTCCGACAGTGAAGGATTTGCCATTTACCTGGGGTAAGCTATCACGGACTGAACGGGTTGTAGAAGTCTCCTTTACGACTCTAATACCAATCCAATCAGCAGGAATATCGAAACTAGCGATCGCTTTCTTAAGTTCAGACCACATAATTTAAGGGAATGGGGAATGGGGAATGGGGAATGGGGAATGGGGAATGGGGAATGGGGAATGGGGTCCCCCCTACTCCCTACTCCTTAATTCCGGTGCCAGCGCGTGCCATCACGGCTATCAATTAGCGTAATACCTTCTGCTTGGAGTTCGTCACGAATGCGATCGCTTTCGGCAAAATTCTTGGCTTTACGTGCTTCTTGCCTTTGCTGAATTTTCGCTTCAATTTCCGCATCGCTTAAACCATTACTCTTGTCAGGTTCTGCTTCTATCTTGGCTTCTAAACCTAAAACTCCAGCCAATGTGACGAGAGTTTGCCATTGACGCTTTAACTCATCAGGGGAAGTTTCGGTTTTCCCTTCATGCACAATAATATTTCCCTCACGGCGCAGTTCTTTGGCTAATTCAAACAGCACTGTTAACCCACCAGGAAAATTAAAGTCGTTATTTACAACTTCTTGAAAGCGTTCAATATAGGGATTGGGTACTGGGTATTGGGTACTGGGTATTGGGATATTCCCAGTCCCTAGTCCCCAGTCCCCAGTCCCCACTCCCCAACCTAGTTTTTTGCCGTATTGGTAGCCGAAGAGTAAACCTTCTTTAATGGTGTGCCAACCGTTGGTTGCTGCGGCGATCGCTTCGTCGGTAAAATCTATGGGTGTGCGATATTGAGCGGTTAGCACAAACAACCGCACTGCCATTGGATCAACTCCTCGATCCAGTAATTCTCTAATAGTGATAAAGTTGCCCAAAGATTTGGACATTTTTTCACCATCTACCTTCACCATGCCGTTATGTAACCAATAACGCGCCAGGGGTTTTCCTGTTACAGCCTCAGATTGGGCAATTTCGTTTTCGTGATGGGGAAAAATTAAGTCAGCACCACCAGCATGAATATCTATGGTATCACCCAGGCGATCGCGTACCATTGCCGAGCATTCAATGTGCCACCCCGGACGACCTGCGCCCCACGGTGACTCCCAAGCTGGTTCTCCTGGTTTAGCTGCCTTCCATAAAGCAAAATCAAAGGGGTCTTTCTTTTTCTGATATTCTGGATCTTCTACATTGACGCGCTCGCTTTTCCCGGCTTGCATATCTTCTAACTTGCGTCCCGAAAGCTTGCCATACTCAGCAAACTGCCGCACTGCATAATACACATCGCCGTCAGCAGGGTAAGCAAAACCTTTATTTTCCAACTCATGAATTAACCGTTGAATGCCATTCATCGTATGGGTAGCACGGGGATATTCATCAGCTTCTTTGATTCCCAACCGCGCCATATCTTCAAAATATGCTTTGATAAAGCGATCGGCTACAGCTTCCATTGATGAATGTTCAACACAGGCTCGATTGAGAATCTTGTCATCAATATCAGTAAAATTTTGGATATATCGCACTTCATAGCCGATAAACTGGAGGTATCGGCGCACTACGTCCCAAACGATGCAAGCTCTAGCATGACCCAAATGGCAGTAGTCGTACACCGTCACGCCGCAGTAATACATCTTAACCTTGCCTGCTTCGACTGTTTCAAACGGTTCTTGACGACGGGTGAGGGTATTGTAAAGGGTTAGGGTCATAACAGAGTAATGCTGAAATAAGAAGATACGTAATAATAGGGTAAGCAGCTGGGATGACAGTCCAGCATCCCTATGCTAGTACGTCACGGCGGAAATCAACATACTATTGGACAAAATCTCGAAAGCCCAGAAATCAAGGGTTTTTGACTTTTGACTTTTGACTTCCGCGTAGCGGCGCTAGTGTTTTCTGGACTATCTGCGCTACATTACTATTTTTTGACTATTTAGATAACAGCGCTATGCAATCAGCAGTTACACCCGAATCTTCGGCAATGGATACGCCCAAACAAGGAATGCCAGTAACAATTATTACAGGTTTCCTCGGTAGTGGCAAGACGACTTTACTCAATCATATCCTCAACAACCAACAGGGTTTGAAAACCGCAGTTCTCGTGAATGAATTTGGCGAAATTGGCATCGATAACGAGCTAATTGTTTCCACTGGTGAGAACATGGTGGAGCTAAATAATGGTTGTATCTGCTGCACTATTAATAATGATTTGGTAGATGCAGTTTACAAAGTTTTAGAACGCCAAGAAAATCTAGATTATCTAGTAGTGGAAACAACTGGATTGGCAGATCCGCTACCAGTAGCTCTAACATTTTTAGGTACAGAATTGCGAGATTTGACTCGCTTAGATTCGATTATTACCGTAGTAGACGCGGCAAATTACAGCCTAGATTTATTTAACTCTCAGGCAGCATACAGCCAGATTGCCTATGGTGATGTAATTGTACTGAACAAGACAGATTTAGTTGATGAAGCCACATTGAATGAGTTAGAAACAAAAATTAACGAAGTTAAAGAAGGAGCGAGAATTCTCCGCACCACGCGATCGCAAGTGCCACTTCCGTTAATTCTCAGTGTTGGTCTGTTTGAGTCTGATAAATATTTTGACACAGTGGTGGATGAACACGACCATCACGATCATGAACATCACGATCATCATGATGATCATGATCACTCAACATGCGGTCACGATCATCACGACCATGACCACGAGCACCACGATCACCATCATTCTGACCATTTAGAAAATGATGGTTTTACTTCCATCTCTTTCCAAAGTGATAAGCCTTTTTCTATTAGGAAGTTTCAGTATTTCTTAGATAACCAGCTACCCTCAAATATCTTTCGAGCGAAGGGGATTATGTGGTTTGATGAAAGTCCGAAACGTCATATTTTCCACCTTTGCGGTAAACGCTTTACTTTGGATGATGATGAATGGAAAGGCCAACTGAAAAACCAAATCGTGCTAATTGGTCAAAATTTGGATCGTGAGGCTTTAATTAGTCAACTCGAAAACTGCATTTGTCTACCTTCAGCCTCTCGCGGTAAAGGATTTGGCAAATAAAAGTTAGGAGTTAGGAGTTAAGAGTTTAATATTCGTTCCCAGGTAGAACCTGGGAATGTATTCCCAATACCTCCACCATCGATTTTGAACAATGAAAATGAGAGAATAGCGTAGACCTAGCCCGTCGTATACATCGCTTCCTGACTCCCCTGTATTTACGCGCGAGTGTTTCGCCAATAATTACGTTAGTGCAGCGTTAGCGTAGCGGTAGCGGGGAACGAGCGTCCGTAGGAGCGTCATTACGAATTACGTTAGCGTAGCGTTAATGAGTCTTCGTACCACTTCGTGGAAGCAAGCTACGCGTAGCGTCTCGTAGAGAGCGTCATTACGAATTACGAATTAGTTAAAATGCGCGTTGTTATCCAGCGAGTCAAATCATCTCAAGTTGTAGTTAATGGTGAAATTGTCGGCAAGATTGGGCGGGGGCTAAATTTGCTCGTAGGCATAGCCAATACTGATACTGATGCTGAAATCGACTGGATGGTACGTAAGTGCTTGGAATTACGGCTGTTTCCCGACGATGAAGGAGACGACCGTTGGCAAAAATCTATACAAGAAATTGGTGGCGATTTGTTAATAGTCAGTCAGTTTACCCTTTACGGTGACTGTCGCAAAGGTCGCCGTCCTTCTTTTGACCGTTCAGCCGCTCCCCAATCAGCAGCAGATTTGTATAACCGTTTTGTTACCAAGTTAAAAGCTAGCGGTTTGCAGGTGGAAACAGGTCAATTTGGTGCAATGATGCATGTTACAATTGAAAACGATGGCCCAGTAACTTTGTTACTTGAAAAAGAATCAATTTAAGTATATACACTAAAAAAATGAATAACAGTAGCCTCTAGACCGTGGTGTTCTAATTGATGAGAGAATATTAAATTAACCATCACAAAAGTTTAAATTCAGTCATCATGGCGAAAATCCAGTTTTCTAGAGGTCTTGACGAAGAAGTAACTCCAGAGGTGCGCTTGACGCGATCGCGCACTGGTGACAGTGGCACAGCGACGTTTATTTTTACCAATCCAAAGATTTTAGATCAAGGTAGCACCGAAGATATTACCGGGATGTACCTGATTGACCAAGAAGGAGAGATAATTACCCGTGAAGTTAAGGCTAAATTTGTCAACGGTAAACCAGAAGCATTAGAAGCACTTTACGTGATGAAATCTCCCCAAGAATGGGATCGCTTTATGCGCTTCATGGAACGGTATGCTGAAGAAAACGATCTGGGACTGAGCAAGAATGAGGCATAGGGGAGCCAGTGCGTTGCGGAGGTTCCCTGCGTTAAAGCAACTGGCGTTATAGGGCATCGGGCATGGGGAATTGTCATGTTCAATGAATGCGCCATTTACCATGCCCAATTATCCATTAGTCAAAATTCATGAGTGACATATAATGCCACAACCCCACCCAGACTCGCCTAGAATTACGGTAACTTGTGCTGTGGTTACTGTCAGCGATACACGCACTTTTGAAACAGATAAAAGTGGCCAGCTAATTCAGCAGTTACTCCTTGATGCTAACCATGCTGTAGGAGCCTACACAATTATCAAAGATGAAGCAACCCAAATTCAAGAGCAGATAGAAAATCTAGGTAAAAGCTCAAATTTGAATGCTGTAATTTTCAGTGGTGGTACAGGCATTGCACCAAGAGATACCACTTATGATGCTATTGAAAAGTTACTAGAGAAAACCTTACCGGGATTTGGTGAATTATTCCGTTTTTTAAGTTATCAAGAAATTGGTTCGCGGGCGATCGCTTCTCGCGCTGTTGCTGGTGTTTATCAAAATAAATTAATATTCTCGCTTCCTGGTTCCACTAATGCTGTGCGACTGGCGATGGAAAAATTGATTTTACCCGAACTCACTCACTTGGTAAGTCAGGTTTCTAATTAGTCATTAGTCATTAGTCATTTGTAATTTGTAATTTGTATGAAAAATCACGAAGAATTGTGAATAACTACTAATAAATGATGACTCATGACTTCGATTTTCGCCTATGTCTAAAGCCATTGCCTTTCCACGGCGCAAGGGCTTTGGTAAAATAAGCAGCTCTGAGAAAGTTACTATAAAAACTTTTGTAAAACTAAGGCACAAGTTACAAAAATCATCCTTTGTCTACTTACATTTTGAAGATACCAGAATTATAGTGAAACGAATAAAATTTTAATATTAGATCAACAATGGAGCCTATTTACTGGAATTGCATAATTGCTCATGGCATCACTGCATTTTCATACTTTGGCATCCCCATAGTAATAGGGGTTTTCTTTGCCAAAACTAAGGCAACCATTCCTTCCAAGTTTTGGCTAGCCTTTTTCTTATCAGGTGGATTCGTACTATTTTGCGGATTTCATCACTTCCTAGCGATCTTTGAGTCACATATAGCAGTGTCGCTGCTGCACTTAGCTGTGCTCGACTCAATGGCGTTTATTTCTTTGTGTGCCTTACTCTGCCTGATGCCAACCGCTTATCAAATTGTACAGGCGATCGCCAAATCTCAAGAAAATACCCGCGAACTTCAACGCAGCCAGCAGATGCAACGCCTATTCCTAGATCATGGCCCCTTTCTAGCCTATATCAAAGATGAGCAATCTAGAATACTCTACTACAACCAGGAGCTACAGTCTAGATTTTTGGTAGATTCACAAGAATGGTTAGGGAAAACCGATAGTGAATTCTTGCCAGATCCAGAAGAGGGGCGGCAGGTAATGGAAAACGATCAAGTCGTTTTGAAAACTCTACGCCCCTTAAAGCTGATTGAAGAGGTAAAAATACCTGGTAACGAGCAGCCGTGCTACTGGCTATCGTTTAAGTTTCCTTTTAGCGATGGCGCAACGGGCGCTTGCCGCATCGGTGGGATTAGTATCGATATTACAGAATCTATTGAAGCACAGAGATCGCTCACCGATCTAAATCGGCAGCTAGAAGAAAAAACACTGAAATTGGAGGCAAAAAAACAGGAACTTATATATCTCTCAGATATGGCGGATATGCTTTATTGCTGTGAATCTAAAGATGAAGTGTATCAAGTAGTCGCTTTAACCTGTTCTAAGCTATTTCCTAATATGAGCGGTTGTATCTATATCATTGCTAATTCTAAGAATTATGTTCAGATGAATAGTTTTTGGGGAGATAAAAGAACCAGTAAAGAAATATTTTCAGCATGTGATTGTTGGGCATTGCGGAGAGGAAAATCAAACCTTTTATTGCCTCATAATTCTGGACTAATATGCAATCACTTAATAGAGCCTGTTAGCGGCACACATTTATGTGTTCCATTGTTTGGACAAGGCGAAGTAATTGGGATTTTACACATCTATGCCCTTGAAGTAATCAGTCAAGAAGATCAACAAATTACTGAGATTATTGCTAGAACCTTAGGCATTGCACTAAATAATCTCTCGATCAAACAACGTCTAGCCTATGATAACTTGCGAGATGGGATGACCCAACTATTCAATCAAGGCTATTTGCAAAGCATAACGGAACAGAGGCTAGCAGAGGCTGAACGGTCAGGGCAACCGATTAGTGTTATTTTTCTTGATATCGATAACTTCAAATCTTACAATTCGCACTATGGGCATTTGACTGCCAACATTGTTCTCCAGGGATTAGCACAACTGCTATTAAAATCTATTCGCTCCTTTGACATTGCTTGCAGATGGGGTGGTGAAGAATTTGTGATTGTAATGCCTAATATGACACTGGAAAACCTGAGAAAGCGAGTAGAACAACTCAGGATAGATGTTAAACAAATGCAAGTGAAGGACGGCGATCGCATTCTCGAAGGCATTACCGCTTCTTTTGGAATAGCTGTATCAGAACCAGGGATTACAGTCAAAGATTTTCTGAATCGGGCAAATCAAGCCATGCTTGAGGCAAAGCGAACAGGCAAGAATCGGGTTATGGAGTATGTAAATACCTATCCTATAATTAATTCATAATTAATAATTTAAAAACCCAAGCGATGAAATGAGCAAGTTCTTCGTTGGCATCAAACGTCAGACTTTACCAGTATAGAAATCTAAAACTTATAAATTTACCGTATAAAAAACAACTCCCTGGAGATATGGGAGTTGTCATTTTGTATTCGATTATTTTCTCAAAACATGATTCAGAATGGAGCGATTGCCAAACAGATGGCAGCCAAAATAGCAGCGATGACATAAAATACTCCAACCACTTGCAATTCTGACCAGCCAGTGAGTTCTAAATGATGGTGTAAGGGTGCCATTTTAAAGAGGCGCTTGCCTTTACCATCAGGACCTTTGGTGGCTTTGTAATAACTTACCTGTGCCATCACCGAAAGGGTTTCTACAAAAAAGATACCACTGAGAATAAACAGAGCTACTAGGGTGTTTGTCAATAGCGCTACAGCCGCTAAAGCGCCGCCCAGTGCTAAAGAACCGGTATCTCCCATGAAAACACGGGCTGGGTTGCGGTTATGGGCTAAGAAACCTAAACACCCACCACTTAAAGCAGCACAGAAAACCATCAACCCAGGTGCTGTAGGTGCAACTAAAGCCCCTAATGCCAAAAGTGCGATCGCTACTGTTCCTGCTGCCAAGCCATCAATGCCATCTGTTAAATTAGTCGCATTACTTTCTGCAACTAGCACAAAACCTGCTAATGGCCAAAATAGAAATCCTAAAGGTAGGGTAAAGCTCACCCAAGGCAAAGCAATATTTGTAATATTAGAAGGTTGATTAAACACCAGCCATAGGCAAAACACTGCCGCAAAACCCACCTGCAAAGCCAGTTTCGTTGCGGGAGATATACCTTTATTTGATTTACGGCGCAGAATTTGCCAATCGTCGAGCCAGCCAATCAATCCGTAGCTGACTGTCAATGCCGAAACTGCAAGCACCTCTTTAGCAAAGTTAGATAATATACAGGCAATTATCACGCCTACGGGGATAAAAAATATACCTCCCATCGTTGGCGTGCCTGCCTTTTTTAGATGGGCTTGGGGACCATCTTCACGAATTATTTGTCCAGTTTTGAGCGTTTGAAGTAGGGGTATTACCCAATAACCCACAACACCTGAACCCATAGCACACAACAGCAGTGGCAGGGTTAAGGACATACTTTGCCAGGGTAGCCTATTGGCCATCAAATCCAATAAAAATGCTGTTGTAGCTAGCCCTACGGTTAATAAAGAGGCTAGAGCGATTCCAGAAATATTTAAACCTTGCTCAGGAGATAATTTAGCGTCCACAGAAGTTTCCCTTCACTCCACACTTATTAAATTCAATATCAGCAACTAGGGTACTACCAAGTCCCTAGCCTGAAAAGGCTAATCCTCGGTGATTCCTATATCGTCATCATCATCAAGGTCATAGCCAATCCCATCTTCTACACCCATTAAGGAATCTATTTCTACTTCGTCATCTTGAAAATCCGGTTCGTGAACGTCACGCGCGATGATCCGGCGGTTGGTTTGCAACCAGTCCAACAAAGAGGACTCTTGCTTTAAGGGGATAACATCGGCTCGCTGATTACGGGGTACTTCACGTAATGGAGAGTTCAACATATCGAGAAGGACAAGAAAATGTATACGTAAGTTGACATTTAGAGTCTATCACTTGGCACGGATTAATTTAGTTATCTTTTCAACCCTTTAATTAATAAATCCGCATTCAGATAGAAATTTTTTATTTAATACGCGTATTGCTTACGCAAAACGTTTATTTAGTAATTTTTATGGTTTTACACATAGGTTATGAATATGTTGTTTATGCTGATGGTAAGGACTGATTTTTGAGGTGACAGGCGATGATCAAAAAAGCGGCTCTAATGGATGCGATCGCTGGAACAAATCGCGGTCTACTGGCTACTCAAGCACAGAAACAGGCTATCTTAGCAGCGATCGTCAATTTAGAAGATTTTAATCCTACACCCCGTCCAGTAGAAGCTAACAATTTGCTTAATGGTGATTGGCGATTACTATACACCACCAGCAAGGCTCTTTTAAACTTAGATGGTCTACCTTTGTGCAAACTGGGTCAAATCTATCAATGTATCCGGGTTGATACTGCCAGCGTTTACAACATAGCTGAGATTTATGGCTTACCTTATTTGGAAGGATTAGTTAGCGTTGCTGCTAAATTTGAGCCAGTTTCAGGTCGGCGTGTCCAAGTGAAATTTGAGCGGTCTATTATCGGCTTACAACGTTTAATAGAATACAATTCTCCGGTAACTTTTATCCAACAAATTGAAGCAGGTAGAAAATTTCCCGCAATTGATTTTGCAATCAAGAGTGATAAACAGCAAGGCTGGTTAGATATCACCTATATAGATAACGATCTGCGGATTGGCAGAGGTAACGAGGGAAGTGTGTTTGTCTTAACTAAAACATAAGCTTCTACAAAATAAACGCTTGCGAACGAAGGTACGCTATAACGTGTGCCTTGTCAAGTATGTTCTAATACCGTTTTTTGGGGAGTGCGAAGCAGGGTGCAGGGGGACAACGAGAAAGACTCGTTGCAAGTTTTTACTCAAGTCACCTTGTCCACTTGTCTCCCCTTGCTCCCTACTCCCTGCCCCTCTGCCTCTTTCCACTCCCAATTCAGACAAATAACTTAACAAAGGCTCTTGCTGCGGCCTTGAGGTTGTAGAGTGAAATCAATTAGCCCTCTAGATTGGCGATTGATAACTAAAAGGGAAAATAATCATGGTTCAACGTGGTTCTAAAGTACGTATTCTCCGCCCTGAATCCTACTGGTTTCAGGATCTAGGAACTGTGGCTTCCATTGACCAAAGCGGCATCAAATACCCTGTAATTGTCCGCTTTGAAAAGGTCAATTACGCTGGTATCAATACCAACAACTATGCTCAGGATGAATTAGTCGAGGTTGAAGCACCAAAGGCTAAAGCACCTAAAAAATAGCAGCAAAGCTACAAGGGGCTTGTTTGATGCGATGATGAAGGGTAGTCTGAAGTCTGAAGTATGAAGTCTGAAAATTTCAGTTCATTCATCTTTCACCCAAGCCTACCCTAATCTATGAGAAGCTGACCTGCGGGTATTTACGGTTTCTCTTGGGTAGTAATACGAGCCATATAAGGCTGTGTAAGTTACTACTCCATCTCTTCTTTATTCAACGCCCAAGTACATCAAAATTGCCTGCTTAATCAGTTTGAATGCCTGAACTGCCTGAAGTTGAAACAGTCCGAAGGGGCCTAAATCAATTGACCCTTAACCAAGAAATTACGGGTGGAGATGTGTTGCTCGATCGCACCATCGCCTACCCGTTTTCTGTTGGTGAGTTTGTTGATGGAATTAAAAAGAATGCCATCGCTACTTGGCATCGTCGCGGTAAATATCTCCTCGCCGAACTCTCTTCCACAGGTTGGCTAGGGGTTCATCTGCGAATGACCGGTCAACTACTATGGCTGCATCGAGATGAACCATTACATAAGCACACACGGGTTAGATTATTCTTTGGGGAACAGCAGGAATTACGCTTTGTTGATCAGCGTACCTTCGGGAAAATGTGGTGGGTTCCGCCTGGTGTTGCTGTAGAAAGTATTATGACTGGTTTGGCAACACTGGCAGCAGATCCCTTTTCACCCGAATTCACTGTCGAGTATTTAGCAAGCAAACTCCAAAACCGCCGTCGTCTAATTAAGACTGCGTTACTTGATCAATCGGTAGTGGCGGGATTAGGTAACATTTATGCTGATGAAGCATTGTTTAAGAGTGGAATTTTACCTGAAACCTTGTGTATAGATTTGCACCTAAAGCAAATTGAGCATTTGCGAACAGCCATAATTCAAGTTTTAGAAACCAGCATTGAGGCTGGCGGTACGACTTTTAGTAATTTCTTAAGTGTTAAGGGTGTCAACGGCAATTATGGTGGTGTTGCCTGGGTTTATAACCGTGCTGGAGAACCCTGTCGAGTTTGTGACACTCCAATTATGCGGATTAGGTTAGCTGGGCGATCTAGTCACTTTTGCCCCCAGTGTCAAACGGTACGGGGAGTTAGGAGTTAGAAGAGACGCGATGAATCGCGTCTGTACAAGAGAGACGTAATTAATTGCGTCTGTACAAGAGTTAGGAGTTTTTAGCTCGGAAGTCTTTTAAAATGCGGATAAGTCTAATCTAGAAATTTGAGAGGGGAATTCATGGCAGTCAAAAAAGGAGATATGGTTCGCGCTATCCGCGAGAAATTGGAAAACAGTCTGGAAGCAAAAGCCAGTGATAGTCGTTTTCCTCCCTATTTGTTTGACAGTAAGGGCGAAATTGTAGATATCAAAGGTGATTACGCCCTTGTTAAGTTCGGGAAAGTGCCAACGCCAAATGTTTGGTTACGTGTGGATCAGCTTGAAGAGTTTAAATAATTAAAAATAAGAACCCCACCCCGCCAAAGCTATGCTTTGTCTCCCCTCCCCGCAAGCCTACGGTGTACACACATCTTGTTAATGAAGCCCAAATCCTGGATTTACCCCCCTTAATCCCCCCGATGCATTGGGGGGATATATCTGGTTCTCCCCCTTGGCAAGGGGGAGTTAGAGGGGGTCAGAAGGACTTGTGTGTACACCGTAGCCCCGCAAGCAGGGAGGGATTGGGGGTGGGGTGTTAGGAGCTTATGAAAGAGGTCTAATTTAGGAGTCAGCATTAATAATTCTGACTCCTAACTCCTAAATTATTGTTGATAAAAATTGCACTTTAATAATTATGTCTTCTTCCCCTAACTCCCCAATTGTGTGTAGTTTACCTCGTGTCACCATCGTGGGTGCAGGTAGGGTTGGTAGTACTCTAGCCCAACGCGTTGCGGAGAAAAACCTGGCTGATGTAGTTCTACTAGATATTATTGCGGGAATGCCTCAAGGTTTGGCGCTGGATTTGATGGAAGCCAGGGGAATTGAAATACACAATCGCCAAATTATCGGCACAAATAATTATGCTGATACATCTGGTTCTCAAATTGTGGTGATTACGGCAGGACTTCCCCGCAAACCAGGGATGAGTCGGGATGATTTGCTGAAAACTAATGCCAAGATTGTGGTGGAAGCGGCAAAAAATGCGATCGCTCATTCTCCCAATGCTATTTTTATTGTCGTCACCAATCCGTTGGATGTGATGACTTATTTAGCTTGGCAAGCAACTGGTTTACCACGCGATCGCATTATGGGTATGGCTGGGGTGTTAGATTCCGCCCGTTTTGAAACCTTTATTGCCCTAGAATTGGGGGTTTTACCTGCTGATGTCAAAGCAATGGTGTTGGGTAGCCACGGCGATTTAATGGTTCCCTTGTCTCGTTATGCTACCGTTAACGGCATTCCCATCACGGAATTGCTGGATGTAGCCACAATTGAACGCTTGGTAGAAAGAACTCGCAACGGTGGCGCAGAAATTGTGGAATTGATGCAGACAGGAGGTGCTTTTTTTGCTCCGGCATCAGCTACTAGCGTGATGGTAGAATCGATTTTGCTAAATCAGTCGCGGTTATTGCCTGTGGCGGCCTATCTGCAAGGTGAATACGGTTTAGAAGATGTTGTGATTGGTGTTCCCTGTCGGTTGGGATGCGGTGGAATTGAAAGTATTTTGGAATTAAATCTCAGCGATCGCGAAAGAGAGGGTTTGCATACTTCAGCCCAATCTGTGCGTAAAAGTATTGAGCGATCGCAAGAAATTTTGGCTGAGTAGATCCTTCTAAATCCCCCTTAAAAAAAGGGGGACTTTGACTCAGTTACCCCTTTTTTAAGGGGGTTAGCTTTCGCGTTAACGCCGGTAATCGTCATCTGCGGGATCGCCGTAGGGATCTTCGCTGGCTGGGCGGACGTTACCAAATTCCCCTTGGTCTGCGGGGTCGCCGTAGGGGTCTTCACTGGCTGGACGTACATCACCGTAAGACGCGATGTCTCCGGGGTCGCCATAGGGGTCTTGGCTGGCTGGAATAAGGTTACCGTAAGAGGATGTATCTGCGGGGTCGCCGTAGGGGTCTTCGCTGGCTGGACGGACATTGCGATCGCGATATTCAGCATCCTCAGATTGATCGCCGTTTTCTCCCAACAAGAGATCCTTCGCCTTTCGGAAAAATTCATCTACCATAATCTGTCTCCTGATTTAAGTTCGTGTTTCCGACGTGCGCGATCGGCGTTATCCTCCGGGAAACCCGCTTTCTTATTTACACACGCTTCGCTATCTAAAGGGCTGGAGCTGCGGATGAAGTTATGCCAGTCAGATCGCGACCTGAAGTATTCCCGTTATAGCCTTGGAATTGCCGATATTGTTGTGCTTGAGATTCTGGTACTCGAATTCCTTCTGATGGTGGAGTTACCCAGTGAGCGCGATTTTCAGCATCGCGGTAGTATACACGCCCGTTCTTGGAAAGATAGTACTTACCTTGCGCTCCTTCTTTTGGAGCATTCTTATGTTGGTTGTACATGTAGTAAAGTGCCGCAGCACCTGCCAAAATTGCCACTTTTTGCCCTGTACCCAATCCTTTCTTAGCTTCGGTTTGGCGATCGCTCACTGTTCTACCAACGGTATCATCAACTGGTGGTGGTACATTAGCCTTTTGGGAACCACCTCCGCAGCTACTTAGCAAGGGTACGGTTAGCAATGCGGAAAGCAGCACTGCAAATAGACGCGAAACTATTTTACGTTCTTTATATATTGTGTTCATCGGATTTCTTCATCACCTGTATTTGCTAAAAGCCTTGCTGTTGCAAAAACAAAGTTGAAATTCCTGTTATTTCGCGTGGAATTGAAAAAACATCTACAACTCAATTTACAACTGCACAGCTACAGCGTGTCACTGTTATGATGATCGATTTTCTCAAGTATTGCATCCTGCCTTCGAGAGAAACTGCATTCATCCTAAGGAAATATATTGTTGATTTTTTGATTAATCAATTTAGCCCAAATGCCGGAATGTTAAGCAATTTCTCGGTTATGTTTTCGGGATAAATAAATTAAAAAGATACAGTTACTATGATGATCTTTGCCAAAAAATACACTCAATATAACATCACAAAATACAGTCCAAACTAGAACTCGTCTCCTTTTGGCTTTGTGGGATTTGGGAGGAACGCAGCAGGAAGTTAAGAAGGGTCAACTCACTAAGCGAATTGTATCCAAAAGCCAGAAGGTAGCAGATTATCAGGGTTCACTTAAAGAATTGCAGAATCAGGGTGCGATCGCAATCTCCAAAAAAGGATACTCTCTGACATCTGGCAAGGGTTTAGAGGTGTTGGGTGAGGGTTTGAGAAGCTCTGATTTTAAATTTGAAGGGACGATTGTCGGTACTTGGGCGGCTAATGCGTTGGTGAAGTGGATTAGTCAGATTGATGTTGCGGTAACTGGTGCAGATGTACCAGTTAATGGGAAGAGTGCGATCGCGGAGCTTTCCAAAGGAATCGCATCTTATGACGAGTTTAAATCTGTGGCGTTGGAAGTCTACGACAAGCTGAACTATGAGTACAACCTAGATAATCTGGTGCCTATTTATCGTATCAGGAGAGAAATAGGCGATCGGGTTAGTCGTGAAGATTTCAACACATGGCTGCTAGAGATTCAGGAGAAAGACATTTTGCAACTTCAGGGTGGAAGCATAGAAGATAGCGCCCCCGACAAGATTGAAGATTCCATTACTACTAAAGTCAGTGGATTACGCTGTTATGCTAAACGCCTCAATTTTTAAACTAAGTTACTCGTTTTTTACGCTTTGATTTCTTAGCCATTATTTTCAGTAAATACACAATCATGAGTAATTCTTTATCTTCATATTCAGATATCAACAAAGCTATTACAAGCCATAACCCATTTGATAGATCATTAGTAGTCAGAAATTATGATATATGGAACAAAACTTTTCCTGATGTTCCTTCCATAAATGCTCATGTATCAGATGCTGTTTATCAGGCAATAGAGCAAATTAGCATAGGAAAACGTTCAGTTATTGGTATAACTATTAAAGCTGAAAAAGGACTAGGCAAAAGTCACTTAATGAGTCGGATACGTCACCATATTCAGGATAAAGGTGATAGTTTTTTTGTCTATATGAGTGAAGTTGATTATGGTGATTTAAACAAAATACATTCTAAATTTTTAAACACATTGGCATCTAGTCTAAAACAGACTGGTAATCAAAGTGTAATGCAATGGCAAGAGTTGGCAACTACTTTACTCAATGAGGTATATAAGTCAAGCTACACTCCTCAAGAGTTAATGAAGCGATTTCCTGGGGTTTTAGCTCAACATCCCAAAATAGTTGATGCCTTGACTGCTAAAGTACTGAAACTTAAGTCAAATATTGAAAATCCTTATTTGATTCAGGCTATCTTATGGACACTTTCTTTAGATAAAGTTTCATTTGCAATTAATTGGCTTGCTGGCAGAGACTTAGCACAGTCACAAGCTGACTCTATGGGATTACCAAATACTAGTCAAGACGATAAAGAAGCTGAAGCATTCCAAACAGTATGCCAAATTCTAGACTTAATTGGTGATTACAGGACAATAGTCATTTGCTTTGATGAGTTAGAAAGTGTCACTTGTAATGAGCAGGGTTTTACAAGATCACAAGTTATTGCTTTGTTTGCAAAAGATATATATAGCAAAATTAAACGGGGAGTCTTAATTCTAGCTATGTTCGATGAAACTTGGACACAACAAGTTAAAGTTGTACCACAAGCAGATTCGGTTATTGACAGAATTGGTGAAAAGAAATTTGATTTAAGGCATCTTAATAGTGATGATGTAGTAACTCTTGTCTCCCACTGGCTGAAAGAGTTTTATGATACAAACAATTTAACTCCACCTCATCCTGTCTATCCTTTTGATGAAAATAATTTACGAGAGCTTGGTAAAGAAAAACCAATAGTTAGAAAGGTTTTACAGTGGTGTACAAATAATTGGAATTTGCCTGGTGGCCCACCGCCACCAGTAGATCGACTACATAAAATTGAAAAAGCTTTTAATAAAGAACTTGCAGCACTTGATAACACAATAGAAAATTACTTTGAAGACAGTAGTACCATAGCTAATGCTATACGTTTTTGTTTATTAACTCTGAAAGGTGAAACTGTAGAAAAAGTAAAAATATATGAAGTTGAGGAAGTTATAGTCAAAAATGTAGACAAAGGCTACCTCAACTTTAGAATTATTGGTAAGGAAGATGGAATAGTTGTCAAAATAGTAGTAGCAGTTGTACAAGAATCTAGCAATAAATTTGTGAGTGCTGCCTTGAGAAGATTAATAGATTATAAAAAATTTGATATGACTCGTGGCTGCTTAGTTCGTGCTAAAGATGTGAAACATAATACTAAAGGAAAAGAATATTTAGATGAACTACTTTCTAAAAATTTAGGAGGAGAATTTGTAAAGCTTAGTATTGAGGATATTAAGCCTCTTTTAGCAATTTTATTTGTTCAGCAAGCTTGCAAAGATTATGAAGTTAGTGAAGAGGAAATTTCTCAGTTTATAGTTCAACACAAAATTGCAGTTGGAAACTACTTAATACGTGAAATTTTAAGTGACCCATCTGGTCAAATACCTAGTGGCTTAATAAATGAAGAATGTCTTGCTGAAACTCAGCCTATACAAAATGAAAATGGAACTAAAGAACTAGATCATATGCTTGATAATTTAATTATTAAACTTGGTTTATGAGTAATCTAATTTTGCTCAATACTGCCTTATGTCTACCTTCTCCCGATGTTGAAGCTTTACTACAGGGTCGAATAATTATAGCTCTACCCCGGACATTTATTCATCCGGGGCGTTCCTTTGCTCTTTATCCGTCTGCAACCTCAATCAACGTGTTACCCGATGAACAATACTATAAGTCAAATTTATTGACGATTACCCAGAAAATTATTACTCCAATAACTTCTGAAACCGTCTGGATTCAATCTTGGGGTAAGTGTGAACTGTGCCAAATCCTAAATAACTTAGAATCGTTAAAAGCTTTGTCACAATTAAATATTTGGACAACAAAAGGATTACAAGAAGTTTTGCTCCAAAGGAAGCATATCTTTCTTGCTTATTTACGTGTCTATTTGTTGTCTCAGCCAATTGAAATACCTGTGAATCCACAAAGCCAGTTTATAGGTTTACCTGATCCGTTGAAGGTATCTGTTGATTTACCAGTATTAAACGATCGCACCTTCGCCCAACGCAAACACCAATTAGAAAAGCTAGAACCCTCGCTGCATCCTGAATTGGAAGAATTGCAGAGTGCGATCGCATCCCTAACCATTAGCCAACCAGCCGCGAAACAATTAGACGACGATATCAAAGTATTTTTGGGTTGGAGTAGTCACAAGCTAATTAAACAATCTGATCCAGATTTAGCTTGGATAAATAATATTGCAAAATTGGGCGATCGCAGCATAGAGCTAGACGAGGGTAAAAATAACTATCAAGCTGGTACAGATTTTGAAATCATCGCACGCCGTAGTCTTGATTTTTTAGGATTCAAAGTTGAAGAAAACTACAAAGGCGGTGCAGGTGGCTTAGACTTATTTTGCTCACAACCTTATGCTCTTGTTTGCGAATGTAAAGCAGGTAAAAGCATTCCTGATCGTGCAGTAGAAGAATTAGATAGGATTGGTAGAAGGCATTTAAAAGAAAATTATCTTCAAGCTGTAAGGTTAATTATTGGCCCAGGTAAACCGACTAAAAATTTGAAAGAATCTGCTGAAATATCGAAAATCAGTATTATAAATGTAATGACTCTACAAAAGCTAGTTGAATTCAAAGCAAAATATCCAGGTGCTATTAACTTAGTCGAATTACAGCAATATTTAGAACCTGGGCAAATTGACTATAAAATTAATGAATATATTGATAAAGCTGAGAGAGAGATTAAATTGCGATCGCACATTATCCAGCTTGTCAAAAATTATCTACAAAACTCAGGCGCAGAATCTGCTGGCGTTGATGCTCTACATGGTGCTTATTTCGGCTCACATCCACCACAGCCACTAAAAACAGTAGAAATGCACGAAATTCTAATAGAACTTTCTTCACCATTAACAGGCTATTTAGGAAGGATAAAAGGCAGTAATTGGAATAGCGATCGCTTTTACTTTCTCCGCGATTTACCTATTAACTAATATAGTACAATATATCTCTTTTCTTACCTTCGCGATCTTTGCGTTCTTTGCAGTAGCCTGCGGCAAGCCGCTTCTCTACGAGACGCTCCGCGAATGCGTCTACGTTTCAAAATAAATGAAGTGCATAGGCATAGCCAGAGGTAGGCATTGCTTTTACTTTCTGAATGATTTATCAATAGATAATTGTAAGTTAACTAAAACACCAACTTACTCATCTGATTCTACAAATAAAGATTCCAAATTTTGATAACCACTAACTACACGGACAATTTCGATCCCACTATTTACAACTCGATAAAGAATAATATAATTATCCAAAGGAACACCGCGCAAATCAGCTTTAATATTTCCGTAGCTGCGTCCCATATTGGGGAAATTAGCTAAATATTTACACTTTGTATCAAATTTCTCAATAAAACGCTCCCCAGCATCAATATTTATCTTGACAAAATAATCAATAATTTCTGATAAATCCTGACTGGCTTTTGGAGAGATAATATGTTGCTTCATGCTTGTAATTCTCTCGCTTTCCGCAATTTATCTCGCAATTGTTCAACTACAACTTCTCCATCAATACCTTCCCCTCTATCCAGTTGCTCAATAGCAACCTCAACTTTTTCGCGTGTTTCTTCAACCCACTGTTGATAACCTTTTTCCCACTCTAATAGCAACTTCAATGCTTTACTAATCACTTCTTCAGGATTCGCATATCTACCTGTAGCAATTTGCGCTTGGATAATTTGCTCTAGTTCAGGTTTAATTTGTATATTCATGATTGATATTCTAGTTTATTGACAGCTTTAAGTTCATTTTAACAACATTTAAAGTTAAATAAATTGAATGGCGTAGGCGTAGCCAGGCGTAGGCATCGCTTTTACTTTCTCCGCGATTTACCTACTAACTAAAAATAATACAATATATCTCTTTTCTTACCTTCGCGATCTTCGCGTTTTTCTCCCAAGGGGAGACACTAACGTGAATGCGGTTCGTTTAAAAATCACTGAAGTGTGTAGGTGTAGGCGTAGGCATCGCAGTTATCCCAAAGTTAATATACCAATTTGATAATTAACTACCAAGGGCATAATTTTTAGCCATTCTGAGCCTAATAATACTTCTGTAATTTCATCGCCCACATAAACATTAATTTCATACTCTTGTTCGTTTAACAGCACCTTACCTAAATAAATATCAAATCTTGATTCTCCTTCAGCAGTTCGTAGAGATTCCTCACCGATATAACCCCAATCAAGATACTCTAAATCTTGTTTCTTAATAGCCAGAAAGCCTGTAAAACCAGTATCCAACATAGCATCTACAGGCAAATCTAATCCATCAGATGTAATCAAATCAATTTCAAAAAATAGTTGCCCATTATCTCCAAAGTTTCCCTGAATCATATTCTGCCAGTTGTTCCCGTTTCATTTAGGCAGAATACACAATGTCTACTATTTGGATATTTTTCAAGGGATTTTTTATGAGCTTGCATTTTATCCGCATCAAACAAGTAATCACCACTATCTGGCTCCACTGCAATATACCAGCCATAGTGTTCCTTAATTAAATCGGGACGCACACGCTCAAAAATTGCCCGACAACGCCGATAAAATAATTCATCTTCAGCTTTGCGTCTAGCAAGTTCTTCTGGAGATAAAGTACGTTCTGGAAAAATTCTACCCCGACGTGCAGGTTGTTTTGCTGTTGATTCAGCCATAGTATTAATCCTACTTAATTGATGCTGCCTTAACTTTATGTTAGGGCAAGCAATTAGTTCCTCTGTCCTTCAATTGCGAATTACGAATTCTACAGTGAAGCATCCTAGACTGAAGATATATCTTCTATCTAGGATGCTTCACAATAAAAAATTGTTGCTGATACAACAATTAATGAACAAAATGTGATGTTTAGACTAGAACTATCAGCTAGCAGAAACGGTTAAACTGCCGGGTTTCTGAAGATCACCTTGCAAAACCACACCTCGCTGATTGGCATGGATATGACGCAAAATCTTGTAAATTGCCTCAACTTGCTCTGATGCGCCTGCTTTCTCTGCAAGTTCATCAAGAGAAATGGGAGCTTTTTCTTTTTGCAGCACTGCTACGACTCGTGTTTGCAAATCGAGAATGGAGGCGGCTGCTTTTTTGCCAGCTTCTACGCCTGGTTGATGGTAGGCGTTGACGTTGACTAAGCTAGCGTATAAACCAACAGCGCGTTCATACAAAGAAATTAATGCCCCTACAGTTCGGGGGTTAACTTGGGGAATCGTGACTGTAATCGAATCGCGGTGATTTTCATAAAGCGCTTGTCGGGTTCCTTGGAGAAAACCGGAAAGATAATCGCCTGATGTAACTCCTGGATCTATTTCAGTGGATGGGCCCTGACGATCTTCCAATACTTCGATGAAGGTAGCAAAGAAATTCGCTACACCCTCACGCAACTGCTGGACGTAAGCGTGTTGATCTGTTGAGCCTTTGTTACCATAAACGGCGATGCCTTGATGGACAACGTTGCCGTCTAAGTCTTTTTCCTTGCCCAAGGATTCCATCACCAGTTGTTGCAAATAGCGACTGAACAAAAATAAGCTGTCCTTGTAAGGTAGGACAACCATATCTTTTTCGCCCTTTCCGTTACCAGCAAAGTACCAAGACAAAGCAAGCAAGGCTGCTGGGTTATTTTTCACATCTGGAACGCGGGTAGCGTCATCCATTTCTTTTGCGCCATCTAGCATGGCACGAACATCAATGCCCTGCAATGCGGCTGGTACTAGCCCCACAGCAGACATTTCTGAGGTGCGTCCTCCCACCCAGTCATACATGGGGAATCTAGCCAGCCAACCTTCGTCTTTGGCAAGTTTATCGAGGTTGCTGTCAACGCTGGTAATTGCTACCGCATATTGAGCAAATTCCAAATTGTGTCCGGCGTAGGCTTTTTTAACTTCAATCATGCCGTTACGAGGTTCCGGCGTTCCCCCAGATTTGGAAATCACCAAAACCAAAGTGCTGGCGAGGCTATTTCGCAGATGATTGATAACGCGATCGATACCTGCTGGATCGTTGTTATCGATAAAGTGAAGTTTCAGGGGCGGGAAATCAGGAGCAAGGGCTTCCGCGACGAATTGGGGTCCGAGGGCGGAACCACCAATGCCAATGGAGATAATATCCGTGAAGCGGCTTGCTCTGGGAGGATGAATAGCACCTGTTTGGACTTTTTCCGCAAAGGCTTCGATTTGTTCTAGGGTTTGGACAATTTCTTGTGTAAGTTCTGGAGTTGGCGCTAAATCAGGATTTCGCAGCCAGTAGTGTCCAACCATGCGATTCTCGTCAGGATTTGCGATCGCACCCTTCTCCAGTTGAGCCATATCCGCAAACGCCTTGTCAAACTTCGGCTGCAACGAATCCACAAAGGCATCATCGAACCGCATTCGACTTATGTCTAAGTACAGTCCCAATCCCTCGTGGAAATATAACCAGTTTTGGTATCGTTGCCAAAGGGCCCTAGCATCCATAGGGAAATCTCAAATAAAGTGTTTTTCAAAACCAGTTTAATGTAAGGTTATAGCGATCCCTGCCTAGCCTTATACAGTTTACAGTTTTAAGTGTTCTCTTGACTCTTGACTTTAAACATCTGGCATAGGGATGACACGCAGAAATTTCACAATTTCACCCCTGATTTCTATACCAATAAGATAATTATCGAGGGTGAAGCGGTGAAAAATGCCTTCACCATCAAGCTGTCGCAGTTCTGTTAAATCGCTCAACTGCCACTTTTGGGCTAACTCAATAAACACAAAATCATACACCCGCTCGTAGGCGGCAGGTTCTAAATTCTTCAGGTCTAGCAAAAAAGACCTTGCATAGCGCATTTCCAGACTCACTAGGCGTTACCTTAACCAAAACTTGAGGGGTCACTGGCACTAGAAAAGAAAGCGCTGCTGAATCAGAAAAACATCAACAGTCGTACCGCTTCTTCATGGGTTAATATATCCCACGGTTGCTGCGATCGCTTGACTTGTTGTATCGCTTGAAGCATATAAAAGTCACAATGTAAAGCTTCAAGAACATCCCAAATGTTTTGCAAATCGTCATCGGCTAACTGCTCGATTAAGTGATGCATTCTCAGTCGCAGCAAATTCATACGTCAAATATTCCCTACCAGCAAACACCAACAATAAATAGTATTCCCATAAAATTAGCTACGCTCAAGCTACGCTAAAATTTATTCGCCCAGCGAGGAGGGGAGAGGAACAGGGGGAGATGAGGGAGATGAGGGAGTTTTAAGCGGGAAATCTCACTTTTTTACTCTCAACTCCTAACTCCCAACTCCTAACTCCCAACTCCTAACTCCTAACTTCCCATTCCAAAACATGGTTGACTATCTCATTTTCTTAGCAATTTCTACAGCACTTTTTGCTCTATTCGCACTAGGACTAAATTTACAGTGGGGCTTTACGGGGTTAATTAACTTTGGTCATATTGCTTTCATGACCCTTGGAGCATATACAACTGTATTGTTAAGCTTAAAGGGCGTACCCCTACCAATTTCGGCACTAGCTGGGGCAATTGTCGCTGCCTTGTTGGGTTTGATAATTGGTTTTGTAACTCTACGCTTACGGGAAGATTATCTAGGAATTGTCACTATTGGTACGGGCGAATTAATTCGTTTGGTAGTAAATAATCAGGAATTACCTGTGGGTGACACCTGGACTTCTGGGGCGTTTGGTGTGCAAAGTTATCCTATACCCCTATCCACAGAGCCGAATTTGTTTGTCAGATTAGTCATGATTGGGCTTTTGACGTTGCTGGCTGCTATAACTTTCTTTACATTGTGGCGATGGATTCGCACCACCCAAATATCTCGGACTACTGATTCAGGTAAAAGGACAACTAGCAAAGAAGAATTTGTATCACGTTTGGGTGTGGCAATTGTTTTAGCAGTTTTGGCAGCAGCAATTTATATTGCTGGGGTAATCGGATTGTATAATTACAATCCAAAAGCGGGTTTAATGCTGGTGTTGCTGTTGGTTTTAGCATTTGTATACTGGCGCTTAGAAATTTTGGTGCGATCGCCTTGGGGTAGAATTCTCAAAGCCATCCGAGAAGATGAAGAAATTCCCAAGGCGCTAGGAAAAAATGTTTTTTGGTATAAATTACAATCTCTCATGTTAGGGGGTGCGATCGCAGGTATCGCTGGTGCTTTCTTCGCTTGGCAACTTAGCGCCATTTACCCTGATAATTTCCAACCGCAGATTACCTTTGACACTTGGATTATGGTGATTTTAGGTGGTTCTGGTAATAATGTTGGCACAATCTTAGGCGCGGTAATTTTCTTTGGTTACGATGCACTCACGCGGGAAGTCTTACCCAAAATTGTCCCCCTTGATGAAGCCCGTTTGGGTGCATTTCGGATCATGGTAATTGGACTAATTTTGATGATACTGATGATTTGGCGACCTCAAGGTATTCTAGGGAAAAAGGAGGAACTTACTCTTGGTAAATAACCAGTCACCGCCACTTCCCCTTTTGGTAGCCACTGGACTTTCTAAAAGCTTTGGTGGTATCAAAGCAGTTAATGAGGCGAAAATCGAAGTTGCCAAAGGCAGCATTACGGGTTTGATTGGCCCAAATGGTGCTGGTAAAACTACTTTATTTAACTTACTTTCAAACTTCATCCGCCCAGATAAGGGACGAGTGATTTTTGACGGCGAACCGATTCACAACTTGCAACCATATCAAATCGCCCAACAAGGAGTAATCCGCACTTTTCAGGTTGCACGGACTCTCTCGCGGTTGTCGGTGTTAGAAAATATGCTGCTGGCGGCGCAAAAACAAACTGGTGAAAATTTTTGGCAGGTGCAGTTACAACCACATGTTGTAGCTAAGGAAGAAAAGGAACTACAAGAGCGGGCAATGTTCCTGTTAGAATCAGTGGGTTTGGCAAAAAAAGCACACGATTATGCTGGTGGCTTGTCTGGTGGACAACGTAAGCTACTGGAAATGGGACGGGCGCTAATGACTAATCCCAAGTTAATTTTGTTGGATGAACCCGCTGCTGGTGTGAATCCAAAACTGATTGATGATATTTGCGATCGCATTATCACTTGGAACCGTCAAGATGGGATGACTTTTTTGATTATTGAACACAATATGGATGTAATTATGTCCTTGTGCGATCGTGTTTGGGTACTTGCTGAAGGACAGAATTTGGCTGATGGTACACCCGCAGAAATTCAAACTAATCCCAAAGTTTTAGAAGCTTATTTGGGAAAATAGAGTGGCTTAGGTTTAAGAGAATTCGCACACCGTGTCAAATCTTCGGAAATTTGGCTCTTGTTAAAATCGAGTTGCATATTTTAGTGGAAAATGCTCCTCGAAAGATCATATTGCTACTGCTTATGCTATTAATTTAACGCCGTTTTTTGCCTGGTTAAACGAGGATATACTTGCCTCACTCAGATTTTGATGCTTCTTCCAAGGGTTAGTGACCGAAGAGGCAGGGGAGCAGGAAGCAGGGAGCAGGGGGAAAGATGCGCTCATTTTCCCTGCCACAAGGGTTTCAGAGCAAATAAATTTATTTATACCTTAAAAGTAAAAATATTTATTTCGATAGCGCAGCGTTAGCGAGTCAGACGCTCCTACGTCGCTAACGCTACGCTATCGAGCGTCGATGCGTAGCGCATATTTAATACGTCCAAGTTTTCAGAGCAAATAAATTTATAGGGTTTCCCCCCTGCTCCCTGCTCCCTGCCCCTTTTCCTCTTCTTTGACTCGCTATCGCTCGACTTTTCACGTCATGTAGAAATTCAGGCGATCGCTAACGCCGAAAGATTCCCCCAATCAAATACTTGTGTTTGCTAAACTTTAATCTTGCATTTTTAGAGTTTTTATAGTAAAAAATCAACCAGAGCTTAGATTATATTTTGCCAGAACTAGCCAAAATCAATTATGGTAGCAACCAAGAGCGATGTCTACGACGGGCTACGCCTACCCCAAATTGTGAATCCTTGATGAAAATACAGCCGAGCTAATATCTTCTCCAGCAAATTACTGTAAGTATAAACATAGGTAACTTCAAATCATCTATGCAGCTACTTGCCATCTAGATCGGAACAATTTCTGAACTTAGACAATCTTAGAAATGGTCATCGTCAGTAAATGCACTCAGGTAAATATCACTATCTTGGCTGAAGCAAAGGTTTATAACGCTTAAACGCTACTTGAAACGTAGGATAACTTGCTACTTAATAATGTTTAATTTTCCCGAACTGCTTTTGATCCCCATTTGGATAGAATGACTAGGCAGAACCCTAAAACTAAAAACCGCTTTTGACTGCGACGCCCATGAATCAACTGAACAATGGTTTTACTATATTTCTAAGTCTGCTAGTCGAGGCGATGCCTTTTTTGCTTCTTGGGGTTTTATTCTCCAGTTTGCTGCTGTTTTTTGTTGATGAGCGCAAATTAGTAGAAAAAATGCCCAAAAATCCGTTGCTGGGTGCTTTAGTTGGCAGCATGATCGGCTTTTTATTTCCGGTGTGTGAGTGCGGGAATGTACCAGTAGCGCGGCGGTTCCTAATTCAGGGAGTACCCACACCAGTCGCAATTGGTTTTTTGCTAGCAGCACCAACAATTAACCCAGTTGTAATTTGGTCAACTTGGACAGCATTTCGAGATCAGCCAGAAATAGTGGTCTTACGAGTCGTATTTTCTCTTGCAATTGCCACAATTATCGGGTTTGTTTTCAGTTTTCAAAAGGACTTAAATCCTATAATCCAACCTGCGATCGCTCGGTATATGAAGTTTAATCCGCCCGCGCACCCTGAAACTAAACGCCGTGGTAAACGTTACCAAGTACAACAGGAAGCAACAGTACCGAATCTGTTACAATCCGGGACTTATATCTTAGGAGGAAAAGCAAGTATACCTATGCGGATAGATGCGAATTTGGTACCGCCTACTTTAACCTCTACCTCCGATAAACCGCTTGCAGCTAAACTGCGCCTAGTTGTGGATAATAGCATCCAAGAATTGCGAGAATTAGGCGGAGTGATGATTTTAGGAAGTGCGATCGCTGCTGCTATTCAAGTGCTAGCTCCCCGTGAATTAATTCTCAGTTTGGGTGCTGGGCCCATTACTTCAATTGTGGTCATGCTGATATTAGCAGTAGTGGTGTCAATTTGTTCTACAGTCGATTCTTTCTTTGCACTATCTTTTGCCTCAACCTTTAGCAGTGGTTCATTGTTGGCATTTCTGGTGTTTGGGCCAATGATTGACATCAAAAGTGTTGGTTTGATGTTATCTATTTTTAAGCCCAAAACGATTTTCTACTTATTTACTTTAGCAGCACAATTGACATTTATATTCACCCTGTTTCTGAATTTGCACGTCTTTTAAAAAATATTAGTGATTTGTCATTTGTCCTTTGTTAATGACTAATGATCAATGACTAACGACCAACGACTAATGATTAATGGCTAACAAAAATTCCAAATCTAAAATTCTTAATTTGTTACTCCCTTGGCTGGATGCTGTAGCAATTACAGCTTGGGGAATTTTGATGTTGAAATATTGGCTAACTAACAAGCTGAACTTGTTAATTCACCCAAATTACATTTGGTTGGCGGTCGTTACTGGTATCAGCTTCATCATTATTGGTTTATTTAAAATGCAGGAACTTTGGCAACGGCGTCGCCGTGATGTTACGTCAAATAACCAGCATATTAGTTTATTTCCCCCTGGTTGGGGCAGTACTTTGTTATTAACTACAGCAATTCTAGGTTTTATCATTACACCGCAAGTTTTTGCTAGTGACAAAGCACTCCAAAGGGGTGTGACGGCTGATTTATTGGGAAGCACACGCGTCAAACCCCAAGCCTTTCGAGCTACTGTTCTTCCAGAGGAGCGATCGCTTGTAGATTGGGTACGCACTGTCAATGTTTATCCAGAACCAGATTCATATACAGGGCAAAAAGTCAAGGTGGAGGGATTTGTTATCCACCCGCCAGATATCGGAAAAGAATATTTGTTCTTAGCGCGATTTGTCTTAACTTGCTGTGCAGCAGATGCTTACCCTGTGGGATTACCCGTCAAACTCCCAAACAAAGAAACTTATTCGCCTGATACCTGGTTGGAAGTAGAAGGACAAATGGTGACAGAAAATTTGGCAGGTAAACGCCAACTCACCATTGCCGCTACCTCTCTCAAAAAGATTCCTCAACCGCAGAATCCTTATAGTTATTAGTCATTTGTCATTTGTATATGCCCAATGCCCAATGCCCAATGCCCAATGCCCAATGCCCAATAACCAATGACGAAATCTAAAGCATTTATTCAACCACTAGATCGGATAGCGATCGCACTAATGCTACTGCTGAGTGTGCTGATTGGGTTAATTATATTGCAAGGTGATGTGGTGACTGCTCGTGTCCGGGACTTTACCTGGCAAAATCAACAAATTGGGGCAGAAGATAATTCTTTCACCCTTACCTTCAGCCGCCCAATGGAAGTAAAAAGCGTAGAGGATAACTTGAAAATCGAGCCACCCCTAGCAGGTAAATTCAGTTGGGCTGGGCGGCGGATGGTTTATACACTGGTAACACCAGCACCTTATGGCACAAATTATAAAGTGCAGTTACAGGGAGCCAAAGATCAGTTTGCGGAACAAGAAGGCAAAAATCGGGTGATAGAACCCTTTGTTGGTAGCTTTCGTACACGCGATCGCGTCATCCTTTACATAGGAACCGATAAAGAAGAACAGGGACGATTAGTTCTTTACAACTTAACCCAAGAGCAAAAAAGGCTACTTACCCCTCAAGACCTGATAGTAATGGACTTTGAGTCCTTTCCTGATGGTGGGAAAATTTTATTTTCGGCTCGCGCGGCTAAGAACCAAGACTTACTTTCAGCCCAACTGTACACAGTGACAACAGGCGTTCCTGGTAAATCTGGACAAGAAGTAGAACCAGCCGGCAAAGTTGACTTAGTTTTAGATAGTAAAGATTATCAAAACCTGAAATTTGACTTATCACCTGATGGGCAAACTATTGTGATTCAACGGGGCAATAAAAGTAATCCCGGCGACTTTGGACTATGGTTTATGCCAGCAACCAGTAACGGTTCAGCAGAAAAACCCACCCCTAAACGTCTGCAAAGCCAACCTGGGGGAGACTTTATGATCACACCAGATAGTCAAGCCGTAGCAGTTGCCCAAGGACAGGGAGCAGCTATCCTACCATTGCAAGGTGATGCCAGGAAACCCCTAGATTTTCTGCCGCAGTTTGGTTTGGTACAGGCTTTCTCTAAAGATGGCTCTCAAGCGGCAATGGTAAAGTTTAATACAGATTACACACGAGATTTGTTTTTAGTGACAAACCAAGGTGTGCAGAAACAACTATTAAAAACAACAGGCTCAATTCTCAGCTGCCAATTTGATATTGCCTCACCCACCCTCTATTGCTTGCTGACACAGCTAGTATCCAAAGAACAATACATTGAACAGCCTTATGTGGTGGCAATTGATCTGAAAACCGGGCAACAGAAACCACTGCTAGTACTGCCTCCCGATCAACGGAATGTGCAAATGAGTTTATCTGCTGACGGTTTGGGCTTGTTATTTGATCAAGTAGTACCGCAGACAAACCCCCCAGCATCATTACCTACAAACACTTTGAAAACTGACGATGGAGATGTTATTGCTACTAGTAGTCTGTGGTTAATGCCTTTGTTGCCCATCGCTGATGCTGCGACTGTTGAAATTAGACCAGAACAACTCCCCTTAACCGGATTTCGACCCCGGTGGCTACCTTGAAATAGAGGCAAGGGAGCAGGGAGCAAGGGAGATAAAACAGAATGGTTAAGAATTTTGAGTAGGGGAATGCTACTCCATTATCTTGTACGACGATGATTTCGCAACTTTGGAAATAGCATCAACTGCAAAATCGATATCAGCCCGCGAAACATCTAAATGAGTGACTGCCCGAATAGAATCACCAACGGCTCCCATTTTCACACCACCCTGCTGTAACAGAGTGAGAAACATGGCTTTGTCGAGTTTTAATCTTGAAACATCAAAGAAAACAATATTTGTCTCAGGTTTTGGATCTTGAACTGTAATTCCTTCAATTTCACTCAGTCGTTGAGCCAGATAAGTTGCATTGTCGTGGTCTTCTTGTAGACGTTCAACATGATGGTCAAGTGCATAGAGACAACCTGCTGCGACAATGCCAGCTTGACGCATTGCGCCACCAAAAATGTGTTTATATCGACGTGCTTCAGCAATGAATTCCCGTGTACCCGCAAGAACAGCACCGATTGGTGCGCCTAGTCCTTTAGTAAAGTCAATCCAGACAGAATCAACACAGGCAGCAAAATCCTTGGCTGGAGTTTGAGATGCAACAACTGCATTTAAAAGTCGTGCCCCGTCCATGTGGGTAGCTAAACCTTTTTGACGGGAGAATTCGCAAACCTCACGTAGTTTATTGAGCCGCCAAACCGAACCCCCTCCAAAATTGTGGGTTTGCTCTACACACAATAAGCGGGGAATTGCAGAGTAAAGGTAAGGAGCAGTTGCGACTCTTTCAAGTGATTGAGCTAGAGCATCGACTGTAAAAATTCCTCGTTCGCTTGCAATCGGCTCCATGAGTACACCAGAAGTCATCGCTGCACCCCCCGATTCAGCCCGAATAATGTGTGCCATCTGTTCTACTAGCACCACATCAGCAGGGCGAGTATGGGTCTTGATTGCCACAAAGTTGCAAATGGTTCCACAGGCAAAGAAAAGAGCGGCTTCTTTGCCTAGTAAATCTGCAACCCTTTCTAGTAGTTGGTTAACGGTCGGATCTTCTCCTTTTTGCTCATCTCCAACTTCAGCAGTGGCGATCGCCTGTCGCATCGCCTGTGTCGGCTTTGTTTCAGTATCGCTTGTTAGCAAAATCATCAGCACTCCTAGAGCAGGTATATAGTGGTTTATAGTTGCATAAATCAGGGATGCTCATTTAGTCAAGTTGGCTTCATCATAAAAGTTGTGTTCCACTGATGTGAAAACCGCTATCAATAATACAAGATTGCCTTTACAATACTTAAATGAAAAGGCAAGCCTGATAAGCGTGGTTATTTTGTTCTAATCGCATCCAGAACTTTAGCTGACTTTTCTCCAACAAAAGTATTATTCAGCATCGTATGGGAATCATCAGTTGGCCCTACATCAGAATCTGGATGATAGATAATGATTCTTAAAGAATCATCAATCGCACTGAAGCTATGTAACTTGTTTTCTGGAAGACAGAAGACCGTTCCCGGCTCCATTTTGAATGTTCCTTCGTCCACCTGACAAATTCCACTACCCGCAGCGACAAGCCCAATCCGCAATGAAGGATGGGTATGGGGAGTTTGTGATACACCTGGAGGAACGTGGAGGAAATTCAAGCAGGGTTCTCCACGTCTTAAAGGATTAATCAGAACCGTTGAAGAGCAGCCATCAATGTAATTCAATCGCCCTAATGGTTCAATAGGCCCCCCAATTGTGAAAAGTCCAGTGTAGTTGAGTCGTGTTGCGACTAACACTTGGGCTGAACCATCTAAAGAAAAGTTCCCTGGAACTGCGGCAAAGCAGTTTTTTCGCAATAAAAACTCTCCGTTAATGCTGTTGAGGGTAACTTCGCCCTCTGAAACAAATAGAAAGTGCGTGTCTTTTTCACTCTCATTAACTTTGATAGAATTGATAACCCAAAAAGCACTCGATGGATGACCCGCCATTGTGTAGTCAAGTTTTATCGCCTCTAGGAATCGCTGACAGTAAAACTTTTGGTAGTCTCCCATAGGAATGCTAAATAGTTCCGACTCAAGAGAAATATTTTGGGCTTGTTTTTGTAATAATGGTGTTTCGTTTACGTGCTGCATAGTTTATATGTGTTATTTATGTTGTTTTACCTAGTGGAAAACTCGGTTATTCCAATTATTCTTTAAATAGATGAATTAAAAACTGCATCCGCAATATTGCTTAATCGGTTTATTGTATGAGTTATTTAATATACTATATGTTTTGTGTTTACAGTAGTCAAGTATACTTTAAACAATTTTCTTGTAGTCATTAAATAAACTTGACACATTGAAAGCAAGTTGTTAGAGAAAGCTCTCGCTAACTAAGCTTGAAATTGCTTACTAGGACTGTATTTACTCAGAAAAAACCCCGGATCAAGTTGAGATTATTCTTTAAAAAAGTTTTATTATTTTAGTTAAGTAAATTGCTACGTATTTGTCAAATAGTTATACGTATTTATCCGTAATTATCATGGTTGCCTAATATTTCAGGTCTAGCAGAAGCTCTTGGTTGTTTGCTGACATGAAATAGCGATCGCCCAAAATAACAGAATAGTACTTAAGTACCTTACATCTTGACCATCATCTGAATGGTAAGCTTGCTCAACTAAAAGTCTTACTCTGTTTAATTCCCAGGCTCTGCCTACCGTAAAACCAGCAGGCTCTACTTTCTACAAGAGCATTACAAGGCTCTGTCTTGTAACTAGAGCTAACTCGTAGTTAGTTGTCTCTGTCAATGCGTAAGTCCTATAGAATGATTACTTAGCAGTAGATACTTGTAGTGACATCTATTCTAAGTAATAAAAGACTCAGTATAAAAATGTATTGAACAATACATTTTTATTTTATATATTAAGGTGGATGCGATTATAGACAATAATTTATGTTGTGAGGCAGTTTTTTCATCTAGAAAAACTTCATCAGCCAATACAGTTTAGTTTTTAAGCATCAGGTTTCTCTTTTCTGCCGCCTATCCGCAAAGGCGGACCAAATTCCCCTTCCGTCTCTTCTTGACGGACAAGAGCATCATAGTGTTATAACGGCATCAGTCTAGATACAAAATAGGGAACGCCAATTGATGATTAATTGCTGGCGCTTGGAGAGAGTTAAACTTAGCTTCTAGAGCAAACCCTGATTAGACCCAGTTAATAAGCAATGCTAATGCCAGCACTGCTGAATATTTTTAAGCAGGTGAGTCAAGAGTGATGAATGAAGCTAACACCTCAAACAAGGGGGTTGTGATGGAATCCCTAAATTCTGCTAATTCGCCACAATCGGAGCAGGCGAGTTGTCCGTTTTACTCAGTTGTGCCTAATGACAATATGACAGTCAGCAAACTGCCACTCCTCATGCCAGCTGATGATACACAATTTTCAAAAGATACCACCCAGGCAGACTGGGTTGCAGAGCCTGAAAGCGGCAAACAAGCACTTATTGACTCAGAATTTCAGAACCTGCTGGCATTGAACGAAGAATTGCGTGCAGCTAACAATAACTTGTATGAACAAGTGGAGCAGCTAAAAGATAACCTAGCTGAGTCAGAAAAGGTTTTGCAGTGGCAGAAAACACGTTCTAGCGTTAGTGAGTCGATGCTCAACCAACACGCTCAAGAACTGGCTGCGGCTCAAGAACAAATAAAATCCCTATTTCAAAAATTAGAAACTGCTGTACAAACTGTTCAACACCAGGAAATTCTCGCCGAAAGTTATAAAGCACAGCTACAAATCAGCCAACAACGCCTTGCCCAGCTAGAGCGAGAATGTACGTTGTTACACACCAACAGTAGCGAACAGTCTCAGCAGTTATTGCAATCAGAAACTGTTTGTCGGGAGTTACGTACTAGACTGATGCGACAACAACGCCAAACGCTGCAATTTAAAGCAGCTTTGGAAAAATGTTTAGATACATCGGTTCCTAACTATGACTCGCTAGAAGATACTGCAAAACATCCCAAAGACATAACTAGTGGGCAAGGAAGATTTTCTAGAAAAGCTCGATCTTTGTTTCCTAACGTCCAGCCAATTCAACCTTGGTCAGCAGAACCAGAATCCCTGACTGATGATCTAGATAATTCTTGGGGCGAACCGTCAGCACCAATTCCATTCCAAAGAAATGAACCGACACCGACGCCATCATCTTCTTGGAACTGGTCAGTTAAGCAAAATCCCTCAACACCAGCAGAATCAGCCCCCTCTCCAAAAATTGATGATTCCCCAGAGACACCAGAAGCTGTTTCAACTTCAGGGTCATCAAATCTAGATCAGCAATTAGATAGTCTCATTCAAATGTTTTTCACCTCCCAGCCTGCATTTGGATCACCACCAGCTGCGGCGAAAACGAATGTGGATAGTAATCAGGGTGATGCACCTATCTGGGAGACTTTAGCAACAATCCTAGAAGACGATGAGGAATTAGAAAATCCACAGGAGGAGCAGTTGGCAGCAGAAATTAATCATCCTACAATTACTTCCACTTCTTGGACAATAGATTCTGTAGTCTCACCAGCCAATGAGTTACCAGTTTCTTCTACTTCACCTCATACTGAGACGCCGCCTGAAGGAACTGAAGATTACTGGTCAGAAGTTTCACAATTGACACATTTGGAATTGTCGGCAACTGATTTGCCTCCAGAGTCATTAGGCGATGACACCAATGATACAAGTTCACCTTCACCAGTGGTTTATCCTCAGCGTCCACCCAAGGGGCGTAAATCATTGGCATCTGTCGAATTACCAAATTTTCGCCCCAAGAGTCAATAGTTAGTTGTGATTGGTCATTTGCTTAATACTAATGACCAATGACCAATGACTAATGACTAATTCTTACTTCTGACTTCGGAATTATGGCTTCTGGGTTGGCTTTTTCTACTTGAGCGCGTGATCGCGGTTTGCCTGTGGCGATCGCATAATTAATCGCCAATAACCACAGCCACAATCCCGGATTCCGGGGTTCTAGCCAAAAACCTACCCGGTTCAAGAAGCGCCCGAACCACGGACTCAGCAAAGAGCTAATTAAGGCATGACGACCGAAGTTAAAATAACTACCAAGCCATCGCCCTAAATCTCTGGGGCCAGCAAGTTGCCAAATCCATAAAAGCAAGGCAGGATTTCTTCTAGCTGCTTTGAGTGCTAGGCGGTTAAAGGTTAACCAATCACACCTATCTTTGATGAAGTTATCTGCTACTTCTTGGGGTTCGTCTGCTAACAGTCCAAAGAAGGTGTTGAGCATGGAGTTAATCCGTTGGGGTGGTAAAAATTTCCCTGTGGGTACCATCATGCCTTTGGAAAATAGCCAAGTCACGGAAACGTTGCTTTGGTAAGCGCGAATTTGGTTCAAGTGGCGGAAACTCAACAAGTCATGTTTGAGAGCAGTATCCAACAGGGTTGTTAAACGCTCTAAGTTGCGAACTAGCGAACCAAAACCGGTGAAGACGAGGGGAGACTGGAGTGATGCAGCATCACCGATCGCAATCAATCGATCAAAGGCAACTGTGCGATCGCTACTTCCCACACTAAAATGCCCCGGTATGTACCCAAATGTCGGCTTCTTCCACACCAATTTGTCCATATCGCACCTGCGATACTCTGGCAAAATAGTGAAAAAGTCCTCGTACATCTCTAGCAAGGAACCGGGATTTTCAGCATTGACCTCATGGTAATGAAATAAATAAATCGTTAGTTCATCATCTGCCCCAGGAAACAGTTCCCAAATCAACTGTCTTCCCCGCGAGATATCCCCATGACTGTAAAGAACGTCTCCATATTGGGAATCCCATACTTCCGGCTCAAATCCGCTCTCAATTGCCGCTCCCACCGTCGGACATACACTATCAAAAGCACGACCACCATTTAATTGCCAAGCTATGGGCGATGCAGTTCCCATTGCATCTATTAACAGTCGTCCACTTACTTGCTTCTCAACCTGACTGGGTAAGTGCTTGACTTTGATAAGTACTTGTGATATATCAATATCTGCACGGATAAACTCTGTTTCATCCCAGATTTCACCGCCTGCCGCTTGCAGTTTTTGCCCACACATTTGAAGCCATTTTTCGGAATCTAAGCCTAAATTTAGGACTGTGGGTGTGTGGAGGACGGGCGATCGCAGTTTGGCTGGATTATTAGCATCAAAAAACTTATTAAATCCGTCTTTGTATTCCCTAGCAATGATAGTTTCTAACTCAGCAGGGGTGACTAAACCCAGGTTAACTAAGCTTTGAATCTCATCGCGGGAAATATTCCATTCTCGGTTCATCCGCCCAAAGGGCATTCGTTCCAGCAGGAGAACTTTATATCCGAGTTTTGCCATCAGTGCTGCATGAATCGCGCCTAGTGCGCCACCGATGTAGATGATGTCATAAGTCGGAGATGAGGGGGAAGAGGCAGGGGAGCAGGGTGCAGGGTGCAGAGGAGAGAAATTTTCCCCCTGCTCCCTGCTCCCTGCTCTCCTATCCTCTCGACTGGAAAACACCACCTGACGAGGCTGTTGCGGATTCCGTACTCCTTCGCGCCATCGTTGTTCCCACCAGTAGGCACGCGTTAGATCATATTCACCGTTGGGCATTTTCTGAAAATACTTGACGGTAAGGGGGTAAGCAGAGCCTAGTGCTGCAAATATTGATTGCTTAGATAAATCAATTGCTGGCGGTTCTGGGTAATGATGCGGAAAACGGCTTCTGATTTCTTTGGTTAGGTGTTGCAAAATCTGCCCCTCTTTGGGAAAGGGTTGTTCTGCCCAACGAAACACTTTCAGATAAGTAGTTCGTTGCACCGACCAGACAAATACCGAAAGTTCCGCAGGCAAGTTTTCGGAAATAGTCTTGGTAGCAGTTGTAGTTGCAGTGGGGATTTTGAGGCGAAAGCCTTCCGAGGTAAGCACTTTTTCTCCATTTCCGGGTTCAAACTCTGTTTGTAACCAACTACGCACAGTTGCTATATCCGAAGTTGGAACTTCTAAATAAAGAATTTCTTTCATCGTTTCCTCATATCTCCGATCAATCTACTCACTAAGACAGATTTTATGAAAGCACAAAGTAATGTAAACTCCGCCCTATTACTTTCGTAAAGATTCAGTGAAGAAATTTTAAGAATTTATCAAATTTATTGTTCATTTTGTATTTCTGTAAACCCACGCCATGAATTATCCCATTCCAGACAGTCCCCAGGAAATTGTTGCTTTACGACAACAGCCGATTGATGAAGAACTAGTTGCCAGTGCGATCGCTGGAGTTATTAAAATTGTCCGCGCTCAGGGTCAATCTTTGGAAGAATTAACCGCTCAGTTGCTAGCAGATGATCCACTGTTGGATCAGCAACAACGTCGCTGGTTGAGCCAATTAGTTGCCCAATGTTGGGAAAATTTCTCCTAAAACCTTGCATAAGATGAAGTTTTTGTCGCAGCATTAGATTTCTAGGTCTGCACCTAAATGTTGGCGATGCCTGCGGCAGGCTGCGCCTACGCATTTTAGGTATAGGAGTAACATGTCTGGAATTGGCAATTGGGTTGCTATTTTTGTATTCATGGCACAAAAGCCACTAATTAACCATATCAGCGTTTTACGTTGCTAATGAATTTTACAACGTTGTTAAATGCAAAGACCTCTGGTGCAAACCAGGGGTCTTCTTTGTGGATCAATCTTCATGCTCTTTGATCAGTGGCTCGACACCTTAGCGGAATAAATGTTTTTGGCATACAATTTAGTTGAGCGATGCCTGCGGCGGGCTACGCCTACGCACTTTGGCTGTCAAGGTGAGAATGATTATTTATGTGGAATTGGTAATTGGACTGCTATTTTTGCATTTACTGTCCTGTGGCTGGAAACTTTTTCTGGTAAATGCTTAAACCTTCGCGTCAAAAGCCAGAGCGTATCTTAGTCCACACACTACCACCAAAACCCCCTGTTACACTAATCGTTCTCAACTGGGTAGGTGAGTCGATTCTGAGGTTCAAAGTTCCACTACCTGCAACAACACCCTTGGGAACATCAATCCAGTTACCTGTAATTTCACTACCTACGAAGAAGCCAGATGAACTCCGAACTCCTCTGTAGACATTACTGAAGGCTGGGCTGATTGGAGTTCCTTCACCATACCAAAATAGCTCACTGCCTCTTTGACGTAGATAATAGGTTCCACCATCATTGCCCTGCCAGTCACCCGTCAAGTCAACGAAAGTCTGAGCCAGTAAAAAACTGGCATCACCGCTCTTGTCGTCAGCCAATTGACTGGCATTGTTTTCATCAAAGCTCTGCTTTGAGCTGATAGCAGCAGCAGTACTGCTAGTCATCTGGAAACCAGTGGTTTTAGCACTGACTTGCTGTAAATGACCAGCAACCAGCAAAATGGCTAAATAGGTGCTGGCAACCAGGGCTACAAAAATCTTCAGTTTTTTCTTCAGAAATTTCATGGTTCTCCTCCTAATTTGAATTCAAAGTAGTAGATATCAACTGGAGTTTAAACTAAAAGCGATATGAGGGAACGCAAGTTAACTGAAATTACAGGTCAAAAATAGGAACGAGTCAGTCTCAACCCATCTGCGAGTCTTTAAAACTGTGTAACGTTCATGTACGTAATAAACTGGAGTCTTGAGAAACGTCCTCGAACTGTTCGACTGTGATTGCGTTAGGAACCGTAATAGGGGCTTGAGGAGGTTCAACAGTAGGGAAAGGAGGAGGATGTTTGAGAATGAATAAGAACCTACTATCCGCTTATACTTGCGGATAGTAGGTCATGGGTGACGCTTTTTAAGATATTGAGCGATCGCTTTCTTACGGTTTGAGCATTCCTATAAATCCATTGCTACATCTTGCAGCAGATGTTCAGGGTGTCCACCCCGCCTCTAAACCAAAGTTTTACCCGCTTGTAAGGTTAGCCAGCCTTTGTCCCTACTTTAACCATCGCGCCGCATCTTTGGCATGGTAGGTCAAAATCAAATCTGCCCCAGCCCGTTTAAACCCAGTTAAAGTTTCCATAACCACGCGCTCCTCATCAATCCAACCATTGAGAGCCGCAGCTTTTACCATCGCATACTCACCAGAAACATTGTAAGCCGCAACTGGTAAGTTACTCGCTTCTTTCACCCGCCAGATAATGTCCATGTATGCCAAGGCTGGCTTAACCATGAGCATATCCGCACCTTCAGCGATATCCAGTTCAATTTCTTTAATCGCTTCGCGGGCGTTACCTGGGTCCATTTGGTAAGTTCTTCTGTCCCCAAATTGCGGTGTCGAGTCTGCTGCATCCCGAAATGGCCCATAATAACCCGAAGCATACTTAGCAGCATAAGACAAAATCGGCGTATCTTGAAATCCGGCTTCATCCAAACCCTGACGAATTGCTTGGACAAAGCCATCCATCATCCCAGAAGGCGCGATGATATCGGCACCAGCTTTAGCTTGCGAAACTGCTGTTTTTTTCAACAATTCCAGAGTTGGATCATTCAAAACTCGTCCTGTTAAATCACCAGTTTGTAAATAACCACAATGACCGTGACTGGTGTACTCACATAAACAAGTATCAGCAATTACAATCAAATCTGGCACTGCTGCTTTTACCGCAGTCGCAGCTTTTTGGACGATACCGCAATCATGCCAAGCGCCAGTGGCATCCACATCTTTATCAGCCGGAATCCCAAATAAAATAATAGAAGGAATTCCTAAGTCGTAAACTTCTTTTGCCTCTTCGACAATTTTATCTACCGAAAGTTGGTAGACTCCGGGCATAGATTTTACTTCGTTAGCGATTCCCTCACCTGGTACAGCAAATAGTGGGTAGATTAAATCGCTTGTTGTTAAAACAGTTTCACGAACCATCCGGCGCAGTTGAGGATGAGTACGCAGACGACGGGGGCGGTGTGTAGGAAACATAAAATTTTATGAAGAAAAACAACGCAAATGGACACAAAATAAAGCGTCACAAAAGCAGGCTAAAATTTTCCTGCCGTCAGACAGACTACAAACAGTGCTTAACTGTCCTTTGCCCTACTCTTAATCAAGTTGTAGGGCAATTTTGTATTCTACAGCTTGCTTGCATCTATCCGACGGGCTGGAAAAAAAACAACATAGTAAGCAATTCACGCATTCAAAATGATAAGACTGTCTGTTGGCAAAATCTTGGCGAATTGAGGGTTGAAATTTAAACGCATAGGCGCTTCTCTACGTTCGCGCAGCGTGTCGCAGACAGACGCTACGCGTAGCTTGCTTCCCCGTAGGGGTACGCCTTCCCGCAGGGTAGTGGCACAGAGGTAAACGCAGAGGCACGCAGAGAATTCGCTACGAATTAATGAAATATTGTATTTAGTAGCGAATAACTAACAGTTACCAATGCCCATGCCCACTTGCCCTGAGGGACTTGTACTGAGCGTAGTCGAAGTAAGCCGAAGGGATGCCCAATAATAATCTGTGTTAAAAAACTCGGAAAATATAGGGATAACGGAAGGGTATATCAGGATTGCTGAAAACTTTAATGAGCGCCCAAATTGTTAATCCCCAGTGCAATATATATCCCAAACCGGCTAATGGCCCCAGCAATAATAGAGGTAATACTAACCAACCGAATAGAAAAAACAGCGCTCCCAGAATTCCTCCATAAAGCCAGACGTTGAAGTGGAAATTAATGGATTCTTTGGCGTTTTCTTTAACAACAGGATCATCAGATACAAAGAGTATGGCGATAGGTATACCTATAGATACCACTGCTGTGCTGAGAAAAATGGCTCCATGTGACAAGCCGGATAGAAGCTTTCGCTTATCTGTGTCGTACATTGCTTTCTCCTATTTAGTCAGATTGTTGGTTATATTACGACCCTATCACGAGCATCGTTGTCTTAAGATTAAAAGACTTACCATCAAACAAATTAAGCTAACAAACAAATACATTTATGTCTACTGAACTTCAGTCTGAACTTATTCAAGCAGTTGAACTTCGCCGCAACTTTGCGATTATTTCTCACCCTGATGCAGGTAAAACTACACTAACAGAAAAGCTGCTCCTATACGGAGGTGCAATTCACGAAGCTGGGGCGGTTAAGGCGCGACGGGCACAGCGTAAGGCAACCTCTGACTGGATGGCGATGGAACAACAACGGGGTATTTCTATTACCTCCACTGTGTTGCAATTTGAATACCGGGACTGTCAGATAAATTTATTAGACACACCCGGACACCAAGACTTCAGTGAAGATACTTATCGCACCCTTGCGGCCGCCGATAATGCAGTGATGTTGATTGATGCGGCAAAAGGTTTGGAACCTCAAACCCGCAAATTGTTTGAAGTGTGTAAGTTGCGGGGTATCCCAATTTTTACATTTATCAACAAGCTTGATCGCCCAGGAAGAGAACCTCTGGAACTGTTGGATGAAATTGAGCAAGAATTAGGATTGCAAACCTATGCGGTAAACTGGCCGATTGGTATGGGCGATCGCTTTAAAGGTGTTTTTGATCGACATAAGCAACAAATTCACTTGTTTGAACGCAGCGCCCACGGCAGCCGAGAAGCCCGTGATACGATAGTCGAATTAACTGATCCGAGAATAGAAGATCAGCTAGAACAAAGCTTGTACTACCAACTAAAAAATGATCTGGAACTGTTAGATGGAGTTGGGCCAGAGTTAGATTTGCAACTGGTACACGAAGGCAAAATGACGCCTGTGTTCTTTGGTAGCGCCATGACCAACTTTGGTGTAGAGTTATTCCTCAAGTATTTCCTTGACTATGCCCTGAAACCCGGTTCTCACTATAGCAGTGTTGGCGAAGTTGCTCCTACATACCCAGAATTTTCAGGGTTTGTCTTCAAACTGCAAGCGAATATGGACCCGAAACACCGTGATCGCGTCGCATTTATCCGGGTTTGCACTGGTAAGTTTGAAAAAGATATGATGGTGAATCACGCTCGCATTGGTAAACTCATCCGTCTGTCTCGCCCGCAAAAACTCTTTGCCCAAGAGCGAGAATCGATTGATGTGGCTTATCCTGGCGATGTGATCGGTTTGAATAATCCTGGTGTTTTTGCGATCGGGGATACAATTTACACGGGACAAAAGCTCGAATATGAGGGGATTCCGTATTTCTCGCCGGAACTGTTCGCATCTCTGAGGAATCCCAACCCCTCGAAGTCTAAACAATTCCAAAAAGGCGTTGCGGAATTGCGAGAAGAAGGTGCTGTACAAATTATGTATTCAACTGATGAAGCCAAACGCGACCCAATTTTGGCGGCGGTGGGTCAGTTGCAATTCGAGGTGGTACAGTTTCGTTTACAAAATGAGTATGGTGTAGAAACCATACTAGACTCATTGCCCTACAGTGTCGCCCGTTGGGTTGAGGGTGGTTGGGAAGCATTAGAAAAAGTGGGACGAATATTCAATACCACTACAGTTAAAGATAGTATGGGACGACCAGTGTTGCTATTCCGTAACGAATGGAATTGTCAACAATTACTGGGCGACCATCCAGAGTTAAAATTAAGCGCGATCGCTCCAGTATTTTCTAGTCAAAAACCAGTGGAGGAATGAAGAAGAATACAGAATTCTGAATTCAGAATTAGTCCGACAAAAGAGCCAACTGAATTCTGACTTCTGACGTCTTTATTCAATATTTATCGTTCACTTGACAAGCAAAACTTGGGCGCGGTTGATTTCCACGGCATCCGAGGTTCGCGCTTTTGCACAAACGTGGATCACTTAGAAGAGATTGGAGTGCCAGAATTTGTATGCCTTCACATGCCAAACCGTCTTTGGAGGCTGGTTTAATTGCCCTCAAGCAGGGAAATTACCAAACAGCGATCGCTCAACTAGAACCTATTGCTAGCAGCCAAAATAATGGTACTGCTAGCTTACAAGCCCAGGTTGGTTTAGTGATGGCTTATGCACGGATTGGAGAAGCCTCCAAAGCGATCGCTATTTCTCAGAATCTCATTGAGAGTAACAATCCGCAAGTTCAAGAGTGGGCAACACGCGCACTCGAACACCTAACAAAACGCCAAAAACGCGATCAAGAATCAAAAAATGTCGAAACTGGATTTGTTGCTTTTAATAATTCAACGCCACATTCAACCCCAGTTACTCCCCCAGAAACTCCTACCTTAGAGGAACCAAAAGATCAAGTAATAGAAACTAAGAGCAACGACACCCCACCGATGGTGCCACTAGCTAAACTCAAAGCTACAGTAGCTACACCATTGCCAGCAGCAGGATCTGTGCCCTTAAGCGGCTTCATGGGTTCTGTGACCCGCACCCAAGCTAAATTATTCGGCGTTATTTATTGGCGACAAGCACAACGCGCTAGAGCATGGCAACCCCTACGTAAACCAAAATTAATCCCTTTACGGTTGCTAACAGCAGGAACATTCATCGCTCTATTTTGGGTGATCCGAGAAATGCTCAAGTTCGCAATGGGATTCATCAACCAGACTTTAGTCAAACTACCTTATCTGGAGCCATTGCAGCTTTTATACAGCAACCCTACTAAATTGTTGCTAATAGTATTGGTGATTTTGATCGGAGTATCACCTTGGTTGCTGGATCTGCTACTGGCGAACTTGTATGGTCAGCGAGAATTTTCTAAAGATGTATTGAATGCCCATAGCCGCGAAGCTGTTCGGGTGCTACAACGTTGTTGCCAACAGAGGCACTGGCCGTTACCCAAACTGCGGATCTTACCAATGGCTGCACCAATTATCCTGACTTATGGCAGTTTACCACGTAATGCCAGGATTGTTGTAAGTCAGGGGTTATTAGAGCAACTAGCAGATGATGAAATCGCCATTATCTACGCCACACAGCTAGGGCATATTGCTCACTGGGATTTTGCTGTGATGTCTTTGTTGCTGCTGGTGACACTACCAATTTATCAGCTATATCAGCAAGTATCGAATTGGGGAGACAAAATATCAGGGATTTGGCGCTGGCCGGTGACAATTCTGGCTAGTCTTGTTTATGGAATTTGGTGTTTGCTGACTGGGACTGCATTATGGTTATCGCGGTTGCGGCTTTATTATAGCGATCGCATCGCCTCTGAAATTACTGGTAATCCCAATGCCCTGATTCGCGCCTTACTCAAAATTGCCATTGGCATTGCAGCTGATATCCAAAAAGAGGAACAGACAAGTTGGCAACTAGAAAGCTTAAATCTCCTGACACCAGTCAGCCACCAACAGAGCCTTTCTTTAGGCACTATTGCCAGTAATTTATCTTTTGAATCATTTTTGAAGTGGGATACTGCCAATCCCTATCGCCGATGGTTTACAATTAATAATAGTCATCCATTGATGGGCGATCGCATCGAACGCCTCTGCCAAATAGCCCGTCACTGGCATCTAGACACTGAACTACATTTTGCAAGCGAACCATCAAAAGTTAAGCGTCAGTCTTTCTTATTACAAATCGCTCCTTGGTTGGGAATTCCTCTAGGGGTTCTGTTTGCAGCTTTCGTCTGGCTAACGTGGCAACTAGCATTCGCACTCAAGTTTTTAAATCTAAAGTGGATATATGAAGATTGGTCTTTCATTACAGGCTGCCTTCTAATTGGCTTTAGCATCGGTACAGTGATGCGGATTAATTCTTTCTTCCCCGATATTAAACCTGCCACTGTGCAAACTGACGATTACCTACCCAACCTATTAGCTGATCCTTCTGCCTTACCAATTGATAGCATCAGCGTGCGTCTTGTGGGTAAATTATTAGGTCGTCAAGGCACTAGTAACTCCCTAGCGCAAGATTTAATCCTTCAATCCAGCGCAGGTTTAGTGAAATTACACCACATTTCTTGGCTAGGACAAGTCAATCACCAGGATCTAATTGGTAGACAAATTATCGTCACAGGTTGGTTTCGGCGAGGAGCAACACCTTGGATCGATATCCAAACCCTGGAAACTCAAAGTGGTAAAACCGTTCATAGCCCTCATCCCATTTGGTCTACTTTTTTAGCAGTTGCAGCACAGGCTTTGGGCGCATACGTTTTTCTGACTGGTTAGTCATTAATTAGCAAAGGAAAAAGGACAAATTGGATGTAAACAAAAGTTGCAGGTTTTCTTTAAAAATGTTACATTTATTTACACAAGCAATAGCAAGCGACATAACTCAGCACTACAGCTTAGTTGTTGATTCGGATGCTTTTCCCCCCGCTCCATACCTTTTATCCTTCCAACACAGCAGGAAATTAACCAGCCACTGGCTGGTTTTTGTTTCAAAATATGCTCCCTTGAATAAAAAAATGTGTTTTATGTTACGATACAGTAATACTAATGTCGGAAATGTATGCGCTAAACTAGCTACGTAGAAAATACCGTGGTAATGTAAGGAATGGTATTTGATTCTGCGAAAAAAGGCATGGAAGAAAGCGTGTACTTTAGCAGGCAATAGGCTATTAAATTTACAATTCTTAGAATTAAGGTGTTATTAGCTCACCATAGTGTGGGCCTTTAGATTAAACAAGCTTGATCCCGACGAAAAACTGTATTGTTGTATAGGTTGACAGTTTCGAGCAAAAAAATTGGTTGATGGCAGTCTGGGTCAATAGCATCTATTTAATTAAAAGCCAAAGCCAAGTGATTGTTTTCTTGCCTTGCCATGTTCATTTAACTCTGGAGGTATAGTTCATGTCCATTCGCCTATATATAGGTAATTTGCCTAAAGAAGAAATAGATCGTCAGGATCTGCAAGCAGTTTTTGCAGCAGAAGGTGATGCTGTAACTACTAAATTAATTAAAGACCGTAAAACTGGCAAATGCCGTGGTTTCGGTTTTCTAACAGTTAACAACGACGAGCAAGCTGACGAAATTATTGAAAAATATAATGGTCAGATGTTCAAAGATACTCCGATTAAGCTAGAGAAGGCATTACCTCGGACAAAAGGTGATGAGGGCGAGGAGCAAGCTCCCAAACCAGTTACTGCTGCTAGTAGTACCCCTACTCCTATGCCTACTAGAGAAGGTAGCCGCCGCGAGAAAAGCTCTAAGAAGCCTCGTCGTGGCGGCGGTGGTAGCGGCGGCGGCGGTTCCCGTGAAAACAACACCACAACCACCGATTCAGACGCTATTCGTCCAGATCCTCGTTGGGCTTCGGAATTAGAAAAGTTGAAGCAGATGCTAGCTGCACAAACTACGAATTAATCCTTAAGGGAGAGAAATTAAAAATTAAAAATCAGAATTATTTTTGATTTTTAATTTTTAATTATTGATTATCCCCTAGCTGCTTGGTTAAAAGTTAATTGCAGCTAATTTTGTGATTGCGTAGGCGCAGCCCGTCGTAGGCATCTCATAGTAAAATCAAGCTATACATAAATTTCACACATTCCATATACTTACGTAATAGCAGTAAGCTTATAGTGATACAACAGTAACTTCCATAGAGTTACTGTTAGAATTTGCTTATAAAAAAATTAAGTTTTTGTGATTAGGTGTATTGAAAAACCTGACTGAAAGTGAATGCGATCGCAGTAATTATCTAGACTTGACAGGTTATAGCTAGCTGATATGCCAAGGTAAAGCGGATGCGCGTAGGCGCAGCCCAACCTAGGCATCGCTCTAAAGATAATCTACACTCAAAGTGATACCGATCATTTGCAGCTTCTGTTATGTCCTCAACTCTAGATTCTTTGCCACCTGCGCTCGCTAAAATTGTCCAGCGCTTTCAACGCGCTTCTGAACCGAAGCGACGCTATGAACAGTTAATCTGGTATGCTCAGAAGCTCAATGAGTTTCCAGAAGCTGATAAATTACCCGAAAATAAAGTTCCTGGTTGCGTGTCTCAAGTTTATATCACCGCAGCCTTGGATGACGGTAAGGTTGTGTTTCAGGGCGATTCCGATTCTCAGTTAACCAAAGGATTAGTAGGGCTTCTGGTTGAAGGATTACATGGACTAACGCCAAGTGAGATTGTCCAACTTACTCCAGATTTTATTCAAGAAACAGGTTTAAATGTTAGTCTGACACCTTCCCGTGCTAATGGGTTTTACAATATTTTTAAAACCATGCAAAAAAAAGTATTGGAATGTAAGTTAGATTTACCTAGCTAAACTTGGTCATTTGTCATTAGTCATTAGTCATTGATCATTAGCAAAAGACAACTGACAAAAAACAACTGACAAATAAGGTACAACTACCAAAATTTAGTCTAATGTCAACCAATTTATTATCTACCTCTGCTACTACTGGCTTTGGTGGAGTAGTTCAAGAATATCTCTGGAATTGGGAAAATCAGCAATTACGCGTTGTTTATGAAACCCTCGGTAAAGGTTCACCGCTATTGCTGCTACCATCTTTCAGCAGTGTTTCGACGCGTTTGGAAGTAGGCGAACTTGCCAAGTTACTAGCTCCCAATTTTCAAGTTGTAGCAATAGACTGGCCTGGATTTGGTGAATCATCTCGCCCTAGTTTGAATTACCGTCCAGAAATATATCAGCAATTTCTGGAAGATTTTGTCAAAGCTGTTTTTAATACTCCCATTACTGTGGTGGCGGCTGGTCATGCTGCTAGTTACGTTTTACAATTAGCTGTCAAACAACCGGCTACTTTCTTACGAATTTTGTTGTTAGCTCCTACTTGGCGTGGGCCTTTGCCGACAATGGGAGCAAGTCAGCAAATAGCTGGCATTGTGAGAGAATTGGTGCGATCGCCTATACTTGGTCAAGCTCTCTACAAACTCAACACTACCCCATCCTTCTTAAGTTTGATGTATCGCCGTCATGTCTTTACTGACGCGGCTAAAATTACACCCAGTTTCATCGAGAATAAATGGCACACAACTCAACAACCAGGAGCGCGATTTGCATCTGCTGCCTTTGTAACTGGTAATCTCGATGCTGTACACGAACAATCTGATTTTCTGGGACTTGTGCAGTCTTTAACTGTACCGCTCATGGTAGTAATTGGCGAATCCAGCCCCCCTAAATCGCGAGAAGAAATGAACGCTTTGGCAGCCTTACCAGGAGTGAAAAGCGTTGTTATACCTGGTTCTCTGGGACTACATGAAGAATACCCAGGAGTTGTTTTAGAAGTGGTTCAATATTTTTTGTTCTCTTTAGAAAATTAAATTCTGGAGAGAGGCTTTCAGTCTTACTCCCCAAGCTTAGTAGGGAAGTCTCCATCAAAGTATAATTTTTTATGTGATAATGATTATCATAGGTTCTTTGGGAATGTTAAGGTACTAACCTGCGACTTCCCGCAGGGTGGGTCGGCTTATATGCAATCTTCCTAGCAGCTACCCCAACTTATGAATATTTACTACTTATTACAGATGCATAAAAATAAAATGTTCTGTGATTAAATTATGTGATGATTTTGCTGAAACTCAAAATAACAGCAAGTTCGCACAAAAATATAAAAAGATTTATCATGGGCGATAATGATTATCCATAAGGTGAGACAAGAGGAATTTAGAGTATGGTGGCTGACGTAATCAACAATTCAGTTCCCGTTACTGTTCTTACAGGCTATTTGGGAGCAGGTAAAACGACTCTACTCAATCACATCCTCACCTACGAACACGGCAAAAAAGTTGCTGTGATTGTCAATGAATTTGGGGAAGTGGGTATTGATAATCAATTGATTATCGATGCAGATGAAGAAATTTTTGAAATGAATAATGGCTGTATCTGTTGTACAGTGCGCGGCGATTTAATTCGCATCATTGGCAATTTGATGAAGCGACGCGATAAATTTGACCATTTAGTAATTGAAACAACTGGATTAGCCGATCCTGCACCAGTGATTCAGACATTTTTTGTTGATGAAGATTTACAAAGCCAACTGTCTTTAGATGCAGTGGTGACAGTCGTAGATGCCAAACATATTTGGCAGCACTGGGATGCAGACGAAGCACAAGAACAGATTGCCTTTGCCGATGTAATTTTACTTAATAAAACAGATTTGGTAGCGCCAGAAGAGTTGGATGAATTAGAAAAACGGATTCGGGCGATGAATGCGATCGCAAAAATTTACCGCACCCAAAATTCTGAACTAGGAATGGATGCTTTATTAGGTGTAAAAGCCTTTGATTTAGAACGCGCATTAGAAATTGATCCAGATTTCTTAGGCGAAGATGCCCACGTACACGATGAAACTGTCTTTTCTGTGGCTTTAGTAGAAGCAGGTGCAGTTGATGGAGAAAAATTAAACACTTGGCTTTCAGAGTTACTGCGGACTCAAGGGCCAGATATTTTTCGGATGAAAGGCATTTTAAATATTGCAGGAGAAGATAATCGATTTGTATTCCAAGGAGTACACATGATATTTGATGGCAAACCCGATCGCCCCTGGAAAGCAAGCGAAACCCCCAAAAACGAACTAGTTTTCATCGGTCGCAACCTTGATGCAGCCCAACTCAAGCAAGATTTTCTCGCTTGTTTAGCGTAAATAAAAAGTTAGGAGTTAGGAGTTATGAGTGATGAGTTAAAAATTCCTAACTTCTAACTCCTAACTTCTAACTCCTAACTTCTGTAGAAAATATGAACTCCACAACCAAATCAAAGGAATTTGAACAACACTATTCGGGGACACTTTCAGATTATGTAACTGCGATCGCTTGGTCGCCACAAGGTCAAACTTTAGCAGCAACTTCCGCCGCCGGTGAAGTGGTTTTGTGGAATGATGGCGAACTTACAAGTTTACAAACTGGTAACGGTAAATCTGTAGACTGTCTAGCTTTTTCACCAGATGGAAAATTTTTAGCCGTTGGTGGACAAGATGGACAGGTAAAAATTTGGCGTGACACTGAATTAATTGCCACCTTGGAAAATGCCCCCGCATGGGTTGACAAGCTAGCTTGGAATTACACCAGTAACCAACTGGCTTTTAGTTTGGGGCGTTACGTCCAAGTTTGGGATGCAGATACTCGTGAAATTGTCGTAACGCTGAATTTCGACAACTCTTCAGTACTGGGTATAGATTGGCGTATTGACGGACAATACTTAGCTATTAGTGGTTATAAGGGAGTCAAAATTTGGCATAGTCAAAACTGGGATGAAGAACCATACAACCTAGATATGACTACTGTCAGTGTAGCGATGGCTTGGTCGCCCGATGGCAAATTCCTAGCTTCTGGCAACATGGATCGTAGTGTCACCGTTTTAGAATGGAACAACCCCGACCCTTGGGTGATGCGTGGGTTCCCTGGTAAAATTCGCCAATTGGCATGGTCAGAAGCTACCACGAAACTGGGTGCGCCAATACTGGCATCTTCTAGCGTTGAAGGTATTGTGGTCTGGGAAAAGCTAGAGGATGATTCGTTAGGCTGGGAAGCACGAGTATTAACTAATCATGTGGGTGTTATCAATGCGATCGCGTTTGCACCCAAAAGCTTCCTTCTCGCTTCTGCTGCTGCTGATGGCTGGTTGTGTTTGTGGAACAAAGCCAAAGAAGTATCCCAAATTATCACAGGTGTCTCAGCAGGATTTTCCACTCTAGCTTGGCATCCCCAAGGCAAATTACTGGCCGCAGGCGGTGAGCAGGGCGAATTAGTTGTATGGTCAAAGGTTTTGCGGGGTCAAGGATTTGGGCGTAGTTAAGCAATACTTGGTAATTAAAATTGAAGGTGGGCAATTTATTAGCTATGCTGTATCAGCAAAGCTATCTTTGTGTAAATTATGAACATAGTCAAACTGATTTTACTTGCCTGTCCCGCATTTTTGGTATCCATGCTGCTGGTAGTCAATCCAGCACACGCATCCAGCCTTAAATCTGCTTATGCTACCCAAATTATGACGGTAGTATCTACACAACAAATTCCTGATCTGGCAACACGACACTTGATTCAAACATCTAATCCGATTGTTGATCAACTTGGTTGCAATTGTGCCAACTGTGTTCAGTCTAAATTTCAGTCGCTACAAGGCAAGCTGCCATCGGTCGGTTTTTAATAAATTTAGGAGTTATGAATATTGTAGGGGGACAGCAATGCTGTGCCCTTATTAATTTCATGAGCTTTTTGTACGTGGCGATCGCCTACGGCATACACTCGTTTCGGCATAATTATTTATGATATTCGCTAAAAGTCACGCCTGAAAAACAAGGTAGGAAAGCTGTTAGGTAAATTCCTAGATACTGAGAAAGCTGCTGGTAAGGCAGTGAAATTGGTGCAATCGCCATCTGCACCCAAGCTGTTAAGCTCTTGTTAAAAGAGCTAGTCTGGGGATTAGAAAACTTGCTAGAGTGAACAGAGTTAGCCTTAATGTCTAATCCCCAAAACCTATACATCTCATGGATTTTGCTAATATTGCATCCCAGCTAAACGCTGGAACGATTTTGCCAGAGGGGATTGTTATTCTCACCCTCTTGGGGGTTTTGATTGTTGATTTGATTTTGGGGCGTACATCCGCACGCTGGATTGGATATCTAGCGATCGCAGGTTTATTTGCTTCGATTATCGCCCTATATTTTCAATGGGACGCTCCTAATCCCATCGGTTTTACCGGTAGCTTTAACGGTGATGACCTGAGTATCGTCTTTCGCGGTATTATCGCCTTGTCTGCGATCGCGACTATACTAATGTCAATTCGCTACGTTGAGCAAAGCGGCACTCCTTTAGCCGAATTCATCGCTATTTTGCTGAGTGCTACTTTGGGAGGGATGTTTTTATCCGGGGCTAGTGAGTTGGTGATGATTTTCATCTCCCTAGAAACCCTGAGTATTTCCTCTTATCTATTGACAGGTTATACCAAGCGTGACCCCCGCTCCAATGAAGCGGCACTGAAATACTTGTTAATTGGAGCTTCCAGTACAGCAGTATTTTTGTACGGTGTATCACTGTTGTATGGGCTATCTGGAGGACAGACTGAACTAAGTGCGATCGCTAATGGCATTGCTACAGCTAAAGTCGGTCAATCTTTAGGTTTAGTGATTGCCTTGGTTTTTGCGATCGCAGGTATTGGCTTCAAAATCTCCGCAGCGCCCTTCCACCAGTGGACACCAGACGTTTACGAAGGCGCTCCCACCCCAGTCATCGCCTTTTTATCAGTCGGTTCCAAAGCAGCTGGGTTTGCCCTAGCCATCCGCTTGCTGACAACAGCCTTCCCTCTTGTTGCTGAAGAGTGGAGATTTGTCTTCACTGCTCTGGCCGTTCTAAGTATGATCTTGGGTAACGTAGTCGCCCTAGCCCAAACCACTATGAAACGGATGCTAGCTTATTCATCCATTGCCCAAGCTGGGTTTGTGATGATTGGCTTGATTGCTGGTACACAGGCGGGCTATGCCAGTATGATATTCTACCTACTGGTTTACCTGTTCATGAACCTGTGCGGCTTTACCTGCATCATCCTGTTCTCACTGCGGACGGGAACCGACCAGATTGCCGAATACTCTGGTTTATATCAAAAAGACCCACTCTTAACACTGGGGTTGAGTATCTCCCTGCTTTCCTTGGGTGGTATTCCACCATTGGCTGGGTTTTTCGGGAAGATTTACTTATTCTGGGCTGGTTGGCAAGCAGGCCTTTATTGGTTAGTCTTACTGGGCTTAGTTACCACCGTCGTCTCCATCTACTACTACATTCGTGTAGTCAAAATGATGGTAGTCAAAGAACCCCATGAAATGTCCGACTCCGTGAAGAATTATCCACAAGTGCGTTGGGATTTGCCTGGACTAAGACCTTTGCAGGTCGGGTTGGTGGTAACATTAATTGCCACTTCCATAGCAGGGATTTTGTCAAATCCACTGTTTACATTGGCGAACAATTCCATATCCAATACCCCAATTTTGCAAGCAACAATCAACACTAATGTAAAAGCAGAAAATCCACTGCTTTTACCAAAGTTAGATTCGGTTAGTCAGTCTCAACCCTCAGTTGATTCTACCGCTAAGATTTAACCTAGTCTCAACCAAAGTTTGTACTTAAAGAAACGCCTGTCTGCTAATGAGCAGACAGGCGTTTCTCATATTTTTTAACATAAAATCAAATTTACAACTTAAAATTAACTTGAATAATTGGTATATTTGCTACTTTAATAAATTGGAATAGTGATTATAAACTCAGAACCTTCCCCTAACACAGAATTTACTTTAATAGTTCCTCTATGTTTTTGGACAATTATTTGATAGGCGATTGATAATCCTAATCCTGTCCCTTTTCCCACAGGTTTGGTTGTGAATAAATGGTCAAACATTTTCTGCTGAACATCAGCCGATATTCCTACACCATTATCTTGAATCCGAATCAATGCGTGATTTGTATCTCCAATTAGATTAGTATGAATTGTAATTTGATTGGGATTTGCCTTGATTTTGTCAAAACTCAGTCCAGAGTTAGACTCTTCTAAAGCATCAATAGCATTCGCCAATAAATTCATAAATACCTGATTCAGTTGTCCTGGAAAACATTTTATTGGAGGAAATTCGCCATAATGTTTAACTACTTGAATATCAGGACGAATCTTATTAGCTTTCAAACGGTGCTTGAGAATGATGAGAGTACTATCAATACCCTCATGAAGGTTAAAAAGAACTTTGTGTTCTGTATCTGCTCTAGAGAAAATTCGCAAGCTATCGCTAATGTTACAAATACGATCTGTACCTTCTTTCATTGAAGAAATTAGTTTAGGCAAGTCCTCGCGCATATATTCAAGGTCAATCAATTGGATTGTTTTTTGAATTTCCTGAGATGCTTTGGGATAGGTCTGCTGATAAAGGTTTATCAGATGTAATAAATTTTCAATATACTCTTGAGCCGGAGTCAGATTACCTGCTATAAAGCTAATTGGGTTGTTAATTTCATGAGCTACATCTGCAACAAGACTTCCCAGGCTAGACATCTTATTCTGCATTAACTGAAGATTAAGAAGCATCATTTCTAGTTCCTGGCTTCTTTCTTCTAATTTATTTTGATATTCTTTTAATTCCTCAATTACTGTCCTAAGCAAAGATTCTTTTTTTTTATTTATATCTTCAAGTTTTATCCGGTCTGATTCAGAACGTTCCAATTGCTTTTGGATAATTCTATTTGTTTTTTTTAGTTCCTTAATTTTTTGTTGATAATCCACAATTTCCATCAGCTTCTACCGATTTCCCAAAATTAAAGTTACAAAAGTTTCATTGTGAAATTGCGTCTGACTAATTCGATCTATAGGAGCAATTTCTCCATAAGAATAAAATCCACAGGCAGGTAAATAGCCAGTCAGAGGAAGTTTCGTATTCTGATACTCTTCTTGTGCCCTCGTACCCAGTATTTGCCGACGAGCTACACATGAAAAGAACAAAATAGCACTTGGTTCTGTACCTGGATAATTATCTAAAGCATTCATGAATGATGCTTTGGAAGCTGCCAAAATATCTTCATAAGCTGCTTCTGAAATTTGAATAACTGCTTGATCGGGAATATCTCCAAAAAAAGTTATGCTACCAGATTCTTGGTTATAACCAATAGGTGCTCTTATATAAAAATTTTCTTCATTCTGATCAAACACTGCTAGCGGATATTCCATTGAAGGAGGAAGTAAACCAAGATAATGATGATAAAAATCTAAAGCTGGCTTACCATCTATTTCATAGAGTATGTTCTTATCCACCTTAGTTACTTTACTTATTTGGCCAATGGGATGCCAACCACTTGCAACAGCGTGGGAAAACAATATCGTGCCGGAAAAAATTAGAATTGGTACAGAATCACTTAATACTTCTGTTTGAAAAAATTGATATGTATTTTGATATCTTGACTGATCGCCCGCCAAACCACCAAATATTGGTACATGTTGCCCAAGAGCTAGTTTTAAGCCATTTAATATAGACACACCACTGGTTGTGAGGCTCTCTGGATGAGTTAAGCATAGCTTTGGCTCTGCGGTACTTTTTGCTTTGGCTTCCTCCACAGCTTGTTTAGTTGCAGTAATTGGATCACCTGAAACTTTGCGTCCAACTCCTGCATAAATTTCAACTTCATCTGAGCAAAATAACATTAAGGTGATTGAGTCCTGCTGAAACTCTAAGACTGAAGAAATTTCTCCATCTGTTGTCCCACCAATCAACTCAATCCCCGGAAAAGCCTGATGAATTTGCTGCAAAATCAGAGAATGTTCAAAGTCAATTGCAGCAAAAATAATCCCAGCTTTTGGTATATCTCCTACAAGAAAACTGACACATTGCTGAATAACTTCTTCAACTGCTGATAGAGAATCTGGATCGTTACTGTGACCGACTACTGCCTTAAACATAAATTTATCTATATGGAGAATTATTTTTGCTATGATTTTCAAATGGGAAGCTTAATGATGAACTCTGAACCTTGTCCTGGTGCTGAATTTACTTCCAGAGTTCCTCCATGTTTCTCGACAACAATTTGACGAGCAATTGATAATCCTAAACCTGTGCCTTGACCCACAGGTTTAGTGGTGAATAAATGATCAAAGATTTTTTGCTGGACATCAGGTGACATTCCCACGCCATTATCTTTAATCCGAATCAAAATATGTTTTTTGTTTTCAGTGAGGCTAGTCTGAATCAAAACTTGATTGGGATTTGCTTCAATTTCAATATAGGTGCGCCCTACATTAGACTCCTCTAAAGCATCAATAGCATTAGCTAATAAGTTCATAAATACCTGATTTAGTTGTCCGATAAAGCATTCTATTTCTGGCAAATTATCGTAAGCTCTAATTACTTGAATATCGGGATGATCCTCAGATGCTTTTAAGCGATGTTTGAGAATCATGATTGTGCTGTCAATGCCATCATGAATGTTGGAAGAAACTTTGCGATCGCTATCTGCTCGAGAAAAGTTTCTCAGACTGATACTAATGTCACGAATGCGCTGAACACCCTCTTTCATTGAGGAAATTAAGTTCGGTAAATCGGCAAGCATATACTTCAAATCTATTTCTGCAATTTCCTTTTTAATTTCTGGAACCGGATTAGGATAATGCTGCTGATAGAGGTTAATGATATTAATCATGTCTTGAAAATATGCTGAAGCATGTTGGAGATTACCATGAATAAAACCAACAGGATTATTAATTTCATGAGCAACTCCTGCTACTAATTCACCAAGGGCAGACATTTTTTCTGTCTGTACAAGCTGAAGTTGAGACTCTTGTAAGTCTTTTAATGCCCTAGACAACGCTGCTGTCCTTTCTGTAACTCGGTTTTCTAAATTTTTTGTGAGATTTCGTAATTGAAGATGGGTTTTAATTCTAGCTAACAATTCTTCTTCATGAAAAGGCTTGGTAATGTAATCAACTGCCCCTATATTTAGACCTTTTACCTTACTGTCAGTATCAGAATTTGCCGTCATAAAAATTACTGGAATATCACAAGTAGCTGAGTTTTGTTTCAGTCTTTTGCAGGTTTCAAACCCATCTATACCTGGCATCATTACATCTAACAAAATCAAATCAGGGGGGTTATATTCAATTTGCTTAATTGCACTTTCTCCATTATTTTCTGTAAGAACTTTAAAACCTATATTAGTTAATATATTAAAGACAATTTCTAAGTTTGTAGTAGTATCGTCTACCACTAGAATGAAACTATCTTCTGGTAAATCAAACGTTTTTATATCTGTCTTGTAATTCATGTATTTAACTGAATTTAACTCCTTCTTACTTATTCATTATTGGCTGTGCGATCGCAGCTAAGTCACCTTTATTTTATTGACGGACTGACTGACAAATTTTTAGCCTAATAATCCTATAGTTCCCAAAAAATCTGACAACAGCAACATTTTCACAATAAATTGCTCTATGCAACTACGGAGGCGATCGCTACAGTATGAATATGAAGCGCCAACCTTCATTTTGACTACAGATGAACATCCTCTTTAATGAAGGCAATTGGCTTTAAATTAGTTATTATTACTCTTGTCTTTTGAAAATAGTAGTGTTAATTCAGAACAATGCGATCTATCAGACTTGAAAACAAAACCTGAATCTTTAAAAGCTATTCATAAGAGATTTTTAGAAATATTGAAAGGGGCAGAAGTTACAAGCCACGATATACCTCTTAGTCGTGCTTTAAGTAACTTACGAGAACGGATACTTGAAAAAGCAAGCCTGAAATGGTTAGATTATTTTATCTACGGCTTTGAGAAATATTTATACGGTTGTTTTGAGGAAGCAAATAACCGTCTAGATGGAATTGTACCCGATACCGAGACTTATATTGCAATCATTGGTATCTCTATCACAAACTCAGTTCCCTCTCCTAATGTGGAATCACAGGTTAAACTACCCTTGTGTTTGTCCACAATAATCTGATAGCTAATCGACAACCCTAACCCTGTGCCACTTCCTACTGACTTGGTAGTAAAAAATGGGTCAAATATTTTCTGCTGCACCGCTTTTGTCATGCCATAACCATTATCAGCAATCCGAATTATCACCGTATTAGAATCTGTTAGTTTAGTAAATATGTTAATTTGTCCTACCCTATGAGAAGCCGATGATGCGTCTATGTCTTTTATTATTTGTTCTTTATCATTTACCAATGATGGATGATCAATAACAAATGAATCTTCTAAAGCATCAATTGCATTGCTCAGGATATTCATAAACACCTGATTTAGTTGAGCAGGATAACAATTAACTTTCGGTAATTTTCCGTATTCTTTGATAACTTTAATTTCAGTAAGACCGCTTTTTTGTTTAAGGCGGTGTTGTAAAATCATTAAGGTATTGTTTATTCCCTCATGAACATCAACAGGCTTCATTTCAGATTCATCTAGGCGAGAAAAGTTGCGTAAGCCCAAAACAATATCCCTAATCCGCGAACTTCCCACTTTCATTGAATCTAAAATTTTTGGCAAGTCTTTTACTAGAAAATCTATGTCAATCTTCTCAGCTTTATCCTCAAGTAAGGGCGAAGTTTGGGGATATTCTTGCTGATAAAGAGCTACTAAATATAGCAATTCTTGGACGTACTCACTAGCATGGCTAATATTGCCATGAATAAAGTTAATAGGGTTATTGATTTCATGAACAATTCCTGCGACCATTTGTCCCAAAGAAGACATTTTTTCACTTTGAATCAATTGGATTTGAGTACGTTGCAATTCCTGTAGAGTTTCTTGTAAACACTGATTTTTATCGTTGAGTTCCTGCGTTCTTTCCTGGACTTTCTCTTCTAAGGTATGGTTGTAGTCTTCCAAGCTTTCTTTAGCTTGTGCCAAATTTTTGTAGAGGATAGCATTCTCTAGAGATATTGCTGCTTGAGTAGTGAGAAGTTTGAGAACTTCTACGCGATCGCGTGTAAATGCTCCTGTCGTCAGATGATTTTCTAGATAAAGAATCCCAATTAATTTACCTTGATTTAGAAGAGGTATAGACAACAAACTTTTAGGGTCTTCAGTAAGAATGTAGCTATCACCTGCTAAAAAAGCAACAGTATTTGCATCATCAATAACCAAGATTTCTCTGGAGCGTTTAACGTAGTTAATCAAAGTAATAGGAACATCGTAGCTTAACTCAAGGCAAGTTGATGGAAACTCAGTGTAGGTACGATCAACTTGCGAATTTGAACACACCACTGTGACAGTTAATGCTAAGTTATCACCTTCACTCAAGATTAAAGCGCATTTAGAGGCTCCTGCATTCTCCATAACAACTTCCATTAAAGTAGAAAGTAGTCGCTCAAGCTCGATTTCCCCAGAGAGGGCTTGAGATGCTTTAATGAATGCGGCTAAATCCAAAGAGTCAGAAATACTTCTGTTCGAGCTAATAAGAGTTTGTTGATTGCTTAAGGTAGGTAAAGATGATATAGAGATGTTATCGACAGAAGTGCTTTCATCGCTAGGATGGATACTCACTTTTTCTTGCTGGAGTATAGGAGTAAGTAATTGGGGATAACGTTTTGTTAAATCGTTAACTTTGGCTAACGCCCCCCAATGAATGTAGCCATAGTAGGCATCAGTTAGGTAGGTTTGGGCAATCTTCTGTTTGCCCCGTTCTAGATAAAATTTAGCGGCAAGTTCGTTGGCAAGAGCTTCTTCGTTGATATATTCATATTCTTTAGCAGAGGCGATCGCGCGATCGTAATTATCCATTGCCTCCATATATTGATCAAGAACTCGATGCCGCTCTGCCTCAACTAAATAAAACTTATGCAAATAATTCATTGGGGCATGATTTGCCCAGTGTTGCATCTTTTCTTGATTGACAGCAACCTTATTTAAGATTTGTTCTTGTTCAGATTCCTCAACATCAGGATAGACTGCCAGTCTAGCTAGTGAATCATAAAAATGGAAAATAGGAAAAACGAACTGTCCAATCCCACCATGCAAATAATTTTCTGCCAAGCGAGCATTTTCAACCGCTTGAGAGTATTTCTGAAATAGGCAACAGAGATGCAGTTTAGTTAAATACAAATATAACAGTCCTATGCCATCGTTTGCTTCAAGGTGAGTCGGCAACATTTTCTCTTCATCGTAGGCTTCACCAATTAAAAGATGGGGATTTTCCGCAGTACCTATCAAGTTCAAGACACTCTGCCGATAAATCGCGCTCCAGTTAAATACTGTTTCTTGCTTGATTTGACTGATCGCACTGTTGTAAGTTGCCATCTCCTGTTCTAGTCCGGTCAGTTCTCTACCGAGAAAATATGAACAGTAGCAATAAACATTAAGAGCATAGGCTGCATATTCTAAATCTCCCGTTTCTAGTCCAGCAGAGTATGCTTCCAGCAAAGGTTTTAAGTTTTCCTTGGCATGTTCCTTCCAATGCCGGATAGCAGCATTAAATACCTCTATAACCTTAGCTTTGACTTCTTTAGCATTAAAACGAGTTAACAAACTTGCAGCCAGTTTCCCAAATTGATAGCCAAACTCAATATCTCCTACAACTCCGCAGAGTATTACCCCATAAGCTACATAGGCATAGGCTGATAAGGAAGTGTTACCGTATTTAAGCGATAAATTAATCTGTTTAAAAGCAAACAAGGGATAAAGTACAGGAAAAGCTTGATAGGCATGACCAAGGGCACTCGATATAATACGCATAGATGCTAAAGCTTGCTCTTGTGTCATCTCAGGCAGGTCAATTAAATCCTCAATACGTTTGCCGTTAAGATTTGATCTTAACTCTGCCATTGCTAGCTGAATATCTGACTGGGTTGGATGCTCAGGAAACTCCACTCCCAAAAGTTTCAAAAAGGTTAAGGCAGTATTTACAGCCTTCAGTGCTTGGTTCTGTGCCCCATAAGCCTGAATTATGACTTCATAAACCTTTACTTTTTCTAGTAGTGGTTTACGTACCAATACCACCTCTGCCAATTCTTCCATCTGTTCAAAGTTGCCAGCCAGGTATGCTGCCTCTGTCGCAGTTTCATATAAAGCCAGGGTGAGATGATGTTCCATCTCCCAACTATCACCTGCCAGCAGTTTGATGCCAGTAGTTAAATACTTAACGGCCGCAGGATAAGCTGTAGATGCTAAAGCTTTACGTCCAGCAATTAGATTCATCTGGGCCAGTTCATATCGTTTAGCTTGAGGGGAGATAAATTCTACTGCGATATTAAACTGATTGACAAGCTCAAAAATCTTTTCTTCTTGTTCTGCAACTGGAATATTATTCAATAACAGTAGCCCAATTTTTAAGTGAATTGGCTTCTTTTGTTCTTCGGGAATCAAAGAATAGGCGGCTTGCTGCACTCGATCGTGTACGAATTTATATTTAGGTAGCTGTAAATCAGAAATTGAAAATTGTGTAGATTCTATCCCATCAGCAATTAAGTCTTGATTAGTATTATCTCTTGAAAAGATGTTGTAATTTTCAGCCTGTGGTAAAACTAGCCCATCAATTAATGCTTGCCACAAGTCTGATGCTGTATTTACTATAGATTTTTCATTGGCGATCGCCAGAGTTTTTAAGTCAAATTCATTACCAATACACGCAGCAATTTTCAAAACTTTTTGGGTATATATTGGCAATTTTTCTATTTGCAGGGTGATAAATTGTACGACATCATCTGTAAGAGCTAATTCTTGGACTTGGGAAATATCATACTGCCAATAACCAAGATCAAAGTTTAATACAATTAGCTCATCATCGTGTAAAGACTTGAGGAATTGGACGCAAAATAATGGGTTACCTTTAGTTTTGGCAAATACCATCTGGGTGAGAGGAAGCGCAACTCCTTCAGGGCAATGCAGGGTATCAGCAACTAGATGATTTAAATCACCCTGATTTAAGGGTGCGAGGGTGATCGTATTAATAGTTGCTCCTGCTTTTTGAATCTCTTTTAGTGTCAAAAAAAGCGGGTGTGCCTTGGAAACTTCATTATCCCGAAAAGAACCAACTAACAATAAACCTCCCTTATTTTCACACATCTGTTCTGTCTCTTCTGAAGGAGAAGACAACTTGCTTTTACACATTAATAACTGAATTAGTTTTAAAGATGCCGTATCTGCCCACTGCAAGTCATCAAGAAATAAAACTAGAGGATGTTCTTTCGTTGTAAATATTTGGATAAATTTTTTAAACAATAAATTAAACCGATTCTGAGCAGTACTGCCAGAGAGTTCTGTAACCGGAGGTTGCTTACCAATAATCTGTTCTAGTTCAGGAAGTACATCAATAATCACCTGAGTTTGTGTACCCAAATTCAATAGAATTTTGGCTTTCCATTGTTGAATTTGGGCATCATTCTGCGAGAGCAGTTGCCCAATTAAGTCCCGAAAAGCTTGCACAAATCCTGACAAATGAATGTCACGTTGAAACTGATCAAATTTACCTTTGATGAAGTAACTACGCTGACGCACAATAGGTTTGTGGATTTCATTGACTACAGCAGTTTTGCCAATGCCAGAGAAACCCTCGACTAAGATCATTTCTGTTACCCCCTCTGTCACACGCTTAAAAGCAGCGAGTAGGGTTTCAACTTCACTTTGGCGACCATAAAGTTTTTCAGAGATTACAAAACGGTCTGAGATGTCTCTCACGCCTAGTTCAAAAGGTGCAATATTTCCTCTTTCTTGCCACTGGTTTTGGCACACTTGCAAGTCATGCTTTAACCCCAAAGCACTCTGATAGCGGTCTTCGGCATTTTTTGCCATCAGCTTGCTGATAATGTCAGACAAAATTGACGGAATATTAGAGTTAATCCGACTGGCTTTTAGCGGTTGTTTCGCAATGTGAGAGTAAATTAACTCCATCGGATCTTTTGTTATGAAGGGTAACTGTCCGGTAAGGAGTTGAAAGAATGTGACACCGAGGGAATAAAAATCAGTGCGATAGTCAATACCTCGGTTCATCCTTCCGGTTTGTTCTGGGGAAATGTAAGCTAGAGTGCCTTCTAATACGTTGGGATTAGTGAGAAATTGAATTTCTCTTGGTAGGAGGGTGGCAATACTAAAATCGATGAGTTTTATTTCATCTGTGGTAGGGTTTATCAGAATGTTGGCAGGCTTGATGTCTTTATGAATAATCCGTAGGCGTAGCTCGCCTTCTCTACGTTCGCGCAGTGTGTCGCAGTGCAGTCCTTCAAGGATAGAAGCAATTTTAATAGCAATGGGGAAAAACTCATTGAGGGAAAGCCAGTTTTCCTTCTTTTCCTTATCCTCCACTCGCCAGTCTTGCAGGGAAATACCACCAAAATCTTCCATCACTAGGACGTAGCTGTTACGGTAGTTTTCTAAGCTATAGGTTTTGACTATGCCAGGAAGATCGAGGTTTTTGGTGATGATATATTGATTGCGGAACTGGGCGATTTCGCCGAACATAGGATATTCATTCCGCATTAATTTGAGAACAACTGGTTTTTGATCTTGTTCTCTAATGCCCCGATAAACTAGGGTTTTACTACCTGAGTAGATTTGCTCAGTGATACGATAGCCAGGAAACGCAGACAATGTATCTACTACTACTAACATTACGGGGTATGCTCATAATTCTTGTTTATATGGCTTAGTATTCCCCTGCGAAGGATATGTGTATCATGAAATAGGGATTTTATATGTTTAAATTTTATTTAGACATATCATTTTTTAGTAAATATTTTATATTGAACTATGCAATTATGCTTTGATTTTTTAGCAAAATTATGTGCTGTAGGGTACTTCACAGATTTCATCATAACGCAGCATTCGTAAGGATTTAGTGCCGGACTTTGGCAGGTATACACCCTACATACAGCATGGTTTATTTACGTAGTTTACCGCCGTAGGCATCGCAGGATAATTTAGAAAAGCCTGAAACAACCTCAAGATCATTAATTCACATAATTTACATAACGATGCATTTGTACAGTGCGTAAGTCCTACAAATAAGAAAAATGCCTGCCGTTCTCCTTAGATTAAGAGGAAACTGCGGCAGGTTTTGTGGGTATTGGGCTGCTTTTCTAGACTGTCAACCTCTTCTTTTGCGAAGACGCTGTTCGCGTTCGGGGAATTCAAAATTCAAAATTTATAGAAGTGCAGATAATTGCTAATTATGTTTTCCTGCTTTTGAATTTTGTTTTCAACGATGATTTCTCAACATAAGTGTTTTTGAACTAGCTATTTTTACTCGCTTTTAATCGGACACCCGTTATTATAAACGGGGTATTTTTGGCTGCGATAAAAATAATGAGTACAAATGCTACTTGATTTTTTGTTTAATAAACGTGACAACCTGAGTTAGCTGTTTCTTCAAGCCATCGATTTCAGCTTGCATTTTGACAATTTTCTCATTTAATGCACTAATTTCTGCGTCGGAGGCTCCTTTGGCAGTAGGGGTTGCGTTGCTTGCTGCCGTAGGCATCGCAGTATTTACAGCAGTAGGGGTTGCGTTGCTTGCCGCCGTAGGCATCGCAGTATTTACAGCACTAAGAGTTGTGTTGCTTGCCGCCGTAGGCATCGCAGTATTTGCGACGCTAGGGGCTGCTACTGTAGCAGTAGTTACACCAGAAGTTGCAACTGTGCCATTTTTGACAGTGACTGCTCTTACTGGCACTAGTTCTGGGCGTGGCTGTTTCGCCTTGGTCATAGCTAACTTAATTGCGTTAATTAGTTGCTTCTGATCAAAAGGCTTACCCAGAAATTCAAAGTATTCAAAGGGTTCTGTGATTTTCTCAGTCACCTCTTCCTTGCGACCAGACATGATCACTAAAGGAATTTTTCTTAATTCAGGATCGGCTTGAACTTTCTGGAAAACCTCCCACCCACTCATTTTAGGCAACAGGAAATCCAGCATAATCAGGCTGAGTTTTTCCTGAAGAATGAAATTTAGTCCTTCCAAACCATCTTTTGCTTCCAGTACCTCGAAATTGCCCGGAGGCAGCATTTCTCGTACTTTCACCCTGACAACTGTAGTGTCATCGATAACTAAAATTTTGTTGCTTGCCACGGCTGTTTGCTCTAACAGAAACTTTAAGTGTAAATAGCGGCTTTGCCGATTGTCATTGAGAATTCCCCCACTATATACAAAATTTTTAGCAATTGGGGGATAGTATATTTCGGTATAAATCACATTGCTAGAGGTGTTTTGTAAAACTTTTGCTTCTGCTATTTTCAATTTGTGTCATGGTGATATTTAAGGCTCTAGCTCTGTTCTAGGGCATAAGGTACATGGTGATACCGAGACATGGGGACTTCATTAAGAGCATCCCCACGTCTATTCTTATCTATTGTTAATTAACAGACCGTTACTTTATATCCGTATCTTGCTTAGATGTCTATGATTTCGTCACAACGAGCCGAACTAAAGTCTGAAATTACGGCAATGCCTAGCTGGTTACGTCGTCCTATTGGCAAAGCCAGTGAAATCTCTACCGTACAACGCATTATTAAGCAGCGCCAAATTCACACGATTTGCGAAGAAGGGCGCTGTCCCAACCGGGGGGAGTGTTATGCCCAAAAAACTGCAACTTTCTTACTAATGGGGCCTACCTGCACACGCTCTTGTGCTTTCTGTCAAGTAGATAAAGGTCATGCACCAATGCCTCTTGATTTAGAGGAACCCCAAAAGGTAGCACAGGCGGTGCAGCTTTTGGGATTGCGTTATGTGGTGCTGACTTCTGTAGCCCGTGATGACTTGCCCGATCAAGGTGCAGGGCACTTTGTAGAAACGATCGCGACTATCCGCCAATTGAACCCAGAGACTCAAATTGAAGTGCTGACCCCTGATTTTTGGGGTGGTGCTGGTGTTGGGGAATCAGGTCAACGCCAGCGAATAGCGATGATTGTAAAAGCCAAACCAGCTTGTTTCAATCACAATATCGAGACAGTAAAACGGTTAACTGGGCCAGTGCGCCGGGGAGCCAAGTACGATCGCTCCCTCTCGGTACTAGCTATGGTCAAAGAAATCGATCCGACAATTCCCACCAAATCAGGTTTGATGCTGGGACACGGAGAAACACTTGATGAAGTCGTTGAAGCAATGGCTGATTTAAGGGCTGTGGGGTGCGATCGCTTGACTATCGGGCAGTATATGCGTCCAACTCTTGAACATCTGCCAGTCCAAAAATATTGGACTCCAGAGGAATTCGATCAACTCGGCAGATTAGCATGGGAAATGGGATTCAACCATGTTCGTTCTGGGCCTCTGGTTCGCAGTTCCTATCATGCTGGAGAGGAGGGAGTGGGGAGTGGGGATGAAGCAAGGGAGCAGGGGGCAGGGGGCAGGGGGCAAGAGGGAGAATAAAATAATTACCTCTTCTCTTTCCCCTCTGCTCCCAGCTAAGAGCCCCTCTGCCTCTTCCCAATCCCCAATCCCCAACTTCACACAAATATTCTTAAAGAATTTGAATATTTGGTGCACCAGTTTGGTATTTCTTAAAAAGTCCTGACATTAGGAGAATCGCATTATGACTGCAAAAACGACGAAGAATTTACCAGTTGCCGACAGTGGAGCTAAACCTCCCTACGCCTTTCGCACAGGCTGGGCACTGTTCTTGTTAGCTATTAATTTTGTGGTAGCAGCCTTCTATTTCCACATTATTGAGTAGTTAGAAGTGGAGTGGTGCTGCTCAAATCGTTCCTTTGAATAAACCTTTGGGACGAATGAGCAGCACCAAAATCATGATTAACAGCGCTACACCTTGTTTGTACTGTGAACCCAGCCAAGGAGTGCTGATTTCTTGGACGATGCCAATGATAAAAGCTGCTGCGATCGCACCGTAAGGGTTGCCAATCCCACCAAGAATTACTGAAGCAAATAATGGTAAAATTAAAAACCATCCCATGTTGGGGCGCACAGCTGTAATCAGCCCATACATACTGCCGCCCAAGGATGTAATACTACCAGCAATTACCCAAGTCCATAAAATTACTCGGTCAACATTGATACCTGAAACCCTGGCTAAGTCCAGATCGTCAGCAACTGCTCGCATCGCTTTACCAATTTTGGTATTTTGCAGCAGATAATGCAGTGCCAAAATTGCTAACACCGCCAAACCCAATACCAATAATTGATTTTGCGGCACCTTTAAACCCGCGATGTCTAAAGCTGGCGTAACAGGTAAATTATAATTTTGGTTCTTGCCACCCCAGATAAAAATAATGCCGTTGCGAAGAAATAAGGCAAGTCCGATAGAAATAATAATCAGCGTAGTGGAAGTAGCACGGATAGAGCGCATCTTTGACCACAGTAACTTTTCTGATAACAGCATTGCTGCTACTGTTCCCACCGCCGCCAGGATCATCGACAGCCAAATATTGACTCCAATAGTGTTTATCAGCCAGGTCAAATAGGCTCCAAGAGTGAGAAAATCACCATGAGCAAAGTTAGATAGCCGTAAAATTCCGTAGGTAAGAGTGAGTCCGACTGCCGCTAGAGCAATAATGCTCCCCACCGCAATCCCATTAACGATTAATTGGGCAAATTGTGTATCCATAAGCCTTCAGTTGCTTTAAGAAATTTTACGTCAGTGGTTCGTATAATAATTTTTCTTAGAAGAGATGCTAAATTTAACATCATAAGTTATGGTTTATAACAACATAAGTGATGGTTTATAAATAAAAAAGAATTGTCAGTTAATATACATAGAATCCTTTTCGGATTGTTATGCGAAGCTAAACTAGTTCAACGGTCTAGTTGACCATGCAGCAGTACTCAAGCTTATCAGACCATAACTCACAGGTAGATGTAAGGCCAAAACCTTTGACAACAATTCAGCAACTTTGCGCCAAGTTGTGGCTGGAGAGCAGCTTGAACCAGTTGCAAAGTCGCCTTGGTGATTGCCTGCTTTCTGCTTGTAACACTGTCCCACAGGCAGGAGCCGCAGAAGCAAAAATTCTCCAAACTGTTGTCAACGAGATTAACAGTGCTGTGAACAACAGCAATTTGGCGGTTACAGATTGTGCCGTAGGCATAGCTTTGTTTGAACCACAAGCAACTGTTGCCACAGTTTGCTATGTTTCGTCTTCTCTATCTCCGAACTCACAACCTTTATTTCTAGAATTACTGAAAGCAGAAAAAAAGCTGCTGTTGAGATTGCAAGAGATTATAGAAATCGAAGATTTGCAGCAGCTTGAAAATCAACAACCACCGAGCGCTTGGCGGTTAGCTGATGATTCTGGCAACGTCATGGGTTGGCTAATTCTCGCCGCCGCACCCCTAAACTCTGCTCGTGATTCGCTGATAAAATCACTTGCTCAACTCAGATCACAATTGATGGCAAGGTCTGCCAAGCATTGTACTACAGCCTTGGTACAACTTAGACACACTCTATCTTGGCAGCAACGCTATCAAGAGTTAAGTAACTCTAATCAAGAATTGGAGCGCACCAATCAACTTAAAAATCAGTTTTTGGCAAACACCAGCCACGAAATTCGCACACCGCTTAGTTCTATTATTGGGTTTACCCACCTACTTTTAGCCCAAGGGTACGAACCAACTAAAGAACGCCAGCAAGAGTATTTAAATATTATTCAGTCTAGTGGCAAGCACTTGCTAGCTCTGATTAATGATATTTTGGATCTCTCTAAAATTGAAGCAAATCAGCTGGAGGTGCAGTGCGAAACAATTGATGTGCCAATGGTATGTAGCAATGTTTTCGCGCTGGTGAAAGAGAAAGCTGCTAATAAGGGTTTGAAACTCCGTTTAAAACTTGACCCCGATATCACAACTCTAGTAGCTGACCCCTTGCGACTCAAGCAAATGCTGTTGAATTTACTCTTCAATGCCCTAAAATTTACCAGCCAAGGAAGTGTTGGCTTAGAGGTTGTTCCCAAAGGTCTATTTGTGTATTTTACAGTTTGGGATACTGGCACTGGCATTTCCCAAGAAGACCAAGCTCAACTGTTTGAACCCTATTTCCAAATTGCCAAGGCTGTCGCTAGTGGTGAAGGTACTGGTTTGGGTTTAGCTGTAACTCAAAAACTCGCCCAAATCCACGGTGGTTCTGTGAAAGTGGAATCTGAAGTAAATTGCGGTTCCCGTTTTACCCTTGTACTTCCCTTTAGGCAAGAGGCGGGAGTGGGGGGAGATGAGGGAGATGAGGGAGCAGGGGGAGCAGGGGAGGCAGGGGAGGCAGGGGAGGCAAAATACCCCTCATCTCATTTGCCTTTCACCCCTAGTTCTTCTGTAGATATTTTGCTGGTAGAAAATGACTTGTCCAACGCTCATTTGATACAAATTTATCTACGTAAATTGGGATATCAGGTGACTTGGGTTAAGAATGCTGCCCAGATGTGGGAAGTTTTACTACAGTTAGACCCAGTGTTAATTTTGATGGATGTTCATCTGGCAGATGGAAATGGTCTAAAGTTGGTACAGCAGCTGCGAGAAAATCGGCAATATCGGACGATTCCGGTAATTGTTCAAACAGCAATGGCAATGAAAGGCGATCGCGAAACTTGTCTAGCAGCTGGAGTAAATGACTATATTTCTAAACCAATTGATTTACCACTTTTAGCCAGTCTGGTGGCTAAATACACCAAACCGCCAACAACAGGGGAATTAGGGAAGTAGGGGAGCAGAGGGAAATGACTACAATAGAAACTGTTGGGTGCTATAGGGTTTGGGCAGGATTGGGAAATGATGCTGACAGAAAAATTTGAGCAATTAAAAGCCTTATTTCAAGAAATGGAGCAGGCGTTGATTGCCTACTCTGGGGGCGTTGATAGTACTTTGGTTGCCAAAATTGCTTATGATGCGTTGGGCGATCGCGCTTTGGCTGTGACGGCTGTTTCTCCTTCGCTGTTACCAGAAGAGTTGGAAGACGCCAAAATTCAAGCCGCAACTATTGGGATTGGGCATAAAATCGTCCAGACTCACGAGATGGAAAATCCCAACTACACTTCTAACCCGGTTAATCGCTGTTATTTTTGCAAAAGTGAATTACACGATACTCTCAAACCTTTAGCTTTAGAGTTAGGTTATCCCTACGTAGTGGATGGGGTAAATGCCGATGATTTGCATGATTATCGCCCAGGAATTCAGGCGGCGAAAGAAAGAGGTGCACGATCGCCTTTAGCAGAAGTTGGTCTTAGCAAGGTTGAAGTTAGACAACTTTCGCAACAACTCGGTTTACCTTGGTGGGATAAACCTGCTCAACCTTGCCTTAGTTCCCGCTTTCCTTATGGTGAAGAAATTACTGTAGCTAAGTTACAACGAGTTGGTAGAGGAGAAATTTTCTTAAGAAAGCTAGGTTGGCAGAATTTGCGCGTGCGATCGGAAGGAGATACAGCCCGCATTGAATTACCACCAGAACAAATTAAAGAGTTTGTGTTAACTACGGATTTACAGAAAGTAGTTTCTGCATTTCAAGATTTCGGATTTCTTTACGTAACCCTGGATTTAGAAGGTTATCGTAGCGGTAAGTTAAATCAGGTTTTGAATCGGGAAGCCTTGAGCGTTAAATTATAATATTTTGATTGTACGAAGATATAATTTATACTTCTTTACTTTTTACGGAAACTAAAAAGCAACCGTTAATCCTCCAGGTATTATCTGGCTGTTTTTCCATAAAATATAAAGCCCTCAAGGGAACTCCATCAGGAGCTAGTAGTAGCACTGGCTGAGTTATGTTTCCCTGGATGGTTGTTATCTTCTCAAAAAAGACAGAACGAGGACGGTATACTGCTGGGTAGCTTATCTTTACCATCTGGATAAAATTTTCTGGGCTTCTAAATTGCTTTTGAATTGCCGGACTAGCGTAGGCAAAAGCGCCTTGGGCATCATCCTTTTGAAAGGCTGCCAATTGGTGTTCAATTAGAGAACGTATGGTGATGGCATCGTTATCAGTAACTTCCATAAATCTAAAAATTACGTAGGCGCAGCCCATCGTAGACATCGCTTTAAGTTTTCGCCAAGCGATCGCTTATTTGTCACCCTGAGTTAGCTTGTATTCTATCTGCTGTAGTGCCAATCGCCACACATCATAACCCTCTTGAGACAAGTGCAACCCATCTGTGGTTAACTCAGGGCGCAAATTGCCTTCCATATCCGTAAACCAGCTATAAATATTTAGATAATTAGCGCCTTCTTGTTTGACAATCTGGGTTAGTTGTGTATTGATGTGACGAATGCGGCTATTGGAAAGTTTTGCTAGGCGAGTAGGCAAAATTGATTGGACAATGATTTGGGCTTTTGGGTGAGTCTGCCGTAAGCGACGGACAATTCGGCGATAATTACGCAAAATTATGCCATCACTAGAACCTTTTCGTAAGTCGTTAATCCCAGCCATGACGTAAATCACATCGGGCCGCGTTGCCGAAAATGCCCCCAATCTTTTTAAAACGCCACTGGAAGTATCTCCAGATATGCCTTGATTCAGCCATAATTTTCCAGCAGGCAGTTTTTCTCTCGGAAACCACATGCTCAAAGAATCACCAACTAAGATACTTAGATGATTTGCACCTTGACCTTGAGCGATCGCTCTAGCTTCTAAAGCTAATAAACTTTTCCAATCATCATAAGTTAATTGACGTTTCTTGATTGACTCCCACAATGATTGCAAATTATCACTTTCTACGCGCGTATAAATCTGACCTGTTTTCAGAGCCGCCAATCTTTGGTAGTAAAGTTGATTCCCAGATGTCAATGAGAGACCAGTTGCTTGGGGACTGGGGTTGAGTGATGACTCTGTTGGAGCTGGTAATTCCTGACTACTGACTTCTGGTAAGCTCTTAATGTTTTTCTCACCTGCTGTTGGCTGCAAACTTTTTAAGGGTTGGAACGCTTGGCTGCTGAGTTCTGGTAAGGAGATATCAACGCTATTGATAATTTTTGTACTGACTATTGCTTGCGAACTCTGTTTTAAATCCCACAGGGATCTAGAATTGTCTGGCAAGATAATCGACAAATGTGGAAGAGCCAATGCTGGTATTGCTAATACTGTTAACAAGCCTGCTGCCAACAGATAAGGTTCCCTCATCGCTTTGTCTCTCCTCTACTCACTGCTTTTCCCTATGACAGCATTAGTTGCCTGTATTCAGGAAAATTTTACTTCGGTTAAGTTATTATTCTTATTTAAACTGTATAGTTCTGTAAAGCCTATTAACGAGATTATATTTGAGAATTCACGATCTCTTTAAATTACGGTTTTCCCGATGGTATACAAATTTTATTTGTGAGGATAGTTGTACTGAAAACCCTATTTTCACAAACCGACTATTTTTTCTAACTCAGTTGCCACAAATATTGCAAGTGTGGATAAACTCAGCAATTAGCAGGTTATTTTTGAGTATCTCAGGACAGAGGTTTTGGTTTTTGCAGTTGCTAACATAATAAATAACCATTTGATTTCAGGTTTAAAATGTCAGTCAATTGTGGCGATTGCATTAGACTTTACTAGAACTAGGGGGATAGCTTTTTAATTTCTCAAATAAAATTGAGCGTTGCAAATGCGTCAGTTCTCAAATATGGAATTAGTTAGATTAAAGATTCATAACTAGCATCAGACAAGGATCGATACTCAAAGAAGTTTCTGACCATTTTGGGTAATTTACAGCACAGTTGAAGTTATCTCGGTAAACCCTTAATCAGAAAGGTTTAGGATAACTCCAGAGCTATCTATAGCACTGTTAGACACTATACCCGTTATTCTGGGATAATAAAAGTTAAGTTTATTTTCATGCAAAAGTAGGCTCTTATTTTTAATGTCATAATTGGGGTTTTGATATAAATTGTCCAGTTGTAGGACAGTGCCCTGCACTTAGAAGGTTATTCTGTATATACCTAATTTAAAATTAATGTTTACTTATTGAAGTATGAGTTGAAACACATTTAAATTAAGTTTTAACTAGAGAAAATAACTTCATGGAGGTGCTAAGATTTAGGCTTAATCATTAGTGTTTTCCTTTTATTCCGTGGCTAGAGCTAGTACAGCGATTGGTGTGAGTCCCATTATTAAAGAGATTGTGCAAAAACAGGCACATTCGACACGTTTGACCCTGAAAGAAGTTATTCTCATGGGGATGTTAGCAATTGACAAACTAGATGATCAAGGTCGTCAAGAGTTAGCAGATCAAGTTCATCAAATGCAAGTGAATGGAGAAATTTAAGTAGTTATGAGTTATAGATTTTAACTGCTCAGTTATGAATATTTACTTAATATCTTTATTGAGTAAAACGATAACGGCTTCCCATTACATAATCCTCGTTAATTTCAAAAGATATCCATCGGCGTTGCAGAGTTTCAGCCACAAACCCGCTTGTGTTAGAACCTGCAAATGGATCTAAAACCATATCACCTTCATCAGTTAAGAATTTGATGAAGAACTCCGCGAACCCTTGAGGAAAACGTGCTGGATGGGGTCTAGTTTCTGCTGCTTTACAGCGTCGTAAATAAGCACTATTCGATTCCGTATTAGCAATTTCTAGTAGATTTGGCGGAATTGCCCCTTGGTTATCTTTTTGGAATTTATCCGAAATATCATGTCCACTAGGACGTATTTTAGCCTTATAGCCATTTTTGAGTAATTGTTTCATACTTTGGCTATAGGGCTTTAAAACTTTTCTGTTATCTGCTTTAGGATTCGGTGTTTTAGACAACCACCAAACTGTATTTACAGAATCTTTCACACGAATCCGCCTGATTGTTACCCACTCAGCAGGGGTTGGCAGTCTAGCCGGATTATAGTGATAAAATTCTTGAGCAAGAAAGAAACCTACTTCTTTGCATAATCTGACTAAAAGTTCGTATTGGTAGATACTCCGCACGGGATTACCAGGAAGGTAAGCGCCACCTAAATCTAGTACGAATGAGCCATTATCTGCCAGTACTCTTTTAAATTCATAAGCAAAAGGTAGAAACCACTCAATATATTTTTCAGCAGTTTCATTACCGTATTCTTTTTTTCTTGTTAGAGCAAATGGAGGTGATGTGATAATTAAATTAATACTATTATCGCCAATGAATTTAATAAGTTGAAGGCTATCACCTAAATATGCTGTTCCGTTCTGCTGGGTATAATAGGGATTAAAAATTATTTCTTTTGGTGGCGTTATTGATTCTTCTTGCAAGAGTTATAAAATTATCTCGTTTTTTCTAGTTATAACTTGTTTTGGTATTGTCCAAGTATTTAATTTTAAAAGTTATTTTTAAAGGCAGAGGAACACAGAGGGAAGCGCAAAGTAACGCAGAGGGGTATATTTATTCAAAAGCTAGCTGTGTTCTTGATTTCCTATAAAAGCGATCATTGCGGACGTCGGATTCGCGTTTGGATTTCGTCTGCTACTACAAGACAACCTTTCAGAGTTTCTAAGTGTTGTTCGCGTACAACACGAGACAAAATTTCTAGCACTGTTTGACGGCTGCGGTTACGTGAATGCCTACGGCACGCTTTGCTAACGCAATAGTAGAATACCAGGATGAGTGCCTGGTGGAAAGCGGCGAACATCAGAGAAGTCTAAATCAAGGGTGATGAAAAATCGTTCCTCAGCACAAACTTGCGCCCAAACCGTGTCATCATCAGCACCAGACAATCCTTCATCAGTCACACGATCAGCGTTGTAACCAGTTTGCTGTAAAAACTCGACGTGGGTTTGTGCCATATTCTCGTCGAGTTTTACTTTCATTTTACTCATCGCAGTGGCAACAATTCCTCTTCTCTGGTTAATTCTGCTGCATAAGCAATAGCTGCCCTGATATCTTCTAAAGCCAGTGGTGGATACTCTTGAACAATTTCCTCAAATGTCAGTCCCTCGGCAAAGTTATCAAGGATAACTGATACCATAATGCGTGTTCCTTTGATGCACGGTTTACCGTGACATACATTCGGGTTTTGAGTAATGCGTTCTTGCCAGTTTGTCATGGTTTTGAGTGCTTGTAATTAAGTTTAATTTTAGGCAATACCTACGGCGATAAACTACGCAGTTTTCAGTGGGTTGATAATAGACTTGAAATTATGTCAGTTTCAAAGCTTGAAGCATTACTCTATTCAACTGCTGTACTTGATTTGCTCCTAATTTACCTATCCTTCTAGTGATTAGTCTACGTTCTATGGTAGTTATTCGAGTCACCCTAATAGAAGCAACCCATAATCCAGTAATAGTAAAATCTGGATCTGAAGGTTCTAAAATAAACTCTTCTGGATTCAAACTATTTATATTTTGAGATGAAATTAAAGATTTGCAGAAACACAGATATCGCTGTAGATAAATTTGACCTCATGATTAAATGTTTAGTAGACAATGGCATCATGGAGCTACAATCAGGCACCGAACATGGAATAATGACAAACCATAATGAATTTTATTACGTGTTGCTGAAAGACGGTTCCTCCAAGTTTTTTCTGGCGATGTGCGGTCATCATCGTGATTACTAGATTTAAAAGTATACTTAACATAATTGTTGAAAATATTAAATAGAAAAACTATAAGATAAAAAATTAGCTCTAGCGTATAAAATTTAGCAGTTATCAGAAGAATCATAATCTTGAATTTACCGAATTTCACAAAAAATCCCCCACCTTGCGGCAGGGGATTTTTATTACTTACCTAAACTAGTAGCTGAATTAACCAAACTTACCAGCAGTAGAAGCAATCAAGAATGCAGCGTAAGTCAAGACATAGCCAACAGTGAAGTGAGCTAGACCAACTACACGACCTTGAACGATAGACAGAGCAACGGGCTTATCTTTCCAGCGAACTAGGTTAGCTAGAGGAGTGCGTTCGTGTGCCCAAACAAGGGTTTCAATCAACTCTTGCCAGTAACCTCTCCAGGAGATTAAGAACATGAAGCCAGTAGCCCAAACTAGGTGTCCAAACAAGAACATCCAAGCCCAGACAGACAGGTTATTCACGCCGTAAGGGTTGTAACCGTTAATCAACTGAGCAGAGTTAGCCCAAAGGTAATCGCGGAACCAGCCCATGAGATATGTAGAGTTCTCATTGAACTGAGCTACGTTGCCTTGCCAAATACCTAGATGTTTCCAATGCCAGTAGAAGGTAACCCAACCAAGGGTATTGAGCATCCAGAATGTAGCTAGGTAGAAGGAATCCCAAGCTGAGATATCGCAAGTACCGCCACGACCGGGGCCGTCGCAAGGGAAGGCATAGCCGAAGTCCTTTTTATCGGGCATCAGCTTGGAACCACGGGCATCCAAAGCACCTTTGACCAAGATCAAGGTGGTGGTGTGCAGACCCAAAGCGATCGCATGGTGTACCAAGAAGTCGCCAGGGCCAATTGTCAAGAACAAGGAGTTAGTACCAGCATTGATGGCATCTAACCAGCCTGGTAACCAAACGTTAGCGTAGTTGGGCCATGCTGTATTGGCAATACTATCTGGGTTAGACAACAAGGTGTTTAAGCCGTACAGTACTTTACCATGAGAAGCTTGGACGAACTGGGCAAACACTGGCTCAATCAGGATTTGCTTTTCAGGAGTACCGAAAGCAACCACTACATCATTGTGGACGTACAAGCTAAGAGTGTGGAAGCCTAAGAAAAGAGATACCCAGCTAAGGTGGGAAATAATCGCTTCTTTGTGCTGTAACACACGCTCAAGGACGTTGCCCTTGTTTTGTTCTGGGTCGTAATCACGTACCCAAAATATAGCTCCGTGAGCAAAAGCACCAAGTATCAGGAAACCAGCAATGTATTGATGGTGAGTGTACAGCGCTGCCTGAGTTGTATAATCCTTAGCCATAAATGCATAAGGAGGCATGGCGTACATATGCTGTGCCACCAAAGAGGTGACGGTTCCCAGAGCAGCTAGGTGAATACCTAACTGGAAGTGCAGCGAGTTGTTATAGGTGTCGTACAACCCTTGGTGAGGCAGGTTGAACTGACCTTCACTCTTTGTACCAGGTACTAAACCAGATTTGGAGTTCAGCATTTCTTTGATGCTGTGACCAATTCCGAAGTTAGTCCGGTACTGGTGACCGGCAATTATAAAGATAACTGCGATCGCCAAGTGGTGATGAGCTATATCAGTCAGCCACAAAGCTTCTGTCTGCGGATGGAAACCACCCAAGAAAGTCAGAATTGCAGTCCCTGCACCTTGAGATGTGCTGAAGATATGCCCAGGAGTATCAGGGTTTTGAGCGTAAACGCTCCAGTTACCGGTGAAGAAAGGTGCCAAACCTGCTGGGTGGGGTGGGGTGGATAGGAAGTTATCCCAACCTACGTGCTGTCCGCGAGCTTCGGGGATAGCAACGTGAATTAAGTGACCAGCCCAAGCCAAAGAACTAACACCAAACAAACCTGCTAAGTGGTGGTTTAGGCGGGGTTCAGCGCTCTTAAACCATGCCAAGCTAGGACGGTACTTGGGTTGCAAGTGCAGCCAGCCAGCGAACAAGAACACTGCTGCCAACAACAATAGACCAACTGAACCAGTGTACAGTTCACTGTTTGTCCGCATACCGATGGTGTACCACCAGTGGTAAACACCAGAGTAAGCAATGTTTACCGGATTACTAGCGCCAGCTTGGGTAAAAGCTTCGATCGCTGGTTTACCAAAGTGGGGGTCCCAAATCGCGTGGGCGATCGGACGGATATGAAGGGGATCTTTAATCCACTGTTCAAAGTTACCTTGCCAGGCTACGTGGAACAGGAGGCTGGATGCCCACAGGAAGATGATTGCCAAGTGACCGAAGTGAGTTGCGAAAATCTTTTGGTAAAGATTTTCTTCCGTCATGCCATCATGGGTTTCAAAATCGTTGCCTGTAGCGATCGCATACCATATCCGACGAGTAGTCGGGTCCTGCGCCAGATCCTGGCTAAATTTTGGAAATTTCGTCGCCATAGGTTTAATAAATCCTCTGACCTTTAGCCATCAAGTATCAGCTGGGATAGTTAGGAGTTATGAGTTGTGAGTTGAGAATTATGAGTTGTCAGTTATGAGTTTTAAATTTTTATTTCTAACTCCTAACTTCTAACTCCTAACTTCATTCCTAACTCCTAACTCCTAACTTGTAGAAAGCTGATTGCTACCCTACTGAAAGGATGTGTGCATGGAAGAACGCCCAAGTTGTGGCAATTCCTCCTAAGAGGTAGTGAGCTACCCCTACAGCCCGACCCTGAATAATGCTCAGAGCGCGAGGCTGAATTGCTGGTGCTACCTTCAGTTTGTTATGCGCCCAAACAATGGACTCAATTAGTTCTTGCCAGTAGCCGCGACCACTGAACAGGAACATCAAGCTGAATGCCCAAACAAAGTGAGCGCCTAAGAACATGAGTCCATAAGCAGATAGCGCACTGCCATAGGAATTGATGACTTGCGTAGCTTGCGCCCACAAGAAGTCTCGCAACCAACCGTTGATGGTGATGGCGCTTTGGGCAAAGTTACCACCGGTGATGTGAGTCACAGCACCATCTGCATCTACGGTTCCCCAGACATCTGATTGCATCTTCCAGCTGAAGTGGAAAATTGCAATGGATATTGTGTTGTACATCCAGAAAAGTCCGAGGAACACATGATCCCAACCAGATACTTGACAAGTACCGCCACGACCAGGACCATCGCAGGGGAAGCGGAAGCCCAGGTTTGCTTTGTCTGGAATCAGACGAGAGCTACGGGCAAACAGTACACCTTTGAGCAGAATTAGGACAGTAACGTGGATTTGGAATGCGTGAATATGGTGGATTAAGAAGTCCGCCGTACCCAAAGCAATGGGCATCATCGCTACCTTACCGCCTACAGCCAAAATCCCACCGCCGAAAGCATAGCTAACGGGTTCTAGCGCATTGGGAGCAGTGCCACCAGGAGCTAGGGTGTGGATATTTTGTACCCACTGGGCAAACACTGGCTGCAACTGAATTGCATTATCAGAGAACATATCTTGGGGACGCCCCAAGGCACGCATTGTATCGTTGTGAATGTAAAGTCCAAAGCTATGGAAGCCGAGGAAGATACACACCCAGTTAAGGTGAGAAATAATCGCATCTCGGTGACGGAGCACCCGATCCAGCAAGTTGTTTTGGTTCACAACTGGATCGTAATCCCGCACCATGAAGATGGCAGCGTGAGCCGCACCGCCGACTATACAAAATGCACCAATCCACATGTGGTGGGTGAAAATGCACAACTGTGTAGCATAATCAGTTGCCAAATATGGATAAGGGGGCATCGCGTACATGTGATGCGCGACGATGATGGTCAGCGAACCCAAGAAGGCCAGGTTAGTAGCCAACTGAGCGTGCCAGGATGAGGTCAGGTTTTCGTAGAGACCTTTGTGACCTTCACCGGTGAAAGGACCTTTATGGTTTTCCAGGATCTCTTTAATGCTGTGACCAATACCCCAGTTGGTACGGTACTGGTGACCAGCAATGATAAAGATAACTGCGATCGCTAAATGGTGATGAGCAATGTCAGTCATCCACAAGCCGCCTGTTACCGGGTTTAGACCGCCCTTGAAGGTCAGGAAGTCAGCATACTGACCCCAGTTCAAGGTGAAGAAAGGTGCTAAACCAGCAGCAAAGCTGGGATACAACTCGGTCAACAAGCCTTTGTTCAAGATGAACTCGTGGGGCAAGGGTATGTCTTTGAGAGCAACGCCTGCATCCAAAAGCTTGTTGGTCGGTGCGGATACGTGGATTATGTGACCTGCCCATCCCAAGGAACCACAACCTAGCAATATTTGCAAGTGGTGATTCAGCATTGACTCCACATTCTGGAACCATTCCAGTTTGGGAGCGCGTTTGTGGTAATGGAACCAGCCAGCAAATAGTAATAAGCCTGCTAATACCAAGCCACCGATCGCAGTCACGTAAAGCTGGAAGGAGTTTGTGATACCCCAGCCACGCCATACTTGGAACAAACCAGAGGTGATTTGAATACCGTGGAAACCACCGCCAACATCACCGTTTAAAATGTCTTGTCCCACAATGGGCCAAACGACCTGAGCACTTGGTCTAACGTTCAACGGGTCGCTTAACCAAGCTTCGTAGTTAGAAAACTTCGCCCCGTGGAAAATCATCCCGCTCAACCAAACCATTATTACGGCTAAGTGGCCAAAGTGGGCTGAGAATATCTTGCGGGATATATCTTCTAAATCGCTTGTATGTGTATCAAAATCATGGGCGAGTGCGTGAAGGTTCCAAATCCATGTAGTGGTTTTGGGGCCTCTGGCTAAGGATCTGTCGAAATGTCCAGGTTGCGCCCATTTCTCGAATGAGGTTGGAACTGGGTCATTATCGACGATTACTCTTGCCTTCTTTTCCTCTCGCTCCGGAGGACTTATTGTCATTCGACCTCCTCTCTAGATAAGGAATGAGGAATCATGAATACCACAAAATTAACCATTACCGCAAAATCCAGAATTTTTTTTACTGAAGCCGCGATGAAGACCGATGTGGATTGTTGTTTCTCGTTGAATTATAGAGTCTTAACTTGTACTTTGTTGGAGATAGTTGGAGATATTTTAACAATAATTCAAACTTGCTGAAATATTGCTGGAATTCCTGCCTTAACTGCCTTTTAACTGCAAAGCCTTTGTCCAAAAGTCAATAGATTAGCCATTTAATTTACAAAGAATAACAATTTGCAAATTTTATGGTTTGGCTGTATGAGCCGATGTTCCAGCTTTGGCTACTATTACTTATGAACATTTGTGTCATATTTCCATTGTTGTAAGTAAAAAGCTGTAAAGAATATGACTTATTTTAAATTTCCAGACATACACAAGAGAAATTATGGGATGTGAGGTAGATTTCACCTTTTGGGCTATGGTTCCAGATGGACAGTTTGAGCCAAAATAATCTGTAAATTGTCGAAGACTATCACTGGGTGGAACGCATGAACTCGTGGCAGAAAAGGGTGTTAAAGAAGCTCCTCCCTGAGAGGCTCCCGATTTTCAGGTGGGTAATGACATTGGTGCTGGTATTAAGCTTGACCAGTTGTGGCGAGAAAGTGAGTAGCCAGGAAATATCTACTGACTATAGAGAAAACCCTCCACAGATTTCTCAAATTTCAAAGCAATTTTCGGAAGTTTCTCCACCATCTGTTATCCAAGAACTGCGGACAACTTTGGAAGTTTATCAGCCACAAGTGACAATTGTTACTCCACAAGCTGATGAAGTTCTCCAAGATAACAAAGCCACAGCCAGTTTTCAGGTTAAGGATCTACCAATATTTAAGGATTCACAATTACAACTAGGACCCCATCTACACGTAATTCTAGATAACCAACCTTATATCCCTGTTTACGACCTGAATCAGCCCTTGGTTTTGCCAGACTTGTCTCCAGGTACTCATACTCTGCGCGTCTTTGCCTCTCGTCCTTGGCATGAAAGCTTTAAGAATGAAGGCGCTTATGCCCAAACAACATTTCACGTCTTCACCAAAACTGACGACAACAATCCAGATCCCAAGTTACCCCTGCTAACTTACAGCCGCCCTCAAAGTAGCTACGGAGCAGAACCAATCTTACTGGACTTTTACCTAACTAACGCTCCCCTGCACCTCGTTGGCAAAGAAAACTCTAACGACCAATTCAGTGATTGGCGCATCCGCTCCACAATTAATGGTGAAAGCTTTATTTTCGATCGCTGGCAAGCAGTTTATCTTAAAGGCTTCCATCCAGGAAAAAACTGGGTAAAACTAGAATTTCTCGATAACCAGGGAAATTCTGTCAAAAATGCCTTCAATACTACAGTTAGATTGATTGACTACCAGCCAAAGGGTAAAGACACTTTGTCGAGAATTGTCAGAGGAGAAGTTACGGCAGATGAGGTGCGCGGCATTGTAGATCCAAATTATAGATTTACACCTACCCCGTCCGTTGAAAAAACACCCGAAATAGAACCGAAGGTAGAAAAACAGCCGATTCCCGAAACTGAAATTCCCAAAGAAGCTAAAACAGAGCCAACCAAGGCAGAACAACCAAAATTAGAAGTTCCAACGGCTATACCATCTCCCACCTTGTCCCCAATACCAGAACCACAACCAGAGGTAACACCAACTCCTGAATCAAGTCCGTTACCTGAAAAAGTTGTGCCTCAAACAACAAAACCTAGATCGGACGGATTTTTCAACCGTCGGGCGGGTAAAGTCCTCAACCCAGAAGCACCAGTTGCGCCATCCCCTAGTTTGCCACCTACGCTACCAGAGATTATTGAGTCTCCTGCACCTGAAATAATTACGCCAATACCAGAACCACAACCAGAGGTAACGCCAACTCCTGAATCAAAGCCGTTACCTGAAAAAGTTGTACCTCAGCCTACAAAACCTAGATTTGGCGGATTTTTCAACCGTCGGGCTGGTAAAGTCCTCAATCCAGAAGCACCAGTTGCGCCATCTTCTAGTTTGCCATCGGCACTGCCAGAGATCATTAAGTCTCCTGCACCAGAATCACAGTTAGAGGTAACGCCAACTCCTGAATCAACGCCGTTACCTAAAATAAGCGCTCCCGAAGCAGAAAAACCTGAGTTAACCAAAGACACTCAACTGTAACTCTTGCGCTAAAGCCTCAACAAACGCGATCGCACCTACAGGATTTCCGATATTATCCAACACGGGACTGTAGCAAGCGATCGCTCCCTCACCTGGTACTATTGCTACAAGTCCACCACCAATCCCTGATTTCATCGGTAGACCAATCCTGACTGCAAACTCCGCAGAAGCTTCATACAGTCCACAAGTTAACATCACAGCATTGACAATTCGGCGATTTTGTGATGATAAACAGCCGTTTTCACAAGCTAAGAGCTTTCCTAACAGGGCTAAATCTTCAACTCGCCCCGATAGACAGCATATTTGCTCATAAGTGTCAAGTGCTATTTCCAAATTTTCTAGATGACCTATTTTGGCAAGATAGTTTGCGATCGCTTCATTGATTGTTGAGCGTGTTAATCGCACTGAAGCCAGCATCACCTCATTTAAAGATAATTGGCAACCTGCTAATTGGTTGAGCCATTGACAAAATAAAAGAGTGCGTTGACTAGCGTCCTTTCCTGGTAATTTGTCAGCGAGGGTAATTGCTCCACTATTAATCATCGGGTTACGGGGGTATCCGCGATCGGCAATCAGTTGTTCTAAAGAATTGAAAGGTGCATCGGATGGTTGCACCCCAACCCACCCAAAAACTGTTTCTGCACCAAAGTGTTCTAGCAGATAAAGTAAGGAAAATGTCTTAATAACGCTCATTAGCGGGAAAACACAATCTATATCCCCAAATCTGATAGTTTTTCCCGATTTACAGCAGATATGAACTGCAAACCAACTAGGATTAGCCAAAGCCAATTGCGGAATGCGATCGGCAACTTGTCCCTGTTTAGCCTGAATTTTAGCTAGTTGCACCCAGGCTGACAAGTCCGTAGTAGTTAGTTTGCCAAGTCTTTTCAAAATGTAAATTTTCTAAAAGTTCATTTATTAAATAGTAACTAACAATATATTCTGAAGCTTATCAAGGCTTTTTAATAACGTAAAAACATAAAATTAAGGAGAAAAAATTTGTGAAACCTAATTTAAAAAAGCAGGCAGCGATCGCAGTTGGATTCGTTGGCTCACTGTTATGGGGAGCAACTTGCGTCATAGAAAATCAAAATGCTATTGCACAAGTAGGAGGAATGTTTATAAGAAACGAACTATCCAACAAGTGCATTGATGTAGCTGGAGATCCTGGTACAGTTAATGGTGCGCGATTGCAACTTTTTGATTGCGAACTATCTGGATTTAACCCATCTGGTAGAATCACAGATCAAAAATGGGAATTTATTCGTGGGGGATTTATCAGAAATAAATTGTCAAACAAGTGCATTGATGTAGCTGGAGATCCTGGCACAGCGAATGGTGCACCATTGCAACTTTTTGATTGCGAACTATCTGGATTTAACACTTCTGGTAACACCTCTGATCAGAGGTGGGAATACATTGGTGCAGGATTTATTAGAAATGGATTATCCAACAAATGCATTGATGTAGCTGGAGATCCTGGCACAGCGAATGGTGCACCATTGCAACTTTTTGATTGCGAACTATCTGGATTTAACACCTCTGGTAGAACCTCAGATCAGAGGTGGCGATGGGAACCAAAGTTTTAAGAATACTGGTTGACTGAAACCGGATGAATCGCCCAGAGCTAAGGTACAGGATTTCGTAAATATGTAAAGTTAAAAACTGGCTAGCTTTGAGAACTGCCAGTTTTTAACTTTAAACTTGTTGGCGTTTTAACTCTTGTATCAATACTTGGCAGCGCTTACTAGCTTCTCTTGCCTGTTGCCTAAACTGTTTGGCTTGCTCTTGGTTAGTTAAATACACTTCAGATGCTTTTTGCCTGAGTTCAACAGCTTGTTTACTGAGTTCCTTAATACGAGTCTTTAATTCTTCAATTGTTTTCATCTTTGCTCCTGTTCTAAAATCACAATTTCCAAATTTTCTGCTTCTTCATAAAGTCTATCTGCTCTACTAGCCAGTAAGCTAGCATCATCAAAATTATTGTTTGCTATTGCTCTGTCATGAGCTTCGTACAACTTATCAATAATTTCTTGTAATTGTGCGTAAGCTTGTAATAATACATTTCGTGTTTCTGACTTCATATTTACTGCTTAAATATCTAATTCTCCTGGAATTAAACTTCGGTTTAGTTTTGTCTAAGTCTCTAGTAGCAACACACGGTAATATATCATTATTTTTCATCGATCTATTTCAGAAAATTGGTATAAACATCCTCTAAGAGCAAAGTATACTTTATGATTCCCCGTGTCAGAGCGCCAGAATTACCGCAAAATTACTCTTGGCTCAACACCGATAAACCTTTGTTTCTTAAACAGTTCAAGGGTAGAGTTGTAATTTTAGACTTTTGGACATACTGCTGTATCAATTGTCTGCATATTCTGCCAAACCTAAAATATTTAGAACAAAAATATAAAGATAGCCTTACTGTTATCGGCGTTCACTCCGCCAAATTTGATAACGAAAAAGAAACAGAAAATATTCGCCAAGCTATCCTGCGCTACGACATTGAACACCCAGTTGTAGTTGACAGCAATTTTCGAGTATGGGAAGAGTATGCTGTGCGTGCTTGGCCTACTTTAATAATTATTGATCCAGAAGGTTACGTGATTGGCCAGATTTCTGGTGAAGGAAATCGTGACACTTTAGACGAGTTGATTCAAAAGTTAATTCAGCAACATCAAGAAAAAGGGACAATTGATTTCCAAGAACTCAGCTTAACTTTAGAAAAACAGCGCCAACCATTAATTACACCTCTAGCTTTTCCTGGCAAAGTTCTAGCTACTCCAATAGGTTTATTCATCGCTGACTCTGGACATCATCGCCTGATTATGAGTAGTTTCGACGGCGAAATTCTGCACTTGATTGGTACTGGAAAATCTGGCTTAACTGATGGTGCTTTTAACGAAGCGCAATTTTTTGCACCACAGGGAATGGCTTATGATGCCGAAAATCAAATTCTTTATGTTGCTGATACAGAAAATCATACACTGCGGCGAGTTGATTTGAAGCGTCAAGTAGTGGAAGCGATCGCAGGAACTGGTGAACAAAGCCGCAATATCCGTCCTCATGGCGGTGCTGGTTTAGAAACTGCGCTAAATTCCCCTTGGGATTTAGTGAAAGTGGGAAATACCTTGTTTATTGCAATGGCTGGGCCTCATCAAATTTGGGAAATGGATTTAGAAACTGGCATTATCAAAACTTATGCTGGTACTGGTGCAGAAGCTTGTATTGATGGTTCACTTACTGAATCTGCCTTTGCTCAACCTAGCGGTATCAGTACAGATGGGAATGAATTATATATTGCTGACAGTGAAGTTAGTTCAATTCGTGGTGTGGGAATTGTAGAACCGTATCAAGTGCGAACTGTTTGCGGTAGCGGAGGTTTATTTGGTTTTGGCGATGTAGATGAACAAGGTGAAGATGTTCGTTTGCAACACTGTTTAGGGGTGGAATATGCTCAAAATTTTCTGTGGGTAGCAGATACTTACAATCACAAAATTAAATTAGTTAGTTCTAGTGGAAATTGTCAAACAGTTTTAGGAGATGGTTCTGCTGGTTTACAAAATGGCCAAGGTAAAAACACTCGGTTTTTTGAACCTTCGGGATTGAGTGCGATCGCTTCTTTTTTATATATTGCCGATACCAATAATCATGCCATCCGCCGCGTGGATTTGAATACTCTTGAGGTGACAACGCTAGATTTTCTTGGGTTGTGTGCGCCAGATGTTTGTATTCCGCCGAATTTATAGAATCATAATCTCACGCAGAGAAAAACTCTGCGCCTCTGCGTGAGATTTAAAAGATAACTAATTAAAGTTTGAACAAGAAGTTATAAATTTAGAATTATGAACCGCAGAGGCGCAGATGACACGGAGGAGGAGAGATGAAAAGAATTTAAGCGATCGCTTTTTGGCTAGTGTATTTGCTACATCGAATTTGAAAAAATTCCCTTTTCGCTAATGTAAAATTTGAGTAAAAATGAAATTATTTAACAAGTAGCATCTTATGGTTACTCTTCAACTCAGCCAAATTCGAGTTCCACCAGGGCAAAGAATAATATTAGAAGATGTGAGTTGGCAAGTATTTGAAGCAATTATCAACGAGTTAGGGGAGCATCGCAGGAGCCGAGTAGCATATAGCCAAGGAACATTAGAAATTATGGCTCCATTACCAGAACATGAGCGATCTAAGGTAATTATTGGAGATTTAGTGAAAGCCTTGCTAGATGAACTCGATCTCAATTGGGAGTCTTTAGGTTCAACTACCTTTAAGCGAAAAGATATAAGTGCAGGTATTGAACCCGATGATTGTTTTTATATTCAAAACTATAAGCTAATGATTGGGAAAGATGGGATCGACCTAACTGTTGACCCCCCTCCTGATCTAGCGATTGAAATTGATGTCACCTCTAAAACTCAAATTAGTGCCTACGAGGCGTTGAAAGTACCTGAAATTTGGCGATATGAAAGCAAAAACCTAGAAATTAGCTTATTGCAAGGTGAGCAATATGTGAAGTCTCTCATCAGTCCCACATTTCCTAGTTTTTCGATCACTGATCTTATTCCCCGATTTGTGGAAATGGCGCGAACCACAGGAATGAGTTCAGCACTTAGAGAATTTCGACAATCGCTAAGAAAACAAATACAAGACAGCTAGGGCGAATAGAATTCGCGGTTACACAAACTCTCGTCCGCGAAGGTGGATTAAGGTCAAATCAAGGTTTTGCCTGGATAAACGCAATTTCTAACCGCCCAATTAAAGGCATTCCGCGCTTTACAAGTTTTCCGGTAGGCGTAAAGCTCAGTCACTTTAGTCGCCTACGTTTTTGCTACAATGATTTTACCAGAAAGGGTAACTAACCTGTCTAAAAACCCAATTACTGTCTAAAACGCAGACTCTGTACCTTGACAACTGAATCTATGCGGTTCTACTGCATTGTTCTAGTTTCCTCCTAGCAGTAGGTAAAAGATTCATAGGAGCTAGACGACTCAGAATTTTGAAACAAATGGTTTCAATTAAACAGGACTTGCAGCAATGCAACTACCGAGGGGCACTCGGAAAGTTAACGCTTGGGGAGAGTCCCACCTCTGAACTAAATAACGCAAGGCATCTAGTTTAAGTGGTCTCGTTGAACCAAGAATCTCAGTTACTTTAGTGCTGAGAATGTCAATTAAAGAACGGGAATTAATCTAGAGCAATTGTGACCGAATTTAATTTACAAATCCAAGAAAATAGCGAACTCTTGTCAACTCGACTAGAGGATGCAGCGTCTAGCTTACTTCCCTTCAGGGATACGATACACTGCGTCAACACTAAAAGCAACGATCGCCTTGACCGTTACCTCTCCCAAGAATTACCAGACTTATCCCGTTCCCGCATCCAACAGTTAATCGAACAGGGTAATGTCCAACTTAACGATAAAGTTTGTACATCTAAGAAGATTAATGTCAAGTTAGGCGATCGCATCATTCTCGAAATACCAGAAGCGCAACCTTTAGAACTGCTAGCAGAAGATATCCCCTTAGATATCCTCTACGAAGACGACCAGTTACTTATTCTCAACAAACCCGCAGGCTTAGTTGTCCATCCCGCACCCGGTCATCCAGATGGCACTTTGGTAAATGCCCTATTAGCTCACTGCCCCAATTTACCAGGAATTGGCGGAGTCCAACGTCCAGGAATCGTCCATCGATTAGATAAGGATACAACAGGTGCGATCGCGATCGCTAAAACAGAAGTTGCCCATCATCACCTACAAGCACAACTCAAAGCTAAAACCGCACGGAGAGAATACTTGGGCGTGGTTTACGGTGCACCAAAAGTTGAAAGTGGCACAATTGACTTACCCATTGGTCGCCATCCACAAGACCGCAAAAAAATGGCTATTATGCCTGTTGAACAAGGCGGACGAGCCGCCGTCACTCATTGGCAAGTACTAGAACGCCTCGGTAACTTCACCTTAATCCATTTCCAACTAGAAACTGGACGCACTCATCAAATTCGTGTTCACAGCGCCAAAATGGGTCATCCCATTGTCGGCGACCCAGTTTATAGTTCTGGTCATTCAGTAGGAGTAAATTTGCCCGGTCAAGCACTGCACGCTTGGCGACTAAAATTGCAGCATCCCGTATCTGGAGAGTTGATTGAAGTGACAGCAAACCCTCCCAGCCATTTTACAAAACTTTTGGAGATGTTAAAAAGACGAACTACACTTTAAGCCTAATGCCCAATGTCCAATACCCATTAACAACTAGCGTGCATTAGACATGGGATAGAGTCTGTTCCACTAGTTATACCTAAATGAAACTCCTACATAACCCAAGACTTATGCACGCTATAAAATGATCAAATGGATGTACTAAACAGCCGTCGAACCAAAATCGTTACTTAATTCCAGCCAACTGGCGATAAGGTACAGACTTTTCGATATCGATGTTGAATGACGAGATCCTTTGTGGCGTATTGCCTTTTGCATTGACACTTTGTGCCATAGACAAGAACAGAGCTGGATCGCCTGCCTTGGGCTTTCGCTCTTGTGGGAGGAATCTGCGTACTTCGACCTGCCAAATGATTTGGGGGAAACCCAGTTTGGCACGGTGGTAAGCTTCGTATCGCGGAGATTTGATGTTGAATGGCAACTCACCTTCAGCGCGGGATGGCAGTATGCGACGGCGCTGATAAGGTACTGTAGAGTCTCCAAAATTGCTCAGATACTCTTCAGTGTTGAGGACTTCATCAATAAAGCCTCTAATACCCTTGGTAGCGACTACAATTGACCAGGCAATTTTTTCCCGCTCACTGTATGGGTCGCGTCCTAGAACACGCTGGATTACTTGCTCAACAAAGCGATAATTATTGTTGAGGTCGTAGAAGCTTTTCTTAAAGGTATCAGAAAGCAGCAACCCACGAATAAAGTCCCGCACTGTAATCTGTCCATTACGGAGTTGGGACTCTAAAAATGTTTGGCGATCGGCAGCAAAGGCGTGAAAGAAAATTTGACGATATGCTGCTTCAATCAGAACGTCTAAATCTGAAGGAGAAAGCAGATTGTCTGTAGTAAAAATCCTGGGCTGTTCATCACCTGGTACTTCGTATGCAGCTACACGCTGGTTTTGACTTGAAGGGTCGTATGTTAACAGAGGAATTGCCACTCTAAAGCCTCCATATTTCTTAATTAAAGTTAACAACTTTAGATCACATATTAAGGGAGTAGTTGTATCAAAACTTCAGATTCTGATAAAATTTCACGAAACTTAACTAAGGGGAATTTAACTATTCCAAAAAACAAGGATTAGCTTGTTGGACTCAACCCATAGCTAATTTATAAAGAGAGTACAGCTTTCAGCCTAATAACTACCTAAAAAACTTTATTCACATACTTCAGATTAGAAGATTCAGTTTCACCTTTTTGAAATAAAGCAATAATTTTTAACATATAGCAAAAGAAATTAATGGGGAGTGGGGAATTAAAGACAAGGGGAAAGACTTGTTGCAAGTTCTCACGTCTTGTCTCTTTGTCTCCCTTACTCCCTACTCCCTTGACCTATCCAAAATTCCAAGGGATCTATGGTTGACTTACAGTGAGGCCAGCTACGCAAAGTTGCTTCCATCCCTGCCTCCCAGTAGGGTGGTTCTAATCCCAGTCCTAAACATAGATGAGATAGGATGCTAGCAAACTGCTGATTGTGACCAAAGTCTCCTAGATGGGCATGGGCGTATTCATGAACGACTACACCAAACCAGTCTCTAGGTGCAACTCGACCGACATCTACCAGAATAGTTACTGGGTTTGTAAGAATGTTGCACAGTCCGTCGATGCCGAAAGATTGAGCTATGGGGACTGCAAAAATTTGGATGTGGCGACGCTCTTGGGGATGAAAACACTCATGACAAAGGTCTAGATAGGCATTGATCTGAGCGTTAATGGTGTTAATGTTATCGCCGATCCAAGTACAAATGGGGATGCGATCGCGCACGTTATCGAACACATCCACCATACCCGGTTCTAGGGCAAACCCCTGTACTCGATGCAGATAATCTCGGCCACGAGTAAAAGCATCGGTCTGCTTAAGAATCATTCACCAGCCCAAAACTGAATAAAACTCTCTTTTTTCCAAAACATCCGACCCTTGTTTTTCTGTTACTTGTTCTGGGTTGGAAGCTTCAGTAGAAGTTTCAATGCGAGTTTCGGTACAAAATGATGCAGTGCTGAAGCCACCAAAGCGTTTCACTGTACTGGTTCGCAGTCGCATATTTGGGCTGGCGAACCAGAATCTCTCAATAGAACTCATTGTTTCGTATTCGGTTGTCAACACTAGCCCATCTTCATCATCCATGTGAAAAAGACCGACTACAGGCATAATTTCAGCGTAGCCTCTTTCACGGAGTAATTTACCAGCTCTTGGATTATCGCCATCAGGCACGATCGCAAATATGGTTTTCCCTTGATGGTTCTCGTCATTTTCTCTATCCCAAGCCATTGTGCCCAGCCAACGTACCCGTGATCCACCTACTGACAGGCTGGGGTCAATCTGATGATACTGGCACAGTTCAATAATTTCTGGATGATTGGCATCCAGAGTTTCTACCTGTATATCCGATTCTCCTGTTTCTGATCGCTTAAAGGGTAGGTGATGAGTTGCACGTTGCGATCGCCACTTACCAGCACTTAACTGAAAAAAGTCCATTGCGTCTATCAATCTTCTAACTCCTACTTATTACTCCTGCGGATGATGTTTTACGGTTTTTTATTTTTATAGTTTTTGGTATATAAATATTGTGACACACTCTCCACGCTCCTCTGTGTAACCATTATAAAAAATAAGTAATTAAAATTAAGGATATCAAAACGTCGTTTAATAGGTTGGCAATTATATGCAGTTCACGCTGACAAAACTATAAATCAAGTAATGCAATAATTGATTGGCTCATTGCTAAATTATAGTTATTCCCACAAAAGAAATAAAAACTGCCTTAAAATTTAGAATAAAATACCCCTGCTTCCTTAGCAGTTTCAAGTCATTTTAGCAAATACTTTTTTCCTTAAATTTTCAATTAATGGTTTTTCAATATAAGAATGAATTACGCATCCCATAGCTACTGTTAGTATAATAATGAGAGATGCAATAGCGTTGTTATATATGCTGTGATTTTGAGCCAGAAGATGTAAAATATTTAATTTATCTGTAAATTTATTAAATATTTTGCTTATATTACTTAAGAAAAACCCATGTGTTAAATATATAGAATAAGACGCATTGCCTAAATAAATTAGAATTGGTGATACATTTATTGCTTTTGATACTTCTAAATGAACAGATCCGATAATCAAGAGCGTAAACGGAATTCCATAAGCTACTAATGCAGAGATACCTGAAACATTAAATTCACCATATTTTGTATTTATAACTGATACCATCAACAGAAATATTGAAGCGTAAATTAATGATGCTCCAAACTTAAATTGGTATTTATATATTGTATAAGCAGCTAAACAACCCAGCACAAACTCTAGATTATGTGGAGAAAATATAAAGTTCGGCAGAAAGCTTTTGCCGATTGGTAAAACATTGAAAAGATTAAGGATTATACCAATTATCCAAGCAGAAATTATCGCTTGATAAATTTTTGTATTTTTCAATATCAGGAAACCAAATATACAATAGAAAAACACTTCATAACAGAGGGTCCAACTAACACCAATAAAACTACTCTCTAGAATAGACCGATCTTGGGGTAGTAACAAAACAGCCTTGATAATTTCGTCTGCACTTCGCTGATAAATGTTATCTTTGCCAGTATTAAATAGAGAAACTAAAATTTTGATGCCTAAAATGCTCCAATATAATGGATATACACGGATAAATCTTTTAAAAACGAAAGGCGTAAACTTATCAGGTTTACCTATATCAGATTGATGAATATAAAATATAATAAATCCACTGAGTACGAAAAAGAAATCAACGCCTATCCAACCGAAATGAAATATTTGCAATAAATATAAATTATTTTGCTGTAGCTCACGAGAAACTATTCCATCCCCGTGGTGAAGAATTACCATTAGAGCAGCTATACCACGATATACTTGTAGTAAATTTAATTTTTTGTGCATAGTAATTGCAGGGTTAATTGTAAAAACTAAATGAATGATTTAAATCACTAAATGCTAAGAGTAGTGTGACTGTTCATTTTCGTAATCAAGCAACAACTTTAGAAATAGCAGGAATAAGAAGAGATAATATGGCTCAATAGCAAAACTATGTAAGCTTTGCGCTACTTTCACCAACTTGTGCTTGTTTATAAATTGGAAGTAGTCCGGGATCATTTAACCTAGATTATCTTTGACTGACTAGATTGACTTTGATTTTAATATCTGACTCAGGTATAGTACCATATACATGACTTGCTGCGTTAGAGAATACCAGCATAAATGCAGGGAGACAGGGCATCATTATAGAGTAAATAAGTTGCCATGCGTCCGGGAAAGGTTTCACCATAAGTAGGCGTCTTGATTTGCTCGGCATAGCAGTTAAGCTTGATTTAAAGCTCTGTTTTTTATCCAAGACATAATTAGATTTCTAAATTTGCTTGTTTTTGCCTCAGTAAAATGTGCGATGACAACCGCATATAAAAATACAAATACAACTATAATAAGCGCCAAAAATATGTGCAAAATATCTGGTTCCCAAGGGCGATCGCCAATTATACATGCTCTGATAAAGCACAGGATTGGCATGTGGACAAGATAAAGAGTATAGGAACATCCTGCTAAACCTTTAGAAAACTTTTCGTATGCTCCTTCTTGCCTTATTTGACTACGGCTATTAACTAGTAGATATATCATAACAGCAGTAGAGAATCCTATGAAAAAGTCTGCTATTTCTCGACCAATAAAACGCTCGCTTATTAATGCAATGCACAGGATTAGTATAGACAAATAAGTGAGTGGCTTGAGGATATTTTTGTTATTAAGATATTTAGAAGGATGAGATATACTAACTAATGCTCCCATCAGCCAAATCAAAAAATAAATTCTAATTTCTGAACCAATCATTAATAATATGATTGAAGCTAAACAAGCATATAATATACGAGCTTTTAAGGATTTAGCAAAAAAGAATAGGATGATAGAAGGAAAAAGTATATAGTACCAAAATTCATAGGCTAAACTCCAAACTGCCTTATTTGAACCAAATAAATCTACAAAAATCGTTTGCACAAAAGCTAGAGTTCCCAAAGCATTTTGAAATGTGAAATTTTCCAAAATTTTATAAGTTGCTAAATGACCATTGTGAAACTTTTCTCCATAAAAACTATCTTGTCCAGTACCAAATATTTTTATACCGAGAGAATCCCAAAAATAAGACAGTAATAAAGCAGGAATTAATACTATATATAAACGTGTTAAACGATCTACTAAATAATTAATCCAAGACCATTGCTTTTGCTGAATTCTCTTTATTACACTAGCTGAAATAAAAAATCCACTTAGCACAAAAAAAATCATTACAGATTGATGACCCAATACTGTGAATGAATTTAACCTTTTTATCAAAAAACTAGGGTTACTAATTTCTGAATATTCTAAAAATAATAAAATTCTCATGTGACCGATAAAAACTAATAAAGAAGCTAAACCTCTTAATAAATCAAGATGAGTAGACCATCGATAATTTCTAATTGAAGGAATACTATAAATAGGCCGCGTCTGAGTTTTTTCTGCTAACATTTTGCTTGTCTAATAAAGGCTAAATTGTTATGACATAGAGCAATAAATCAAGCTTTTAGAATGTCTTAATTTCTCACTTCCAATAGTGAGTTTTTTGACTCAAAAAGCATACAGATAGACATGTCAATACATCATAAAACTAAAGGCTAATTTATTTTTTGGAGTTATTAACTGTCTTATATACAGCAATCAATATTTTCCTAGTTAAAGCTTTAAAACAAGGGACAATATAAAGACAATAATTGGTGGCTCAATACAACAAATAATATACGATTATCTATATATAAATACTTACAACTTTACAAAAAGTTTTTTTTAAATTTACACAATATTCATAAAGTCAAATAAGAAAGATCAGATTCCTTAAGCAAGGCTCAGGAATCTCACAGACAATGCAATCAAGTAGGTAGGCGTAATTAAACATAAGATCAAACCTCACTCTCAATGCCTCTCCTTTGTTAAGCTACGGTATATAAGCTGTTACGTATACAACTTGCACTATCAGGGTAGGCAAGATGCCCACCCCACAATCATATTGAAAAAAATATTAGTGCAAATTAAAGGCACAACAGCTTACACAAGTCTTGTCGCAGCCATATCTTTATTAATAAATCTCGCACTGTGTTTCTATCCCGTCTCGGAATTCATTCCGAGGCGGGATGTTAGTAAGTCTGACAGTTTCACTCTGACAAATTATGTGTACATCGCAGCCTTTGTTAGGAGAGGCAAGCTGGAGGCAAAGTGAGGTTTTATTTTAATTTGACCCACTTACTTAGCGCTTTTTGATTAACTTGAAAAAATAAAATATTTGTAGCTTGGGTTGAACTTGGTTCCATTCAAGCTATCCCCATGTTTAAAATAACTAACCACAACAAAGCTTTCAGATTTTTATCTGGTAAGAATAAATAAACAATATTAAATACTTACAAAAAAATTATTTCAGAAGCAAAAAACTCATGATTAGCATCTTCAGATATTAGGCTAATCTGAACAATGCATCATGAGTTCAAAAAATGAGGTGCATACATCTGTACACATGTACAGAGATTTATGACTTGCTATTAGCGATCGCTTCGTTTAAAACTAACTCTGGTTGTGGTGTCTCCTCTTCTTCTGGCAAACCGTAAATTGACCTGTACAACTTCACGTACTCTTTAGCAGATTTATACCAACTAAAATCTTCACTCATGCCCCGCTTTTGTAGTTCTAGCCATTGTGGTTTGAAACGGAAGCCTTCCCAAGCCCGGATCATACAGGTGAAAAGGTCTAGCGCTTCATAGCGGTCAAAGCAATAACCGGTACCTGTTGCATTTTCGGGGTCGTGATGGCTTACGGTGTCAACTAATCCACCTGTGCGGCGGACAATAGGCACAGAACCGTAGCGTAAAGACATCATTTGGCTGATACCGCAAGGTTCAAAACGACTAGGCATCAAGAAAGCATCAGTACCAGCGTAAATGCGGCGAGACAGGGCATCGTTATACAGTAAATAAGTTGCCATGCGTCCCGGAAAGCGGGATGCTAATTGCCACATCTGAGTTTCATAATAGCGATCGCCTGTCCCTAACAGCACAAACTGTGCATCTGTATAGGAGAGGAAGCGATCGAGGATTTGCAATATCAAATCAATGCCTTTTTGTTCCACTAATCGGGTCACAATCCCAATTAGAAAGGCTTTGGAGTTGACTTCTAATCCTACTTCTTCTTGCAAAGCAATTTTGTTGGCTTTGCGTTTCTCCAGGGTATCAGCAGTGAAGGTTTGAGCAATATATTTATCATTTTCTGGGTTATAAACTTCAGTATCAATTCCGTTGATAATCCCAGATAATTTACCGCTAATAAAAGACAGCAAACCTTCTAATGTTTCACCATAAGTAGGTGTCTTGATTTGCTCGGCATAGGTGGGCGAAACTGTATTTACCTTATTGGCAAATTGCACCGCCGCCGCCATAACGTTGTGTCCTTGCATATACCAGGGACACCAAGTAATTTTTTCTAAGTACCAACGCCACGGCCCTTGATAAGCCAGGTTATGAATGGTAAAGACTGTGGTGATATCAGGATCTTGGTGCATCCACACAGGAATCATCCCCGTATGCCAATCATGACAATGCATAATTTCTGGTTTCCAGTAATTCCAGGCAAACTCGGCTGCACCATTGGAAAATAATGTGAACCGCCAGTCTTCACCTTCTCCAGAATAAATGTGGCGGGGTAGGAAGGCGGGATGTCCAAATAAGTACAAGGGAACATCAGTACCAGGCAGAACGCTTTCATAAACAGCAAATTCCTGGAACATCGCAGAGCCGCGCCAGATGGGTTCTTTGGGAATTTCCATTTTGTCTGGCAGGAAGCCATAGTAAGGCAAGAATATCCGCACATCATGCCCCATTTCTCTCAGAAATTTGGGTAATGCCCCAACAACATCACCCATTCCTCCTACTTTGGCAATGGGTGCTGCCTCTGCTGCAACAAATAGAATCCGCATGGTAATTTTTGCTTCCCCGGTTCTGTCTATATTGTCAAATTAACTCTATGATGCCGACAAACGCGATTTGTCGCGTCTGGCACATCTTTGGTGCAACGGCGATCAATTCTTATCTAATCACATCGGCCTGCCCAATTGCTTAAGAACCGCGCTGAATCACCGCAAAAATTTCTGATAAAATTTCTTGCGCTCCTTGTTGCCGCAACACTTGGGCTAGTTCTATGCCTAGCGCTTCAGCATCATTGGCAATCCCTGTGACGGTATCTTTGACGAACTTTTGACCATCTACACTAGCGACTATCCCTGTTAAGGTCAAATTATCACCAGATATTTCTGTATTTACACCAATAGGTACTTGACAGCCCCCCTCTAAAGAGCGTAAAAAAGACCGTTCGGCTAGACAGCGATCGCGTGTTTCGGGATGTTCGATCGCTTTGAGTAGAGATAGCACTTCACTATCATCAGCCCGGCATTCTATACCCAAGGCACCTTGTCCAACAGCGTGAAGAGAGATTTCTTTGGGAAGAATTTGATGAACGCGATCGCCCATTCCCAATCTCTCTAACCCTGCTGCGGCCAAAATCAAAGCATCGTATTCGCCTGCATCCAGTTTTGCCAACCGTGTAATCAAGTTTCCCCGGACATCCTTAAAGGTAAAGTGCGGGAAGTGATGGCGTAACTGTGCTAATCGCCGCAGCGAAGATGTACCAATTACTGCACCTTCTGGCAATGTATCAATTTGTTTATCTTTGTGCTTTTCATGCACCACTAATGCATCTGCTGGATTTTCCCGTTCAGTAATTGCCGCCAGCGTTAACCCTTCAGGTAAGTGAGTCGGCAGATCCTTGAGAGAATGAACGGCAAAGTCAATCTCCTGATTGAGCATTCCAACTTCAAGTTCTTTAGTAAAAAGTCCTTTGTCGCCAATCTTAGCTAATGCTACATCCAAGATTTTATCGCCTTGGGTAGACATGGTGTGGACTTCAAAAATGATATCAGGGAATCTTTTTTGGAGTTGCTCTTGTACCCAGTAGGTCTGAACCAGAGCAAGTTGGCTTTTACGTGAACCAATCCGAATAGTGCGTGGAGGGCTAGAAACAACTGAAGTCATAAAACAATATAATATCGCAGGCGATAAATTCACTCTCATCTAGACTATCGTAGTCAGGGACTCATACCAATTTTGGAGTTTGGATTTTGGATTTTGGATTACAATTCTTTACCAAAAGCTGGTTTGAGGAATCTCAAACAATTTTATTGAGTACAGCAGGATTACGGTACAAGCTGCTATATTTATCACTTGCAGGCAATAAAAATACACGGTGCATCGATTGAAAACTGCTATAAACTTGATGTAGGACTTTCGGAGTAGCAGAAATTATGAGTGTTGCAAAATCTGCATCTCTAACCCTAGAGGAGTTTCTGAAGTTACCAGAAACAAAGCCTGCAAGCCTTTATATTGATGGTGAGATTATCCTAAAACCAATGCCCAAAACCCGCCACCCCCGACTTCAGGCTAAGTTGATTGATGGAATTAATGAAGTCACAGAAAAGAGGCAAATCGCTTATGCTTTTCCAGAGTTGCGTTGTACTTTCGGTGGTCGGTCAATTGTTCCAGATGTGGCGGTTATCCGTTGGGAGCAAATTGAGTTTGATGATAACGGAGAACCTGTAGATGATGTGCTAATTGCTCCGAACTGGACAATTGAAATTCTTTCTCCAGATCAGAGTTCCAATCGAGTTACAAGCAATATCTTGCACTGCTTAAAATATGGTTGTCAGTTAGGATGGTTGATTGATCCTGATGACCGTTCAGTTCTGGTTTTTCAACCACATCAACAACCAGAATTTTGTCATAAAGGAGATAGCTTGCCTGTTCTAGATAATGTTGATTTAAAATTGACAGTAGAACAGCTATTTGGCTGGTTAAAGATGAAAGCAGAGTGAGCAACTTCAGTTTCAGTTAGGGCTTCGGCGTAAAACGTTTGGTGCTCGTTCAGTCGAGAGTTTAAATTATCTTATTAATATTATATTAATTCAAACCACGTCCTTTGTGGGCGTGGTTTCTCTTGAACTAATTACTAATATTTCTCGCGTTGCGGTTTTATTCGACTATTTAAGGGTCAGATTTGAGAAATTCCTGTAATTCTTGGGTACGCAGCTTTGTGGTATTTTCTAAACAACCAGAATAAATGCTAGGGGCGATACTTCCTCCCTCATATCTGCTTCTCTCAAACTCACAATTGGTATCTCGAAACTTCAGCCAAGCTTGTTGTGCAGCAATCAATTTCTGTTTCCTAGATGTTTCTAAGGTAGGTAGCAATTGTTGATAGGCTTGATTCAGTTTTTTATCTGCCCTTTGGTAAGACAACTTCGCGCATTCATTAATTGCTATTTGAGTTTGAGGATTATTGCAGTTGAGCCTTTGAACTAAGCGGATCTCCCGTAAATTATGCGCTGTATCTGCTATTGTCACGGTGGGAGTATTTAAACTGCTGAGAGTTAGCATACTTGCTAAAACTAGTAATATTTGACGCATGGCAAAATTTTTATTGTTTTAGTAAAGACAAAAGATCCTTAAATACGCGTCAGCATTGGTATGTTCCAACGCAAAAACTTCTAAACTTCTTACACAATGTAAACCAGCCGCCAGAAGGAAGCCGAAGTTTCATAAGAATGCTAGAAATAATTTGGTATTTTAGTAATCTAAGTTTAGCCTTTATATTTTATGAATCGTTCCGCCTGCCTCATTTTTAATCCAGTTGCGGGTCAGGGTGACCCGGATATAGAACTGGCAGAAATTCGGGCAATATTAGAGCCAGAAATTGACCTAGATATTTATCTCACAACTGAAGAAATCGACGCTGACGAACTGGCTTTAGCAGCTGTAGAGCGAGGGGTAGATGCAATCATTGCTTCGGGGGGAGATGGCACTCTCTCGGCGGCAGCAACGGCTTTAGTGGGTAGTGATATTCCATTTGGCATTATTTCTAGAGGAACAGCAAACGCTTTTGCCACAGCTTTAGGAATTCCTGACACCATCGCAGGTGCGTGTGAAACAATTTTGCAAGGAGGAACCCGCCATGTAGATGTAGCCTATTGCAACGATCGGCCAATGGTGCTTTTGGCAGGTATTGGCTTTGAAGCTGAAACTGTAGAATTGGCAGACCGAGACTCCAAGAATCGCTTTGGCATGATGGCCTACGTTTTCGCTGGAATTCAGCAACTGAGAAACTTAAAAAACTTTGATGTTGAAATTGAAACAGAAGACAGGATAATTAAAACTAGTGCCTGTGCAGTTACAGTAGCAAATGCCGCGCCTCCTACTTCAGTTTTGGCTCAAGGCCCAGCCGGTCTGATTTATGATGATGGGTTGCTAGATTTGACGATTGTAGCCCCAGCTAACAAAGCAGGAGCGATCGCAGCTACATTTCATCTATTCCAAACGGCTTCTACAGGTAACGCTGTCGATCGGAATGATATTGGCTTCCTGCGAGCCAAAGAATTTAAAATTACAACTAAGCCACCACAAAAGGTTGTTCTAGATGGTGAAATAGTGGGCACAACTCCAGTAGAAATTAAGTGTGTACCAGCAGGTTTGAACATTTTTGTGCCATTAGTAGAAGAAGTGGAGCCTACCGAAAAACTAGAGGGACTCCCTAATTTGACTATTGAGATGAAAGACAAAGTGGAGGAGTGAGGGCAGGGGAGCAGGGGGAAGGGGAAAAGATGCTGGAATTCCCTAGCAACCCTTGGGTTTCATAGGAAATAATGTTTATTCATGCTCAATGTTTTATGTTCATTTTGATAGCGCAGCGTTAGCGAGTCTTCTCCCAAGGGGAGACGCCAAGGGCGAACGAGCGTCGCGTCAAGTGCCACAAGAAATAATGCGTCCAACCTTGCAGCAGCCCTAAATATATTTTATTTATGGGGTTTTCCCCTCTGCTCCCTGCCCCCTGCCCCCTGCTCCCTGCCTCCTTCCCCTTCCTCTTCTTCGATTCCTAATTAAAAACTCAGGAGTAGGTTGCATTGAAACTTGTATCTGATCCAGCGATCGCTAACAAAATCCGTAAAATGAATCAACGGGTACGGTGGCAAGATCCGTTAATTCTAGAACGGAACATCGACCAAACTCGGCTGGTGTTGGAGGATGGCCAAACAGACAATTCTGAGTTCTCATTTTTAGTTGTAGGTGATAGTGGTTCCGGCAAGCACCGGGGACACAATCCCCAGCGAAAGGTGGCTGAACTTATGTTGCCCCATCACAGCGAATGCCGTTTTATGCTGCATACGGGTGATGTGATCTATTTAGTGGGGTCGAGTGAATACTATCAGCAGAATTTCATCCAGCCTTATCGAGAGTTTCTCTTGGGGGGAGAGCATTCTCAAAGGATTGCTTATGACCAGATGATTTTTAAGCTGCCCATTTTACCTGTACTGGGAAATCACGATTACTATAACTTGCCGATTCTATTGAGCTTGGCATCTTTAACAACATTACCCATTCGTCGCCTGTTGCGATCGCGCTTAGACCTAGATGTAGGCTTGCATGGCTCACGAACGGGTGAAGCCTACGCACGGGCATTTATGGACTATCTTCAGGCGTTTCAGCTTCCAGGAGAGTTAAATAATCATTTAAATCAGTATTACACAGCTAAAACAGATACAGGTTATTGTCTTAGCTATGAACCTGGGCACTTTACTCGCCTTCCCAATCGCTACTACACTTTTCGCTATGGCGGTATTGATTTCTTTGCCTTGGATTCTAATACATTTAACGATCCACCACCGCTACCTAAAACAAAAAAAGGTGACACCGATCGCAGAATTTTAGAAAAACGTCGTGAAGATTTAGAGCAAGAAAAGCAGCAAATCATTGAAACCTCAGCCAAGCTTCGTCCAGAAAACCCTATTGAAGCCGATCAATTAGACGACTACCACGCCAAGGTGTCGCAAATTGAAGAAATTATTGTTGATATCGATAAGCAACTAGCTGCTAATAAAACAACAGTAACTGATACTGAACAACTGGAGTGGCTAAAGCAAAAATTAATTGAATCTTGGAATAACTCTGAAGTTCGGGGAAGGGTGATTTATTTCCATCATCCACCTTATGTAACTGAAGCGACAAAGTGGCAACAAGCACAAACTCTGATAATCCGCGATCGCCTCCGTGGTGTGCTGGATGCGGTAGCTAAAGAAATAGGTTTCCTAACTCAAGGGCGTCCTTTAGTTGATTTAGTATTAAACGGTCACGCCCACTGCTTGGAACACTTAGAGACAATGGATACAGGACACGCTGATTCTCATATCCACTGGATTGTTTGCGGTGGTAGCGGGTTTAGTTTGCGACGCCAGAGGATTGAGGGAGCAGATTTGATGGAGACTTTTGGAAATGAAAATAGATTAGTGGCGCGATCGCATCTCTTCATTGGTCGCAATGGTCAAGGTTCTCAGAAGCGGCGACCTTACTCAGGTTTACGTATTGACGTTAAAGGTGAAGGCCATCCTAAGTTTATTGTCCGTCCCTTGGTTTCCGAATGGTATCAGCGACAATGGCACGATCGTGAACTTGAGCCGTTGATTATTTAATGGTCTATCCCATTAGTTTTGTAGTGAGGGCTTTAGTCCTCAAATATTCAAGCACTAAAGTGCTTACTACAAACCGATCAAAATTTTTGCGATAGACCACTAGTAACATACTTCTCGAAACATTGACCCCATAGCCCATAAATACAAGTAGAGGCGCAATCATTGCGTCTCTACAAAACACTTATTTAGCCTTCTCAGGTGTAATTACACCCAGCAAAAAGGATTGTTGTAATTAAACTATTCCTGGACCTCTACCGCGTGTATCACTATTTTCGGTCAACTTGCCTTCCTCGTCCTGATTAACTTCTCCGAGTTCTTGAATACGTTGGGCGGAATCGGCTGCTGCTTGTTTGCGTGCATCACCCGGTTCTTCGTAGTACATTTCCGGTTCAACTGCATAGTTGTTTAACAAACCTTCTTTGTCCACGGTGTATCCGTCAGTGGTGCGTATACTGTCTGGATTGGTTTGGTCATCGGTAGGTGCATCTGCCTCCCTTTCTTCTGTGGGGAGTGTTTTGTACGTAGTTCCTTCTCTTTCCATTCGAGCAGCTGTTTCAGCTGGGATAATACCGCGATCGTATGTATCTACTTCAGCTCTACCAGATGAATCTATATCTCTATTAACTGCTTCATTAGCCATAATTTATGTCCTCGTTAAAGAATCTATTAAATAACCTCAAAGCCTAGATTAGGTTGTTTTTCATTTTCGTTCTACTATCTTTAGAAGTGATTTAAAGTTAAATACAATGTTATGCTCTCTATCTTTTGATGTATCCAAAAGACTAAGCTGAAGTCCGGCTCAATACATATAATTTCTGTTCATCATATAAAACAAGCGTTGTAGCTAAAGTTGACACTGACAGCAATAAACATTCTTGTGTCTCTACTGCATTTTGTATTCAAAATAAGATAGTTACAAAATTCCCGACTTGTCTAAGAAGTCGGGAATGTGAACATTTAGATTGTATATATTTAATTAGCGAAGACACAGACTAGTCTACTAAGGCTTAAGCAAATTGTTAAAGGCGGGCAAACTTACGCCACAGTGTAATGTTTTAATGGTTAGTAAATTTATTCGCCTAAAAATTGGTTCTTCAGTGATTGAATTTCATCGGCTAATTCTTGCCGGGTTGAAGCCTTTAGTAGATAACGGGAAATAAACCAAGTGCCATAACTAATTCCAACTAACTCAAAAGTCGGTGATAGTAATGGAATATCATTGATGGCATCGAGTACAGCTAGTACTATCTTGGCTGTAACAATCGCCGCTAAAATCAAACCAACTGTTGTTAGAGGCTGCTTATAGCTACTAAAAAAGCTACCTAAATATTCAGGCAATTTCTCCAAAACTTGAGAAACTTGTCTGCTAATTTGCTGCCATTGAGATTCTGGTTCAGATGCTGGTGGTAACTTTGGCAAGTTTTGAGTATCTGTACCTTCAATTGCTAGCGTGCCTTGTGAGAAAGAGGCATTCACGGATTCACGTTGCTGTTGTTCGGCGGTTTCCATAATTTATATTTTCCGTAAGTACAAAAGTTTCTATAACTGACTGAGCGCCAATAAATATAATTATTCAGGTCGTCAGTTGTCAATTCTTAGTAGTCAGTAGTAAATATAACTGACCCCTAACCCTGAGCAGGGGCATCTAAATTTATTTATGCCTACCTACTCACTTTGATTTATTGTTAGCTGTCTTACTGTTGCGGTGGGGCAATAGTTGCTTTAACAACTACAGTTTTGACACCTTTTATTTCCTTAGCTAAACGTTCAATCTTAGCCAATTCCTGCTGATTGTTTACAGTTCCTGCGACAGTGACACTTCCATCGTCTTTCGCATTAACTGTTAGTTGACCCTTGGGTATGTTTGCCTCTAACTTGGAGCGAACTTGACTTGCTAGGTCACTTGCAGCTCTATCTGTATCGCCACCGGTGGCATTGTTTCGCTGTTCGCGGGCACGAATATCAGCATCAAGTTGTCTTCTGCGAACTTCACTTTGCGCGTCTTGTTGAGCAGCTTGTGTTGTTTGTGCGCTTGGTGCGGTTGGTGCTTCATTAGGATCGGGTGCAGATTCAGCTGTTTTAGAAGCGTTATCACAAGCAGCAACACCAAAAACTAAAAGGCAACTAATTAAGAAGGGAGTTAGCTTTTGCATAGGTTTAATTCTGAATCGGAAAGTGAAACTTGTGGAGTTCGTGGATGTTCACGGCAGAAGTGAGGAGCAAGTTTCTTAAGTTAGGAGCAAAGTTTTTATCTTCTTGCTCTTTAAATTAGAGAAAATTAGTGTGAGTGACAACTACCTGCGGTTAGAGTGTTTCATCACGACGGTCAACAATGATTACAGAAGGCTCATCTCCATGAAGACCTGTTGAATAATTGGTGCGATCGCTATTCACAACTGCTGTGTCGTGATGGGTTACTTGATTTAAACCTGGGCGATGTTCACCTAAATCACTGCCATCATAGATAGCAAATTCTTCAATGCCTCGACGGTTGAGAATTGCTTCAGCTTGGCGGATTTCAGCTTCTGTAGCATCGATAATTACCAAGTAGTCGCCTTTTTGGAAGCGATCGCTATATACTCGCGCTTTGTCTTCAGGAATTCCTAAGCCAACGAGTCCGCCAACAATACCGCCAGCTGCTGCACCGATCGCACCGCCAGCAACTGTTGATGCTAAAGCCGTCGCTGCTGCACCACCTGCAATTACAGGCCCGATTCCAGGAATTGCTAAAGTTCCAAGGCCAACTAATAAGCCAGTCAAGCCGCCTACGACTCCACCTGTAGCTGCTCCAGCTTTTACACCATCGTCTGCTTTATTACCTGAACCGACATTTTTATCTACATCTACACCAGCGATCCCATGACCGTTTGTATCTTTGGCTATGATGGAGACTTTACTTAAGGGAAAACCTGCATCTCGTAATTCTGTAATTGCTGCTTCTGCATCTCGACGATGAGAAAAGACTCCAATCGCGCGTTTGGCAACACCACTCGGAACAACATTAGATGTTGGAGCGACATAATCAGCATTTGTATTTCTAGCATCTGGGTTGTCATAAATGCCAAACTCTTCGACACCACCCTGATGTAAAATTGCTTCTGCTCTGGCGATTTCTGAATCTGTGCCATCTATGATGACTAAATAGTGTCCCCGTTTAACGCGTTCGTCATAAACTCTGGCTCGTTCTTCGGGAATTCCTAAACCAACTAATGCACCAAGCAAACTACCAGCTACTGCACCAATACCAGCGCCAGCGAGAGTAGTAGCTAAGGTGGTTGCTGCGGCTCCAGCCAGCATAATTGGCCCAAGTCCAGGAATTGCCAAAGTTCCAAGACCAACTAATAAGCCAGTCAATCCGCCTAACGCGCCGCCTGTAGCTGCTCCGACTTTAGCGCCATCGTCAGATTTATCACCGACGCGATCGCGTACTTCAGCCCCAGAAATATCATCTTTGTCTCCATCCTCCGTGATGACAGAGACTCTATCCATATCAAAACCAACTTTTTTTAATTCATGTAAGGCATGTTCAACATCTCGACGATGAGAAAATACACCTACACCACGTTTATGTACACCTACAACCATTATTCTTTCTCCTCAGCAAAAATAAATTATTCACTAAATTTATAGCTCCTAATGACCTTATTAATACATGTTTATGTTTATATTTCATCAATCGCTTGGAAGAAATTTTATCTCTATCATTAGGCATACGTGTTTTATCTAAAGATAGCAACAAATTTTAATAATCAAATAAATTATGCCTTATGAAAATTAGATATTGATTACTTAATTTATCAAAACAATCTCTAAAATATTAGTTTTAAAATTAGCTAAATTTTTGTTAACAACCTATCGATTAAATGTGATTTCTAATAAAAATATATAACTATGTATAAATTTAAAGTTTTTGGGCAAAATTTTACTAATACTAAGCAGATTAATTTTTGTCAAACAAATTAATATAAAATTACCAAACTTAATATTATTTTCTCTAGGTAAAAATTAATAAAAACATTTATTTTTTGTAAGATACGACTTTTGGCAAGCAAGCTTCTTACCTAAGAAAGTGCCAATTTATATAACTGGCAAGTAGATTGATGAGTAAGCCATTTTATCAATGGTTATTTAATTGACTGCAAGTGGGAAAATACTATGTTTCAAGGTGTTTTAACTATTTGGGGATGGAACTGGCTATCTTTTGGATTAGCGCCAATAATAGCTCAGGAAGCACTAACTCCAGAAGAAGCATCAGTTCTTTTTTCTGGCCCTAAATTCTTGGTAGCATTGCTGGCTGGAGTCTTAATGGCATTTGCCTTTCAATTATTATTGACTAATTTTTCAGTCGCTGTTGGAATTTCATCTTGGGAAATTGACTCAGATTCTGATGATGATTCAGAAAGTTTAGGTAGTAAAATTCGTTCAGTTCAGACGAAAATTGGTGCTTGGGCGTTATTAACCGTTAGTATTGCATTATTTATTGCTTGTTTTCTAGCGGTAAAACTTAGTTTAATCGAAAGTGAATCTTTAGGTGCAATTATCGGTGTAGTTATCTGGGCTACCTATTTCTCACTGGTAATTTGGTTTGGTTCATCAGCAGTAGGTTCTTTTATCGGTTCTATCGCTAGTACTGTCACTTCTGGTTTTCAAACTCTGATGGGTACAGCAACTGCTGGCATCGGTGCTAATACTGCGAAAAAACAGTTAGTTTCTACTGCTGAAGATATTACAGCCGCAGTCCGACGAGAGTTAACTTCAGGTTTTAATCCTGAAGATATTAGAAATACCATCCAAAGTTCTTTAGGTTCTCTGCAATTACCAAAGCTGGATATCACAGAAATTCGTAACCAATTTGACCAGCTTCTTAAAGATACAGATTTGCAATCTGTTGCTAACAGCGACCTATTGCAAAATATCAATCGTCAAACATTTGTTGATTTAATTAGCAGTCGCACAGATTTATCTCAAGAAGATATTAATCGCATTGCTGACCAATTTCAAGGTGCTTGGCAAAAAGCTTTGAATCGGAGCAATCCCACAGAACAAGTAATTAATTTGCTAAAGTCTGCAACACCCGAAGAATTGAATTCAGAGCAATTAGGTGAACGCCTTCAACAACTGGTTACAGTCGGAGGTGGAAATGGCAATGGTATAATCAAGCAAGCTATTCAATATGGCTTGAGTGCGGCAGCACCAGCAGTTATGGAGCGGGTCAACCTTTCCAATATCGATGTCAACAAAATTACTAATCAGTTGCAAAAACTGAAAGAAAAAGTTCAAGATGTCGATGTCAATCAAATCACAGAACAATTACAAAAGTTCAGAGATGAAGCAGCTGAGCAAGTATCTGCAAAATTGCCAATATCACCCGAAAACACAATTAAGGCAGATGTAGAAGACTACATATTGAATTCCTTTCCTTGGCATTTTAACCGCATTACCCTAAGAGATGAATTTAAAGAACTCATCTATGACGTTAATGCAGATCCGAGAACTGTAAGACGGGAGTTAGAAGAAATAAATCAAGAATATTTCGCCAACTTGCTGAAGCAGCGAGGTGATGTTAGTGAAGCTAGGGTGAAAGAAATTTCCGAACAAATGGAAAGCGATCGCTCGGAAGTTTTAGAAACTGTAAAACAGGCTCAAGCGCGAGAGCAAGGGCAAGATTTCCGCAGCAGCATCGAAGATTATCTGCGTTCGACGGGGAAAGAAGAACTCAATCCTGAAGGTATTGAACGCGACTTTAAAAAGTTGGTGGAAGATCCAGAAGCTGGGTTTGAAGATTTAAGTAGCCGCTTCGGGCAATTTGACCGCGATACTTATGTACAATTGCTCCAACAGCGTCAAGATATCAACGAAGAGGAAGCTAATAATATTGTTAATCAACTCGAAAGCAACCGCGATAATTTCTTAAATCGTGCTAGAGAGCTGCAAGAACAAGCAAAAGCCAAAGCCGATGAATTGCGCCAAAGAGTTGAAGATTATTTGCGGAATACTAACAAAGATGAACTAAATCCCGAAAGTATCAAACGTGAGTTTCAAACTCTACTAGACGATCCCCAAGCTGGAATTAGCCAATTGACTTCGCGGCTATCGCAATTTGACCGGGATACACTAGTACAATTGCTCAGTCAGCGTCAAGATTTGAGCGAAGAACAGATAAACCAAACTCTCGATCAGATTGAAGCAGTCCGAGATAGTATTTTGCAAGTTCCGCAGCAAGCGAAAGAACAGTACGAAAAAACTACAAAAGCGATCGCTGAATACCTCCGCAATACCAACTTAGAAGAACTTAATCCCGAAGGTATCAGGAGCGATTTGGAAAAATTACTTGATGATCCTAAAGCAGGAGCCTTAGCACTGCGCGATCGCTTATCTAACGTTGATCGAGAAACCTTGGTTAAGCTCGTCAGTCAACGGGGAGACTTGAGCCAAGAGCAAGTTAATCAAATTATTGATCAAGCACAAGATGCGATCGCAAATATTGTCAGAGCGCCACGACGTTTAGCCAAACGTACTGCTCAACAAGCTTTAGATTTTGAAGCCAATCTTGAAGAATATCTGCGTAATACTAACAAAGAAGAACTCAATCCAGAAGCCATTAAACGCGATTTGCAATTGCTGCTGTCTTCTCCCCGCGCTGGAATTGGAAGTTTAAGCGATCGCGCCTCAAAATTTGACCGTTCTACAATTGTGGCGCTATTATCCCAACGGGAAGATATTTCAGAAGAAGAAGCTAACCGGATTGTGGATCAAATTGAATCGGTTCGCACCTCCATTGTTGAACAATTCCAGCAAATCCAGCAAAGAGTGCAATCAGTGCTTGATGGAGTTTTTGGTAAAGTTCGTAACTATCTCAACTCCCTGGATCGTTCCGAACTCAACTATGAAAGTATTAAGCAAGACTTTGCGAAAGTGTTCGACGATCCCCAAGCTGGATTTGAAGCATTGCGCGATCGCCTCAGTGAATTTGATCGTGACACCCTAGTTGCTGTCATCAGTTCTCGTGAGGATATTTCCCAAGAGGATGCTAATAGGATCATCGACCAAATAGAAGCGGCGCGGGATGGCGTACTACAACGAGCCGAACGCATTCAACAAGAAACACAAAAACGCCTAAAAGCGATCCAACAACAAGCTAAAAAGCAAGCTCAAGAAACCAAAAAAACCGTTGCAAATGCTGCTTGGTGGTTATTCGGGACAGCATTGACTTCCCTTGCAGCCAGTGCGCTCGCTGGAGCAGTAGCCGTTACAGGGTTACCTCTACCTCGTTAAAATTCATCATAAATTTATAAAAAAAAGTGGTAATTAATGTAGTACCACTTTTTTTTATAAATAAAACAAACTACCCTAAAGTACTATCATGACTTTATTCTTCCTACATATATTACAAAACCCTATCTAAGCAAAGGTTTCAGATTTTTTTTTGGGTGAGAGGAACAAAAGAGGATTAATTATTATTTCTTATAGATAGAAAAAAGTAGCCTTGAGAGTAATATCATAATCTTGTGATTGTGAATATCGTAAAAGCTATGCGATTGTGTACTAGAAAATCTGCTTGTTCCCTAGCAGCCTAGTACTTGTAACCAATGAATACATAAAGCACACAGATATATAAATGACCCTTGGCACGATTTTGATGCCAGACTCATTAATATATGCAGTGCTTCTAAAATCTTTGGACTTAACAGAAAGAACTGTTCCAATCAGGTGTGGTTCAGTTATCTCTTACCACTCGTTATTTTTCTACCTTCTTTTCTCGGCATTGCTGAATAAAAGTGTGAAATTCAAAAATTTAATGTTTGAAATTATTTCTTTTGCGCCTTTGGGCTAAAGGAAATTCATACTCTTAATCAGTAACACCGTTTTTTGATCGTGAAATGACGAGGTAATTTTTACCCTCTAAACTCAGGAGAAGCTAATTTATGGCAACTATTCTCGGTATCACTGACGATAATATCACTAACATTATCAACGGTGCTACCAACTCTGTCCAGGTCAATAGCGGTAGTGGTAACAGGATCATAAACGGTGGTAGTGGCGCTGATGTCCTTCTCGGTGGTAGTGGCAACGATCGCATCGATGGCGGTGGTGGCAACGATGTGATCACCGGCGGTGGTGGCAACAATACCCTTATCGGTGGTGCTGGCAACGATGTCATTACTGGTGGTGGTGGTAGGGATAGTATCGTTGGCGGTACTGGCAACGATGTCCTTACTGGTGCTGGTGGCGACGATCGCCTCTTTGGTAACGATGGTAACGATACCCTTGTCGGTGGTGATGGCAACGATAACCTAAATGGTGATAATGGCAATGATAGCCTCATTGGCGGTAATGGTAACGATATCATTAACGCTGGTGCTGGCAACGATGTCCTTGGCGGTGCTAATGGCAACGATACCCTTATCGGTGGTGCTGGCAACGATCGCTTGGTTGGCGGTAGTGGGACTGATGTTCTCACTGGAGGATCGGGTAACGATCGTTTCCAATTCAACTCAGTTTCAGATAGTCCTGCTGGATCTGGACGGGATGTTATCAGTGACTTTTTTGGCAACGGTAACTTGCCTGCTGATGTAATCGATCTATCTAACATCGACGCCAACTCCACTATAGGGGGCAACCAAGGCTTCAGTTTCATAGGATCTGGTGCATTCACCGCAGCAGGTCAGGTTCGTTATTCAGGAGGTATTCTTCAAGCTAGCACTGATGGGGATCTATCGGCTGAGTTTGAGATTCGCCTGGCAGGCGCACCAAGAGTAGTAGCAAGCGACATTAACCTTTAATTTAATAGACCTGCCTTGAAAATAAAGCACGAGGCAGAATTCTAATAATTTAACAGTCGTGGGGAGAGGTAAGCTTAACTTGCCTCTCCCTTTTATAGTGATTATTATTACGCTAATTTATTTCTGTATTCAGGCAAATTCACAAAATATATTCCTGCTTAATCTGCCAAGGATGGTATTGCTGTAATCAAGCATAGTTGAATATCAAGAAAGGATATCTTACTAAAAAATTAGTCATATTGGCTTCATACTTAAGATTGGTAATTTTCTTAATTAGTAACAGAAGCAAATCTAAAAAATAGAGAATTACTAATGCTTGCTAAGGCTTGATCGCACCGCGTATGCATGAAAAAATTAGGTAATATAATCGCAACACTTGCACTGATGCCAAAGAAGTTGAACAGCCAAATGGTAATGGAAGGGATGTAGCGATGCCTACGGCGGGCTACGCTTACGCACTGCTCAACTAGCCTTTTAATTATTGTCAATTACTTCCTCATATATAACTATAAAAATTACCAAACAAATCTCAATAAGTAAAACCAACCCTCTGTGAGCAAAGGTTTAAGATTTTTTTGTGACGAAAGTAATAAAATAAGGTTAATTACTCTTTCTTATAGATAGAAAAAAGTAGCCTTGAGGGTAATATCATAATCTTGTGATTCTCAATAGAACCAAAACGTTCTAAAACCTATGCAATTTCGTAGGAGGAAATCTGCTTGTTTCCTAGCAGCCTACTACTGGAACCAGTAAAAACATCAGGTACAAGAATATAACATCACCTCTGGCACAATTTTGATGCCAACATCATCAATAAATCCAGTGCTTTTCAAATCTTCTCAAATCTTCAGGCTTAACAGTAAACACCTGTTGTAATTAGGTGTGGTTCAGTTATCTCTTCCCACTCATTATTTATTTGCTTTGTTTTCTCGGCGTTGCTGAATAAAAGTGTGAAATTCAAAAATTAAATACTTGAAACTGTTTCCTTGCGCCTTTGGGGAAACCAAATTCATACTCTTAATCAGCAACACCGTTTTCTGATGGGGAAGTGAAGTGGTTATTTTTTACCCTCTAAATTCAGGAGAAACTAATTAATGGCAATTATCAACGGTACCATTTTCAATGACAATAATACCGTCAACGGTTCCCCGCTAATTTTGCGCCCTCCCCTAGATGGGGGTGCTGGTAGCGATATCCTCAACGGCAATGCTGGCGACGATATCTTAAATGGGGGTGCTGGTAGCGATATCCTCAACGGCAATGCTGGCGACGATATCTTAAATGGGGGTGCTGGTAGCGATATCCTCAACGGCAATGCTGGCGACGATATCTTAAATGGGGATGCTGGTAGCGATAGCCTAAATGGGGATGCTGGTAGCGATACCTTAAATGGAGGTGCTGGCAGCGATATCCTCACTGGCGGTGCTGGTAGCGATATCCTCACTGGCGGTGCTGGTAGCGATAACTTAAATGGGGGTGCTGGCAGCGATATCCTCACTGGCGGTGCTGGGACTGATTCTCTCAGTGGCGGTGCTGGTAACGATATTTTCGATTTCAACTCAGTTTCAGATAGTCCTACTGGCTTATCACGGGATGTTATCACTGACTTCGTTGGAAACGCTATCTTTACAGGCGATCAAATCGATCTATCTACCATTGACGCTAATTCCACTGTAGGAGGCAACCAAGCCTTCACCTTCATTGGGACTCGCGCATTCTCCGCAGCCGGACAGGTTCGTTATTCAGGAGGTATTCTTCAAGCTAGCACTGATGGGGATCTCTCAGCTGAATTTGAGATTGGGCTGACAGGAACACCACCACTAGTGGCAAACGATATTATCGTTTAATATATCTCCTGCAAAAGTAGCTAACACCCCACTTCTAATAGCGATCGCTATTAGAAGTGGGGTTCTTATTTTTGATTCATGCACAAGATCTAATGTTGAAGAATTCGGGTGCAAAGCCAAACATGCGCCAACTGTGACAAAATGTATTCGGCTTTAAACTGTCAAGGATGGTATTATTATATATCTCTTTCTTCCCTTTGCGCCCTTAGCGTACTTTGCGGTTTGTTTTCAAATTTTATATTTTTCACGAATCAAATAAAACTGCCTCTTAGGGCGGTTAAGCGATGTGAAGTCGCTCTGCGGCTTTACTAAAGTGTAGTTCCTCAGCTACAGCAATGAAGTAGCGCAGGTGTCGCAGTTCCATAGTTTTGATATTTTATAAGTCTCAAATATTCATAAATATATATTGGACATGTCAAAAGTTGCTACCTATCATACTTATACATGCAAGTCAGAGGATGATGTAACTATGTCGGAGAATTTAAGAAGCCAAATTGTGACGCAAGGGGTGCAGCGATCGCCAAATCGAGCTATGCTGCGGGCAGTTGGTTTTAAAGATGAAGATTTTAATAAAGCCATTGTAGGTATTGCCAATGGCTACAGTACGATCACTCCCTGTAACATGGGGATAAATCAACTGGCGCAAAGAGCAGAAGTTGGTATAAAGTCTGCCGGGGCGATGCCACAAATGTTTGGCACAATAACCATCAGCGATGGGATTTCGATGGGAACTGAAGGGATGAAATATTCCCTAGTGTCGCGGGAAGTTATAGCCGATTCCATTGAAACCGCTTGTACTGGGCAAAGTATGGATGGTGTGCTAGCGATTGGCGGTTGTGATAAAAATATGCCAGGAGCAATGCTAGCGATCGCTCGGATGAATATCCCTGCAATATTTGTTTACGGTGGCACAATTAAACCCGGTCATTACAACGGACGTGATTTAACTGTTGTTAGTTCTTTTGAAGCGGTTGGTCAATACAGTGCGGGAAAAATTGATGAAAAGGAATTATTAGAAGTCGAAAGTCGCGCTTGTCCTGGTGCTGGTTCCTGTGGGGGAATGTTCACAGCTAACACCATGTCTTCAGCATTTGAAGCACTGGGAATGAGTTTGCCCTATTCTTCGACAATGGCGGCCGAAGATGCCGAAAAAGCCGACAGCACGGAAAAATCGGCTTATGCGTTAGTCGAAGCTATTCGCAAACAAATCTTACCCCGCCAAATTATCACCCGTAAATCTATAGAAAATGCCATTTCTGTGATTATGGCGGTAGGTGGTTCCACAAATGCAGTATTGCATTTCTTAGCGATCGCCCGCGCTGCTGATGTAGAGTTAACGCTGGATGACTTTGAAACCATCCGCGCCCGTGTTCCCGTTTTGTGTGATTTAAAACCAAGCGGTAAATATGTAGCTACAGATTTGCACAAAGCTGGTGGCATTCCCCAAGTAATGAAAATGCTACTTGTGCATGACTTGTTACACGGTGATAGCCTCACTATCACGGGTCAAACGGTCGCAGAGATATTGGCAGATATACCAGAAGAACCATCCGTCAATCAAGATGTGATTCGTCCTTGGAACAACCCGATGTATCCTCAAGGACACTTAGCTATTCTCAGAGGTAATTTAGCAACGGAAGGGGCTGTCGCCAAAATTACTGGCGTGAAAAAGCCAGTAATTACCGGCCCCGCACGGGTGTTTGAATCGGAAGAAGCTTCTTTAGCTGCAATTTTGGCGGGTAAAATTCAAGCTGGTGATATTCTAGTCATCCGCTACGAAGGGCCTAAGGGCGGGCCTGGGATGCGCGAAATGTTGGCTCCCACCTCAGCAATTATCGGTGCTGGTTTGGGTGATGCGGTGGGATTAATTACCGACGGACGCTTTTCTGGCGGTACTTACGGCATGGTGGTTGGTCATGTTGCTCCAGAAGCAGCAGTTGGTGGTGCGATCGCTCTTGTAGAAGAAGGCGATAGTATTACTATTGATGCACCGGCTCGTTTGTTGCAGTTGAATATATCTGAAGAAGAATTGGCTCGTCGTCGCGCCAACTGGCAGCCCCCCGCTCCGCGTTACACTAAAGGCGTGTTAGCGAAATATGCCAAATTGGTATCTTCTAGTAGTATTGGTGCTGTAACAGATTTGGACTTGTTTTAATTAACCTGACGTAATAGACATCTCCGAAAAATAATGTAGAGACGTAGCAGTGCTACGTCTTTTTAATTTCTAGTAATTTTTACCTAACTTTTATGAGTTTTTGTAAAAATCTTAAAGAAGTTTCAGAAAATTTACATAGCGGATATGATGTCAATAGAGAAACCACGGAAATATAGTTGACGGTCAACTGCTTAAAACTGAAAAGGGTAAAAAATGAGTTCTGAATCTAACATCAAGTTAACGATCGCTCTTTCTAATCCAGACTTAGATGCAGATGAGCAGGAACGCGAAACACGAAATCTGCTGCGAGAAATTAAAGACTTAGATGTAGAAAGTGCTGAACTTGTAGCAGTTACAGAAACTCCTCTAGGATCAAAGGCGTTTGGAGGTTTTCTGCTGGGAGTATTGCAAGCAGAGGTGAGTGTTGCCAATTGTAAGAAATTATTGGGATTTTTGAGCGATCGCTTGGGTAGTAAAGCCATTGAATTGGAAGTTGAGGCTAACGGTAAGAAACTCAAGGTGAAAGCTAGCAGTCAGGAAGAGTTAAACGCTGCTATTGAACAAGCTCAAAAGTTTATCGCAGGCAACTAAGAGATTCCAGCAATAAGGAAGAATAGCAAGATGGCGAAAGTAGCACTGCTAATTGGAGTTAGTGAGTATGGATTTGGTCTGAATCCATTACCAGCAGCGACAAAAGATGTCGAGGCAATGCAGCGAGTTTTGTTGCACTCAAAAATTGGTGGTTTTGATGATGTAACACTGCTAATAAATCCTCAACAACATGAGATGGCGGTAGCCATCGAAACCTTGTTTGATAATCGTCAAAAAGATGATCTCTTGCTGCTGTTCTTCTCTGGACATGGCATAAAAGATGAGAGTGGTAAGCTTTACTTCGCAGCTTGTAACACCCGCAAAACTGACAAAGGAGTGCTGGTTAAAGCAACAACAGTACCAGCTAGCTTTGTGCATGAGGTCATGAGTAATAGTCGTTCCAGGCGCGAGGTAGTAATTCTTGATTGTTGCTTTAGTGGCGCATTTGCTGAGGGTTTGTCAGCAAAAGATAATGGTTTTGTGGATATCAAAAACCAATTAGGTGGAGAGGGGCGAGCAATTCTCACATCTTCAACTTCTACCCAATATTCTTTTGAACAGCAAGGGGCAGATACCTCGACCTACACCCGTTACATAGTTGAGGGACTGGAGACTGGTGCAGCAGACCGTGATGAAGATGGTTGGATTTCGGTTGATGAATTGCATGAGTATGCTACCAAGGCAGTCCAAGAAGCTGCTCCTGCAATGAAACCGGAGATATATGCTATCAAAGAAGGCTATAAAATCAATCTTGCAAGAGCACCTATTGATGATCCCAACCTCAAATATCGTCGGGAAGTTGATTATTGGGTAGAAAGTGGTAATGGTAAAATTTCTGCTATTGGTCGTGTTGCATTGGAAGGGTTACAAGAGGAACTACAACTAGCACCGATAGACGCTGCTGCAATTGAAACTAAAGTTTTAGCGCCTATCGAAGTCTACAAGAAAAAATTGCAGCGATATGAGCAGGCATTTCGCAATGAAATTAAACTTGAGTTTCCTCCCAGTGATAAAACTCGCGCTAATTTGAAACGTCTTCAGCAAGCATTAGGACTTAGAGATGAAGATATAGCTTTAATCGAAGCTCCCATAATTGCCGAACAGCCACTGGCCGCAACTACGGTAGTTGTCAACACTTCGGATTACCAAAAGAAGAATATGAAATACTCTGTAGGAGCTTGCATTATTGGATTAGTAATCGGAGTAGTTTTTGGTGGTACTTTAGTATACGTTTTTCGACCTATAACGATAGCCTCAAATATAGGAGATTCCTGTGCTAATAAAGAGGAGCATAGCTTGAATGACAGCATTAGCTTGGGTGAAGAAGTTTTATTAAAACAATATACAAACTCAGATAAAGAGACTGGAGTTAAAGCATTTGCTAATAGTAATTGTAAAACTGCCATTGATAGTTTCACTTCTTATAGGAGAACTAATTTTAGAGACCCAGAAACATTAATTTATTTAAACAATGCTAAAGCTCGTCAAAAAGGGAATTGGCTTAAAATTGCTGTGAGTGTACCTATTGCTATCGACCCATATTTAGCAGAAGAGATACTGCGCGGTGTAGCTCAAGCTCAAGACGAGGTAAACAACAATAACGGCATTAATAGCAAGCTATTGCAGGTAGCGATCGCCAATGATGACGAGAAACCAGGCACTGCTACAAAAATTGCGAAAGCTTTAGTTGCAGATCAGGAAATCTTAGGTGTAGTAGGCCCTGCTTCAAGCAATGCTACCCTAGAAGCAGGCAACGTCTATAACACTGAAGGACTTATAGCTATTTCTCCTACTAGCACTTCTGTTAATATTTCTAATTTTAGTTCCTATGTTTTTCGTACAGTTTCTAGTGATGAAGTAGCAGCACAAATATTAGCTAATTACATGGTGAAAAATTTGCAGAAACAGAAAGTAGCAGTTTTTTTTGTTTTTGGGAGTTCTTACAGTAAGTCGCTAACAGATGAGTTTATTAAATATCTTCCAAAAGAGAGTAAGGTATTCAAAGAAGCAGAATTTAATTTCTCTAAGAGTAATTTTAATGCAGAGAATGCTGTAAAACAGGCGATTAGTCAAGGTGCAGAAGTGTTGATGTTAGCCTCGGATTCAGAAACACTAGACAAAACTTACAGAGTAATTCGGGCTAATAATCGCAAGTTATATATACTGGGAGGAGATAATATTTTCGGACAAAGTACTTTAAAGTCTTTGGGGAAGCAAGCTGATGGAATGGTAGTAGCAATTCCCTGGCATATTGGTAATGCTTCCAACTCAAACTTTGTTAAAAATTCGGAGAAATTATGGAAAGGTACAGTGAACTGGCGAACAGCTACAGCTTATGATGCAACTCTAGCGATTAGTAAAGGTTTGCAGCAAAATAACACTCGTGAAGGGCTAAAACAGGTGTTGCATAGTCCAAATTTTTCAGTTGATGGTGCAACAGGAACAATTCAGTTTACTAAATCAGGCGATCGCACCAACAAACCCATCTTATTAGTCCAAGTTCAGCAAATACCTGGAACTGATAAATATGAGTTTAAGCCAATTCAACCTTAGTTTTGCAGGTTTACTTAATAGCGATGCCTACGGCGGTAAACTACGCACTTACTCATTCTGATATTTCTAAATAGCATTGCTTTCTCAGAAAGCCCTAAATTTCTATCATAATCTGTCGAGAGCTTGCTGAAGTAAGGCGTAAAGATTACAAATGGTTATAAATTATTCTTTATGCAATCTCAAAAATCAGGCATAGCTTGACCAATCCCAATTGATCGCAATAATGCCAGAACAGATTAACTTGGATTGCCGTGATGATTCGCTATTATGAGCGATCGCTTCATCTACACAAATACAAACATTAACAATCCTTAATAGATAATATTATTAAGGATTGTTAAGAGGAGCAAAAACTGCTCACAAACGCGATTGTTTCTTAAAAATCATCGAGAAACTGACTAAGGCGACTGATTACGGGGTCAACCTCTTGAGGAGGGGTAGCAACAGAATAAGAAGTATTATTTACTACTTCTAATTGAGTTGGAGACTGAATGAACGATCGCTCATTGACTATGAGCGCCAGTTGTGCAACTTGTTGAGAAAGTTGCAGTAGATGGTGTTCCATTGCCTCCAAACGATTAGATCCCTTGGCCAAAAAACGTTCCTCAAGTCCAGCCACTTGACGTTGCAGTTCACCGATTTGCTGTTCAATCGGTTTTGTTGCTGCTGCTGTTTGTGGAGCAGGTTGTACAGGTTCCGGTACACATAAAGATTGCCATAAGGCTTCTTTACAGAGGTCGCTGAAAGTCTTGTCTGGTTGTTTGTCCAAATAACTTTCTACTTGCGCTAACAAGCTTTCATCAGCAAGCTCTGGGTTGAATGTGACGGATTTAACTACCTTTTTTGACCATTGGAACATCAGCTTTATGCCCTAGCAGCGCGATTGGAGGATAATTGTGCCTCTCCATAAATATACTGCCCCAAAGCATTCGCCTGTCGTGAAGGTGCTGCTAAATGAGCATTAATCTTTGCCTCTTTGAGCAGACGTTGAACGTCATCCCAGAAGAACTCACCACCCCCCCCAGTCAGAATCACATCGGTGACACGTTCTGGCAACCAGGCTAGCACACGGCTACAGATTTCGCGCGAAAACATCTCCGTAAGGTTGGGAAGAAAATCGTCTAGGTTGGTGGGCTTGCTAGCGCCTTTAGGACGGTAATAGCGTTCACCTCTGGGTTTATTCACAGCGGAAATCAGAGCTAGAGATTGACTATCTGCTCCCTCGATTTCGGCGGACACCAATTCATAAAACTTGTTCATACCGAAGTCTTCGCTCTTAGAAGCACCTCTGGCAAAACGGAAGTTATCTACCATCAAAAGATCGACGGTTTGATGTCCAATATCAACGATCGCCACCGATATTTTTGTAAAATCGGGACTGCCAGGACTTTTCTTTGGTTGAGCTTCAGACCACAGCAGACTGCCGTAGCCTTCTGGCATTACCCATACCTTACTGACGTTCAGCGATATAGATTCGCCTCGGAAGTTCAACACATGAGGCCCGCCTACTTGGCTAATCAACTGGGCTTTTTCTTTTTCAAATTGCTCTAAGGAAAGAAAAGGTAGACCTAGTACGACTGAGATATCGTCTCTAAGTTTGAAGTAGCCAGCACTTGCTAACACTTTGACCAGTGCAGACTCTACCTTAGATTGGCCTACTCCTAGATTCGCGCCAAAATCGGCTGCCAGTTGACCAACAGCATATCCATTTCCTTGATACTCCAGCCACAAATCCATTAAGGGGTCAGTAGCCCTGGCTTCAAAAACACCACCGCGTACTTGTTCAATTGACATCTGCTTGACGTTGGCAGGTACGAACACCACATTACCGGGTTCACGACTTACACAAGTTTTTGTGGAAGTTCTGCCTAAATCAACACTGAGAATGGTTTTCCCTGGAACACCGCCTGTCTTGGGAGGAATATTATTATTAACAGCATTGATGGGAGTCGATGCTGACACTCTATTCATGGGTATAGCAGCAGCATTGATGGGAGTAGCGGCGGAAGGTTGGTCTGTCATGAAAGCTCCTAGTTCAAACTTAACTGTAAAAAGTTGTCATGCTCATCTTACAAAAATGCGAGCAACCAGAAATTCTAGGTTGCGTCAAGTGTAGCTAGAAATACGCCAAAAATTATTCGGGCGATACCTCCGATAAGCTCATGCCTTCGCACATCTAGTATTATTTGGCATAGTGTAGGCGAATTTTGGCCAGATGTAACCCCTGCTTTCACTGCTTTCAAACCAAAAGCGTCCGTGTTTCATCTTCTAGCGCGTCTTAACTGGCGCTTGAATATCCAGAAAACAAATGCTAGAACCAAACTGCCAAGTACGATTTTGGATACAGGAGCAAGGTACTTGTCCACAAGTTCATACTGACTACCTAATGCGTATCCTGAGTATGTTAACAAACCCACCCAAGCCGCGCTACCTACTGTTGTGTAAAACAAGAATGGCAGCAAAGGCATATTGCTGATACCTGCGGGAACGGAAATCAAGGTGCGGATTCCTGGCACAAGGCGACCAATTAATACTGCTTTTCTACCTTGTTTGTCAAACCATTCTTTGGCCTTAGTGATATCTTTACTGGATATAGCCAGCCATTTGCCATACTTGTCAGCCCAAGCCTTCAAACGGGTTTCGCCCAAAAACTTACCTGGATAATACCAAATAAGTGCGCCTAATACAGAACCTAAAAGTCCTGCGAAAAATACACCAATGATATTCAGCTTTGCCCCCCCTGGTTGATATGGACTTGCTGTAAATCCAGCCAGTGGCATAATCAATTCTGAAGGAATGGGGGGAAAAAGGTTCTCTAGGAACATTAGTAGGGCGATTCCCCAATAGCCAAAATAGTTGATAGTACTAGTTATCCATTCAAGCATTGAGTCAATTCCTGAAATTGCGGTATTATTCTTGTGACTAAGATTCCGCTTTAGCTTTTAAAAAAAGCTAATTATCCCGCTTGCTAAAGTCAAGGTAATTCGGCTGCACGAAAACTTGGCATCGCAATGAGGAAGCAGAGTAAAACAAGTGGAAGCTAAGGGGCTGTTTCATTAATTGCGAAGTTTATACAAATTCGGAAGTAGCTCTAGTACAGGGCGGCGGAAATCAAGCTACCATTTTAAAAGTTGCAAAAGCCTTGATATACAAAACTTTTAACTTTTGAGAGCCAGTTGCTAAAGAGCGGGAACGCGCTTGAGCGTAGCTTGCTTCCCCGTAGGGGTACAAGTCGGCACCGCCCAACGCACTGGCTGCTTTTGACTTCCGCCTTGCGATACTAGCCCTTGAAATTGAGCGAGAAATCGCTCACTACGAATCTGACAAAATTAATGAAATCAAGCATCAGATTTTATTTTCTAATTTTTTAGATCCCCCTTAGTCGGTTTTTTAAAAGGACTAGGGAGGATCTAAAGATTTGATGGCAAATTAAAAAACATACTCTAGGGTTTTCTTCTGAGGTTGTGAGGTTGCGCCTGTGGGACAGCAGGGAGAAAATTTTATCTTGTCCCCCTCATCCCCCTCATCCCCCTCATCCCCCTCATCCCCTCTTCTAGGCTGTCGGGGTCAATGATTGTACTGATTGTACTCTTGGTTCCGATTGCCATTCTAATGGATTCAGAACTCGATCTTCCAGCGCCATCTGCTCAATCAAACTTGCCAGTCTCAGAGCTTTGAGAGCTTGTTCACCACCTACCGAGGGTTGATTGCCACCGTGTACACAGTTGACAAAATGCTCTAATTCTGCACTCAAAGGTTGAATATTGCTAGTGTAGACTTTTTCAATTAAACCATCTTGCCTGTAAAGTACTTGTCGGTGGTCGCTGAGAGAATTGGCAGTTGTTTGTCGGTGAATCAAAATTTCATTCTTGAGAAAATCTGCCTCAGTGAATGAATTTTTGCAATGGGCGACAATCCGGCGAATTTTTCGGTGGGTAACTTTACTGGCGGTCAAAGTAGCAACAATGCCATTGGCAAACCCCAAGGTGGCAGTTACGTAATCTAAATAACCAGAGTCTAGGGCGCGACTACCGCTAGCAGTCAATTTCGTGACTGGGGAAGCAGCTAATTCCAAAAGTAGGTCGATGTCATGGATCATTAAATCCAGCACAACCGAAACATCGTTTGCCCGATCTGAGTAAGGACTCATTCTATGGGCTTCTAGCGCCAGCAATTCTTCAGTTTTAAGCACTTGGCTTAGTTCTTTAAAAGCCGGGTTAAAACGCTCAATATGACCCACTTGCAGGATACAACCAGACTCAGCTGCGGCATTTACTAGGGACTCTGCCTCAGAAATACTGGCTGCGATCGGTTTTTCAATCAAAACATGAATTCCCGCTAACAGACAGTTGATGCCCACGGCATAGTGCAGACGGGTAGGAACAGCTACACAAACTGCATCTACAAGAGGTAGCAGATCACAGTAATCTTCAAAAAAACGCACTTTGTACTTGCTGGCAGTTTCTAGCCCTCGCTCAACATTAATATCTGCCACTCCGACTAGTTCAACATCTTTCATTGAACTCAGCACGCGAGCGTGATGTTGTCCCATATTACCCACTCCAATCACGCCTATGCGGATCGGTCGTGGCTGGTTACGCTGTGTATATAGATTCGGTTCTGCCACTGACATGCTATCTTGCACTATTATTCTCTCCTCAACCACCAAATTTAGAGACGCTACGGCCGTTGGCGTTTATACTCGAAAGCCAGTTACGATCCGTCTAAAACCATCCAGATGGTAACATAGAGCCTATGTTTATGAAGAATTTCAAAGTTTATCATCGGTTCCCGTAATCCAAATATCTTTTGTATAGATAGTTCGGGTTTGTTTTGGATTTTGCACTTTTTATAATAAATATATGTCTTTTATGTGTCTTTTTATTAACTTTAAAACATTCAGAGACCATTTATAAAGTAAATCTTTAGAGGGCTAGACGACGTAACATAATACGAGTCATAACGGCATATATGGCAGCTTCACTCATTTCAGTCAGACGTTCGTAATCTTTACTCAAACGATGATAC
>NZ_JAIVFX010000069.1 GCF_020829625.1 Nostoc sp. XA010 | reverse complement strand
TTAGCTAGCGATCGCTGGCTCATACTCAATCAAAAAGCTTGGTATGCTAATGATATTTTCACCACCTCAAATATAGGGAAAAGCAACCCTTGATTATACCACAAAATATTTATGCAAGAGTTCTATTGGTATGTCACCGATAATTGGCTCGTTACCCATAACTGCGGTAAAAGCCTAATTGCTAAGAATGTTGCAGATGTACTACAGCTACCACTCCTACAGCTAGACATTGCATCCCTTTTGGGCAGTCTGGTCGGTGAGTCTGAAGGGAATGTCAGACGTGCTTTGAAAACTGCCGAGGCGATCGCACCCTGCGTCCTGTGGATTGACGAAATCGAGAAAGCCTTGCCCGGTACTGGTGACACCTCTGGAGTCTCACAGAGGATTCTGGGCAATATTCTCACGTTTATGTCGGAATCACAGTGTGGTGTGTTTGTCGTAGCAACTTGTAATGACCCGTCTGCGCTGCCAAGTGAACTAAAACGGAAAGGCCGTTTCGATGAAAATTTCTTTGTTGACTTGCCCACAGAGCCAGAGCGTGTACAGATTCTAGGGATTCATCTACAACGCTTTGGCATTCACCTGGAATCGGAGTACCTCGAAGCGATCGCCGCGAACACCACAAAGTTTTCAGGGGCAGAACTGGAAACCCTTGCTTCGGAAGCTGCTCTGCTGGCATTCGATGAGGATAGACCGCAGCAGGTAACGCTTGCTGACCTCGAAGCTTGCCGCCAAACCATCACGCCGCTTGCAATTCAGGATGCTGCGGCAGTCGAGCGTATGCAGGCTTGGGCATCCACCGCACGACGGGCTAGCAGTCCTGTGGTTGCAGCGAAAACTCAATCGCTACGTGCTGCTAAGTTTCGCAATATGAACTGATGAGAAAGTGATTGTCTCCTAATTCTATGGGGGCAATCACTCTTTCTTTTAGTAAGGGACTAGCAACTTTTTAATAGTTAATAAGACGAAGAAACATGACAACAGACTTAGTTACTTATTACGGGCAAACTCCAATCATTGACCAACTGGTTGAGAATTATGGCGCATATTTGGAGAAATTAGACAGAGAAACAAAATTGTTGCTTCGGACGGTGTTAACAAATTATGTATTTATGCGAGAAAGGCATGAGCCGAGCAGTTACACACTAATAGAAGCTTCTAGGGATGCACTTTTTGTCACATTTCTTGGTATGGATACGCCACAACTTTTGGTAGATATTTGCTCACAATTAAATGGGCTAACAACACACGAGGCGGAAACAATACTTGAAGCACTACAACATCAAATTAGATGGGGCAATGCCCAGAGTTAGCGAGTTGACTGGGTTAAAAACATGGAAATCTATTTAGTATATGTTGATGCTATCCGAAACAGCAATAAATTCTGGTCTGCCAAAGTCGAAGATGGTAACTTAACAGTGCAGTGGGGCAGAGTCGGTTATCAAGCGCAGACTAAAGTCCACACATTAGCCAAGCATCAAAGAGCGGTTAGTAAATTCAACAATCTGGTAGCAGAAAAGAAAGCTAAAGGCTACAGCGAAAGTCAGCCAGAGATTGATGCTAGCCGCAGTGTTGCAGACATTAGACGAGCTATTCAATTGTTGAATATTATCCGTCCTTGTATTGCTAATAGGATTTTTCACGATGGCTATATTAGCGCTCTAAATGAATATCTGAAAATTGTCCCTACGCCTTTGGGAATGCAAATAGATTATCACGGAATTTACCGTACTGTTGCAGATGTCGATTATCAAATGGAATTACTCAATTCTCTGTTAACGACACCTGCACCACAAGTTGCTGCTGTGGCTGTTGGTCATGCCCCTGAAGCAACAACAGAAACTAAGGTAGTCAGTCTCAAGACTATCAGTAAAAACTTCTGGCGACATTTATAAACGAATTACCACAAAGCTTCTTTAATAGTAGTTTTGTGGTAGTTTTTTATCGTTGAAAATTAAAACAATGAGTGAATATGGCGAAAATAATTGTTAGTTCTTGGGAATCAGAGGGGAAAAAACTTGGTATTTGAACTCTCCCCCAGCAAGAACTCCGGTCTAAATTATAAGTCTTTAACCGGACACGATATTACCTCTATTGGGTATTCAGACCCCTCCTGAATAAAAGCCACCAAGTTAAAAATTTGGTGGGGGTCTTAAGCCCAAGTTTGCTACGGTCAGATGATTACTCTATTTAGCAGTGTGGGAAACACGATAAATCACTCCATTGGTATCATCAGTAAATAGCAGCGAACCATCTGGTGCGATCGCTAAACCAACAGGTCTACCAAACTGTGCAGTTCTGTCTTTGGTCAAAAACCCAGTCACAAAATCTTCAAATTTTACAGGTTTGCCATTTTCGTAATGAATCCGCACAACTTTGTACCCCACGGGTGGATTGCGGTTCCAAGAACCCCGCATAGTTACAAAAACATCACCTTGATACTCTTGGGGAAATTGTTTTGCAGTATAAAACGCCATTGCTAAAGGCGCACTGTGGGCTGTGTAAGTTAGCACTGGCGGTTGAGTTTTAGCACAGTACTCTTTTTTGGTTGCTCCTTCAGGTTCAGCAGATAGGTATACATCAGGACGCTTATCACCCCAACAAAAAGGCCAACCATAGTTTCCACCTTTTACAATCCGGTTCAACTCTTCTGGCGGCTGGTCATTTCCTCGCCAATCTGAACCGTGATCTAACCCCCAAAGTTCGCGTGTTTGGGGATGCCAAGCAAAACCAATAGTATTTCGTAAACCTTTTGCATAGATGGAGCGATTACTACCGTTTGGTTGCACCTGTAAAAGTGTGGCGTGTTGTGGATTTGGTTCATCACAAGCGTTACAAGTACTACCTACAGAAATGTAAAGCATCCCATCAGGCCCAAAGGCAATGGTACGGTTCGGGTGCTGTCCAGCATCGGGTAAATCAGAAATGAGAGTTTCCAATTTGCCCTCTGTACCGTCCGATCGCAAGTCCACAGCATATAGGTGCGTATTGGTGACAAAGTAAAGCCTATTTTGATGAATTGTGATACCGTTAACAAATTTTAAACCTTTAGCTACAGTACGTATTTCCTTAGCTCGTCCATCTTGGTTAGTAGCCAAAAGCGCAATCACATCACCTTGTTTACGACGAGTAACATAGACTGTACCATTAGGAGCGATCGCTAAGTTACGAGGATTACCTAAGTCTTTCGCAAATACACTAATTTCAAATCCAGGAGGTAATTGCAACTGTTGCAAAAGTGATTCCTGAAATTCAATTTTTTGCGGTGTTGCTAAATAACCCTCCATTCGCTCAATTTTTTGTTTTTCTGGCTGTTGTGAATTTGCGGTTTGAGTAATACTTAATATCAAAGCACATCCAATTAAAAAGTGCCTCAATTTTTTGATTAATTTCATAAAACCTCAAGTAAGAAGTGATAATGTTGCTTTTCTTCAAATCGGACCGAATCAAACATAATTTAGTAACGGCAATGGAACCAATCTGCTAAGAAGGGGCTTTTAGTGAGTTAGATTACATAAAATTCAAAAATATCGCATCTAGCAAATGAGATATTGAAATTACTAAAATATACGTTAAAAGCTATACTTTTTGATAGATGCAACAAGTTATAAAACTTGGGAAAATCCTGGCGAAAACAAAAAAGTAATTTAATTGTGAGTGAGTGTTAAAGAGCTTTTTGGCTGTTAATTCCTTTATTTTAAGTCTTACACTTGCGGTTTTTCAGCCAGTGAAAGCATTTGAAGTTTTGCAAGAAACCGTGAGAATTACGCCAGTTTCCCAATTCTCTGATGTACAATTTACAGATTGGGCTTTTGTGTCCCTGCAATCATTAGTTGAAAAGTATAGTTGTATCACTGGATACCCCGATCATCTTTTTCGAGGAAACCGAGTGATGACTCGCTATGAGTTTGCTGCGGGGCTGAATACTTGCATCAGTACAATTAGTCAACAGTTTGGCAGCCAGCTTTCACAAATTGCACCAGAAGATGTTACAACTATTAAAAGATTAGAATATGATTTTGCTACAGAGTTAGCCACTATTGAAAACAGAATAGAAAATTTAGAGGTGAATACTACTGTATTACGATCGCAACAGTTTTCTACCACAACTAAACTAAGCACTTCCATTGTAGTTTTAGCTAGTGGTATAACTGGAGACAGTGCTGATGCAGACCCGGAAACTAGTATCGATTCAAATTTAGCTTTAAATTATCGGACTCGTTTAAACTTAATTAGCAGTTTTACAGGTCAAGATAGATTACTTGTACGTCTTCAATCTGCAAATAGAGTACCTAATTTTAACGGTGCTTCTGCTACTAATATGACGCGCCAATCATTTGAAGTTGGTAACAGTGACAGTAGCCTTAATTTAAATTTACTAGAATATCGCTTTCCTGTTGCTGAAAACCTCAACTTCTATCTTTACGGAAATGCTGCATCTCACCATTACTATGCAACAGTTGTTAACCCCGATTTTGCCAGTTTTGGCGGTGCAAAAGGTTCTCCTTCTCGCTTTTCGGAGCGCAACCCTATTTACCGTATTGGGTTTATGAGTCCAGCAGGTTTAGCAGCAGTTTACAACAACAGAACTATTCGTTTGGATATAGGTTATTTAGCAGAAAATGCCGAAACTGGAATTGAAGGATTGTTTGGGGGAAGCTATAGTGCTTTAACACAATTTTCCTTCAAACCTTCACCAAATACAGAATTTGGATTAACTTATATTCGCAGCTATGTTCCTGATGGCAATTTGCTACATCGCACAGGTAGTGATTTTGCAAACATTCCTTTTGGTGCAGGCATACCATTAATGGTGAACGCCTATGGTGTCCAAGCACTCTGGAGAATAACCCCCAAGATGGCTGTAAGTAGTTGGATTGGCTACATGAATGCAGAACGAGTTGACGGTGTGAATGGTAATGCAAATATTATCAACTATGCAGTAAATCTGGCTTTTCCTGATTTATTTAAAGAAAAAGCCGTGGGTGGGATTGGATTTGGAATGCCGCCTAAAGTCACTAGTAATACAATTAATAGCCGCGAAGATCCGGGAACAGGTTTACACTTTGAAGCTTTTTATCAATATCCTTTAACAGAAAATATCACGATCATACCTGGTATTATATATCTCACTCAGCCAAACCATAATGATGTCAATGGAGATATTTTTTGGGGCAATATCAGGACAGTATTTAACTTTTAATTCAATATGCTTGGGCTAAGGTTTATTGGTGTATGAATTAGTCTTTGAAGACGCGATTTATCGCGTCTCTACATGAGGGTTTTGTTGCTCATTCTGATGACTTTGATGGTTTATAAAGAAAAGGTGAGCAAAGGTTGGATTAGAACTCGTTTACTTGAAGGAGCTTGACCAAGATAATTCTATTGGTGATAAATCAGGTTAGTATGGATGTAAAAACTTAATTTTAGCTCCAACAGATTTTATTAAAGCTTTTGCATTAGTAGCATAATGTACAGGTAAATTACCCATAACTACAATTGCTCTGCGCTAGATTCTTCAGTTAAACCAGCTTCTGCCACCTGAAAGTCAAAGACCTCCAGCAACCGCACATCCGCAGGTACTTTATTGCCAGCACCCAGCAAAATTAAATCACCCGGAACAATTTCAACTGAGGAAATGAGCCGTTTTTGGTTGTCACGAACAACGGTTGCTTTTGTAGAATAGTGTATTAATTTTAACCTCTGTAAACAGAGTATTGCTAAATCATAAATGCGGCTAATAATACTACCAGAAAATTACTAAAATACTGATGCCAAAATATACAGACACAAAACTATGGGTCTAGATTACAGTAAAGCTTGATGAATTATTTGATCAATACCCATTACTTGAAGCGTTATGACCCTAAGATTTTCTCAAGATATAAAGTCATTATTGCAACATTTAGCTGAAAAACCTCTGACTCTGGGTGACGTGATTTCAGAAACCTCAGAACGAGGTTTTAGCTTAGTGATTGCATTGTTAGTGTTACCATTTTTGATACCCACGCCACCGGGATTAAGCACTCCTCTTGGTGTAGCTTGCTTGTTGATGTCAGGACAGATGGCTTTGGGGAGGCGTACACCCTGGCTGCCCCAAAAAATTGCTAGCCTTAAATTCCCTAATTGGTTTGCTCAAACACTGTTGAAAAATTTACAACGTGTGACCAAAGTCTTAGAAAAAATCTCCCGTCCGCGTTTTCAGAAGGTTGCCGAAAATCCATTAATTTGGCGGTTCAATGGGATATGTCTCACCTGGTTGGCAATATTACTAATGTCGCCATATCCTCCTGCTACCAATCCTATTCCTGCTGTGGGAATGTTACTCTTGGCGGTTGCAACTATCGAATCTGACGGTATATTGATGTGCTTAGGCTATGTAGCCACCGTTTTGAATACCTTGTTTTTCGGTTTTGCCTTTTACCTTTTATATACTGGAGCTACCTATTTGTTACCTAATCTTTTTCGGTAAACTATCACTCTTAGGCATTATCTGATGAAACCATAGTCGAAAATTGGAACTCGCCAAACAGACGTACCTGCTTTGATTATCTTCTAAATAAAGATAATCAACTAAGTTGCATAGAACTTGATATAAATCCCTTGCTGCAAGCAAATCAGTCTGAAAAAATTAATGATACTTAGAAAGCAAAGAAAGGCGGTTGAGTTATTCAAGTTCAGTAAACCAAAAAGTTCTGCGTAGGCGTAGCCCGTCGTAGACATCGCTACTTGTCCCGATCCACCAACACCCCATCAACAATCGCAATCCCCCACTGCGGAAACTTCGCCAGTAGCTTCTTGATCACAATTTGCAAAGCCGGATCATCATTCCAACACTCCTTCAAGAACTCAAACCCCGGATTCTCCCCCGAATTTGCCGCAACCTTGAGTTTCTGCATACGCTCCGGTCGCATACTTGACCTCGCAACAATCGCCTCATACGACCATTTTTTAGCGTTGGTGACAGACACGGTGGGACTTTTATCTTCATCTCCCCTGTAACAATTGCATAAAAATATGCAGCCGCACTTTCAATAATAGAAGTGATGGTCAGTTTATCCAGTAAAGACATGATCGTAGTATAAACTTGACCTGTTGTGTCTCAGGTTTCCTCCCTTGTTTGCAAGCCGCAATGGATGAGGCAATACTACTATTAAGAGAAGAAATAGCTTTCATCATCAGAACAAAGATGTTTTAAAGTTAACATTTGAGTAAAAAACTCTCAGGTGTTGTATGAAAACAAATGAACTAGAAGCAGATTCACTCAAGCGAGTCTTTGGATTACCAACTCTAGTGATTTACGGAGTGGGTGACATTTTGGGTGCGGGAATTTATGCGGTAATCGGAAAAATTGCCGGGCTTTCCGGCACTTTGGTTTGGGCTTCGTTCTTGAGTGCTATGACTGTAGCTGCATTCACGGCTTTAAGTTACGCAGAACTGGGCAGCCGATTTCCACAAAGCGGTGGAGTAGCCTACTTTGTCCATAAGGCATTTCGCACCGACTGGCTCTCAATATTGGTCGGTTGGTTAATGTTTTGTACATGCTTAGTTTCGATGGCGACGCTCTCGAAAGCATTTGCCGGCTATTTCAACGCTTTTGTACCAGCAATTCCAGCTTGGTTAATTATCTTGGCGCTTTTTTCAGTACTGGCTTTTGTCAATTTCAGAGGCATGAAGGAGTCCTCGGCTCTCAATATTTTTTGCACATCTATTGAGGTTTGCGGTCTTTTGATTGTGATTTTGGTTTCAACCTTATATTTGAGCGGTGGCGGTGCAGCTAATCCTGCTGCTGTCGCTAACGAGCCAGCCATAGGTTGGAGCGCAGTTGTTCAGGGAGCGGCACTGGCTTTCTATGCCTTTATTGGATTTGAAGATATTGTCAATGTTGCAGAGGAAGTTAAAAATCCCGAACGGAACGTGCCAAGGGCAATTTTACTGTCCTTAGCGATCGCAGGCGCAGTTTATATACTCGTCTCCTGGCTTGCTGTTGAGGTACTCAATCCCTCCGAGCTTGCTGCTTCAGGTGCTCCATTACTTGATGTAGTTCGTCGAGCGCAGCCCAATTTTCCTCAAGTCATTTTTACGATTATTGCTTTATTTGCCGTACTCAATACGGCACTGTTAAATTTTGTCACCGCATCACGGCTGTTGTATGGGATGTCGCGTGAAGGACTGCTAAGTGCTTGGTTAGGGAAATTACATCAACGCAGAGCCACGCCTTATCGAACCCTGCTGGTCATTTTACCAATTGCCATTTTTTTGGCGCTTTCTGGAACACTGCAAGTTTTAGCAGGAACCACCGCCACCTTGATTCTGGCAATGTTTTGTCTTGTCAATCTTTCGTTGCTACTCATCAAACGCCGAGAAGTTGAAACTAACGGGTTTCAGGTTCACTATATAGTTCCGGCGATTGCCTTACTGCTCAATCTCGTTTTGTTTGCTTTTGCTTCTGGGGCAAGTCACATTTTAGCACTTGTGTTTGTAGGAATTGGAATGCTTCTAATTCTGATCCAAAAGGCTTTTAGAAGAGGGTGATGTTGGGTAGGGTCTGCTTTCCTTCGATGGTCAGACGATGTTTGTCAACATACAGAGTCCAGAAATAACCTTTGCTATCTGGGGCCCCTGCTAACTTTTAGCGATCGCTGAACGAGATTGCCATAAGCATGGCTACTCATTTTCAATCCCGCGAACGGGCTTCATTTATTTGAAAGTCCGCCAGCCAGAAGCTAACGATAGAGCCATTCCCAACACCGTTTTTGGCAGGGCTACTTTAAAAAAACGTGTCCCATTTTGCACATATCTGATACCGTTGGGGAATTCGCCAACGATATCCGTATCTTGGCGGATACCTAATTAGTCAAATTTAAAAGTGCGATCGCAAGCCCCTCGGTAAGCGATGGCTGCGCCAACGCCTGCCTTCTTGATGCCCGTTCGCGTACCGTATCCTTTAGAAGAAGGGCTGTAGAACGAACGCACTTTTGACAGCAAATACTTAATTTTCTCGGAGCATTTCGATATTACTGAACCGGAAACCACAGGATGCAAACAACTTTCGAGCGTTTTCATTCACTACTGCCGTATCTAATCTAATTTGTTTGATTCCCATTTGCTCAAAACGCTCTACACACAGCATTACTATCTGTCGGGCAATACCTTTTTGACGGTATTCTGGCTCTACCCACAGATCGTAAATAAACGCATATTCCCGCAAGCGATAAATTGGGATCTCTTGCTCTACTGCTGAGATGAGAAATGCTACAAGCTGCCGATCATCTTCTGCTACTAAAAATACGCTGCGCTCGTTTTGCGCCATTCGCGTTAACCATTTTTCATAACGCTGTTCTGGATGCGGTAAAAAACCGTACTTAGCATTATCCCAAGACTCGTGTAAAGCACAAATCTTGGCCACCATTGGCAGAACTGCGGGTACATCATCTGGCGTAGCAGAACGGATTAGCATGAGCTTGTGCAGTGTAATGTAAGAGTGAAATTTATCACAAATAGAGCAGACAACTAACTCACCTTCAATTACAGCTTTGTTACATTATCTCATAGCTAGAAAAACCATTACATCAAATATAAAGCTGCACCAAAACCAGAGAAGTGCGTAGTGCGTTCGCTTGCCCCTGGTAAACAATTGCACTTCTCTTATGTTCTAAAGCTTTGCTAAATTTAGGTGAATGCGTTGTGGATTCCCACAACGTTAGTTCGTAAAAAACAAAGGCGATCGCAAAGTTTTCCAGACAGCAGTGATCGCCTTTCCCTTAATTCGTTGTAAAGTTTTATAACGCAGAGTCTCAAAACCCTTGATTATTCGATGTTGAAACATCCAACTTCAGTAAACAATCATTATCTGTCTTCCGTGGCTCTCACATAGCCCTCTGGAACAGGTAGCAGCTTTTTGATGACTGGGCATCTCGTAATGCGTATCGGCGCGTCATCGTTTTTAAGAGTGTTTATTTTTTTCAGCAGTTCTGATGCGAGTTTACCTAATTGATGACACGCCCTAATGATGAATGTTGAGATGAGATACGTCATCTGATTAAAATGCCACTAACTTTGTCCCTATTCATAGTCATACGTGCCACAAATTCATCTTTGCCATCCACAAAGCTTAGTTTCCACAGATAGGTTTGACAACCTTGTTGTATAAGATGACCGAAATAAGTAATTTCATAACCCTCAGACATCCGTGGAGCTAGTTGGGAGCTAACTGCATCAAACATTTCTTTGGTAATGCCTGCTTGATAGTCTGAATCACCTACAGTGAGAAAAAGTTCGTAATTTCCCACAGCAATCGCATCCAAAATAGTCTGCAAACAATTAATCACGTTTTCAGGGGGATTTGTTGAATTCATAATCATGCTCTTATGTTGGGTGTGGCTAGGTGTACTAAGCTTTCACCCCAAAATTCAAATTTTTTGCATCAAGTCAAAATAATTATTACAAAACTTTGCATTCTTTGTTTTCAACGCATCACACTGTTTCAAACTACATAAGAAATTCTCTTGGCTGATGGTGGGCTAAATTTAACCGGGCAATAGCATTCAACGTATAACTTTAAGAAAATTTTCTATTGATTACGGAATTGATATGACATCCCTTGAAGTCATAATCATCATCACACAAATTTTCTACCTCCTGACTGAACTTCTTCCTTTATCAAATGATTAAAACTACAAAGGATATAAATTAACATGAGCGAGAATCATAACTCACAACCTACAAAAAATAGACCACAACCTCCTAAAACAATAGGAAAACCACCTAAGACCGAATTCATTAACTCCGAACAACAGCCAACAGCATCAGAATTATCAGATATTAATTGATCAAAAAGTTGTGATACCAAACTTCAAAAAACTAGCCATTGAAGATATCTATCTTCAAGAAATTCAACTTACAGACACTGAAGCTCAATCTATTAATGGTGGTTCACCAACTTTACCACTGCCACCACCTAGTAGTAGATTTTCGTTATTTTCCCTTGACTGGGTAGCAATCCAGCCCCAACCTCTCCCTCCTGGAGTTTTTTGGGATCAACGCCAAAAAGTTAGATCATCGTGCAATGAGCTTTCTTAGGCAGAGGGGAGCAGGGGGAGTAAAGAGAAATTTTTAGCAGATTTTACTACCGCAATCCCCCTGAATACACTGTTTTATTTCTCTCTTCTGCCTCAAGAGCTTACCCACCTCACCTAACGGGACTTAGACAAAAATTAAGCCCAAATGTAACCTAAACTAGCTTTATAAGCAGCAAACACGTCACGATTTAAGTTCAACCAATCAATAAATCGACTCATAGATGGCTGTTCTGAACGCATTTATTGCTTCAGTAAAAGTGTTTAAATTGCTTCCAGTCCCGTCCAATGGCATTTGAACGACAATTATGAGTAACCCTCTTTCCCATCCCGAAGATCCAGACTTCCATTCATCTATTCAGGAGAATCTAAAACAGCTTTCTGCTCAGTTGGGATCTCCTTTGTCCGAATTATCAATCATGGAAATATACCAGAATGCGTGCGATCTACTGAACCACGTTTCTCCATCACCTCTTACTCTTGCCCGCGTTGCCGGAACATTACTCGTCTACCGAGTCCAGGACACAGAACTGGAAGAATCGCAGTGGTTCAACAATCAAGTGAAACAATGTCTGGACGAAGAAGAAGTTGAGGAATTGATTGAATCCATACATCGCACGGATGCCTTGTAATCGCTGAATAAACGGGAGTCTCGCGCACATCGGATACCGTCGCATCATCTCTTGCAATTCCACTGCCTCACCTTGGGGTGTATATACAGTTTCCCCAGACAGCGCAATTACAATCCTTGCCGCCTCGCCCACTCAAAGGGAGCGATCACAGTAGACTTGGCCTGTTATGCCTCCGGCTTCCTCCCTTCTTTGAAAGCTGCCACAAACACGGCTTCCGTTGACTTAACTCCCTTCCAAGTGCGTAACGCTTCTTTTAGATAGGCGATCGCACAGTTTTAGGATGAGGCAGTGGCAAAGATAACCTTATTTCTTTAGTTCGGTTCCACTCTCAAATAAGATTGTGTAGCCACAAACTTAGTATCTCTCTTGGTTGGATCTACGTTTTCTACTACCTCAATTTTACCTACAGCAATCAAACCTTGATCGAAAATTTCGCTTGTTGCTGCGTCAAGTTGTTTTTGTGTTGCACCCGTTTGACTCAAATCGATTGACGAAACTTGAGAAATATTCGGCTTATTTAGAACCAAATTATTTGTGGAAAAGCAAGGAGTTGTGATGCAACGAATGCCATTGTCTTTTAGTGCCACAAAAGTACCTTTTGCTGGGACATTTGTCGCGGCATAGAAAGCTTCTTTTACTCTCAAATTCCCAAATTCACCGAATCGAGGAAATGTTACTGGAACGATATTACCTCTGAGAATCACACGGCTACCATCATCATTTTGAATTTTTACCAGTTGGGAAGGTGGGACTTTCAGGGAACTCCAATCAATTGCAGACACATAACATTCGGAGCGAAAAACACCATCTAAGTAAGTCGGCGCGAAAAAACTAAACTATGTAAAGATAAGTAAATACGGAGAATGCATCTACCGAGGTGACGAAGATATGGGCGCTCGTTTAAGGGTGTTTTTGACTAGCGATCAAGATAAAAC
>NZ_JAIVFX010000068.1 GCF_020829625.1 Nostoc sp. XA010 | reverse complement strand
TTGTCACGATTACAAACACATGAGCAAAGGCGCAAGCTAAGAACATCGGAAGCTGGGTGCGGTGAAAGTCGCACGCCCAGATTTAACTGAGAGGTGCGGGAGATAATACTCCCCATCGACTCAACCAGTGTGCCATTAGGAGCGATCGCCGCCGTCAGGCAACGCAGTTGCTAGCCAAATATGAAATGATAGTGTGAGATTTAATAACTGAAGTCTTGAAATATGAAAGGATAGTTAGATAAGGAAAGCGCTGAATCAGCAGCGCAGTTAGGAAATTGGTAGGTTTATACAATAATGCTAGTATGCTGGCACTAACTGTATAGACTGATCAAAAAGTGAGGTTAATAGCGATTTTTCTATTGCTATTAACCTCACTTTATGACCCTTGTTAAAGCGTAGTTTGCCGCCGAAGGTAATCGCCTCTCCTCCTTGCCTCATCCCCAATACCCAATGCCCTACTTAAATAACGAGTGGGGTTAATTTTGGGATTCTAGGAGTGTGTTGAGTGTTGGCTGTGGGATTAGCCGAAAGTTGCTGTAGGCGATTGTGGCGGCACTGGAGAGGTGCGATCCCTGGAAGTGCGATAGCCCCCTTCCCTCATTCCCCATTCCCCAAATACCTTTTTTTTGTTTTGGCGGCGCGGCGGGGAGGCAATTAAATGTAGCCCAAACATTCGCGGTGAAAAATTGAGATTGCAAAAGTGATGCCAAAGTGGGGTGCAATTATCAAGGGGGGAGCGATCGCCCAATGCCTAACATCCAATGCCCATTACTCTAAAAATAGATTGGAGGTTTTGGCATATTTCCCGACATTTTCCCCAACGGGTGACAACATAGCCAAGCTAGCCACCGCTCCCAATACCTGATCCTCAGATACTTCCAGGTAGAATTATTCAGTTACGTTACGTCAAACTCATCAATTTATTAGCGTCTTAAAGCTCTCTGTTAACTGCTGCCAGAGTAACTCAATTTCCTCATAGCACTTCTGTGAAGAAATTTTTCCCGAAGTCTGTAGATTAGAGAGATAACAGACACGTTCAGAAAATTCTTGAAGATTAGCATTGAATAAAAGATTTTGAGGCGTGTACTTACCAAGATATCGATATCGCTGGTGGATAAAATTATTTTTGTCTATCTGATTGTCGTTATCCATATTCCAAAAAATCTTCTTAGTACAAATCTAGACTTAGTTATTTCACGTTGCTTTTACATTTATATCTACATAAAGTATTAAAATATCCGTTTTGGAATCATTTTTGTAAGTTGCACGTTGTTCTGAAGTTCATATTTATCGGAATCTTCCCCAACTGGTGACAGCATCGACAAACTCGCCGCCGCTCCTAACACCTGTTCATCGCTCACTTCCAGATATCTTTGCAACTGCTCTAAATTCCGATGTCCTGAGATTTCCTGAATAACTCTCAATGGGATGCCAGCGTTACTCATCTGGGTTAAAGCAGTCCTTCTAAAGCTGTGGGTAGACACGCCAATTATCCCAGCTTGTTTGCAAGCTTCTCTACTAATTAACGGTTTTGGTTCGGCCGCGATGCCTACGGCGAGGGGGTATGTCAGGGTATGTCACGACTTGTACCCTAATATAGATGCGCTAGCGCCAGAGAAGAGTAATAAGCAAGATGTCACTTCTTGCAAAGATTAGTATGACTAACTCTCAACCTCCACTGCCACAACCTCAACTAGAGCCTGCGGGTATTACCTTTGACCAATATGAAGAATTTACTCCAGAAAAGTTGGAACTCTGGGACGGATACCTGGGCTACGGCGGACAAGTGCGAATCGTTGGCTAGAAACTAAAATCCATAAGGGTTTGGAGGATTAGCCGCAAGGTACGAACCTTCTCCCAAAGGGAGAGGCTGCGCCAAGATAACTGAATGACCATGTAGGTGAGAGTTAGTATTCTAGAACCCTCAAATCCTATCCCGTAGGTGCAACGGTGAAAGCATCACCCCCAGGTTCGAGACTTACTGGAAATCTAAACCTGGGTACAAGGGTCAGCCCAACTAGGCGGGTATGGATTCCTAAGCCTGGAACTCTAGAGAAGCGACCTTTGGGTATACCTACAATGAAAGACCGAGCCTTGCAAGCGCTAGTCAAACTGGCATTAGAACCAGAATGGGAAGCACGATTTGAACCTAACTCATACGGGTTCAGAGCCGGACGCTCATGCCACGATGCGATTGAAGCAATTTTTATGGCAATTAGGGAAAAACCCAAATACGTACTAGATGCGGATATTGCCAAATGTTTTGACCGCATCAACCACTCGGCACTGTTAAGAAAATTAAATACATTCCCCACCATTCGCCGAAAAATTCGTGCCTGGTTAAAAGCGGGAGTGATGGATGGTAAGCAGTTGTTTCCAACATCTGAGGGTACGCCACAGGGCGGGGTCATTTCCCCGCTACTGGCTAATATTGCCCTCCACGGGATGGAAGAACGAATTAAGAAATTTGCCAAAACCGTAGATATGAAAAAATCAATAGGTAAAGGGCAAAAAAGCTGGCAAGTAAAATGTAAAAGCCTATCCTTAATTCGATACGCCGATGACTTTGTGATTCTCCACGAAGACTTAACCGTTGTCCAAAGATGTAAAGAGATAATCTCCGAATGGTTACAAGGCATGGGTTTGGAATTAAAACCCAGTAAAACGAGACTCGCTCACACTCTCAACCAGTATGAGCAAGAAAAACCAGGGTTTAATTTCCTTGGTTTTACGATACAACAATTTCCCCAAGGAAAGTATCACTCGAAGCAGGGATTTAAAACAATCATCACCCCAAGCAAGCAGAAGCAAAAAGTACATTACGAACAAATCGCACTAGTTATGGATAGCAATACAAAAGGTATTTTGGCTTACTAGGCAGTAAGTATCTTGCACTGATGTGATATAAACGTTACACAGCAACTTGAATCAAGCTAGTATTCTCCTCAAGAATATTTATTTCATTTTGAGATAGTATTTTTGGTTGCATTTGTTGTAAGTCGCGTAGCACAATTTTGACATCCTCAGTATTAAACTTATAATACTCAGGTGGTTTAATGTAGACATTTTTTCTTAACATTCCTGCTTTGAGTAAACCAGGAGTAATTAAGTAGGAACTAATAGGGTAATTTTTGACTCCGTACTCTTGCCAAAGAAGTTTTAGCTGTGCCAAATCCTTGCCTGATAGCTGAACGTTGAAATTATCATATAGTGGGAGAATAGGTAATTCTCGGTTAGCTATGGGGCGGCAGGTTTGGTCATTATGAGCAAAATGATGCTCTTTCACCTTGCCTTTCTTGGCAGTTAACTCACCATTACAGTAAGGACACTTAAGTGAAGTCTTCCCCCTGTTGATATCTTCAGTGCATGGTGGTAAAATTGAGCCGGAGGATGTGCAATTACATTACTTTCAACGCCACCAAAACCAAGATCAAGCTTTTATTAAAGTTGTGTCACCACGCATTGATAAAGACGGCAGAATTGACCGATGGCCTGATGGGTTCTTCGATGAGTGGGAAAACATTTTAATGGTTTTGCTAGAGCCTGCCAAAATATAACTTTATGAACGATTTTACACAAACCTTTTTTCTTAGACAAGAAGCTCAAGCGAATTTAGATAATTTAGTTAACAATTTACAAACAATACAATCTTTATTACAAGAAGGTCAAAGCCCAAGAATAGAGAATATTATTAAAGAATCAATATATCTTATTGAAAACATCATGCCAAATCTAGCATTTGATAATGCTTTGAAATTGACTTATTTAGTTAGATTCTTAGTGAATTGTCTATTTAATTTAGAAATAATCAGCAGTGATACAGATAAAATCAATCAGACTATTCAATAAATTACTATTTGGCATGATACTGTTATCACAATATTCCAATCCAACTAATATATTTAATAAATAAAGAAGCACATTAACGCCTAATATCAACAAACACGTAAATGTGTGTAGCGATGCCTACGCTCATCTGGCAGTTATACTATGTCGTTTACTACACTTCCAACTCACGTAGCAATGCCTCATTTCTCCTTTGTGCCTCTTCCCCACTAGTTTCTACCACATCAAAAGCTTCTTTGACTGCTGCTTGCACTCTAGGCGGCAATGATTCAAATTTCTCAGAATTGAGTATGACGATGCGGCAACCTGGGTAAGGCATAAAATCAGTAAACGGTTCCATCCCCGATGTAATCAAAGTTTTGCTAAGTTCGGCAATGGGATGATGAGGCTTTTGGTTGTCCTCACTGCGGTTGATTTCTGATGCCATATAGCCGCAAAACCAACTCAAAGTGTCAATATCTTTCTGCAATGCTGCCAAAATCCCTGTTACTACTTGTTGGTTCAGGTTGACAGGTAGATTATCAAAGATGCTGTCTAGGGCTTCTGGACTGCGTTGGTGGCAATAACGCACCGCAGATTCAATAAGTTTATCGATTTTAGTAGGTTGAGATTGCCCAAATCCTTTGCCAGACATGGTAGTTGGTGTATTGAATACAGGGATTTTAGCAGGATTTGGGGTTGTGAGGTGGCGATGTTTACTTTAAGGGGTGCGCCTACGCTTGGGCTTTCCTCTAAGAAAAAATTGAAGTTATACCGCTATGTTTCAAGGTTCAGGCAATTTGGCATAACTTATCTCTGAATTGCGGTTTAAATGAGATATCAACAGAACAGAACAGCCACAAATCGCCAGTTGTTGACCCAACGCTGTAGAACTCAGCAGCCAACCCACAGCGCTCGGTCATCGCTTCTCTACGAGACGCTGCGCGAACACTACAACTGGCTAGTAATGTACTAGAAAATACATAGTAAATGTGCGATGGCGTACCCGCCCGCCGTAGGCGATCGCACTCTTAGCGTAAGCAAAAAACTCCTTAATCGTGTAATCTATTTGGCATTGAGCCGAAACCCTTGTAATTTCCTACAAGATGGTCTGAAAAACCTTATCCTGTCTGCCTTTGAGAATTTGCTACATCAGAGTCAAAAAAGCCTCTATTTACAACGAAAAATCAAGCCTTTTAAACTCATATTGCACGACATTACAAACATCTCGGCTTGATACCTACTAAACTTTTGCTACAACTCCCTGATTTGGCAACTCGAAGGAAGCTGCTGTAATGACAGGTGCATTTGGATTGGACACCGTAATTTCAGTAGGTTGAGACTGAGGCAGCAGTCGGTAGTCAGTACGCCAGCGTTCGCGGTTCAGATCGCAGCGAACATAACCGCGTAGTCTACCATTGAAATATTTCACCCACGGGTTCTGTGGCAATGCTGCTTCTACGTCGAATGTCCAAGGACAACTTGAACTGATCGAAGTACCAACAAACTCAGTCGCTACTGTTTGTGAGTTGGGGTCGTCGAAGTTAGCCTTCAGGTCATTAACCCAGCTAGAATGCCAGTCACCAGTAATGACTACGGGGTTTGAGGGGCGGCGTTGCTGGATGAAACCGAGAATGCGATTGCGAGAGGCAACATAACCATCCCACTGGTCAAGGTTGAAGACTTCTCCCGCTCCGGTATCGTAGTCAAACTGAGCCATGATAGTTTGTTGGGCAATGACGTTCCAGCGTGCGCCAGAGCGATCTAGTCCCTCAAACAGCCACCGCTCTTGCTCCGAACCAGTCATTGTGGCAGTTGGGTCAGTAGCCTCAGCGCATCGTGGCTTACGCCCGTCACCACAGGGTTGATTGGTACGGTACTGGCGGGTATCTAGGACATTGAATTCAACGAGATCGCCAAAAGTCAACCGTCGGTAGAGCTGCAAATCAAGTCCTCTAGGCTTTGAGAAGTCCCGCAGTGGCATGTGTTCGTAGTATGCCTGAAAAGCAGCAGCACGACGGGCAAGGAACACGGAGCGTGATTGTACTTCGGGGTCTTGAGGAATTTCATCCGCCCAATTATTGTCAACTTCGTGGTCGTCCCAAGTGACTAGCCAAGGAAATGCAGCATGAGTTGCTTTTAGGTTTGGGTCACTCTTGTACAAAGCGTAGCGGTTACGATACTCCTCTAAGGTAAATGGCTCACCATTGCCATCGTGCGGGCGCAGCGCAGTTGTACTCGGTGCGCCTTCATAAATATAATCGCCTAGATGAACCACTAGGTCTAAATCCTCTTGAGCCATATTTTTGTAGGCGGCATAATAACCACTTTGCCAGTTTTGACAGGAAGCAAAGGCAAAACGGAAGCGCTCAACGCGATCGCGCGGGTTAGGAGCAGTGCGAGTCCGCCCGATTGGACTAACTTCATTGCCCACCCTAAACTGATACCAGTACCAACGTGCAGGTTGTAATCCTTGCACTTCTACATGAACAGAGTGCCCAAATTCTGGAGTAGCTATCTGTGTGCCACTGCGGACAACTTGCCGCATCTTTTCGTCGGTAGCAACCTGCCACTGCACTGGAACATTATATTGTGGCATCCCACCACCATTGAGCGGATCGGGGGCTAAACGCGTCCACAGCACTACATTATCTGGAAGTGGTTCACCAGAAGCAACACCCAGACTAAAGGGATAATTAGAGAATCGGGGCTGGGCGAGAACTTTGTTAGAGAATTGATTAGCGATCGCAAAACCAGTTAAGGCTCCAGTCCCAATCAAAACTTGTCGCCGTCTCAAGCGACTTGATAGCAAGCGCTCGAAGTTGAAGTTCTGCATATACTCCCCTGATTGTCGCGTTTGAATCACAGCAAAGTGTAACAGCGCAACTTTAATGCCTCTTTGCAATCAGGTTAAGCGTTGATTATTCCAACACAACCTTAATTGTTTAATCTGAACTAATAGTGCTTTAATAACTTGGGTTTGGGTGCCGATGGGAGTCTGCTGGGTATGTGTCAACATGAATACAACATTTAAATTGCAAATCTTACCGTCTGGCAGGGTTTATTCTTTTACCGGATAAAAGTTTCTTAGAGGAAACCTCTATAGTTGGCACAAGTAATTCTAAAACTGTCTTGAGAGAAAACTTATGGTTGTTACACAAAGACGTAAACTTGGACGTTCAGAACTAGAAGTATCACCACTATCTTTTGGTGGTAACGTGTTTGGCTGGACAATTGATGAAAATAGTTCATTTGAGATTTTAGATCACTTTATAGCGGCTGGAGGTAATTTTATTGACACAGCCGATGTCTATTCCACATGGGTTGCAGGAAATCTTGGTGGAGAGTCTGAGACAATTTTAGGAAAATGGCTCAAGCAGCGTGGTCATCGTAACCAAGTGGTGATTGCAACGAAGGTTGGCAACGATATGGGTGTTAAAGGCAAAGGGCTTTCTCGCCAACACATTCAACAAGCTGTTGAAGACTCATTGCAAAGGTTACAAACCGATTATATTGATCTATATCAATCGCATATCGACGATGGAAGCACTCCACTTGAAGAAACTCTTGAAACCTACGCAGAATTGATTCGTCAAGGAAAAGTACGTGCGATTGGTGCTTCAAACTATAGTGCAGAGCGTCTGTTACAGGCATTAGAAATTAGTCGTCAATATGGCTATCCTCGCTACGAAAGCCTTCAGCCCGGTTATAACTTATATGACCGAGATGGTTATGAGCAAAATTTACAACAAATTTGCCAAGAAAACTCAATTGGTGTGATTAGCTATTCCTCTCTGTGCAGTGGCCAGGGCGAACGCACGGCATTTCTGAAACCCCTGCTGGATAAGGATCTTGACGAAAAAATAGGCTAAATTTAAAAACGTTGAAACCCTTGCTATTAAAGGATTCTTATACTTTAGATGCGTTTGCCCTGGTGCAGTGGCTTTCTCTCTGGTAAATATCGCTCAGAAGAAGATTTGTCTATTAGTCTGCGTGGTAGCTCTGTAAAAAGATATTTGAACCCCCGTGGTTTACGAATTCTAGAGGCAATTGATCAGGTGGCAAAGACTTATAATTCTACTCCCACCCAAGTTTCTCTGGCGTGGCTCATTGCTAATCCTACCATTACCGCTCCTATTGTTAGTGCAACCCATGTTGAGCAACTCAACGATATCATCAAAGCTGTCAATATAAATCTCGACCAAGATGCTATTGACCTTCTCAATCAAGCCAGTTCCTCAAACAGCTAGTACCGCTACCTTGGAAGTTAATAGTCAACAGTTATTCCCTCCCATCCCCCAAAGAGCTTTCCTCTTTGAAAAAGGGTGGCACATTCCGATGGTTGGCTTGGGCGAAGGAAGGGCTGGGGGGTGAGGGCGATCGCTTTTGGGTTTCCTCTAAGAACAGGGTGAGGTGTGATGGCTCAAGCGCCAGCCGCAGGCGGGAGCATCGGTGGTTCTTAGAGTAAAAGTAAAGTGTAAAGTGGGTGTAACCGCACCCCCCACTGTCTGCTAAACTCTGCTTCTAGGAAACCTAGATATCCAAATATTGATAATGTCGTTAATTCCAAATACATTCTTCACCTTTATGGCTGTTTTCCCAATCGCCAATCCAATAGGTGCAGTTCCGGTTTTTTACAGCTTAACAGCGATGGAAACATCATCTGGACGCCATCGACAGGCGATACAAACTGCCATAAATGTAGTCTTAGTTTTAGCTGTGTTTTTACTAACTGGCAGGTGGATTCTAGAATTTTTTGGAATCTCATTAAATGTGCTACGGCTGGCAGGGGGATTACTTGTTGCTCATACAGCGTGGGAAATGGTTACAGTCCGTCAACGACTAACTCCATCAGAAAATGATGAGGCTCTAGATAAAGAAGATATTTCTTTTACACCAATGGCAGTGCCATTAATCAGTGGGCCTGGAGCAATTGGGGTAGTAACGAGTTTATCGATTAGCTTTAAAGATTGGGTAGACTATCTTGAGTCTTTAGTGGGAATTGCTTTAATAGGTATAAGCCTTTATCTGTGCCTGGCCTTAGGAGAACCACTTATTAAGAAGTTAGGAAAAAATGGTGTGGGAGCCTTAAATCGAGTTTTTGGTTTTTTCATCCTAGCAATTGGTGTGCGGTTTATTGCCGATGGCTCTATTTCCTTGTTGAAAGAGGCGTTCTATATTCAAGTTAAATAATCTTTAAATTATAAAAAACTCAGAATTTATGTAGTTGAATAAATGTGATGAAAAAACAGCATAGCAATTTGTGGTAAAACAATTAGAGCTATCAATTGCAATAACAAATAACACAATGACAATACTGCCGCAATGTAACCAAACACATCCCTTGCAAGAACTAGATAGATTTTTGCGTCAACTATTTCAAAAAACTTTCTGGGGAATTGTTTGTTTAATAGTTTTGTTTGGTGTTGGTTTGGTGTCTGTAAACGCGGTACAGCCATTACGTGAGCCTTCCTTATGGCAAGTTTATCAGCACTCACTCAAAAAAGCCAAATATGTTGACTTGACTCATGCTATCGCTCCTTCAATTCCTGTATGGTCAGGTTTTGGTTCATCAAAGTTTGCACCTGCCATCAACCCAAAAACAGGTTCGCCATACACTTACCAAAAGGATGGGTTTGAAGCAACTCATTACGATTTATCTACTGATCAGCTAGGAACTCAACTAGTAGTCTACCAAGAGAACTTTGCTAGGTTAAGTTGGGATATAAACGCTGCATTTTTCGGCGAGCATCTTTGGTTTGAAAACCCCAATAGACACTGGCTTTTTGTTGATTACGTTGTTTCTCCCAAGCGGCAATCTCAGAAGTTAATGTTTCTGCATTAGGAATACGCCGTTCTAAACATTGGCGAGATAAAACAGATAATTCAATTTCTACTTGATTCAGCCAAGAAGCGTGTTTAGGAGTATAGTGAAACTTTATTCAAGTCAACAATGTACTTTTTCGCCATGTTACACCCCGTTTTTGGCTATTTTACCAATTAGAGGTTTTACTTAGCAAAGTTACCTTGGCAGGCTACTAGTTTATTATTTCACTTTCATTGCTTCTCACTAATAGCGAGTACTTCATCTTTTGCATTCAAGCGTTCGCGTAAGCGCGTCTCGTAGAGAGGAAAAGTTTAGGCTAACAGTTTGCGAAAATGCCCTGACTTGGTGTTAGTAAATTATCTGGATCGTAACGTCGCTTTGCACTTACCAAATTTCCCCAAACTGGATGAAAATGCTGCTGCCAATCATTATGGGAGAAGGACAGGGCGTTTACAGGATATTGATAACCACCCAAATCACGATTTTGCTCAAAGAGTCTACGATTATCGTTGAGCATTTTTGTAATTACAGAATCATCTGGTGGTACTGCTGTTCGCAGTATGGCAAACAGAAACACAACCTTCTGGTTCGGAACCCGGAAATTGGGTCGCTTGAAACGTTCAGTTTTAACAGGATACAGCAGAATTGGGCCAAGGCCAGTATCAGCTAGCGTTAAATTGGCAGCGACCTCACCAACAAATACTTAACTAATATTGAATTGATATTCAGTGAAAGGTGTGATTTTATGGCACAGCCATAAATTAAAAAATATACAATCATTTTGTGAAAAATACGGTTAAATACTGTTAAGGCTTAACTTGAGGAAAAATCGCTCTTAAAAAATACAAGCGAGTCAAAGCTACACCTATGAAGCGATCGCACTTTCTTGCCCAAGCTAGGTATCGCACCTCATCAAATGGGAACTCTGGTAATAGTTGCGTTTCTCACAGTCATGAAATTCTTAAACTTCCTCAAACCCAAACCAGCCCAACCAACAATTGATTGCTATGGATAACAAAGCTGCGGCGTTGAGCAACAGCAGATTCAATCGCTGATAGAATGGCTATTTGCTAGCTTAATGGCGGCTGGGTATGAAGGAAAGTCACACTTAGTTTGGTACGACAGCGATAACCCCGACACCACCCTGGAGCAAACAGTTAAGAAAGTGATGAAGCGGGACGAGCCAATCTTTTTGTATCGCTGTGGTAGTAGGGTGCAGTCGCCGCCTACTGGGTATTACTGGCGGATGATGGACGAATACCCATCAATGCGGATTTATCAGTTAGAGGTTAAGGATGGGGAGTGATGGGGTTTTCAGTTCTGGCCCAAGTGGGAGCAATGTCTGCAACGGGCTGTTTGGTGTCGCTTAGGGTTTCCTCTAAGAATTAAGAGCGATCGCTCGCTATAAAGCGGGCGCTTCCGCCATCGCATAAACTAACTGCTGTCGAATACTTATTTTGTTGAATTTAAGAACATAGTTCCGATACCCAATTTAAACTGTTAATTAAATGTTAAAAAATTCTTTGGTGCTTGACCTGTCTAATGCATCTCTTGGAGCAATCGCTGTTGCAATTTCTCCGTGGATGATGTCCAGATTGCATAAAACTTTCAACACCAAAGTATAAATCAATGTATTGGTGTTCATCTCAAATTATTTGCCATCAAGGCAGGAAAAACACGCAATGTACATTCAGAAACTTTCTGCATCTCTATTTTCGGCAACTACCTTGTTAACTGGAACTACTTTGGCTGTCTTGGTTAGCTCTACAACTCTTTCACTAGTGTTTGGTAATTCGGCTCAAGCGCAAGGACTACCTTATGGGCCCGATACTTGTCGTCAAGGCTATGTTTGGCGCGAAGCCGTTCCTAATGACCATGTTTGTGTCACACCACAAACTCGTTCTCAAGCTGCAATAGATAATAGTCAAGTCGCTAATCGGATTCAGCCAGGAGGAGGGCTTTATGGCCCTTTTACTTGTCGTCAAGGCTATGTTTGGCGCAAAGCTGTTCCCAATGACTATGTTTGTGTCACACCCGAAACTCGTTCTCAAGCTGCAATAGATAATAGTCAAGCCAATAATCGCCGAGTTTCAAGTGGCGTGATCATTGATTATGGAACCCAACTAAATCCAGTTCACGACTAATTGCATAGCCAATCCATCTATTGAACAGCGATCGCTTTTTTAAAGCAGTACACTAGTACTATGAGTTGCATTAACTAATTATTTGTCACTGTTAACAGATTGATGTCACGTTTAACAAATTGATGTCATTGTTAACAGATTATGTGACACGGCTTTGTGGCGAATGGGGCAATCCGTCAGAGGTATTGCCCCTGCCCGTTCAAGCGAGGAAAAGTTGCAATGGCGATCGCTTGTGACAAAGCAGTACACTTGCTATGCACCGAAAATCAAAGAGTGCGATGGCGTACCCACCCGCCTTCTCTACGAGACGCTCCGCGAACGGCATCGCACCTTTAAACTCGTTAATGTACAGCTCTGTTTATTGAAATATATGAGTATTGTGTAGGGTGATTTATTTTTCTCATGCAAATTTAACCCTAACTTACCTGAATGCAACCTATACTTTAGCTGTATTTTCTAACAAAGAATTTTATGCTGAAGTTACATTCTTTCGCTAAGTTTTCTTTATTGACAGTATTATCAACAATCCTGATTTGGCAGTACCCAGCTTTTGCTTGGAATAAAGCTGGACACATGGTATCAGGAGCGATCGCCTACAGTGAACTTAAGCAGAATCATCAAGAAGTAATTGAGAAAATGGTTGCCATTTTGAAGGAACACCCTGAATACTCCAAATTTGAGGAACAGTGGAAGTCTCTTAATCAATCTAATATTTCTGCTGAAGATAAAAACCTGTACCAATACTGCTCGGTTAAGGAGAAATAGAGGGTAAAACAAAGAAAATAGTGTTCGCGAATTGTTTACGCGAACAAGATGATTGGACTTACTTTTTCTCTTTGAGGCTATCGTACAAGTCCACCCAAT
>NZ_JAIVFX010000067.1 GCF_020829625.1 Nostoc sp. XA010 | reverse complement strand
TGACTATTTTTATGATGTAAAACATCTAGATTAGCTTTAACAAAGTTTGGGGGTTTAAGTTCCCTGCCTAATTAAAATCCCCATTACAAAACTGTACTTCCGTTAGCGTAGCGGTAGCGAGTCTGCGAGCGTCCTTCCGACTTCCGACTTGTTTAAGTATCCCTGCTCTCCATAAATTGAACTTCCCCTTCGATACCTCACCATGTTTTGCATCATAACTAAAAACTGTTAAAACTTGATTATATGTATAGAAGAAATATGTATAATACTTGCAGCTTGTACTTCAGCATTTGTTAGAAGTAGATATTTGGTCAAGCAAGGAAATTGGAAATTAATTTTCATAATCATTTGTTGGAGTATTTATGAATAAAAGGAAAATATTTACAGCACTTGTTTCAATAGGTGTAGGACTATGCTTAGGAGCTTGCCAGTCTAATGCGGACAAGGTTGCTCAGGCAGAGAATGACTTAAAACAGGCTTATGCGGCGGCAAGTGATGATGAGCAAAGCCAAAAAGATAAGGAAGTACAGGAGCAAATAAGGCAATATGTAGAAGAGACACCTAACTTATATAGAATAACTTGGAAGGTATGCGGAGATTATAGAAGTCGTCTTCGGGATGGAGTAAGATGTAGCGAAACTAAAATTCCCAAAACTAAAGGATATGTTGATCCCGTTTACGTCTGGGCAGCTAATGGGGTGCAGTTTGTTAATAAGCAACACTTTGTTAATAGCTATTGGGCTACAGGATTGTTTGTCAAGTCTAAAGGATGCTTGAACTCAGGTAAGCCAGGACAAGAGCAATTTTATAATGTAAAAAACTTCACCAGAGATAAAACGAATGCTGTTCCTACCGCAGCAAACGTCAAGATTGAAGCTCTGTCAAAGCAGTCCAAGCAAACAGTAGTAGAACTTGCCTTCAAGGACGCAGAAGCAGAAAATTATGCGCTGACAAATTTCGGTGTGTCAGCAACCACAGGATTAATACCCACTGGGAAAACTTGCTTGACTCTTGAAGAATGGAAGAAGACGCAATCGTAAAAATCAAGCACAGTCGCTTCCTTGAATCGCAGTTCAGTTGCGGCGACTTCCTCCATCTCCAGCACAACCAACCAACGCAAGCCAAGTCTTATTCTTTCTTAGATAAAGAAAATAATTTAACTTGTTGACCCCTTCTCCCCTGCTTGCGGTAAGTTAACTTTAACCCCTGTTGGTCTAACAACAACCCCAACAGCCAAATTGGTTTGGGGTCAGAGGGAACAGTGAAACCCAAAATTTTTGATGTGAGCAGCGCAGTCAACAGCGATCGCCGTTTCTAAGTTAGTTCAGCCAGTAAATAGTTTTGCTCACGCACATCAGTTATTTAGCAAGTCTTTGTAGTTTTTTATACTTAAATTTTCTAGTCACTGATTACTTCATGCTTATACTAAGCGATGGCGTAACCGGCCAGCGTAGCTGATCGCTCTATGAAAATCGCAATTTGCCGGACATTGGTCGGCAAAAACTTAATTATGATTCTGAAAAACTAATCCTTTATATGAGCCAAGATCGAGGGTGTTAAAAGGAGCGGGAATTTGCAGACCACCAAACGATGTCTGTGCCTTCCCTTATACCCTCTGTATTACTGTATTTTTTGTAATCTTAAACACTTTACTTTACGCAATTATAGCTACTGTAGGCATCGCTATGCAGTAAAACTTTCTGCATTATACTCATCTAGGTAAATAGGCTAAATAAACCTACCAGCAACATATTTATTTACCTAGACAATTATCATGATACAACACGGGGATTTCGTTCGATGTTAAGGCTATATTTTTAACTGTATAATTTACCACATCATAAACTAACTCACAATCAGCTAAAGTCCCTTCAGCCATCAGGGAGCATCTTGGCGTTCACCCCAGGGCAAACGCATCTAAAGTATAAGAATCCTTTAATAGCAAGGGTTTCAACGTTTTTAAATTTAGCCTATTTTTTCGTCAAGATCCTTATCCAGCAGGGGTTTCAGAAATGCCGTGCGTTCGCCCTGGCGTTCACCCTGAGAATTGATTCAGGACAAGTTCGGAATCAATTGCAGAAAAATTTGAGTTTTTGGCACGCAAGTTTTACCCATTTCTTGAAGAATTTTTTATAGAGCAATCACACTACTCTCAAAAATAAACTAAAAATGACTCTATAGTTTTATGGCGTGATAGCGATTAAAAAGCGGGCTATTCCGATAAGCTTGATTTGGCATGAAAGCAACAGAAGCAGGGAAGAATTTTGTAAAGTTTCTTAAAATAAGCACCTTTGCCCGTTTTCTTTAACCCAAACCTACACCTGTAATATTTGTGTAGCTAACTGTTAGGAGTATGCTCTTTGACCTGTTATATTACTTATTAAGTATAAAGTCATTTTCAGTTTATTTTTTCACCGATTTTTAGGTTTTTCAATATAGGGGCATTGGCTATAGCCCAATGGCATGAAGAAAGGTAGTGGCTAGCCCGGATTTCTCACCGATGCTCAAAGCCTGTGCTTGTGCTCTTGAGCAGAGGAGAGTTATTTGTACAAGTTCTTTCCCCTCTGCCCCTTCCCTCAAGCTTGTGAGAAATGCGGGCTAGGTAAACTGGGACGAAGAGTGATTGAGTCAATCGATCGCTCATCATGATAAAGGTGATTATTGCTTGTGCAGCACGAGCGATGGCAGTCCCAAATGGCAATCGGCTTTTTCTCCTGTGCGCTTAAATGGCAGGGGAATAGTACAGCATTAGTACACCGTTCTGGCTACAGGTGACGGGGGTATTCTGTTGCTGACAAACTGCCACAATTTTCACTTTGTCCGTGAACAGGAAAAGGGAAACGGTAGAGAAACTAGTACACATTGCAGTACAGTTCCACACTTTTTTCACCGAAATAAATCCTGGGACGGGAGCATCGGCGATAATGATTAACTATCGGGGGTTCGGGGCTGTGAAAATTGACCGTCACGGGAAGGCAAAGGTTTTGTCGGCAGAAGAAATCCAGCGTCTGTTTACTTTGGGGTTAACCACAGAGCGAGACAGAACCCTAATAGGCGTGATGCTGTACACGGGTTGCCGCGTCAATGAGGCAGTTACCCTAAAAATTAAAGATGTTTATAACAGCAAGGGACGGATCAGAGCAGAGCTGATCATCCGTAAAGGGAATACAAAGGGAAAGTTAGCTACCCGCAGCATTCCGATTTTGTCAGAACTAAGGAACTTCTTAGCTACTTACAAACCGACAAACTCCCGTGACGGTTTTTTGTTTTCTGGTCGATGGGGGCGCGGTCACTTGCACTCAGAATATGCAAGCCTGATCTTCCGACAAGCTTGCGAACGTGCGGACATCGAAGGAGCAAGCACACACAGTTGCCGCAGAACTGCACTTACTTTCATGAGCAATGCCCGAATTCCTCTGAGAGTCATCCAAGAAATCAGTGGACATCGCAGCTTAGAGCAACTGCAAAATTATCTGGAGGTGGAACCATCCCAAGTCCGGGGTGCGATCGCGGCGTTATCGATGCTATCACCGCCATCAATTAGCAGCAACAATCAAGACATGCAAAATGTGGATAACACGAAGTTATCAACGGAGTGATAGATCAGGAAATATGATTTAGTTGATCTAGACAGGATCATTCACTAATAAAGCTTAAAGTGATTTTTCCCAAAAAGCCATTGACAATTTTATCGGCAACACCTCAAGCCATAGCCAATGATAAAAATGAGGCAAAGATTGCTCTTTATTTACGTAGCTCAGTCAAGGCTTTGCCCGCCTTCGACATCGCCGACTTTATCCTTCCACAGGCAACACATCTTCATTCAGTAAGGCGTAAAATTCCGGGACTTGATCCTCGACAAGTCGCAGTTCACTCGCGGCGATCGCTTCAAGTTCCAGCACCGTTTCCCAGCGCAAATCACTCTGCCATCGCTTGAGAATGCCTTTAATTGCATCCACTCCACGAGAAATACCTCTTCGTAGTATTTCTACGCAGTGGAGTAGCGTAATGCGATCGGTCGGAGGCGACTCAAATTCGGTAGTATCCTCCCCTTGGCAATGGGAGTTCCCTATAGCATCAAGGGGGGGTGTGGATACGGGCTGCTGATTGGGGTTTACATTATACGCAGCAGGGGTTTGAGCAGCATAATAGGTTCGATTTTCTTTTTGATTACGCTTTTCCACGCGATGAGCAATTACATGCATTGCAAATTCTAATTCCTCTTTAGATAAAGAGAAAAGTTTCACCTGTTGACCCCGTTTACCCTGCTTACGGAAAGTCAACTTTAACCCCAACTGCTCGACTAAAGTTCCTAGCAACCAAATAGGTTTACAGTCTAGGGGAATAGTAAACCCAAGAATTGCTTTAACGTGAGCAGCACAATGTATAGCGATGTCCCTCATCTTAAGTAAGGTGGAATCCGAGGCGGTAACTTCATCACCCGCAACTAAAGAAGTGAGAATCTGATGCAGTCCCAGGTTAAATCTAGCAAGCCACCGTGCCGAGTAATTACCCCAGTCGATGCACAAAGGGAGATTGTCGCGTTCGGTGCGGTCTTTTTGGGTGACAATTGTTGGTGGCGTGGGATAAGTTTGCCCAGTTTTGGGGTCAGTAAACGATTCTTCGGGTGTGGCTAAAATTGCCTCAAGTCCGGCGATCGCTCTAATTAAGCGACCACCTTTATCCATTTCTACGAGTGATTCGGTTACTTCGATGCCGTAAGAATCAGAAATGCGGAATTTTTCGCATTCAAAAATTTCATTAGGGTCAAGGTAATCTTTGCTCTGACGGGCACGGTACTCGCTCAAAGTAATATTCTTAGCCTTGGCAACAGCCGAATTGTGGGCACTATCCAAAGCTTGTGCTGCCGCTTTAAGACTTTCAAGAGATTGCTCATCATCATCACTGCCCACACATATAAATGTATTGCCCATTTCGGTGAGAAGCGATCGCAAATCATCACGCAGATTATTGAGAGAATAGTGGCGGTTGCCAAGAATTTGGCAGTAAGCCTCAAGCGCCCAATCTTTTTCTGCGCCCCGCTTGCCTGTTTGACGGTCAATCCGCAACAGAAAAGCAGTCATTTCATTGGTTTGGAGCAAGCGCTCTTTAATCTTGGATGCGTTTGTATCTTTGTAACCGAAGGGAGGACGCGGGGCCACCCAAATATGAAACGGGACTTTTGGACGATAGCGGTACAGTTGCTGGGCGCACTCAGTTGCAGTTTGGGAAACGCCGTGAAACACACCGAACACTAAATCAAAATGATACTCTGAAATATCGACACCAGTCCCCAGGCTAGGGGAAGTGAACAAGGCATCAAAGTTTTTGACGGCGTTGGTGATATCTTTGATGAAAGCGACATTCTCATCACTGCCAGAATTATCGGAATGAACCGACCAAATGCGGTATGAAGTCCTACGGGCTGGGCAAGGGGTAAGGGGTAAGGGGGAAAGGGCGGAGGAGGAATCTGTTAATTCTTCCTTTTCCCCTTCCCCTTTAACATGCACCCCGCCAAGTTCACTTGGCGAACTACTAGATTCTTCGTACTTGATAGTAAAGGATTTGTCGAGTTTTTTGATAAAACGCTTACTGTCACTTGCAACCATGACTTTCTCACCAAGCATTAGCGCTGCCGAGATTTGGGCGACTAGAGCGCTAGAATTATCCCCCTCGTACCAATAAATTGTGCGCTCCCCGTTTCGCCATTCGTTTTTAATGATGTAAGGTACTTCACCTTTGGGTCGCATTGCAAGAAAGAAGTTTACCGTTAAATCATCCATGTGTGCATCGGCAATCACCACTAACGGCGCATTGTATACTATATATTCCAGTACTTCTAGGATTGCTGCACGGTGTTGTTTGCAAGTATTACTATGTAGTAAGTGGGTGAGGTATTGGCAGGCTTCATCTATAAATATGCAGCCGTAAGTGAGAGACTGGGTATTGAGTTTGTGCAAGCTGTCAATAGTAATACTAAGGGCTTGAGCCTGGGCTAAACCTGTGTAACCCAAGTCGGAGTACATCGCTGTCTGCAAGCGTTCGGCAAGATTTTTCAACAAGTTAACCCGATGTCCATTGTTGAGGAATCTGGCATTAGGATTTTGGTCACGCCACCAGCGCATAAGTTCAGTTTTCCCAGTGCCCATGTCGCTCCACAGTACGACTAATCCTTTTTCTGGAAAACGGAAAGACTTTTTGGGATTTTGGGTACTGGGTTTGTGGTCAGGGCAGTCAGAAATTATTAACTCTTGTTTTCCTTCTCCCTCCCCACAGCTTGTAGGGTTAACATTTGGGGTGAACAATTGCTCTTGTGCAATATCATAAAGTAGCGGGACAGATGAGCATTTTTCTGATAAGTCAGTCAGGCAGAGTGCTTGGCTTAGATATTTAATATTGACTGTGACATCTGGTTTGTATTTACTTAGTCCCCATTTTTTAGCCCGATACGAGCGTTGGTAATCGGCAAGTGATTTGGCATCATCTATAATTGCAGTTAGCAGGGCATTGGCATCAACACCGCGACCAACTACAAAATCATCAACGCCTTTTTCTGGCCCCGGCAGTAATGCGACTTCACATAAGCAACCAGCCGATTCGATTGCTTTTGCAGTGCGAACAGTGGCTTGAAACACCGACCACCTGGTTTTAGAAGAAGTTTCGTAGTCAAAAAGAATTATGAACTTGCGTCCCGCCTGAGCCATTGGTACTAAGTCAGGATGCAACCGTTCATCAAAATCTTGTTTGCCCACGCGCCCGTTCCAAATTCCAGGGAGTGCGATCGCTACAAACCCCAAAGAGAGCAAGCAAGCGGCTTTCTTCTCACCCTCGCATAAGATAATCGGAATCTCTGGATGTTGCCGAACCCACTCCCAGAAGGTGATTTGTATATCTTTGTGCTGAGAGTCAATGAAATTCAGTTTGTGCTGTTTTACCCATGACCAAAATATTAGGGGATTGAGTATGCTTTTTCTGCACAGTGCTAAAAAGGAACTATACTCCGAAATTTGCGTTAGCGTTCCCTGGTATTGTCCTAGTTGCAATAGCGAAGGCAAGAGAGTGCCATTGCCAAAAGCAGAGTTCTTTCGACTTTTAAGCCAAAGCTTTTTCCCACGTTTTGCAAAAAGCACTCTTTGAATATCGGAAACGTTATAGCGCCGTGCAATTTTACTCAAAATACAGTTGGGAACATCGAAATAGGTGACGCGGTTGGCGGTTTTGGGTGGCGACTCGTATTTAACTGGTTTACAGGAGTGCCAATCAAAGCGCGGGAAGTTGGGCTTAATCCGCCCCCACTCCATCGGCTGCCAGTTTTTGAATGGGTCAAGTGACTGAATCCACGTCCCACCTAGTAATAGATGTTGATACATTTTGATGTATCCATCCGTGACCCGACCCGCATTCTTGCGTGGGATTTTATCAGATATGAACAGAAAATCATAAACTGATTCTCCCTCTACATGGAAAAAGTTGCGCTTAATCAACGCCGGATGAATGGCGCTACCAGCTAACAACTCATGGTATTCCGCAGCCGTGAGATTGTTTGGATATTCAGTTGTCGCTGCATTCATCGGTTCTCTCCAAGGAATTTTTTGGGGAGAACTCTTTCAAGCTGCGAAACTCTTGCTCTAGCCTGAATATTCCGAAAATTTCCCTTCGTCACAGCATAAAATTGCCATGCGAAAGCTGCACTCGACCCCATGCGCTCTAACACTGCGCTCTTGGGGCGTTCTCTGTTTGTCATGATATTTTCCCCTGATAACTCGGTTTACAAGTTCAGAGGGGGTTGCATCAGTTATCAGTTATCTAATCTTGGACTCTACTCCCAACTGATAACTGGTAACTGTTATTCGCGCTACTACTGCTTTTAACTACAAAATTCGGGATATTTCTTAACCAAACTTAACTTTACCTAAAATTTATGAATTTCGACAGCAAAAAGACACCGCAGGGAATGGACTTTCCAAGCGGCAGACCCTATAATGGATCTGGTAGCGCGGTAAAAACTCTCGGACAATTTAGTAGTCGCACCAGTGGCCAAACTTTAGCGACAACTTCTTTTGTTCCTTCGAGATGAAACCCGCTCTAGATCAATATGAAATTTGCAATACGCAGAAAGCGCGACTCCTTAGTGGCGCTTTCTGCGTTAAACAGTCGTACTGTTGTATCTTCACCTCCATGCCTCCTTTCAATTAGCTTGATTTTACAGAAGTTCTGGTCGTCTTACTCAGTCGAGATAAGAGCTTTCATTCAAATGTCTTAGCAGAAGATATTTGGTTTAGGTTAAGATACCTAGACACAAGCTTTTCAAAACAAACCCATTGAGTTAATAAGTGATCAAAAGTACCCGTAGGCGGTGTTCTTTGGTTGACGTTGGCCAAATTCTTTCACACTTTTATGCTCAAGATAGACCGGATAATGTACTAGAGATGCGTTAAATCTCCCTATTAAGATGTAGCATTTAAATCATATAGCCTAGAAAGGTAATTTGAGAAGCTAGCTTCGGTTAATAATTGTGAACTTTGTAGATATTTTAGGTACTCAAGAGTAAAATATAACCTTGTATATACCTACTTACGTAAGGAAAAGTCGGCATGAATTCAAGCCAAGTTTTAGACGTAAAAAGAGTATTAGCTGTATTAGAAGAACAAGTGTTTCAATCTAGGGGAAGATATTTAACAGAAGTAGAAAAAGTTCTTATTAAAGGAGTTTGGGATAGCAAAGATTATAAAGAGATGGCAAGTGATTCGGGGTATAACGCATACTATTTGCAGCAGAAAGTAGCTCCACCACTATGGAGTATGCTTTCAGGAATTATTGGTGATGGAGTGAAAGTAACAAAAATATCTTTGAAATCTATTTTGCTTAAACTAGCAAAGAGCGATTATCTGAAGGAAGAAGCATCCAGATTGGATAACGATAGTTTCGTTGGCAATATTAGAATTTATGGAGAACTGCCTAAAATAAAATCTTTTTATGGAAGAAAAGATGAAATTAACTATTTTAAGAAACAAATTACTCTCTTTAAAGAGCGCTGTATAGTTTTTACTGGAGTTGGAGGAATAGGAAAAACTTTATTAGCCGCTAGATTAGTTGAAGAAATAATTTTTGATTCTTTAAGCAGTATATATGAATGTGTAATTTGGAAAACAATTAATCATTCGTTGTCAATTGAGGAGTTAGTTATTGATTTAAACAAAATTTTTGACGTAGACATAGAAGCAAATGAAAATTCTTTTATAGAGAGCATATCTTTACTATCAAAACAGCTTCATTCACATCGTTGTCTCCTAGTAATTGATGGATTTGAAAAGCTATTGTTAGCAGACGATTTTGGAAAAAGATTACAATATGAAAAATTTCTTTTAAGACTTACAGAAGGAAAGCATCAAAGCTGCATTATTATAACAAGCCAGCTGCCTTTAAAAGAATTTGCTTCTGTGACTACAAAACTACCTATTCGCTCTTTCAAATTAGAAGGTTTAGATATAGAGACAGGAATGCAAATCTTACAAGAAAAAGGTTTAACTGGGCACGAATGTAAGCGATTAATTGAAAATTATTCTGGGAATCCATCAAGTTTAGAAGCGTTGGCTGACAGAATTAATCGCTTTTTTGAGGGGAGTGTGAAAACATTTTTTAGATATCAAACTACTATGATTGATCCTCAGCTTGAAACAATGCTACATCAACAATTTGGACAAGTTGGACTTTTAAGTAATCTTCAAAGGCAAATAATGATTTATTTGGCAGAAGAAATGTCAGAAAACTCGACTCCCATTCAATTCTCTAAACTCATTGATAATTTAAAAGAGCGAGTAGATTTCAAGTTGTCAGTTTTTGAACTAATAACAGCAATAGAAGTTTTAGAAGAACGCTCGTTAATTGAAATTGCTGGTAAATCAAACAAACGAGAAGCTAGTTATAGTTTACAAGCATCTATTAAGAAGTATATTTTAGTTGATCCATTGGGATTAGTGCATAAAATACCAGATACAATACAAACAAGGGAAGTTACCTTGTGGGCTACTGCATAAATCCTCTTTGCACCCAACGTCATAATCCTGATAGCGCTGAAAATTGTTTAGCATGTGGAAATCCATTGATAATAAACGGGCGTATTCGTTTGCTGCGCCCGTTGCGTTCTTTGGAGCAAAATCCATATACTTACACAGATGTTTTTGAAGTTGAGGATATTGGCACAGAAGAACATCCTCAGCCTCAGATAAGAGTAATGAAAGTATTAAGATGGATTGATGATTCTAAGTTAGTTGAGCTACTTAAAAGAGAATCATTCATATTACAAATCCTAGACCATCCTGGAATTCCCAAGTCTAATAGGGAAGATTATTTCACATTTAGGCTGAATGATAATCTTCTAGAACTACATTGTCTAGTTATGCATAAGTTTGAAGGAGAGAACTTAACTCAGTGGGTACAATCTTATGGACGAATTAGCCAAGAAATGGCTTATGAATGGTTATTGCAGTTGATGGAGATTCTTGATTTAGTTCATCGGTCTGGTTTCTTCCACAGAGATATCAAACCAGAAAATATTGTTCATCAACCCGATGGGAATTTAGCACTTGTTGATTTTGGTGGAGCAAGACAGCTTAGTAGAACCTACTTTGCCAAAGTTAGTACCAGTGGAGGAACTACTACAGGATTTGGTAATGGTTACGAAATAACTGCTGTTAGGACAGCTTGTTATTCTCCCTTAGAGCAAATTCATGGACAAGCTGTACCACAGTCAGACTTTTACGCTTTAGGTAGAACTTTTGTTTACTTAGTCACAGGTATTTCTTTAATTGAAATCAAAATGGACGAGCAGACAGGAAGACTAATTTGGAGAGATAAAGCACTTCACATAGATAAATTTCTGGCTGATTTACTTGATGATATGATGGCTCCTTTTGTAGGGCAGCGCCCACAAAGTACTCAAATAATAATACAGCGTTTGCAGCGCTTACCTAGTCAATCAAAGCTTAATCGAGTAATTAAATCAAAGCCGTTTAAACTTACTGTGTTTGTATTAAGTTTATTAAGTATTATTGGTTTGATATATGCATCTTTACCTCTAGTAGCTAAATATTATTTATATTCCGGTAAAAAAGCTTATAAAGAAAATAAATTTGACCAAGCTGAGAACGATTTTCAACAAGCAGTGTACTTGAATAATAGCTTAAAATACACAGTAGCAAATTATTTTTTAAATCAAGGTAAAGAAGCTTATAAAGAAAATAGGATTGCCGATGCTGAAAAAGACTTTCAAAGGGCAATAAAGTATGGGCATAATTTAACTAATTCAGTCTCAACTTTTTACTTTGAGAAGGGTTTACAGCATCAAAATGACCCTAAACTTGCTAGAAATAATTACGAACTAGCTATAAAGTACAATCCTAAAGATGATAGTGCTTATAATAATTTAGCAATCGCATGTCAGCAGTTACATGACTACAATTGTGTTAACAAAACTTACGAAACAATTTTTAAATTAAAACCTAATAAATGGGAATCACATTACGGATTAGGTGATTTTTATGATAGACAGGGAGAATATGATTTAGCAGAAAAGCAATACGAAATTGCTATCAGAAGTAGCGATCAAGCAATATTTGCTATTGCAGCTTTAGCAAGATTGAAAAATAAAAATGGGGATTATAAAGCGGCAGCTACTTTAGCTTTAAATGGATTACAGAAAACTAATAATAAAGAGTTGCAAGCATCGTTGTATAAAGATTTAGGATGGTCAAGGTTAATGGAAAATAAGTTAACTGAAGCCGAAAAATATCTAGAAAAAGCGACCAAGTTAGATAGCGAAAGAACAGATGCATATTGTTTGCTATCTCAAATAAAAGAATCATTAGGTCAACTTAATTACGCCAGAGCTTATATAGATGCTTGTATCTTGACTAAATCTAGTCTACCAGAAGTGTTTCGCTGGAGACAAGAACTGCTAGATCGCATACTTGACAAATGATAAGATGCTAAGAAAATTTCTGTTTGTAAAACAATGAAAAAACTGATGTTTTTTGGGGGGATGTACTGTTTAACTTCTCTAATACTAATTCACCTACCATTGCTAGCAAATGTACCGCTCATAAGAGTAAGAAGAAATCAGGCTCGTTGTGAGCCACAGTTAGGAAGGATAGTAAGCAAAGGCGACAAACGATTTGAAGTAGGAAGTTTAATTTGTAAGGGAGATAAATTAGAGGTTTTAAATGGTGGTTCTGTACAATTTTTATGTTTTAGTTCTGGAAAATTTTTAAATTTACCTAGTGGGAGTATTCCTCTTGATAAATGTGCAGAATCTGAACAAGCCTCATCTCCTTGCAATCCAAACAACACTGATGGATGTCGCATACAAAAAGGTGGCACAGAAGGGAGCGATGAGCCAACAATCATTTCTCCTTATAGCACATCAACATTGAATTCCCGTCCAGAAATAACTTGGACTGCTGTTAAGGGTGCTACTTCTTACAAAGTCAAAGTAAAAAGTTACGAGTTTGGGTGGGAAAAAGTTGTAAATCAAACTCGGCTTGCCTACCCAAGTGATGAAAAAGAATTTCAACCTGGGACTCCATATACAATATATGTTTTTGCTTATAAAGATGGTGAAGCTTTTAGCTATGATGAAACGTTTGTGGACGTATTGTCTGTAGCCTCCCAAGAACAAATTGCACAAAAGATTAAACGGATCAAAGGCTTAGGGCTACCTCTAGATGAAACTATTCTTGACGTAGATGTTATCTATACGGCAGAAAATCTTTTAAATGAAACAATCGAGATGTTAAAAACGGCAACAGCAACTAATAGCCAAAATCCGACTCTTTACAGAGTACTGGGCGATCGCTATCTGAAGGCCAAGTTGCCAAATGAGGCGAAACCCGAATACCTGACGGCAGCTGAGTTAGCGAAAAGCAGTAAGAATTCAAAAGAGTTACAAAAAGCCCAATCAGGGCTAAATTTAGTGGAATTTTACAACCAGCTTCCAACCAGGAGGAACCCACCCCAATAATAAGCCTTTTTATATTTAGGATTTGACAGTAAACTCAATTGCGCCTGACGTAGTGCTTCTGCTTTTGGCAAGCCATTGTTCAAGCCTTTATAAAATTCTTGCATAAGCAAAGCGGTAGAATCGGCTTCCACGCGCCACAAAGTAGCAACAGTACTGCGCGCTCCTGCTTGAGCAGCCATTCCCGCAATACCCATTGCTGACTGCTTGTTGCCTTTAGCTGTTTCGCAGGCGCTGAGAACAAGTAAGGGACTTCCAAGAAATAAAATATACAACTAGTAAGAATGATAATCATTATAATGAGGGGAGGTCTTGGGTTGCCAACGGCAACCCAAGACCTCCCCAAATACACATGGAAAATCTGCACTTTCCTG
>NZ_JAIVFX010000066.1 GCF_020829625.1 Nostoc sp. XA010 | reverse complement strand
TCGTAGAATTCTGGTAACATTATCATTAAATAGAGCTTGTTGCGAATGAATGCTCTTTTTCTTTTACCACAAATTGCTACACTCTTTGCAATATAAGCATTCTAAACCATTTTGTCCCCCCGCAAGGATTCCATCTGGGCGATCTTGAGGGCGCTAAAAAAGATTTATTTAAAGCTTTTGGTTTGTACGAGGCGCGAGGAAATATGATTTATTGTGCTTTTACTCGAAGTTTGATTATGGAGCTTTTTCGAGATCATGAAGTTTACAAAGATTTGTTTGGAGTTGAAAGTAGGATAGTCAAATCGAAAAAGTAGCCACTTTTATCGAGTGGCTACAAATTTCATCCAAGAATCTGAATCACAGCAGCTAAAATTGACGGTGCTTTATCGTTAGTTGGAATGAATACCCGCTTATTCAGCACAAGACTTACTAATTCTTGTGGACTTAAAAGCTTATTCTTTGATCTCAATGCTCGTAATTAAGTACGAAGCAAATACAAAAGGTTTTAAAAAGGAATGTGAATTTCTTCATTTTCCAACATCGTGGGGGGACTGAAGTTTGAAGAGGTATTTAAGTCTTGGACTAATTTATAGTTGTCTGGATGCCAGCAAGTATCACTCAAGGAATTATTTAGCCACTCTTTTAGGTAACTTTGTACTTCGTAATTATTCTCAATGAACTGCTTTTCTTCAATTGTCCATTTTCTCCCAATCGCGTCAGAGACAGCTTCAAAGATGGAGTCTTCTAATTGTTTTTGATTCATCTGGATGTATCGGTTCAAGAATTCTCACTTTCTTTTTCGCAAAGCGATGGCGTAACCGCCCACCGGAAGTCTGGTAGACTAGTCTTTTAAATAATTATTATGTATTTACTCTCTTGCAGTAATCAAATGATTGTAGCTACAACAAAATAAATTACTATTTCTTTACCCACTTAGTGCTGAGTGCCTCGGCAAGCGAGCAAGCGAGTAACTTTAAGAAGTACTGAGTACTTCCGCACTACGGTAAGAGCAAGACCCGAAGTCAAGCGGAATCAACAATCGAGAGAAGGTTGATACCCGCTTTTGGTGGGCGGTCTTTCAATTCAGCACAGACTAAACGCCCCGCTATCCATGTACAGCACTTGGAACTCAGCACTCTTCATCGTTGCCAACTTCACTTGACGGTTACAAATCAAAATCAAGGCTGAATGTTTCCCCTGAAGAATCTTCTTCTTCCTCCTCTGCAATTGGAGTTTGAGTCCAAGACGTGAGTTGGTTTGATTCAGTATTAATAGGTGTGGAAGCTATTCGTTGTGCAGGTAATCCAGCCTTGATAAAAACAAAATAGCAATCAACTATAAAGTAAAGCGTGTCCAGGTAACTTTTATCTAGTTTTTGCGATTCTGCAAATATGCGCTCTCGGTAATTATCTTTGAGGCGAACTTTTTCCGGTGCTAAGTCTTTTTTATCTGGCATTGTTATAACTTTACTTAAGAGATGTAGATGCTGAATTCTTGCTGCTAATGGTTTTTGCCATTTCTAAAAGCCCAAAGACATTGGCTTCCACTGGATTGTCCAGGATTTTGAAGCCATTCTTTTCTAACAACTTTTTAAATCCAGGTAAGAGACAGCCTCCACCAATCGCCCAGATTTCATCCCCTTGGTGCTTGGCATCCAATGTGAGATTCACCACTTTCTTCAAGTATTTTTCATACCAATCTTTTAAACTTGCACTGTATATATCTTTGATATCGATGTCACGGCTGTATCGGGTATGCCCCATTTCCAAACAAAATCGGATTTTGGATGGATCTCCGATTTTTCCCCCATTTAAATGTTTCATTTTTTGGGAGATATCATCGATGAGAACTTCTACACCAATGGGGTAAGCGGTGTGAACTTCTCGTTGACCCCGGTTGTAACGAGAATAGAGAGTCGTACCATTGCCAAAGTCTAAAATGGTTAATTTTTTTGGTAGTGGATGCCCAAATAATGCACCCATACCCTCTAGTACAACTTTCAGCACTTCTACTTTTACTTCTGATTGTTTGCCAGCAAGTATTGGCTGATATTCTCCATTGAGTACTTTTTGTAGTTCTGATGCCAGAGCAACATCATGTAAACTGACGACTAATTTTAAGTGCCAAGCCTTACGGTGTGGCAGATGTGCCAATGCACCCAATAAAGTCAATAATGCGTTATTGACTTTGTTTTCATTATTGTCTGTGTTGCGGTCAAAATAATTCCCTGTTCGGTAAGCAGACTCTCCAACTGTATAAGCAGTACCGTTAAAAATTACTCGTCCAGGTACATCTTCCATCTCAGCTGTGGAAATATAACTCGGCACACGAACTACTTCAAATCCTTCGACTAAAAGTTTGAGGCTTCCGTAACCGTTATCGAAACCCGCAGGAAAAATTTTTTGTAATACCAATTCAATTAATGATTGCAACACATCCTTGGGTGAAGACGCGATTCATCGCGTCTCTATAAATGGTCTATTTGTCGCATTCTTTTTTTAAATTGGTATAAGGTGTGAATGTTTGACATAGGCTCCAAGGTAATACACTTTGATTTATGAAAGTTATCTGTTCAGATAATTTGGGGGAGCAGAGGAGAGAATTAAAACAGTTCTTAGTGTTTACTATTTTCTGTTAAAAATGGAGAACTCTGACCTTCAGCAGAATAATTAGTTTTTCTTACACCGATAACTAATAATTGTTAATACAAACATTTTCTCTTGCTCCTCTGCTCAAGAGCCTTTTTTTTCTCCAGACTCAAGAGTTTATCATAACCCCTTGGGGGCTAAGTGGGGTATAAAATCTCAATCAGTCAAATTTACCCCATATAGCACCTATATATCCCCTATATAGGGGTCAAAATATCACCAAACTCTTTAACTATTGTTGGGGTATATATAGCCCCCATATAGCCCCCGTCAGGATTTTTTGAAATCTTTTTATCAATGCAGCAGAAATTAATTTAGATCATCGTTGACTCTTTGATTTATACTTTACTATCAATTTTTTGTTGAAAAGCAATTCAGTTTTGATCTTTAACTTCTTGTTGACTATCTAACGAGTGCGTTACTACTTGCTTACAGGTTCAGCTTTTTCTACTGAATTATCATTCACACCCAAAGTCAATTCCAAAGGAGTTCTTTGGGGGTAGGCTTTTACCACTTGTCGATAAACTTCATAGTTAGTAGGTAGCGTCTGCTGAGTATTACCCACTCCATAGGTCAGTTTGTACTTTATATCTTTGATCAATTCAGGTTTACCTACCTCTTCTTGAGGTCTTTTACGTTGTTCAACTTCATCAACACTTGGTCGAGGCGGTAAAGTAGGCCACCATAACCCTCGGTCATCTGGGCCAATTACTTCTCCCGGTGGTTTTACTCCATTTCGATTCAGCACTGAAGTAGTAGCAAAGGTTTCAATGCGTGGCTGTGGTTGACTAGTTAGATCATTGGCATACAAAACTAGCCAGGTGTAACTGGTGAGTGCTGTAGCTTCATACTGTTCAGCAGTAGTAGTGCTGCAACTAGTTAGTGCCAGTGCCGTTAGTGCAGTTATTATTGATCTAAATGTTGCGGTTTTTCAGCAGCGTTTATCTTTGACCTTACAAGAGGTATCACCTCTGCTTGGGCTGGCTGCTCAACTGATGGCAGATCATCACTGGGAGTAATGTCAGGCTGAGAGGTTGGCTGCTGTTTCTCTACTGGTTTATAAGCTACAAGGTCAAGCTTTGAGTTTTGGTCGTTGGGTTTGGGCTGTTGTTTAGGTGGCTTGGGCGGTAAGCGAAGCCATGCCGTTAGGCTTATCGCTCTTTTGATTTCATCAGAACTTTCTTTCCTGAACTTTGGGAAATAAGTGTATTTTAACTAACAGTTTATCTTTTAAACATTTTTACCAAGTCACAGATGAGTTTATGCACTAAAGCGTATAGTTGCCACTATTCATCAACTCTTCCTACCAACTCTTCTAGTTGAGAGAGTAGTTTATCTAACTTCGCTCGTTTGTTTGGGTCATTCCAAACAGATGTTTTTTTTAGTTGTTTTCCAATTTGAGAATACCTCTGAACATAGCTTTTACTAGGTGGAATCTCTTGTTCAATGACATTAAGTTCCTGGATTTTTTGCTTAATTTCTCTGAAACTCAAGTTTTGGGATACTGCTAGGTTGAGCAAGGTTTTTCGCTGTTCTTCATTTTTAACTTGTGCAATCGCTCTAGCCTTTGTAAACTCTATTTTCCCTTCACGGAGTGCTGTCAAAATATCAATAGGCAGATTTAGCAACGGTAAACGACTGGTACGAAAGGATTCTGACGAAAATTTTCCTAACCCAGATAAGACCGATTCGATAACTTGAAGTTGGAGGAAAACGTTTTCCTCCAATTGTTGATGACGGTTTTTGGCGTGATTAGCACGATTCAGTATAGAACTAACCTCTTCGGTGCTGATCTGGAGTTGGAGTGAAATCAGATCAAGAATTGCCTCCGTTTCTTCAACTGGGTTAAGATCCTCGCGTTGGAGGTTCTCTATAAGAGCAATTTGGAGAGCTTGCCTTTCATCTAAGTCTCTAAAAACTACAGGAAGCTCACTCAATCCAATTTCCTGGGCAGCTCGATATCGCCTTTCTCCAGCAACTAACTCATAGGTTCCATTTTTTAATGGACGAACCAGTACAGGTTCTAGAATCCCATGCTCTTTAATTGATTGGACTAATTGAGATTGTTTGTTTGGATCAAAGTAGCGACGGGGTTGCTTGGCAGGAAGTTGAATTTGTTGAATGGGTAATGTTTGAGAAGATTCGGCACTTTTTGGATCAGTGATGAATTTTTGGGCAATGGAGGCAGAGAGTCCTTGAGTTAGTGATTGTCTTGGTTTATTCATTCAAAACCTCCAAGGATTTTTTGAATAATTGTTCAATTTCACGCCTAGCAATTCCGGCTGTTGATCCAGGTAAATCAAAGATAGTAGAATTTTGTCCATAGCAGTCGGCAATAATCTGTCGTTGATGAAGTACATTTTCTAGAACTGTGACATTTGGCATTAATTGAAGTACTTCTACTGCTTCATCTTTCAATTTAGTTCCTTTGACTGCACGATTAACAAACATTACAGCTTTAGGTTCTCCTCGGCGAATCCTTTGCGCTTGTTGAATCAAATGTACAGTATCAGAAGCACTTTCAAGGTCAATACCAGCAGGTTGGCATGGAATAATTGCTAAATCAGCAGTTAAAACTAATGCTCTGGTTGTTTCAGAGAGGGCAGCAGGCCCATCAGCAATAATCCATGTATATGATTCATTCAGCTTAGGTAACTCATCCAATAGTGCATCAGGCGCTTGAATAATTTGACAAGGAATAACTTGTTCTAATCGTTTTAGCCACTTAGAAGATGAGCATTGAGCATCAGCATCTACAAGTAGCACAGATTTACCTTGTTTTTGTAGCCATCGTGCAAGATGAACAGAAACTGTTGATTTACCTGCTCCTCCTTTTTGATTGATAACTGCGATGATCGGCATAAGTAGGATCTAAATTACAAAGTATAGTTTATGGTAGATTTTTAGCTTATACAGGCTTTCAGACAAAAGAAGCAAGCATCAAACACCAGATATATAAGTATCAGTGTTCACAAGCAGAACTTCTGAAATTATCCAATATATTCAAGTTGAACTTAAAAATTCATATCAATTTAACACGATTGCAAAAATCCCATCTTCTTTGCAGATTGCTTACATCTTGAAGAATACTATTCAAACAAATAGTTTCAATAGGTAGCTGATCAATTTATCTTGTTTATCTCATTCATTAAGTTTTATGTCCAGTGCTACTCCAAAGACTAAAAACAAATCGCCACTGCTGTTAAAGATGCCTCCAATTGCCACTGTCTGGTTGCTCCCCGCTTACCCGCCATGAACCGGTGGCTATCGCCCAGTCCTGAGTGCTGATGCTGTAATCTCGGCATAAACTACACGTTTTGGATCTCTCAACCCCAGCACTTTTTTCAAATGCCAAGCGCTCGTTTCTCCCTCCCGGTCTAGGTCAGTCGCTAGAATCACTTCATCAACTTGTTTGACTGCGGCTTTGAGTTTTTGAATCGTTTCTTTAAACCGTTGGTCACGAGGTACATAGTTACACTTGATACTGCCGTCGTTGATGCTAAAGCCCAGTGAATCATCTCCCTGGTTGCTCAGTTCTCGGATGTGGCCACAACTAGCTTTTACAATCCAATCACTACCCAGAATTGAACTGAGTTTTTTGATTTTACCGGGAGATTCGACCACAAAAAGGCGCTTCGGCATCGCAGATGGGTTATGGTTTATGGTTTATATTAAATGCTTTGTCCCAGCAGACAATTGCATATTATATTTTAGTGTGTATGTACTACATTAATGGCTGATCAATACTAATATTGAATATTTTGCCGTAACGACAGCACGAAACATTTTCGTACATTGCAATGTCCACTTCCCCAACTCCCATCCAGCAACAAGTTAACGCTACTCCCCAGCATGAAATAATCACTGGAGTAATAGAACGTTTGACCTTCCACTCAGAGGAGTCGGGGTATACAGTGGCACGTTTGCTACGTCCCAGATTTAGAGATTTAACCACAATTGTCGGCAGCTTTGCCAATATTCAGCCAGGTCAAACTCTACAGCTAACTGGTTTCTGGCGTGACCATCCCCAATTTGGCCCCCAGTTCCAAGTAGTCAACTACAAAGAAACCAAACCAGCTACTCTCACCGGAATTGAGAAATATTTGGGCAGTGGTTTAATCAAAGGAGTTGGCCCAGTCACAGCAAGACGGATTGTTGCTCACTTCGGGCTAGAAACCCTGGACATGATCGAAAACCAGATTGAACGACTGATTGAAGTCCAGGGTATTGCCAAAAAGCGGATCACTCTCATTAAAAACGCCTGGTCAACTCAAAAAGCCATCAAAGAAGTGATGGTGTTTCTCCAAGGGCATGGTGTTTCTACCACCTATGCTGTGAAGATATACAAGCAATATAAGGATGAAGCGATTGCCACTGTTACTAAAAACCCATATCAGCTAGCAGCCGACATCTACGGTATTGGTTTTCTAACTGCCGATAAAATTGCGCGAAATATCGGAATTGCACCGGACTCAGAATTTCGTTACCGTGCAGGAATTATCCACTGTTTAAGTGAAGCTGCCGAAGATGGCCACTGTTACCTGCCACAAAGCGAATTGATTGAGTCGGTAATAAAATTACTGACAACCGAATCTCATCAGCCCCCAGAAGAAGCAATCTCGATAATTATTAGGGATATGGCTCTCGCAGAGGACTTGATTAGAGAGCGGGATGAAGACAAAACGCTACTTTGCTATAAGCCGACTTACTTTCATACGGAACAGAATTTAGCTCAACTGATACGCCAACGCTTGGAAAATCCTGTTGGTAATGACATTGAGCGTGTGCGTGATTGGATTGACCGCTTTACAGCCAGCCGGAAAATCCAGCTTTCAGAACAGCAACGCCAAGCTGTAGAAACAGCAGCCTACTCCAAAATCATGATTTTGACTGGCGGCCCTGGCGTTGGGAAAACTTTCACTACTCATACAATAGTTAGTTTATGGAAAGCAATGGGTAAATCTATTGCAATGGCAGCACCAACTGGACGGGCTGCTCAACGTTTGGGTGAAATGACTGGGCTAGAAGCCAAAACCATACATCGCTTGTTAGAATTTGACCCCCGCTCAAGGGGTTTCAAGCGCGATAGCGAAAATCCTTTGCCCCACACGGCAATTATCGCTGACGAAGCTTCGATGCTTGATTTGTTTCTGGCTTACTCCTTGGTTAAAGCAGTATTAGCTGGCGCTCTACTATTGTTGGTGGGTGACATTGACCAGCTACCATCTGTGGGCCCAGGTCAAATACTTGCTGATTTGATTAATTCTGGTCGTGTGCCAGTAGTGCGGTTAACCCAGGTATTTCGCCAAGCTCAACAGAGCGCAATTATTACCGCCGCTCACCAGATTAATCGAGGAATTTATCCCACAATCGAGCCAATCTCCGACAATCCTGTGTCCGACTGTATTTGGCATGGCGGGGGACATCAGCCCGAACATGGTGTACAAGCAATCTGCGAGTTGATTACCGATTTGATTCCCCGCCTAGGTTTTAATCCTTCCACTGATGTCCAAGTGCTTTGTCCGATGACACGGGGAGTAGTCGGGACTCGCAACCTAAACACAGTCTTGCAGCAGTTGATTAATCCACCCAGCCCCAACAAGGTGGAGATTAACAGAGGTGGGAATTTGTTACGCGAGGGCGATCGCATCATCCAGCTAACCAATGACTACAACCGCGAAGTCTTCAACGGGGACTTGGGAATTATCCAAGCCATTGATACTGTCGAGCAGGAAGTTGCTGTTGGGTATGGCGAACGCAATGTAATTTATGATTACGCTGACTTAAATGAAATTGCCCTGGCGTGGTGCGTGACTATTCATAAAAGCCAAGGTTCAGAATATCCGGTGGTGATTCTACCAATCTATATGCAGCACTATATGATGTTGACCCGGAACCTGTTTTACACCGGGCTGACCCGTGCCAAAGAGTTAGCGATCGTGGTTGGAGCGAAAAAAGCGATATCTTTGGCGGTGCGCTCTACTGACGACCAACAGCGCTACACAAGGTTGAAGCAGAGGTTGCTTCAGACAGGGCTGGATTGGTGATGTGTTTTGGTTCTTCAAAATAGAAAACTTTATTGAGTTATACTTTTAAATCCCCTGGTAAAAAAAAGCGTTGAGTTTGTATGTCCAGCCTGAGTTCCGACATGGTTCGCATCTATTTGCAAGAAATTGGTCAGTATCCTTTATTAAAGCCAGAGGAAGAAATTGTTTATGGTAGACAGGTACAAGAAATGATTGCCATTGAGCAATCTAAAAATGAACTCACCCAACAGCTAGACCGTAAACCAACAATGACAGAATTAGCCAAGGCTGCTGAAAAAACCGAAGCACAAGTCCGCGCAGCACTACGCCTTGGTCAAAAAGCTAAACAAAAAATGGTGACAGCTAACCTGCGACTAGTAGTTTCTGTTGCCAAGAAATACCAGAACCGTAATTTGGAATTTTTAGATTTGATTCAGGAAGGAGCAATTGGTTTGCAAAGGGGTATAGAAAAGTTTGACCCGAATCTGGGGTATAGACTCTCAACTTACGCCTACTGGTGGATTAGCCAAGCAATAACCAGAGCAATTGCAGAACAATCCCGCACTATTAGGTTGCCTGTTCATCTAACTGAAATACTTAATAAAATAAAGAAGGTGCAGCGAGAAAGCTTTCTAAAACTCGGTCGCCATGCTAATGCTGAAGAAGTGGCTGCATCATTAAACATCAGCCCAGATAAGCTTCGAGAATATCTCAGTGCCTCTCGTACAGCCATTTCTTTAAATAAAAAAGTCGGAGATGAGCAAGAAACAGAATTGGGCGAAATTTTAACAGACGTTGGTGTTTCACCAGAAAAACTCCTCACCCAAGAACTTCTCACCCAAGACGTGGCTAAATTATTAGAACCACTGACACCGATTCAACGTCAAGTGTTGACTTTAAGCTTTGGTCTGGAGAATGATTTGCATTTGAATCTTGCTCAAATTGGTAAAGAGCTAAACCTCAGCCGAGAGCGGATTCGTCAAATCCAGGTCAAAGCTATAAGTATTCTCCGCCATCATCAAAATGATATCCAAGAGTATTTATTTGAGTAAGCCATCATGTAAAAATAAGTTGTACAAATTTCAGTTGACAACTTTAAGGTTAGATCCAGCGCGGATGCAATTAATTTCGGGGTTTATTGATACTTATTTGCGGCTTGATGATATTGAGAAGCAGGTTTTTCAAGCGGTGATTAGTACAATGGGATTAGATGAACGGGAGGAAGTTATGCAGATTGTAACAAGTTGGCAACAAGAAGGTGTAGAAATCGAAAGAAGGGAAACAATTTCGACGCTCTTAAAAGTACGTTTTGGAAATTTAGATACTGAGTTAGAAGCAATTATTCCTCAGTTAATGGAGTTATCTAGGGAAGAATATCTTGGCTTACTTTTACAGGCTGACCGTGAAGAATTATTATCGCGGTTTCAAAGGTAATCGTAATTTAATAAAAGCGAGTGTGCTATTTAGTAGAATTACAGAATCTCCTTTACTACTTCAATTCAACTCAATATTATGACTGCTAATATGATGTCCATTATGTGATGGCTCATGTTTTTTGTGAAGTAATTGTTCCCTCTCTAAAATCATAACTTCTAGCTCACTGGCACGTTCTTCCGAAAGTGGGAATATCTCCTCCCCCGTCTTTAGATTACCTCGACAAATCGTCCGCTTACCTTCATTTCGGACAATAAAATCACACTCTTGTTTGAGCGAAAAATAAGCTGATGTATTTACTAGGTACATCAGCTTTTGACTTATCCTAAGATTTCAATCACAGCCGCTAGAATAGCTGGGGCTTTGTCTGAAACCGGAATGAATAGGCGCTTTTGCCAGTTGATGATCTCGGTGAAACATCCAGCAGCTAACAGTTGCTCTGCCAGTGAGATAGCATTAACTAACTCAATTCGTGGTTCACCAGCAATGAAAGAACGTCGCAAGGTTACGCCACCCGGCAACTGCTGTGTATATTTCTCGTTCAGTACCAGGGAAACAAGTTCTTCTGGAGAAAGCACTTGATTTCTTAGTCCAAGTTGTTCGCGCACGGTTTGAATGTCGTGAGCGTTAACCACCCGACCGAGTATCTTTTGTCCATCGCTGGTTTGCAAGCGGAAGACTCGGCTATTGTGCTGCGGCAAGATTTTCCAAATGGGCAACAAAATACCGGTGACTAAGTGCAGATAATCGGTTCTGAACTTGGGCAGTGCGTCTACTTCAATAGACCAAGCAGCAGCAAACGCATCAATAGAAACTTGCCCCCATGTGGAAGATTTCAAGTCTTGGATTGGTAGACGAGTTTCTTTCTGTGGGCGAATCAGCAAAACTCTTGGGACAACTCCGCCCTCAGAGTCGAATAGACTGTGAGTTGGAATTGACACAGCAGCATTGCCTGACTTGGAGTTGATCATGAGCATTCCTTGATATTGAGTTGCGAACTCAAGCATCTCTTGGGAGGTTCTGATGTTGTTTCTTTGAGTGCGTTCTATCTTCAAGTAGTTGGTCACGCTGCCAGTTGCCGAGTGTGTATAAACTGTTTCCTGGCTCTCAACAGTAAACCGTTCAGCCCGGAGAGTTTCTACACCAACCTCATAGACACCCGCCGCGATCGCTGCTTCAATCTGCTGACTTAGCAACAACTCAAAACGCTCGAAAATGATGTTTTGCATATCGATGCGTAAAGCCAGCAGTCGATTGAGGAATTGACGTAGGGGTGGGAGGTCGATTTTCATGCCGCCTTCGTGGGAAGTGAGTGAGAGTCCAGTCATTTGCTCAAAAGTCCCTAGTGGAACTTCATAAAATCGACCTTGGTATATTTGTCGGAATAACTCATACAGGGCGTATTCTGCATAGTTCGACTCCAGATTATCCTTAGCCTCAAATATGCCATTGCCACCTGTCTGTCGTTGACCGCGAGTAAGAGCGCCCAAGCTATCCAGCCTTCGGGCAATAGTTGAGATAAAGCGGCGTTCACCGATGACGTTAGTGGTAACAGGTCGGAAAATAGGTGCTGATGCTTGGTTGGTTCTGTGCGATCGCCCTAAACCTTGAATTGCGTTGTCTGCTCTCCAGCCGGCTTCTAAAAGATAGTGCGATCGCCGCCGACGATTCGCAGCATTTAGATCAGCATGATAACTTCTGCCTGTCCCGCCAGCGTCACTGAAGATGAGGATTTGTTTGTCACCCTGCATAAACGCAGCAGTTTCAGCAATATTCGCTCCACTACCTCTAGAATCAACGAACAAACGTCCAGATTCATCTTTTAACACCCGTTTGCTACGACCTGTAACTTCAGCCACTTGCTTGTGACCAAAATGCCACAGCAATTGTTCTAATGCGCCGGGGATTGGGTCAAGACTTGCTAACTTATCGACTAAGGCATCTCTCAAGGCTACAGCTTCTTGAGAGATAACTGGAGAACCAATACGGTTCGGTTAAGCTCAAAACCAGGTAGACTGAGGGTTGTCACCCAAGTCTACTGGTGTTGAATGCAACTCAAAGAATTCTCACTGATTTCGTCAGCAATTGAATCAGGTACAGTACTCAAAGCATTAGAAACAGCTATACCGGCAGAGGCAATCTCCCAAGCGATCGCAGACACACATAGTCATGAAGAAAGGAAGCGGGCTTTACCGTCACATTTAGTGATCTGTCTAGTAATTGCAATGAGCTTGTGGTCAAAAGCATCAATGAGAACAGTGTTGAAAAATCTGGTAGATGGGTTGAGTGAAGTGTGGATAAGAGTTGGACAATATTGGCGAGTTCCAAGCAAGTCGTCAATAACAGAAGCCAGACAACGTATAGGATGTAGAGTGATGAGCCGCTTGTTTCATTTGGTAGTGCGTCCTTGTGCCACAGTCCAAACCCCAGGGGCTTTTTTGGGAGGGTTGCGGTTGATGGCACTAGATGGGACAGTATTTGATGTTCCAGATACAGTGGCGAATGCAAAGGTGTTTGGCTATCCAGCAACGCGCCCAGGCACGGTTGCCGCTTTCCCAAAAGTTCGTTTGGTATTGTTGATTGAAGCCGGAACACATTTAATCGTGGACGCATTAATGTGTCCGTACCGGATTGGCGAGCGAACCAGAGCTAAAAAGTTATTACGCTCTGTGCATTCAGGAATGTTATTGATGTGGGATAGAGGTCTACATTCTTACAAAATGGTACAAGCGACTCTCAACCAAAAATCTGATTACTTGGGTCGAATACCAAAGAATGTCAAATTCTCAGTAGAGAAAGCTTTGCCAGATGGTTCTTACCTGTCTTGGATTGCGCCAGACGGTAAATCTAAGAAAAAAGGTGGCACAAAAATTCTGGTTCGCGTAATTGAGTACACGATTGATACCGATGACCAACCGCAAACTTACCGTTTAATTACCAGTTTGACTGATGTTGAGAAGTTCCCCGCTTTATTGTTAGCAACAGAATATCACCGTCGTTGGGAAGTTGAGAGTACTATTGATGAACTTAAAGTCCATCTTTTAGGGCGTAAAACTCTGATTCGTTCTCTTAATCCTCGTGAAGTTATTCAGGAAATTTATGGCTGGCTGCTCGGTCATTGGGCTGTGCGTTCGCTTATGTTTCAAGTTGCCGAATCTGCTGAAACCCACATTCCGCACCCTAAACTGTCACAGAGAGAAATTACGGAGATAAAAAATCCAAATGAGCATAAAAACAAACATATTGAGTGAAAAAAGGCCTTTTAGAAACAGTAAATCACCAAAA
>NZ_JAIVFX010000065.1 GCF_020829625.1 Nostoc sp. XA010 | reverse complement strand
GTCACCACAGGCATAAGCATCAACAACTTTCTGACGCAAGTCGAGAGAGTAGGCTTTCATAGCGACCAGTTATCAGTAGAATTGCTCTCTCCTAAGTGTACTGGACTGGACTGATAACCGCTATAACGAAGCTTCCAGGAATTCTTCTACGCGCACCAAATACCAAAGTCCTTCAATCTCTAGTGGCCCTAGTAATTCTCCAATCTTGGCTATATCAACAGCTGCCCTGATTACATCCGGCAACGTACCACGACTAATAGCTCCTATCATGCCATTGTATATCTTATCTTCTGCTACCGAATATTCTTGAATCAACTGCTCAAATCTGGCGCCATCTTCCAGAATTTGACTTTTCAACTCTTCTGCTAATGCCTGTTCTTCCACAACTAAGCGCGAGAGTACTACCTGATCTAAAAATATTTTGCGTTCAATAAAATACTCTTGGATGTTTAACTTGGTAACTTGAGCTTTCAGTTCTTCTAACTCAACATTAGACGCAATTTGTTTACGAAAATTAGCATAGTCTAATCCCTGATCGGCTAGCCATGCTTGGAAAACTTCGTAGTCAGTTAAATCATTTTCTAACCGAAAATCTAACACTAATTGGTCAATTATTTCGGGGCTAATATCAACATTTTCGAGAGTTTTTAGCTCTTGCTCTATGACGTGTTGGCGAATGATTTCCCAAATAAAATCCTCAAGCTTCCCAGCATTTTCTAAGTGTTGTAATGCTTGCTCTAAAGTAATTTGCTGTCCATCAGCTGTCAAAAATAAGTTAGATTCAGTCATTAGCTAAACTTAAATTTTAAGAATAACGTACAATGATCAGAAAAAAATTAATTAAATTTAACGTTTAAATGTTCACTATTCTTATATCCTACCTTAAAAGAATTGTATGCAAATGAACGTCAGGGGATTTCTGATTCTGATAACTTATTCGATTTGGAAACCTGGCTTTAACAAAGGCCAGCTATTGCTTGATGTACTTACTATTACTGAAAAATGCGGATCTGTTGCAGTTTCTTACACTTGGGGTTCAGTTGCGACGAACTGACAGGAGAGGATGGTGAAGTTTAAGGCACTGGCACTAAAGCATCGGTACGTTATAGCGCGTATCTAATTCCCGATGAAATAAGAAAAATCAGTAAAAAGACTCCCGAAACTATTAAAAATTAAGCATTACTTTCTCTTTTTATCTAATCGCAAACGGGAAAATAACCAGTTTCACTACAATCTAAATGTCTGTATTTATACATACTTACGTTACTTAAGTTTTTGTGTTCCTGACAAAATGTTCTACATTATCAAATGACCTGATTCCAGATGCAATCCCATAATTTTCGTTCTGATGGCTGGGGTTGAGATTAAAGAGGACAAGGCGATGATTCAGACTTTGGCTGACTTCTCAAAACGCAATGCATCTCACGTTAAAGGCATTCTCAATCTGACCATCCCGCTATCGGAGTCTCCAGTTTGGATTTTGGGGCAGTACCTCTGGCAACGCCGGTTTGTCTACTGAGTCACGAAGACCAATGGAGGATGGGCAGAGGGTTCGGTATTATCGGCTCAATACTTTTGATGTCGAGTTTATCCAGAAGGTGTTGGGTTATCGGCAGAGGCAACGGGAGGACAGGGAAAGGAAACGCCACCAGGAGCAGGAGCTTCAGGCGGCTTATGCAGCTAGAATACAGATGCAGTATGGTGTTGAGCGCAGAAGCAGAGGAGCAAAGGTGCAGAGGGGAAAATTAGTACAAGTATCCTCTCTGCACCCCTGCCCCCCGCCCCCTTGCCTGATTTCCCGCCGTCCACACCCCCCATTTCATTAATGAAGATGAAGATAATAATCGGGGGGGTATGGACACAGATCCAGAACTCAGTGATTCTTAGTGGAAACGGGTTAAATATTATGCTCAGTTGGCGATTGAGCAGTTTGAGTTCGGGGTGGAATCAGTTAAAGAATTACATTGTTTTGAGTTAGAGATGATTCACTCTTGAAAAGTATGCTTCAATGTAGCATAAATCAGATGAATCTATTACGTGAACGACGCGCCCTCTGCCACTCATTGCTACTAGCTTACCGCGCTGCTTACAGCACCCTTAAGGGCTGCAATTCCCTGTTCAATGCTAGCCCACAGACCCATGTCAGGTTCCTTACCGGCTATCTCTCGCGTTCCGACGAAGTAAAGAACACCTTTAAGAATCTCTTGGTGAGCGCGATTTTCAAAATTAACTCGGTTGAGCGGTTCCATCAAATCTTGAAGGTCATCATTCAAGGACTGGGCAACCTTGTGTAGAACCAGCCCGGTCATTGTCTGTTAATGCTTTAGCAACTCAAGCTGTAAGTACTTGTCATACAGAGTTAGCTCAGATCCGCTCATCATTTGGCTTACCTTCTGGGCATGTTGTTGAGTAATGTCCCGAGGTTCTGCTGCGTTGCCGTATCTAGAAATAGCTGCTTCGATGATGCCGAGATTTTCGCGATCGCTGTTTATCATTCCTTCGAGCCGCTCGCAAATCGTATTATCGTCCGTCTGTGCTATTAACTTTTGCTCACTTTCCAACAGAACATTCTGAAAAAGCTTTAGATCAGCAAGCTTAGTCGCTATATTTGTCACATCGGCCATGATTATTAACTCCAGACTACAGGTTTTATCGGTTATGACAAGCTCTCCTCACTTTTTCCATACTCTCGTGAGGTTTGAGTAAGTCCGTCCCTCCTCAGAAAGATTTATATCAAGTAACTTAAGTATGTTTTAGCCTTTTTCTAGAAAGTTACATGCGCTCAGGTCTATTTCTGCCAGTTGGTAAAGAGAATAGGCTTCATTAAGAATGTGACTGCTTGGCTTTAGCCGCCGTCTTGTGATAAAACGTCCTGGTAACATTTGGGAGGTGTTAGTAGTTGTAACGACATGACGGAACCGGAAACTAACCTCTGTGCGAATGACGATAAATCGTGGGAAGTTGCCATTGAACAGTATTTTGAGCCATTCAAGGTTGGCAGGGTCCCATGTTCCTGCTGACCTGCTTTTTAAACGCAATGCACTCCGGGAATCTCACTGGAATCCTTTGGCTCAAGCTTGTGCTGAGGGGATGGCGCTACCATTTTGGTTGAACCACAACCCTGTAATCACCACCTCACAAATCAAGGGTGATTTGCAAGATATACAAGCTCGTTGTGAGTCAGTCAGTTTGGTAATTGTGGACTATGTGCAGTTGATTGAACCAATGCGCCGTGAACGTGGCGAAAACCGCGTACAAGAAATTGACTCCATCTTGAAACAACTTAGGGCGATCGCTAAACAATTCAATTGCGCTGTCTTGGGTTTAGCGCAGTTAAAAAGAGAAGTTGATTCACGTTCCGAAAAGCGTCCAACTAAAGCAGATTTTCGGGAATCGGGAGGATTTGAACAGGAGGCTGCTGTCATGTTGGGTTTGTATCGGGAAGATTACTACGATAAACAATCCACCCAAAAAGGCATTTTTGAAGTTTCAGTTTTGAAAAGTCGATTTAGTAGTGAGACGACTGTTAATCTCTTGTTTGATGAACGATTTGGACAGTTTAAGAATTTGGCTAAATCCAACTATTAAAACCCATGAAAGCGCTATCTGTTCGCCAACCCTGGGCATGGGCAATCATTTATGCTCTCAAAAATGTTGATAACACAAAAATAAAACCAGTTCTTCCAAATGATGCACCGATCGCTGTTGTGCTATTCGCGGGTGGCGGTGGGATTGAAGCGGGGATGGTGCAAGCCGGGATTCGTCCGGTCATTGCAGTAGAGTTTGACCCAACTAAACCAGAACTAAGTCGGGCGATCGCCAAAACCCATCACTATAACTTTAGCGAGTATGGCTGTAGAATAATCCAGCTAACAGTTCAAGAAGTAGCACAGTCAGGATTTCTAGGTTTTCCCCGCCGCCCCGATTACCTCCATGCCTCCCCAGTATGCGCCAACTTCAGTCAAGCCCACACAGCTAAAGCAGGTAAGGGCGGCGAAACTACCGATGATCTGACAGCTGCGCTTGCCGTAGCAGAAGCCATCCGGCAGTTGCAGCCACGGGTGTTTACTCTCGAAAATGTTCCACGCTATCAGAACAGTCAGAGTTTCAGTATTATCCTGTCAGCTTTGGAACAAGAGGGGTACTCGGTCAATTACAGCGTGGTCAACATGGCTGATTTTGGGTTGCCCCAGGCGCGTCGGCGGTTAGTCCTGATTGCAAACAAGGGTCTTCATGTTGCCCTACCTTCGGGAGCTACACCTTGTGGTTGGTATGGGGCAATCGCGCATCTCATCCCCACGATGCCTGATTCCCAGCTACTCCCCAAACAACGGCAAGCGGTAGAACAATTTCTGGCAACTAATGAACCAACGCCATTGCTACTAGAGAGAGTTGGAGGACGCAACCGAATGAAGTATAAGCCTGGGCATCTACCCTGCAATACCATTCTGCGGTCACACTTCACAGATCACAAAGGTTGCAACCGTAGTAAGTTCGCTGATATCTGGTTGCCGGACAGTACGGTCAAATCTTTGTCTATTGAAGGGGCTGCAATCTTGCAAGGGTTTCCCGGTTGGTATGAGTTCCCAAAAGAGATTGCTACGGCTGGGTCAATTATCGGCTATTCCGTGCCTCCCATTTTTGCATGCCAATTATTTATGTCAGCACAAAGTATTTTCAAAGGAGCAAAAGTATGACTAATCTTGTCCAAAACTTAGAACAGTGCTGGTATATTTCCCCACCTTGGGGCCAACGAATCTCACCGTTGATGGTTAATTTGTTAGAACGACGAGTGTACGTGAAGTCTGCCAAAGCATTCGGTTACTGCTACGGTGTCGAATGGTCGCTGCAAGGCTGGAAATACGAAATCAATACTTGCAATGACAATATTACTGTTTGGGGTAGTGAACTTATTGGTACAGGTAATTTGCGATCGCTGCCCCAACAAAAACCTGTGTTTGGCTTGGGTGAGTTGGTCGAGTTTCGATTTCACTAGAACAATCTTACAGCGTGCATTGAATCCGCCGAATCTTACCAATAACTTTGGACTTTAATTCACTAGAAGCAATTGCGCTTCCTTGCGTGTTATCAACCAATCACATCTTTGATAAATTCTTAACCTTAATTACCGCCATGATCCAGTATTAAATAGTGTAATTATATAAACTCATAAGCTAACGCAACTATGATGAGTAAAATTTATCAAAACAGAATTCAGGAGTCAGGAGTCAGGAGCTAGGGTGTTAACTTTGTACCATTTTAGGTGTTCAAAATTCATGCAAAATATATGCCAGTAGTTCTAATCAAGGGGACTACGCACAGCCTTACCGCCCCGATTCAGAACATGGGTGTAAATCATTGTCGTTTTTACATCCTTGTGTCCCAGCAATTCCTGCACTGTACGGATGTCGTAGCCGTTTTGTAATATAGCGGTTCCTGATTGAGTGCAATACGCTATGGAATAATGGAGTATATTAACGTCTAAGTAGCTGTAGAATGAAATCTTACTCCAATGTGGGTGCGGTCCTCGAATACACTGGGCATACCCTCATCCTGTTCGACGACCGCTCGTTCCGCTGGTTCAGCGTCAAGCGGTTCGCGTGGGACGGGGCAGGCGATGAGGTCGCAGTACTTGGGGCCCTGGTCGGCCACTGGCGGTATCGGGATCACTACGCCGCAGGGGACTCGCACGAGGAGGACGCCGGCAACATCCACGGTCCGTACTGGGTCGTGGCCATCACCCCGGTCGAGTTCACGCCAATCGGCTCGGAGGGGGCTATTGGCGTGGTCGAGGAGTTCTGCGGGCTGTTCGACTGCCCGCCCCGTCCGGAAGTCCGGGCACAGGTAGAGGCCGTCGTGCTGTCTTGGCTAGGTCGGTCGTCATGGTATCGGCTCCGCGATCTGCCGGACGCCATTCACGAGTGGGGTTCCGTACTCTGGGAATTCAGGGAGTTGGTCGCCATCTCCCACAAGTCACGCGAGGTGCTCTTAGTAGTCATGGCCATCGACTGAGCAAGGCACGCCGAACTAGGCACTGCACCTGACCGACGGGGTTGGTGACAACCTCGTTGAGTTTACTTACAACCGGGAAGAACAAGTTGATGGAGTATGGAAAGGGCGAAGTATTGGCTCAATTCTTTGCAGTGCAGTGACGATGATTCGTCTAATGCAACAACTCTTGGCAACCAGGAAAGATATTATCGCCTTTATCAAAAAGCGAAAACCAAAAAGCCATTAGCAAAATTAGATGTCTGCAAAAATTTTGATAACACAAAATTAAAACCAGTTATTCCAGATAATGCACCGATCGCTGTAGTACTTTTCGCGGGTGGTGGCGGGATAGAAGCTGGGATGGTACAGGCTGGTATTCGCCCAGTTATTGCAGTAGAGTTTGACCCAACTAAACCAGACTTGAGTACTTAAGTAGCGAACAAAGAGAACAGGTATTGAGTTGGTTACAAACTCTCGTATTTTTGGGAACTGGGGGAACTAGAATATAAACTAGCCTTTGAATATGATGTGATTTATGAGTCAAAACAAAGTTACTATGACTTGTTCAACGTAGCGGGAATTAGTTGGAAGAAAACCATTAAACTGAACCCTCTATTAATCCACAGAAAAATGGTGAGGTGATGGATGCGTCGCATCAAATCTTGGGTGTTTTTGCCAATTGCGTTAATATTTGGCTGCTCAGATCAACTGTTTCAATCTAACTCGTCTGTAGCCTACTCTAACCCAGCATTAGTTCCACAAACTAGTCCGATATCAAAAGTAAGTTACCTTTCATCGTTGGAACAAGAGGTAATTGTTGAAACAAATAAGGTACGAATAAATCCCAAATCATACCTCCCGATTCTAGAAAACTATAGAAAGCGCTTTGAGGGAAACCTAGTAAATGTTTCTAATAATACCTATTGGCAAACTCAAGAAGGAGTCAAAGCAGTTGATGAGGCAATCGCATTTTTGAAATCAGCGCCTCCTGTGGGAGCATTGAGTCCATCTAAGGGTATGTCTTTAGGAGCAAAAGACCATGTTAAAGACCAAGGCCCAAAAGGTGCTACGGGTCATAATGGTAGCGATGGTAGCAACCCCTTTACTCGCATCAACCGCTATGGTAAATGGCAAACAACCGCAGGCGAAAACATCACTTATGGCTTCAACACTGCTGAAGATATTGTCATGCAATTAATTATTGATGATAGTGTGCGCGATCGCAGTCATAGAAAAAACATTTTTAACGGCGCTTTTAAAGTGTCTGGTGTTGCTTGTGGAATTCACAAATCATATAGGACAATTTGTGTAATTAACTACGCTGATGGGTATAGGGATAAATAATTTGAGTTAGGAAGTGGGGACAATTACCGAAGGTTCTGAATTATTCTACTTAAAAGCAGGCGTAATAAAGTAAAAATATTTTTTTGTCCTTTACAAGCCCACACAGCAAAAGCAGGTAAAGGTGGGGAAACTAACGATGACTTGACCGCGGCGAAGCGCCGATCTATCGGCGCTTCGCTATCGCTATTGCTGAAGCTATCCGACAGTTACAGCCACGGGTTTTCACTCTCGAAAATGTCCCACGCTATCAGAACAGTCAGAGTTTCAGTATCATTTTGTCAGCTTTGGAGCAAGAGAGGTACTCGGTCGATTACACTGTGGTCAACATGGCTGACTTGAGGTTGCTCCAGGCGCGGCGGCGGTTAGTCCTGATTGCAAGTAGGGGTTGTCACGTTGCAATACCTTCGGGAACTACACCTTGCGGTTGGTACGATCCTATTGCTCACCTCATCCCCACCATGACTGATTCAGAACTACTCCCCAAACAACGGCAAGCTTTGGAGAAATTTTTAGCCGGGAATGCGCCAACACCATTGCTAATAGAAAGAGTTGGGGGGCGTACAGAATCCAAGTACAAACCTGGATATTTACCTTGCAACACAATATTGCGATGCCTGCGGCGGGCTGCGCCTACGCATTTCACAGATCACAAAAGCTGCAACCGTAGTAAGTTCGCTGATATCTGGTTGCCTGATGGTACGGTCAAATCCTTGTCAATTCAAGGTGCAGCAATCTTGCAAGGGTTTCCCAGTTGGTACAAGTTTCCCAACGAGACTGCTACGGCGGGGTCAATTATCGGCTATTCCGTGCCTCCCAGTTTTGCAACTCAATTATTCATGTCGGCACAAAGTATAGCTATGTAGGCAATAGCTTTATTTTTATGGATCTCCCCTAACCTACTTGTTCCATGCATTTGGAAATTTTGCAAGAAATCTATTCACCAAGCCACAGCCAAACCATCGGTACGAGACTCACAGGCAGCAATTAAAACTCGCTCTTGCTTGTAAATAATTTGACCGCGGCCGAAAAAATCATCGGGATTTTGCAGTACATGATGGCCGCGTTTAGCTAGTTGTTGAGTTATTTCCTTCGATGCAGTTTGCTCTACTAATACTGTAGAACCAGAGACAAATTGCCATCTGGGAGCATCTAAAGCAGCTTGGGGATTGAAGCCGTAATCAGCTAAATTCACCACTAGTTGCAGATGTCCTTGTGGTTGCATAGCTCCTCCCATAACACCAAATGCTCCAATTGGGCGATCGCCTTGAGTCAAAAAGCCAGGGATAATGGTATGAATTGGGCGCTTATTGGGGGCAAAATGGTTAGGATGTTGCAAATCAAGGCCAAACCCGTAACCCCGATTTTGCAAAGCTATGCCGGTATTTGCGGGGAGGATGCCACTACCAAAGCCTGTAAAATTAGATTGAATCAAAGATACTATTAATTCGCCATCAGCGGCGGCGAGATACACTGTTCCACCTTTTGGTAATCCAGGTTCAGCTAAAGCGATCGCTTGTTCTGTAATTAAAGCACGGCGTTTAGCAGCATAATCTAACGAGAGAAGATCCTTTGTAGCTACTTTTAAAAAAGGTTCGTCAGCAATGTACTTATACACGTCAGCAAAGGCTAGTTTCATCGCCTCGATTTGTAAATGGTAACTTTGTGCGGATTCTCGCGGATAACGATCCAATTCAAAGCCGGATAGGATATTTAAGGCAATTAAAGTTGCAATACCTTGGGTGTTAGGTGGAATTTCCCAAACTGTCAAATCCCGATAGTTCGTAGATATGGGTTGCACCCATTGGGCTTGATGAGCTGCCAAGTCATCTTTAGTTAAGTAACCACCAGTATCGGCGGCAAAGTCAGCGATACGTTGAGCGATGTTACCACGGTAAAAGCTTTCACCACCAGTTGCGGCAATTTCTCGCAGGGTTTGGGCGTGTGCGTGAGAATGCCAAATTTCTCCTGCCTCAGGCGCTCTATTATTGGGAAAAAATACTTGTTTAAAAAAGTTAAATTCTTTACCTACAAGCGACAGATAATTTTGTTCCAACCGTTTCCAAGCTAGGGAAACCATAGGCGATACAGGGAAGCCTTCTTCGGCATAGCGAATTGCAGGAACAAATAACTTCTCGAAAGGTAAACGTCCCCAACGCTCCCACAAGGTTCGCCACGCACTAACAGCACCCGGTACAGTAACAGCACGCCAATCATATTTGGGTACGGCATTGAGTCCAGCAAAGTTTTGTAGAGTTAGTTTCTGCGGACTTTTTCCAGAACCATTTAAACCATGCAGTTTGCCATCCCAAACTAAAGCAAAAGCATCAGCACCAATGCCATTTGCAGTAGGTTCGACTACAGTCAGGGCGATGGCCACAGCTATCGCAGCATCAACCGCGCTACCACCAGCCAATAACATTTCCATACCAGCTATAGTCGCCAACGGTTGACTAGCTGCCACAGCTCCCCGGCTACCCATAATTACTCGTCGGGTACTAGGATACGGATAATTGGTGAGGTTTGCCAAACTCATTTTTTGGTGAAGAAGATTAGATACAATTTTGTATTTGTGTAATAGAATACAATATTTTTACAAATACTGTTTGTGTTCGCCAACACATAGACTGAGCATATTCTATTGTTTGGAAGCCCCTGAAACCTCTGCATATCGATACACCTGACCGTGGCATTTCTGAGTTAATTGTTCGCAAGCAGAGGAATGGTCCTACTGGTACTGTCAAGCTTTTGTTTGACCATCAGTTTACCTCCTTAAAGAAAGAGATTACACCAATTCCTTACATTGGGCGGTTGGGACTGAAGTCTGGTCAGGGCAGGGGGTAGATGTAATTTTAAGACAATTAAATTGTAGTTGCGTCAGTAGTTCATTTGTTCGCGTTGAGAGGGCTGGCCTTTAAATCAATTTAAACTCAAAAATAATGTCGGATAATCAATCACTTTTATTTATTAAATTAAAAATAAAATATAATTGCTTTTATCATAAAAGGTTTTTAAGCTGAAGTTAGCCGATCGGCAATAAGTTGGTTGTAAAGTTTTTCTTAACAGTAGCTTAGGAAAACCAACTCAAATACAAAGTATATTTCAGTGTGAGTTTAAAATATTATGCCTGCGGTAATCTCTAACAAATCAGAATATGCACTTCAAGCCCTGTTAGAGTTGGCAACCTGCTACCCTAACGGTGAAGCTCTGCAAATTCGAGAGATAGCGGCATTGCAAGAGATACCGAACCGCTATTTGGAGCAACTCCTGGCGACATTAAGGCGTGGAGGTTTAATTAAGAGTATACGCAAAGCCAAGGGTGGTTATGTTCTGGCACGAGATCCCGGAAAGATTACAGTGTTAGATGCTTTTAGCTGCATGGAAGGCTCAGATATTGTTGTCTCTGAGTGTGAACCGACTCCTAACACAGTAGAAGGTGAGTTAATTCAGGAAGTCTGGCAGGAAGCATGTCAGGCTGCTAACTCCGTTTTGGAAAAATATACACTCCAAGACCTTTGTGAACGACGCTCAATGCGAAAGCAGAAGGAACTTATGTATTACATTTAGAAAGCATGAAGTGGGAAAATTTTCATTTTTAACTAATTTAGAACAAGTTCCACATCTCACTTTTAGGAGTATGGAATTAATGGGTGTGAGTGAGGAATTGACCAACAAACATTTTCTATCTCTGGTAATGAATCTATCAGTCTAGCCATTGATTGTTCTTCAATTTCTGCAAATAACTTCAACTTATTGAAGAATTTTTAATATGAATAACGACAATCACATAGACAAAATTAATTTTCTCTACCAGCGCTATCGATATCTCGGTAAGCATACGCCTCAAAACTTTTTATTTAATGCTAATCTTCAAGAATTTTCTCAACGTGTCTGTTATCTCTCTAATCTACAGACTTTAGGAAAAATTTCTTCACAGGAATGTTATGAGGAAATTGAGTTACTCTGGCAGCAGTTAACACAAAGCTTTAAGACGCTAATAATTGATGAGTTTGACGTAAATGGATAATTGGGTACGCCGGGAGCAATCGAGCAGTAACCTTTGTAGTGATTGCTCCCATTGTACAAGCAGTGCTTATAAACAATCATGATTAGAGTTTACTTCTTCTACTAATAGTCAAACTTATTTAATATATCTACTTAAAACTTATTCAATATATCTAGTTTTAACCCAGATTTAACTTTAATTTAAGTCCTCGGTAAATAAACGTTAAAGCATAGCCTTCAAACTAAAGCACAATCAGGAGCAGTCAATATATAGGCTTGTTTTTACAAATGAAAACAAGATTTGTATTTGCTGCCTTTCCTTAGTAATAAAGCTCATTTTAAGCATCTTTGCTCTTCAAGTAGCTATTACTTAAAGCAAGGATTACTAGGTAGTGCCTCGCAATGAATTTTAAAACAGAGATTGTATGAACAAAAACAAAAGAGAACTTTTAGCACCTCCGCTCTCAAACAAGATTCCCAAAATGCTCCCTGGTAGAGTTAAGCGACGTTTGTTTTTGGGTGGGTTAATTATTGGGATGTCTGCTGTTACTTTCTGGGGAGGAGAATTCTTCCTACGCCAGAATCCAATAACATTGGCTGATATAGCCAACCAAAAGAAGCCTTATATCTTACCACCTGGGCAAGCTCGTCTCAATCTTGTTTTAATTCTAGATGGGCTACGCCCTGATTCCATCAATCCACAAAATACACCAAACATATATCGTCTACGACAACAAGGTGTCAACTACCTCAATGGACACGCTGTTTTTCCCACAGTCACAAGGGTGAACTCCGCAGCGATCGCCACTGGGTATTACCCAGGTAAAAATGGAATTGTCAGCAATTCTATGTATGTGCCACGAGTCAACCCAACCAAATCATTTAGCACAGGAGAATATCCCGAACTCCTTAAGCTTGATCAGGTAACGGACGGAAAATTAATTTTTGTCAAAAGTTTGGGTGAACACCTTCAAGAAAACGGGATGAAACTGGCTGTTGTTAGTTCTGGTTCAACCGGAAGTGCTTTACTACTTAATCCTCGAAGCATCAGTAAGAATGTTGGCGTTTTGATTAATGGCTACTTTGATCCTGGTAAACTTGTAGCATTCCCCCCTGAAGTCAACCGGGCAATTTTAACTCGTTTCGGTGCTGCCCCTGCAAATAAAGATACTAACAACGACGGTCGCTTAAATGAAGCAGTGGACTGGAGTGAGAAAGTTCTTCTCTCTTATGTCATTCCAGAATTAAAACCTGATGTAGTCTTTAATTGGTTAACCGAACCTGACAGTACTCAGCATGAGCTTGGGGCAGGATCTCCAGAAGCAATTAATGTAATCCGCAACGATGACCGCAATATTGGTTTAATTCTAGATCAACTCAAAAAACTTGGATTGTATGACCGAACTAATATCTTTGTGATCTCAGATCACGGCTTTAGTGTTCATACCTATACAGTCAACCTGACACAAGAATTAATTAATGCTGGGTTAAAGCTTTCAAAAGACTCAGATGACGTAGTTTTAGCTAGCAGCAGTCAGGCAGTGTTACTACATATTAAAGACCGCAACCCTCGGCAGATAGAGAAAATAGTCAAGTTCTTACAAAAAAAGGACTGGGCTGGGGTTCTGTTTACAGCAGCATACAGACCCCAAAACTCCCAACTTGACGATTCATTTGCTCGACAAAATAAGCAAAATCATCTCAAACCAGAAGGTTGGGTAGGTGGAACCTTTTCTTTAGAACTCATCCATGAGTTTAACCAAGAACGAGGTGCTGACATCATTTTGACTTTTCCCTGGACTTCGCAAAAGAACGCCTTTGGAGTCGAAGGAACTGATTTTACAGAAACTGCTAGTGGAACAACTGGACCGCTTACAGGCAATGACAGCGGTCATGGCAGTATGAGTCCTTGGAATGTCCGCAATACCTTTATTGCTTGGGGAGTCGATTTCAAGCAAGGAGTAACTATTGATACCCCAGTAAGTAATGTTGATATTACTCCCACGATCTTGGCACTTAAGGGTATTAATAGCAATGAAAACTTTGACGGTCGTGTACTCAAAGAAGGCTTGAAGGCAGGCATAGACCCAATAGACATTAAAGTTCAGACTAAGGTTTTTACAGCCACAACACGAGGCTATAAAGCTTCTATCCAAGTCTCAGAAGTGGAAAATCAACGCTATATAGATATAGGTACTGGTCAGAGAGAAAAAATTGTTATGAGGTTGCAGCAGTCTAAGCATACGCTGGCTTATTCAAGTAGATTCAGATGAGGAAAATATTCTAGTGTCACTCTGGCACAATGAGTTTGAGGTGATTACCCCGAAATTAAAATAACTTCAGGCTGTTGCCGATGGCTCCTCACCAATTCCCAGTTCCTTCTTACTATGCTTTAACTGTTTCCAAAGTCCCTTAATTTGCTGATAAGCATCTTCTGGGTCAAGCTTACCATTGCTTTCTAAACTGGTGATCATGCCAACCTTTTGAGCAAATTCTTGCAAATTAGCATTGAAAACTAAGTTTTCTGGTTTAACTTGTCCGTAGTAGCGACCACGAGGGTCAAGGAATTTATTTTTGTCTTCCTCATGAGACTGGTTCATGGCTTCACCTCCCTACTAATAAGTTTTCATCAATAATGTCAACCCAGTTTCAACTATCTCCTTAACTAAATGGCTGCTTGGAAATATAGTTAGCGATTACTGAAATTAGGAGCCTTTTTTTAGTATGACTCATAGTCAAAAATCGTCAAATGTAGAATGAAAGAATTTCAGCCATATTCACACTAGTGAAGCATTAAAAAATTAACTATCCCAATTACAACAAGAATTGGGAGATAGTTCAGACACACCAGTGTGAGCTATACCTAAGCTAAAATATAATACCTGCATTTTGAAATAGTGGCACTATACAAAGATTAGACGCAATCAACCAAGCCCAATGCAACACCCTTGCCTGAGTGCGTGTTAACCAATGGTTATCAAAATTTAGTCAAACAAACATAAATGCACCATTACCCCAAGGAGCAATCGTAAGCTGTGGAGGCGCGATTGTTACTTAGGCAGGGATGAGGCGGGGGCGGCGAGAAGCGTTCGCGAAGCGTCTCGAAGAGAAGCTTAGGCTTTTGGCGATCGCTTTGTTAGGTGGGCGGATACGCGAACGCCTACGACAAGCGCACTTTCATAAAATACTCTACTGAATTATCCACTTGGGCAGAGTATATAAAAACCAATGCTTGGTTTACTAGCGGGCAATCACCGATTATAACTAAGCCATCAAGATTAATCCTAACGATGCCCTAGCCTACAGCAGACGGAAACCTTGGGAAACAATAATATCCTCTACGCTTGTTGCGTCTATTTATATAGCTCAACTTATATAGCTCAACCCTTGATCTTCGGAAAAATATCACCAAATCGACAGAACCATCTGCTTTAGCTGGCAAGATAGAATCGTAATGAAAGTTAACATTGTTAAATATATCTTCAATTATGTTTCCTAACCTTGTGGAAGATACCAAAGAATACTGGTGCAAGTTAAATGAGTTAGAAGTTGCTTACCAAAAAGGTGAAGTCTCTATTGAAGAGGTAGATGCGAGGGTTAAATTGCTGATGACTGAATTAGGTAAAAGTCGCCAGGCAGCATTAAACTACGTTTTGAATAGCTTTTACCATCTTTTGAATGAGCAAGGAGAAGCAATTGTTGGTATAGCAATTTTAGGAGTCATTAGCTACGCTTGGGTGGTTCTCAGCTAAGTAGGCGGCTAGAATAAAATGTAAGATAAAAGAGATTTGTTCTTTGTAGAGGGGCAATATTGCTAATGTCTGCACCCATAAAGATAAATTGGCAATGTTCTAGATCGGTTGCTATGTCCTTAAACTAGTAAACCAAACTCATAGCGGTTGATGAATAAACCTATAACTATGCCGTACATCTCCTCTGTTTTAGAAAAGCAAATTGTCTTCCAAGCTAGCTGTTTGATTCTTGTTCTTAATCTCAAGTGCTTCTGTTCAATTCGTTGAATCTTCTGTTTAACTATCTCATGACGCTGTGCTGGTAAATGTCGTTCATAGGCTCTCCACCCATCTAATCAATTAGAAAGTTCGAGATGTGAAATGCTCCCAAACTAGCGGACTGAATGGTGCTATCAAACTGCTATAACTTAATAAACCAAGCCCAATACAACCCCATCATTTGTATGCCTGTAAACCAATGGTTATTAAAACTTGGTTAAACATGAATGCACCATTACACCAAGGTAGCGATCGCACGGCTATGGAAGGAGATTGTTAATCACCATTGGTGACGGGCGATAAGCTTTCGCCTAAGCATAAAGGGGATCGCTTAGAGGCTATTTATAAAGTAAATCTAAAAGCCAGGAGAAAGGAGTTATGATAACGATAAAATACTTCATGTGCAGTGTATTTACATAGATAGTCGGTATGGCACGAAAGTCTTATCCCACAGATTTAA
>NZ_JAIVFX010000064.1 GCF_020829625.1 Nostoc sp. XA010 | reverse complement strand
TTTAGCTAGCGATCGCTGGCTCATACTCAATCAAAAAGCTTGGTATGCTAATGATATTTTCACCACCTCAAATATAGGGAAAAGCAACCCTTGATTATACCACAAAATATTTATGCAAGAGTTCTTAAGTGCTGAGTTAGGAATTAAGAATGAGTATCCGAGGTAGATACACAAGATTTTAACTCTCCTCTTACTCAAGAGCAGCCTACCTTAACAGATAAATTCCATTAACCTAAGCATATTGGCCCATATAAGCCAATACGCTTGGGTTGAGAAGAATAGTAGCGACTGTTTTAAAAGTCAAGCAATCGCTTTGTTTGTGGAGATTTATGAAAGCGATGCCTACGGTGGTCACTAAGCTTGCCGTTCGCGCAGCGTCTCGTAGAGAAGTACGGGCTACGCCTACGCACCTGTATACTTGATCGCGGTGCGACAAAGTTTGAAGTACTCCAACACGACTTCGGAGTACTTCAACACGACTTCGGAGTACTTCAACACGACTTCGGAGTACTTCAACACGACTTCGGAGTACTTCAACACGACTTCGGAGTACTTCAACACGACTTCGGAGTACCTCAACACGACTTCGGAGTACCTCAACACGATTTCGAGGTATCTATTGCTTATAAGCTGTTCCACATTTAAATTGCATAAGTACGGCGAGCAAGATGCCCACCCCACAAGAGTTATATAAATTTTAGATATGCAAACTAGATGTGGTTTAGCTTATAGCAGTCCTAAATCATTCGTAAAATAAGATTGTTTTTCTCAGCGTTCTCTCTGCCTCTGCGGTTAAAAAGTAATTATTTTAACCACAGAGACACAGAGAACACAGAGAGAAGAAGTTAAAATAATTCGTAATTCGTAATTGAATTCTTCACTACGAATTACGTTAGCGTAGCGGGGCGTAGCCCATTACGAATTAGTAATTAGTTAATAGGGCCACTTCCAATCGCGAATTTCCGGCATATCATCGCCGTTTTTCTCAATGTAATGTTTGTGTTCGATCAGCTTATCTTGCAACTGCTGTTTGACATAAGCTGCCCTATATCCTAGTTTTGGTACGCGATCAATTACGTCCATTACTAGATGAAAGCGATCTAGATCGTTAAGCACAACCATATCAAAGGGAGTGGTGGTGGTTCCTTCTTCTTTATAGCCACGCACATGCAAGTTATCATGGTTAGGCTGGCGATAGGTTAGGCGATGAATCAGCCAAGGATAGCCATGAAATGCAAAGATAATCGGTTTGTTTGTGGTAAAAATGGTTTCAAAGTCTTTTCCGCTCAAACCGTGGGGATGTTCGCTTTTTGGCTGTAGTGTCATCAAATCGACTATGTTCACTACCCGCACCTTTAACTCAGGGAAGTGCTGACGCAGAATGTCCACAGCCGCTAAAGTTTCTAAAGTGGGAATATCTCCAGCACAAGCCATCACTACATCTGGTTCGCCGCCTTGGTCGTTGCTTGCCCATTCCCAAATACCGATGCCCTTGGTGCAGTGCTTGATAGCAGCATCCATATCTAGGTATTGCAATGCTGGTTGCTTTCCGGCAACGATGACGTTGACATAGTTACGACTTCTTAAACAATGGTCAGTTACCGATAGCAAAGTGTTGGCATCGGGGGGCAAATACACGCGAACGATTTCTGCTTTTTTGTTGATTACATGGTCAATAAAACCGGGGTCTTGGTGCGAAAAACCGTTGTGGTCTTGCCGCCAAACGTGTGAGGTGAGTAGATAATTGAGGGAAGCAATTGGTTTACGCCAGGGAATATCTCTGGTCGTTTTCAGCCATTTGGCGTGCTGATTGAACATTGAGTCAATGATGTGGATGAACGCCTCATAGCAAGAGAAAAACCCGTGGCGGCCGGTGAGGAGGTAGCCTTCTAACCATCCTTGACAATTAGTTTCGCTGAGAACTTCCATTACCCGACCATCAGGGGAAAGGTGGTCATCTTCGGGGAGGCCCTGGGCTACCCAAGTCCGGTTTGTAACTTCCAACACACCGCCCAAGCGATTCGATGCTGTTTCATCAGGGCCAACGATGCGAAAGTTGCGGCTTTCTTGGTTAAGTTGCATGATATCCCGCAGAAAAGTTCCTGCAACTTGGGTAGCTTCAGCGATCGCTTGCCCTGGTTTGAGAACATCTACAGCATAGTCCTGAAAGTCGGGCATCTTCAGGTCGCGCAGCAAAAGACCGCCGTTAGCGTGGGGATTGTCACCCATGCGTCGATGACCTTTGGGAGCCAGTTCTGCTAGTTCGGGAATCAGTGTACCGTTAGCGTCGAAGAGTTCTTCTGGGTTGTAACTCTTCATCCAATCTTCTAGGAGTTTCAGATGTTCTGGCTGTTTGGTTATGTTGCTCAAGGGAACTTGGTGCGATCGCCAAGAACCTTCTGTTTTTTTGCCATCAACTTCCTTTGGCCCTGTCCAACCTTTGGGGGTTTTCAAGACAATCATTGGCCACTGGGGACGTTCGGTGAAACCGTGTACGCGGGCTTCTCTTTGGATACTTTGAATTTCGGTGATCGCTGTATCTAGAGTCGCCGCCATCTGTTGGTGGACATCTGCGGGATCGTCGCCTTCGACAAAATAGGGCTTGTAGCCGTAGCCTACAAATAAGCTTTCTAATTCCTCATGGCTGATCCGTGCCAGTACTGTTGGGTTAGCAATTTTATACCCATTTAAGTGGAGGATCGGCAGTACAGCCCCATCATGCACGGGGTTAAGAAACTTATTGGAATGCCAACTAGTTGCTAAAGCACCTGTTTCAGCTTCACCGTCACCCACAACAGCAGCAACAATTAAGTCAGGGTTATCAAAGGCAGCACCGTAAGCATGGACGAGGGCATAACCTAATTCCCCCCCTTCGTGGATGGAACCAGGGGTTTCTGGTGCAACGTGGCTAGGAATCCCACCAGGGAAAGAGAACTGTTTGAAGAGTTTATGGATTCCTTCAGCATCCTGGGAGATGTTGTGATAATACTCGGTGTAAGTGCCTTCCAGATAGGTGTTGGCTACCAGTCCAGGGCCTCCATGACCAGGGCCAGCAATATAGATCGTGTTTAGATCATATTTTTTAATGACCCGATTCAGGTGGGCATAGATCAAGTTAAGCCCTGGTGTTGTTCCCCAGTGACCTAAGAGCCTGGGTTTGACGTGTTCCAGCTTTAGCGGTTCTCTCAGTAGCGGATTGTCGAGTAAATATATCTGCCCAACCGAAAGATAGTTAGCTGCACGCCAGTAGGCGTTTATCTTACGTAATTCTTCTTCTGTTAAAGGCTTTGTTTGTGGAGTTGTTGCTAATGTCATTATCGACACTCCATTAGAGAAGGTTTTTGGCGGATCATCCAGTCAGCAATTATACTTTTTTTCAAAATAATTGCCATCTCCCCATCATGAGTTCTTCCAGCCTTTGGATTAATTTCCTTGCTTCTGGGCAAGAATGGAGAGCGATGTCTAGAACGGGCTACGCTTACGCCACTAATTGATACTATCAATCAACATATTTTCCTTATAATTGCTTAGTTATAAAGTGTGCTAAAATGCTATTTTTGGCATTAATAAATAGTTAGTAGAAAGTGTTCCTAATTTTCGGATTAATCGCTGCCTATAGATGACAACTACTTGATCAAAAAGTACCACTGACTCTTTTAAACCGCCTTCACCGGAAGGTATGAATATCAAAGGCTCATTCACGGTAATGCGCTATCAGTAATTGTCTAGTTACCTGCTGTAGTAAACTACATCTAAGGCAGAGGACTGCATTCAATAGTTATAGCGCTGTGAAAAAAATCCTGATTGTGTCGGCGAATCCCACGACGACGGATAAACTACGGTTGGACGAGGAAGTTAGGGAAATTCAGGAAGGCTTGCAACGCTCTCGCAGCCGAGATAAGTTTGAACTTATTACTAAATGGGCAGTGCGTCCTGACGATTTGCGGCGTGCGCTTTTAGATCACGATCCTCATATTATCCATTTTTCTGGACATGGTGGAGGAAATCAAGGTTTAGCCTTAGAAAATAATACAGGGCAAATGCAGCTGGTGAGTACGGAGTCACTGGCAAGGCTATTTAAGTTATTTAAAGACAAAATTGAGTGTGTATTATTAAATGCCTGTTATAGCGAGGTGCAAGCTGAAGCAATTTATCAACACATTAATTGCGTAGTTGGGATGAATCGGGCAATTGGGGACAGGGCAGCAATTAAATTCGCGGTAGGCTTTTATGATGCACTAGGCGCTGATAGGTCTTATGAGGATGCTTATGAGTTTGGCTGTAGCGCTATTGATTTAGAAAGTATTCCAGAGTCTTCCACCCCAGTGCTGAAAAGTCGGAACAATCCCCAAGGTGCTATCTCTGCTAACGAAATTATTCCAGATACAGAGATAAAAACAGCAGTCTCCTTAGAAAATCCCGAAGGGCAGGTAGCTCTAAACTCTGCGTTCTATGTGGAGCGATCGCCTATTGAGGTAGACTGTTATGAAGCTATTCTTCAACCAGGGGCCTTAATTCGCATCAAAGCTCCCCGGCAGATGGGCAAAACTTCGCTCATGTCGCGGGTTCTCCATCATGCTAGTCAAAACGGCTATCAGACAGCAGCCGTAAATTTCCAGTCAGCCGATGCAGAATTTCTCGGCAATTTAGATCAGTTTTTGCAGTGGTTCTGTGCCAGCATTACCTACGAACTGAATCTACCCGATAAGTTAGATGAGTATTGGAAAGGTGTTTTAGGTAGCAAGAATAAATGTACAAATTACTTTCAACGGTATTTATTACCCGCCATTAATAGCCCCGTAGCTATAGGTTTGGATGAAGTTGATGAAGTCTTCAAGCATCCTATAATTGCTGCTGATTTTTTTGGATTACTACGAGCTTGGCATGAGCGGTCAAAGAATGAGACGGTTTGGAAAAATCTCCGGTTGGTAATTGTGCATTCTAAGGAAGTTTATATTCCGCTCAATATTAATCAGTCACCTTTTAATGTCGGCTTACCCATTGAGTTGCCAGACTTAAATCAAATACAAGTACAAAACTTGGTACAGCGTCACGGACTCAATTGGTCTGATTCACAAATTGAAGAATTAATGACACTCGTCGGTGGTCATCCTTATTTAGTGCGGGTAGCGCTTTATGAAATTGCCCGTGGTCGAATGACGCTGGAAAATCTGCAAAAAATCGCGGCAACTGAGGAAGGCCCTTACAGTGACCATCTGCGCCGCCATTGGCTGAATTTGCAAGAGGATGCAGAATTGCTAGCTGCGGTCAAACAAGTGATGATGGCAAATCGCCCCGTAGATGTAGGCACAACTGAAGCGTTTAAACTCCGCAGCATGGGGTTAGTTAAGTTTCAAGGCAATCAAGTAGTGCCACTGTGTAAATTGTATCGTCAATATTTTTGCGATCGCTTGGGGTTGAAAAATTAAAAAAGTACATTAGGAGTGCAATATAACTTTCATCTCCAATTACCATTTAGTACCAATTTGAAAAAAGAATGCGACACATAGACAAATTCCTCCGCTTATCCAGGTATCACCCCCCTTAATCCCCCCTTGTTAAGGGGGGAGATCAGAAATCCGGTTCCCTCCCCTTTCTAAGGGGAGGGTTAGGGTGGGGTAATCTATCGCAAACATTTTTTGAATCGCTATAACTAAAAGGCTCAAAAATGGTTCAAGTTATTCAAGGAAAAGATATCACCCTAGCCCAACTCATAGATCAATTTGGGCTACAACGTGCAGACAACGAACAGTTTTTTTCAGAGTGGCAGCAAGATTTACCTGAGTTGAGTGACTTAGAAAAGCAATCTCTCAACGAAGTCAAGGCAGACTATTTGCATTTATCCCGCTACCAAATTTTAGAACCTGTAGTCAAAATGGTGGTGCTATCTCCGATGTTGCGTCTAGCAGGTTTTTATCAACCGCCTTTTTACATCGCGTCGAAAGAAGAGGTCAGAATTTCTTCTGAAGACGAAGGCATGATTATCAGAGGACGTATTGACATCTTGGTGTTTCATCCTCCACTTTGGGTTTTCGTTATTGAGGCAAAACGAGCAGATTACTCCTTAGTGCCAGCAATTCCACAAGCATTGGCTTATATGTTGGCAGATGCAACTTCAGCAAAACCTGTTTTTGGGTTTGTCACCAATGGTAGTGAATTTCAATTTATTAAGTTGACGAAACAGAGTACACCGAGATATGCCTTATCTTACACACTGTCGCTTAATCGTGGGGATGACTTATATACTGTGGTAAAAGTGTTAAAACATCTAGCTGGTTTAATTCGTAATTCGTAATTATGACCTCTCCTTGGTTTTACTACGCAAAACCGTCCCTCTCCGAATCGGAGAGGGACAGACTTGAACTTTAGTTCAAGGCAGGGAGAGGTTTGTTTAACTCACGCTGAATTTTTAATTGTTTATGACCCAATACCAGTATCAAGTCGGTGGGAGTCTGCCTCAAAATGCACCAACTTATGTTAGACGGCAAGCTGACCATGACCTCTATGAAGGCTTGAAGGCTGGGGATTTTTGTTATGTACTCAATTCCCGGCAGATGGGAAAATCTAGCTTGCGGGTGCAGGTAATGCAGCAGTTGCAAACTGAGGGATTTGCTTGTGCTGCTGTTGATATTACAGCTATTGGTACGGCAGATATTACGCCAGAACAGTGGTATGCCGGGGTGATTGATACTCTGGTGGGAAGTTTTAATATTTATACAACTTTTGATTTAGATACTTGGTGGACTGATAACGGGTTGCTTTCACCAGTGCAGCGCTTGAGCAAGTTTTTTGAAACAATATTACTAAAAACAATTACTGAAAAGATTGTTATTTTTATTGATGAAATTGACAGCATTCTGAGTCTTTCATTCAACTTGGATGACTTTTTTGCAGTTATCCGCGATTGCTACAACCGACGAGCAGACCATCCTGAATATAATCGCCTCACTTTTGCTTTGATTGGCGTGTCTACGCCTTCAGATTTGATTCAAGACAAACGCCGGACACCTTTTAATATTGGCCAGGCAATTGATTTAACTGGCTTTCAACTCCAAGAGGCGCAACCCTTGGCACAGGGATTGGCAGAAGTGGGTGATTCTCAAGAATTGATGCAGGTGGTGCTGGACTGGACGGGAGGACAGCCGTTTTTGACGCAAAAAGTTTGTAAGTTGCTGGTGCAGGGGTGCAGGGGGGCAGGAGGGCAGGGGAGCAGAGGGGCAGAGGAGTGCGTGGAGAGTTTGGTACGCGAGGGGATTATTGAGAATTGGGAGACGCAGGATGAGCCGGAGCATTTGAAGACGATTCGAGACAGGATTATGCGGAGTGGGGAACAGAGGACTGGGCGATTGTTGGCTTTGTGTCAGCAGATTTCGCAGCAGGGAGAGATAGCCACTGATGATAGTGCTGAACAAACTGAATTGCGGTTGACGGGTTTGGTGGTAAAGCGGGATGGAAAGCTGCGAATTTATAACCGGATATATAAGGAGGTGTTTAAGCAGGAGTGGAGCGAGAAGATTTTAGCAAAGTTGCGTCCTTATTCTGATACTTTGAATGCCTGGGTTGAGTCAGAACGACAGGATGAGTCGCGGTTATTGCGGGGTAAGGCTTTGCAGGATGCTCAGGAATGGGCTGCGGGTAAAAGTTTGAGTGACTTGGATTATCAGTTTTTGGCTGCTAGCCAGGAATTAGAGAAGCGCGATGTGCAGAAACGCCTGGAAGTTGAGGAAGAGGCGAGGCTGGTTTTGGCGGAGGCGAACCGCAAAGCTAATCGGCGGATTCAAATTGGTTCTGTGGTGTTGGGGTTAGCTGTGGTGGGGGCTGTAGCATCGTTAATATTGGCTCAATATCAATTGGGACAGGCGCGAACAGCAAGAAAACAAACAGATGATGCCCAAACAGAGTTAAAAAAGGCAAAGACCGAAACCGACATAACTAAGCAAGATAATGCGCGGATATCAGCAGATAATAAAAAGATATCGGCACAGGCTACACAGGTACAACTTAATCTTCGTGATGCCACAGTCAAGCTCAAGGCTGCAAATGCCAATGTGAATCAGGCACAGCAAAACCTGAAATTAGCCGAAAACAAAGTGGTAGCAGCTAGCGCAAAGGCTAGTCAAGCTGAAGGACAGGCAAAGCAAGCTATTCAACAAGGACAAGAGGCGCAACAGCAGCGTGAAAAAGCTGTTGCAGATTTAAATCGGGCAAAGGAAGAACAACAGCAGGCGCAACAACAGTTAGAAACAGCTAGAGTTGCTCTCAATACGGCAGTTAATGCCCGCACAACTTCTCTTGAGGAATTAAAAAAGGCAGATGCAGCGCGCGAAATTGCTTTGAAGGCTACGCAATTGGAACGAGAAGGTACTGCTGTATTGCGGGAGTTTGTACCTTCAAAGGAAATTGAGGGCTTGCTGTTGGCAGTGCAGAGTGCGGAAGCACTAAAAACTCTAGTCAAGGATAAAAAATCTCTAGCAGATTATCCTGCTTACAGCCCATTGTTTAGTTTACAGAATATTCTGCTGAATATTCGGGAAATAAATCGCCTAAAAGGTCATGGCGCTGAGGTCAGAAGTGTGGTGTTTAGCCCTGACGGCAAAACCTTAGCCTCCGCCAGTGATGACAATACGATCAAACTGTGGAATCGGGACACAGGTAAAGTCATTTCCACCCTAGAAGGTCATGGCGCTTCGGTCTGGAGTGTGGTGTTCAGCCCCGACGGCAAAACCTTAGCCTCCGCCAGTGCTGACAAGACGATCAAATTGTGGAATCGGGACACAGGTAAAGTCATTTCTACCCTAGAAGGTCATAGCAGTTCGGTCTTGAGTGTGGTGTTCAGCCCCGACGGCAAAACCTTAGCCTCTGCCAGTTTAGACAATACGATCAAACTGTGGAATCGGGACACAGGTAAAGTCATTTCCACCCTAGAAGGTCATAGCGAATGGGTCATTAGTGTGGTGTTCAGCCCTGACGGCAAAACCTTAGCCTCTGCCAGTTTAGACAAGACGATCAAACTGTGGAATCGGGACACAGGTAAAGTCATTTCTACCCTAGAAGGTCATGGTACTCCGGTCTGGAGTGTGGTGTTCAGCCCTGACGGCAAAACCTTAGCCTCTGCCAGTTTAGGCAAGACGATCAAACTGTGGAATCGGGACACAGGTAAAGTCATTTCTACCCTAGAAGGTCATGGCGCTGAGGTCAGAAGTGTGGTGTTCAGCCCTGACGGCAAAACCTTAGCCTCCGCCAGTAATGACAATACGATCAAACTGTGGAATCGGGACACAGGTAAAGTCATTTCCACCCTAGAAGGTCATGGCGCTTCGGTCTGGAGTGTGGTGTTCAGCCCAGATGGCAAAACCTTAGCCTCCGCCAGTTTTGACAACACGATCAAACTGTGGAATTGGGAAATAGGTAAAGTCATTTCCACCCTAGAAGGTCATAGCAGTTCGGTCTTGAGTGTGGTGTTCAGCCCCGACGGCAAAACCTTAGCCTCCGCCAGTGCTGACAAGACGATCAAATTGTGGAATCGGGACATAGGTAAAGTCATTTCTACCCTAGAAGGTCATAGCAGTTCGGTCTTGAGTGTGGTGTTCAGCCCCGACGGCAAAACCTTAGCCTCTGCCAGTTTAGACAATACGATCAAACTGTGGAATCGGGACACAGGTAAAGTCATTTCTACCCTAGAAGGTCATGGTACTCCGGTCTGGAGTGTGGTGTTCAGCCCTGACGGCAAAACCTTAGCCTCCGCCAGTGCTGACAAGACGATCAAACTGTGGAATCGGGACACAGGTAAAGTCATTTCCACCCTAGAAGGTCATGGCGATTTGGTCTTGAGTGTGGTGTTCAGCCCCGACGGCAAAACCTTAGCCTCCGCCAGTGCTGACAAGACGATCAAACTGTGGAATCGGGACACAGGTAAAGTCATTTCCACCCTAGAAGGTCATGGCAGTTGGGTCAATAGTGTGGTGTTCAGCCCCGACGGCAAAACCTTAGCCTCCGCTAGTGCTGACAAGACGATCAAACTGTGGAATCGGGACACAGGTAAAGTCATTTCCACTCTAGAAGGTCATGGCGCTGAGGTCAGAAGTGTGGTGTTCAGCCCCGACGGCAAAACCTTAGCCTCCGCCAGTGCTGACAAGACGATCAAACTGTGGAATCGGGACACAGGTAAAGTCATTTCCACCCTAGAAGGTCATGGCGATGGGGTCTATAGTGTGGTGTTCAGCCCCGACGGCAAAACCTTAGCCTCCGCCAGTTTTGACAACACGATCAAACTGTGGAATTTGGATCTTGATGATTTACTGGTGCAGGGTTGCAGTTGGCTTAAGGGTTATTTAACTAGTCATCCTGATGCACCAAGGGTGTGTTCGGGGAGGTAGGGGCAGCACTTCTCTACGAGACGCTGCGCGAACGACTACGCTTAGTGACCAGTGCAGAGAGGCAGGGGTGTAAGTTATGGGTGCGAATGTAGAGCCAAAGGCTTAGGCGTAGCCCGTCGTAGTTCTTAACTCGAAGTTCCGAGTTCCGAACACGAACGGTCGAGTAAAAAGGTCGAAGTTCCGAGTTCCGAACACGAACGGCCGAGCAAAAAGGTCGAACTTCCGAGTTCCGAACACCAATGACTGAGTAAAAAGGTCGAACTTCCGAGTTCCGAACACCAATGACCGAGCAAAAAGGTCAAAGTTCCGAGTTCCGAACACCAATGACCGAGCAAAAAGGTCGAAGTTCCGAGTTAAACCTCCGGTTCCACTCCCAGCGCTTTTAACTGAGCGGCTAATCTCTCTGCACGCTGCCGTTCTTTTGCTGCTAACTCCAAACCCCACAGTAATAATTCGCCGTTGTCATCCCACCAACGTAACCAATAACCTGTGCGGTTTTCTCGGCTTCCTTGCCATACGCCTAAAAACAAATTCATTTCCGCAATCCAGTGACGATTATTTGCATCTGGTGTTTGCAGTTCATAATTTCCTAAATCATCTCGCCGATAAACTTCTAAAACTCCGCCGTCTGGTTCAAAAATGGCATAGTTTGGCACTTGTAAAATCTGCTCATAATAAAACCATTTACCAGGGGGATAGGTCGGTTTACTAGAATACTCTCCACCTTCGGTATCTGAGAGAAATTCCATCACAATTACGGGAATATCACCTTGGAGTCGTGGCGTATAACTGCGCTTCACTTCTTCTCGTGAGACTCGAATAGATGATACATATCCCCAATCTGGTGCTTTGACCACAAATCGATTATTCAAGGTGGCGCAGATACCGTAGTTAGTGATGGTTAAAGCATCGGCGGGTAATCTGCCAGCAAGTTCCAAGCTTTCTGTTAAAGCAGCAGCCAAGAGTGGCTGATTAATGTTATCCACTGGTTCGTTGTCTAAAACAAAATCATCAGGTAACTTTTCCCAGGTGACATTATGAGTGGCTGCATTGGCTAGCATAATCAGAATATCTCAAGTACAACTTCAATTTCTAATAGCCCGATTAAAAAATTGCCCACGGCATTACTCCTGAGCAAGGGTTCGCACTTCTTCTACTGACAATCCCAAAGCTTGGGCAATCTGTTCGATGCTCAAATTCATTTGCAATAATCGGGGTATGGCATCTCTTCTAGCTTGTTCTGCAAGTTCCGCCCGTTGTCGTTCTTGTTCAGCCCGTTGGCGTTCTTGTTCGGCGTTGCGAGAAATTTCTGTATAAGTTAAAAACCTTTCTCCATCAGGGCGATATAACTGTAAACCCTCTGTTGATGAAGCAAACCGAATTTTCAAACGGGGACTCACCCAATCTTCCATTTGGGGGATGACATCTAAACCGTCTTCGCTACGCAACCATCCACGCAAATTATTGCGATCGGGATCGTAAATGTAGTATTCTTCCACGCCATAGCGATCATAGAAAAGTAATTTCTTGTCCATTTCAGTTTGGGTGTTGCTCGGAGAAAGAATTTCAAACACTACTTGCGGTGCAATTCCCTCCTCTTTCCATTGTTGGTAGCACAACCGATCGCCCTTTGGTCTACCTAATACCACCAGCACATCTGGGGCGTTAACAATTTTGTTGCGTCCCTCTACCGGATACCAAAATAAATCCCCGGCGACAAAAACATTTGGATCGTCAGCAAATAGCCAATCTAGATTCTGCTTAATTTCCACAATCCAGCCAAACTGTATAGTATTATTTGCCACTGGTTGTCCGTCACTATCTGGGTAGATGACCTCTGGCTGGGTCGGCGGTTGGATTTGCGATACCATAGCTTCGCCCTCAGAAGGATATTTAATCGGGATGCTTCCAAATTAGCAGACTCTTAAGGATGTCTGCGCCATGAATCTGGAAGGATAACTAACTAAAACAGTACGATTGTTCTACTATAAACTAATTAAAGATAGTATTATTAAGGACTGTTTCATAAGAAACTCCTTCTTCGCCGCCCAATATGTCAGACAAACAGCTAGCAGCATCCTTGAATGGACATCTTCCTTACCCCAGCCACAACAGCCAGAATACCATTCGGATTCGGGGTGCTAGGCAGCATAATCTGAAAAATATTGACTTGGAATTGCCACGCGATCGCCTAATCGTATTCACTGGCGTTTCTGGTTCTGGTAAGTCTTCCCTAGCCTTTGATACCATTTTCGCTGAAGGGCAACGTCGCTATGTCGAATCCCTCAGCGCCTACGCACGGCAATTTTTAGGACAACTGGATAAGCCGGATGTGGAAGCCATTGAAGGCTTAAGTCCAGCAATTTCTATTGACCAAAAGTCAACCTCTCATAACCCCCGTTCCACTGTCGGTACGGTGACAGAGATTTACGACTATTTGCGCCTGTTGTTTGGTCGAGCTGGCGAACCCCATTGTCCGATATGCGATCGCTGTATTGCACCCCAGACAATCGATGAGATGTGCGATCGCATCATGGAATTACCAGATCGCACCCGCTTCCAAATTCTTGCACCCGTTGTCCGGGGGAAGAAAGGCACACACCGTAAGCTTTTGTCAAGTCTTGCTTCTCAAGGTTTTGTCCGCGTGCGGATCAATGGCGAGATCCGCGAACTGTCAGATTCCATTGAATTGGATAAAAATTTTACCCACACCATCGAAGTGGTAATTGACCGCTTGGTGAAAAAGGCTGATATTCAGGAGCGTTTGGTTGATTCCCTGTCTACGTGTCTCAAGCAATCCGGTGGTATTGCAGCCATTCTGGTGAGTCTGCTTGGCGACGACGGACAAGAAAAGGAAGAAGAATTAGTATTTTCGGAAAACTTTGCCTGTCCAGAACATGGCGCGGTAATGGAAGAATTATCACCGCGATTGTTCTCGTTTAACTCACCTTATGGTGCTTGTCCGCACTGTCACGGAATTGGGACTTTAAGAAGATTTGCGCCAGACTTGATCGTACCGGACTGGGAAGCGCCAGTTTATGCTGCGATCGCGCCTTGGTCAGAAAAAGATAATTCTTATTATCTGGAATTACTCTATAGCGTAGGACAGATTTATGGATTTGAGTTACAGACAAATTGGAGCAAGCTGACAGAAGAACAGCAGCAAATTATTTTCTATGGAGAGAAAGATGAACGAGCCGCAGAAGCACAGAGGAAGCAGAGTTTTAAAGGTGCTATTCCAATTTTACAACGGCAATATGAGGGTGGATCAGAATTAATTAAGCAAAAATTAGAGCAGTATTTAATTGATCAACCGTGTGAAGTTTGTCTGGGAAAACGGTTAAAACCGGAAGCCTTGGCGGTGAAGTTGGGACAATATGGAATTTTAGAATTGACTACCGTATCAATTCGGGATTGTCGGGAGAGAATTGAGCAATTTAAGTTGAGCGATCGCCAGTTACAAATTGCTGATTTAGTCCTGCGAGAAATCAAAGCCAGATTGCAATTTTTGTTAGATGTAGGTTTAGATTACCTCACCCTTGACCGTCCAGCTATGACCCTTTCCGGTGGTGAAGCCCAACGAATTCGTCTAGCAACGCAAATTGGTTCTGGTTTAACAGGAGTTCTCTACGTTTTAGATGAACCGAGTATTGGTTTGCATCAACGAGATAATGGCAGGTTGCTCAAAACCTTAACGAAATTGCGCGATTTGGGTAATACATTGATTGTCGTTGAACACGATGAAGAAACAATTCGTGCAGCCAACCACATTGTTGATATTGGCCCTGGCGCAGGAATTCACGGCGGAAATATTATCGCCCAAGGTGATTTTCAGACGTTATTAGCAGCAGAAGATTCTTTGACGGGTGCATATTTATCAGGAAGACGAGTAATTACCACACCAGCAGAACGCCGAGAAGGAAATGGGCGCAGTTTGGGAATTAAAAATGCCCATCGCAACAATTTACAAAATATAGATGTAGACATTCCATTAGGTAAACTCGTCTCCATCACTGGTGTGTCTGGTTCCGGCAAATCTACCCTGATTAACGAATTACTGTACCCATCTCTGCAACACCATTTAACTAAGAAAGTTCCCTTACCGAGACATTTGGATAAAATCCAGGGGTTAAACGCGATTGATAAAGCGATCGTTATCGATCAATCTCCCATTGGACGCACACCACGTTCTAACCCTGCAACTTACACAGGGATTTTCGATGCCATTCGAGATGTATTTTCCCAAACAGTAGAAGCCAAAGCTAGGGGTTACAAACCTGGACAATTTTCCTTCAACGTTAAAGGTGGACGTTGCGAAGCTTGTAGCGGACAGGGTGTGAATGTTATTGAAATGAACTTTCTCCCTGATGTTTACGTGCAATGTGAAATTTGTAAAGGTGCAAGATACAACCGCGAAACGTTACAGGTGAAGTACAAAGATAAGTCTATATCTGATGTACTGAGAATGACAGTTGAGGAAAGTTTAGACTTTTTCCAGAATATACCCAAAGCGATCGCACGTTTGCAAACTTTATTTGATGTCGGGTTAGGTTATGTCCAACTAGGACAACCTGCGACTACCTTGTCTGGTGGTGAAGCGCAACGGGTGAAATTGGCGACAGAACTATCTCGACGCGCCACAGGTAAGACACTTTATTTAATAGATGAACCGACAACAGGGTTATCTTTTTATGATGTCCATAAATTGTTAGATGTGTTGCAACGATTGGTAGATAAAGGTAATTCAATTTTAGTAATTGAACACAACTTAGATGTAATTCGTTGCTCTGACTGGGTGATAGATTTGGGACCAGAAGGTGGCGATAAAGGGGGAGAATTGATTGCTGTGGGGACACCGGAGGAAGTTGCAAAAAATCCCAGGTCTTATACTGGGCAATATTTAAAGCAAGTTTTGAAGCAGTATCCGGCGGTGAAATCTTAGTCTTTTGAAAGTAGGATGGTGCATTATATAAAACTAAACCATCCTATCTCTAAATTTTATCCCTAGTTTGAGGCTATTTAATCTTTATGTAACTGTTGAATTGCAGTATGGGTAAGTCAAAGGTTGTAGCAAACGTATTATGAAACTTCCTAACCCTGAATGCGCTATCGTTGAAATAGATAAAATTGCGGGTTACTGTCTCAACCCAGAACATCCAGAGAGAAAACACAAAGCCCATGTATTTAAATCTGCACTAGACTTAAATTTAGATGATGCAGAAGAATTACAAGCCATACTTTTACAAGCAGTAGTCAATTATGATGCTATCCCTGGTAAAAGTAATTCATACAGTCAAAAATATATCATTGATTTTCCCTGAATCGTTCAGATAAACAAGCAATTATTCAAAGTGTTTGGATAGTGCGTAATAAGGAAGGCTTCCCCCGCCTAGTCACCTGTTATATAATCTAAAATCTAAGCAATGAGGTAATACCAATGAAATTATTAGATGTGGTTGCCCTAACCGAAGACTTCCCACAATTGGGATTGCATCGCGGTCAAGTAGGAACAATTGTAGAAGAGTATGAACCTAAAGTTTTTGAAGTAGAATTCAGCGACTTAAGAGGAAAAGTTTATGCCGTAGAAACGTAAGGATTCAGGTCTAATATTGAGGAAGTAAAGAAGGGCAAGACAGGCAGTTACTAGAATTAGCAATTAAAGCCTGTGCAAAAAAATCAATGACAGACCTAGCTTGACGACGACAAGTCTGTACCACGGTCAATAAATTAGCAGTATGTTGAAACCGCTCCATTGAACGGGAACCACCACTAACTTTACGTTTTGTCACAGCCAAACGCAGCGTTCGCGAAGCGTGTCCGAAGGACT
>NZ_JAIVFX010000063.1 GCF_020829625.1 Nostoc sp. XA010 | reverse complement strand
TTATGCATCAGTATTATCTTTTTTTTAATCCGCTATATTTTTCCTTGAAAAGCTTGGTTTTGCGTGCTATATATTGATTTTAAATATAAGTAGAAATCTGTGTCCGTTCATTTACTTAACGGACACTCATCTTTGTATGCCTGCGTTAACTGGTTAAAGCATTTTATATCTGCACTAACTGGTTTAAATAACCAGTTTATCTCTGCGTGAAACTGTTATCGGGCTTCCAACTCTAAAACTCTTTCTCTGACTAGGTTATAGCAATTGGTTGGTTCCGTCTTTCAAGAAGATAACAGTATTACAGCGTAACTGTTAAAGCTTTTTTAAAACGATATAACAGCTTGTCAAGAAAAGGTTAACAGCTTTGCCGAGTTCTAACAGTTTAGCAGCATAGCAAGGCGCAGGTATTGCTTGCAGTGTAGTGTGAGGACTGGCGGCGGCGGCGTTGCCGCGTCTCTCTGAGAAGCTAGGCTGACATCGAGCGGTTGCGCCATCGCTATTGTCTTATCTGGTTAGAGGGTTTGATAACCAGTTCGAGTGTTCTTAACAGGTTAGCTCTGACTAACTTCCAACTTTCGCCAACACCAAATCCATCGCCCTTTGACTGCCAGCTACGCTGGTTCAACGACGACGGCTTCGCCGCGTCTCCTACTTGGTGAGGTCAATTAGTGGCTAAATATCTCATTACCTAGCAATTCCCGCACGACTTTTTAAGTTACCCACACTACTTCCGAGAGCCATTTTTGAGCAAGCTACTTGCGCGTTCAGGCTAAAAAAGATTTTTTTGAGATATAAATTTTGAATTTGCAGGGATTTAGGCTCTATGTTTTTATCCAAAAATAATTTATATTACATCTATCTTTAGATATATAATGACAACGACAGCATATTATGAAGAGCATCATGAATATTTCCAATTTGCCTGTAACTCAACTTGATGATGAAGCATCTGAGAAAATTAGTGGTGGGTTTATTGTGTATGCTGCACCAGGGATAGAACCTGATGGCAAACCTAATACCCCTCCTGGTAACTCCAATGTTACGGTTCCCGCCACCATAGGTGTGACCACACCGAACGGAAAATTTAAAGGGTTTGCACAGAATCCTGCCCCTCCTGGAATTCAGAAAAATGGAAATGCATACGACTTTAACCCATCTACTGGAACATTTACTCCCCTTCCATAAATAAATCTAGATCCCTTTATAGGTTTGCGTTAGGACAGCTTAGGTCAATACCTTTGTTGTCCTCAAGAGCAAATTGTGTAACTTTTAGAATCTTTTACTAATACAAGTTCAAGAGTAAGATTCGAGAAATGAGTCTTAAACTGGCAGCTACGCTGCTGACGACACGGCGGCGTTGCCGCGTCTCCCTGCAATGAGTTGGCGATGGCTGCGCCCGCCGTTCGCGTAGCGTCTCGTAGAGAAGGCATCGCTATCTCAATCTCTGTGAAATCGGCTCATCTTGTTATCCTGCTCATCTCAAAGAATATAACAGGTTGCCAGTTTAGAATAGTTTCCTCATTTTCCCTACAGCGAATACCTGAATTGTATCCATAGATTTATCTGTGGTAAATAGCTTAACTGGCTTAAGGATTCCTATGGTTAGTTTAGCTTGACCCGTGGCGATCGCAGATCACTTGTTCAACTGCTCACCCTGGCGTTGACTATGCCTGGGACGGCTAGCGATTTATTACAAGTGTGTAGTCTTGACTGGCAACTGCGTTGCTGACGAGGCGGCTATCGCCGCGTCTCCTGGTCAGCGATGGCAACGAGAACACCCCAGCGATCGCACACGATGGAGATGACTCCCTTAGATTTTTCTGGTTAAAAAGTTGTCAATCTTTCCCCATTTTGGGAAAAACCAGTTTTTCGGCTGGTCATGGCAGTTGCAAAGGTTATGCCGATTAAAAATTTTAGAGCATAACTTCTATGACCGCGCTAGTGGAGTTTGGCTGCCGGCATACCCGTCTGCGAAAAGTGCGATGCCTGCGGTGTTCTTGTTGCCATCGCTGACCACTGCCATCAAAGATTTTTAGCTTCTCAATTTTTCATAGCGCGATCGCTAACTCCTAACTCCTGATTTTTACTTGTGGCATGACCGCACGGACAAAGGCATCGCTGCACTAGCTTGCTAGTAATTACTTTTATACAAACTTGGTAGTCACCACTGAGAACCACCACATTTTGTATCAGATGTTGATACCGTAGTCACGCTCTCTATATAAATAGAGATTAACCATCGTGACTACCAAAATCATCGTGACTACCAGACCATGATTACCGAAATCCCAAAACCTCCAATCTATTTATTTGCTGGGCGCCTGTACTAGTTTAGCTATGCTGCCTTTTATACAAATTTTGGTAGTCACCACTGAAAATAGCCTCATTTTGTATCAAATTCTGATACCGTAGTCACGCCCTCTATATAAATAGATATTAATCATCGTGACTACCAGACCATGACTACCAAAACCCTAAACCTCCAATCTATTTTTTGAGTAGTGGGGATTGGGCGTTAGGCATTGGGTGATGGGCACGGGCCATCGCACCAAATCCTTTCAAATAATTATGCCTTATCATTATCTTCTGGCATAACTCCGATGAGCGCATTTTCTATCTCATCAAGTGCTTTGTCAATCGCATCCAATTGCTTGCGATTTTCCCACTCTCGATATGCTTCCGTGACCTCTGGATCGGTTCCTAACCCTGTGCTGCTGCCTACTCTGCCTATGTGTTGGTGACAGGTGTATTCTGGGTTCTTACCGCGCTTCACAATACCCTTTAGCCTAGGTTTTGGGTTCCTTTTGAAAATTGGCTCGTTAGCTTGCCATTTCGCATACACATACCAATAAACTTCACCACCTTTTTTATATTGTTTTCGCACCTCATATTGATGAATCCAGACCCCAGGTTCAGACATTGGTTCATTGAGCAAGTGCTGTCTGATTTCCTTTAGTTGATGAAGTTTTTCTATGATTTGGTCTATGCGATCTGTCATGGCAGGGATAACAGTTATGCTTATCAAAAATTTTAAAGCATAACTTCTATGACCGCGTTCTAAAGTTTTTTGTAACGATAGCGATCGCCTGCCAACTCCAGTTTTAATACCAGAAAAATTTTCATCACCTTATCAAGTACGGAACCGCCGCGCTCCCAAAAAAAATATTTGATGAGGTGACTTTGGTGGCATGACTGGCAACTGCGTTGCTACCTACCGACGACCGCTTCGCGGCGTCTCTCTGGCTATACTAGAATGGCACTAAAAACAACATGAAACTCTTTCTACTTAGAGCCGAAAAAACTATATTCTCCAGGCTGGTCATAGTCAGTAAATAAGCCGCCCATCCTAACTGTACTTGCATTCGTCCGGGAAAGATTAGCACTGTAAACCTGAGTGAAATTAGTTCTCCGTCGTATAAAGTTGATGCGACCACTGAAGGGACAGTAAAAACCTGTTAAAGAATCGCCAAATATAGTGCCTGATATTGCTCTACAGTTGCCTGTTGTAGCTTGATTTGTAATACTCAGAATCCCAGTAAAATTATCAGCATTTATACTCCAGTTTCCTACCACACTGGTTGGCCAACCATCTGCAAAAGCTGCTTGAGAAAACACAATAGGACTCAAGCTTGCTAATCCTGCCATAACAGTAGGAATGTAAAATTTCCGAAAATCCATGATCTTTTCCTTGGATAAGAGAAAGCATAAGTAGATATATCACCTTAGAGGGTGAGGAGGCAACTCTAAGCTATGCAGGACAAAACTTTGAGAAGATAATGAAGACAAAAAATAGGGAGCATTTTCATGGCTCCTTGGAAAAAATATGTTTCCTGAATCTTACCAAAAAACCCTGCGTGCCCATCTAAATGAAAGCCAGTATCTAGCCATACAGCTTTTGTTGTTATTGCTACAAGTTCATCGTCAGGTCAAACTCTCCGTTTTAGCTAGTGTCTTTCCCCAACCGATTCAATATGGCAGCAAGCTACGAAGGATTGCATCAAGCACAATCGCCTGTCCCATACCAAGACCTTCGCTCAAAAATCACTTTAAAATCTGTAGCGCTTATCCCATATAGTTTAGAGCTTTTCTTAATGCCATTCCCTCATAGGATTGTCGCCTTAGTTTGACTGGCAACTGCGTTGCCTGACCGACGGCGGCGGCGTTGCCGCGTCTCCTGCTTTGCGATCGCCTCAAAATAGTTATGCTTTATTATTTTTTTCTGGCATAACTCCTATGCCCCGCAGCCTAACTCCTATACTGCTTTGTTAATGCTGGTTTTTATACATTATTTGGTAGTCACCACTGAATACCCCCTCATTTTGTATCAGATTTTGATACCGTAGTCACGACCTCTATATAAATAGATATTAATCCTCGTGACTACCAAAATCCTCGTGACTACCAAACCTGACTACCAAACCCCAAAACCCCACTTTATAATCCATCCTAGCTAGGGCGATGCCTTCGGCGGCAAGCTACGCTGTACTGCTTTATCATTGCTACGCTTTATACAAAACATGGTAGTCACCACTGAATATCCCCACGTTTTGTATCAGAATTTGATACCGTAGTCACGACCTCTATATAAATAGATATTAATCCTCGTGACTACCAAAATCATCGTGACTACCAAAACCCTAAAACCTCCAATCTATTTTTACGACATTAGGTATTGGGCGATCGCGCCTCTCCACACACCCCACAATCGCCTACAGCAAACTGAGGGTAATGTTTCCACAGCCAGCACCATACACACGCCGAGAATCGCAAAATTAACCCCACTCACAGCATGAATGTGCAAAGCTATGCTATTCATTCCTCTGAAAACTCAGCAGCATTAAAAAGCTCCATCATTCTCTCAATGCCAAGAGCTTTGCCGCTCAATTCAAATCCAGAGTCGAACGCTATACAACTGCCCTTGAGGTAAGAGGAAATTTGATTAATTGATAAATCACCAGCTTCGGCAACTTCAAGCCGCAAGTGTTGTGGCGGGGTCTAAATCCCCGTTACAACACGTAATTGCGAATTGCGAATTGGTTTAATAAAATAATATAGTTTATTAAAACTTACAACAAGAACTTTATTCTTTGTAATCAATAAAAATAACTTTATTATTTAGCTAATTAATGCCATTGATATATTCACTGATTAATTAAAATCAAGTATTTTCAGAAAAATAAAGAAAACAAAACTGCTAAACTAATGGTTAGAGCTTTCAACGGCTGTTATTCGTTATGCATTAAAAGAAATAATCTAATTCAATAGGAGTTTGATGCTGGCTAAACTCGCGAGTCTATTATTACTTATTTTTCTCTAAACGCCAGAGCATACCAGGTTTGTTAATGAGTTTAACTTTATGATTGGTTGTTTTTTCTAACTTAGCTCTTAAATCTTTAGCAGGATGTAATAAAAATACATTGTCATAATCATGAGATATATTAGGTATTTCTTTCTCAGGTACTAATAAAAGTTTAATATCTGGATGCAAGCGATAGGATAGAGAAAGCAAATTACCAAAATTATAAGGGGCACTATCATCACTAATTAAAAGAGAATTTTTACTTTGATTAATTATCTTAATAATTTGCGGATGATTATTGCTGGGTATTTGAGTCCACCAACTTTCTGCATTAGAAATTTGATAACAGGACATAATTGTAGCCAAGGTGAAAATCGCTAATGTTGCTTGCCAAAACTTGCGACTGAAAGAATTATTACTAAATATTTGTTTTGCAAACAGATAAACAACAGATAGCTGCATAAACAAATAACTAGGGATTAAATATCGAGCAACAGTAGAACGTCTACCTCCAAACAATAAATCTGGTAATAAAAAACACAATATATTTACACTTATAATTATAATTATAAATAGCCAAGTATGTTTAGGAGTATGAAAACAAATAAAATAAATCGAGTAAGCTACTAAAAATAGTATACTTAAAACTAGAGGAAAAACTAATAAAGGTGAAGTTTGAGAGTCTAAATTAAAATCAATAAATACTCTGCTAATATTCCCTAAAATTGTTGTAAATAAAGAGATTGTGGTGGTTTTTGTAGCTAACCAATCTATTCCTTTAAAATTATTAAGAGACATCACATAGAGCCAAGGCGTAAAACTGATAAAAGCAATAGAAAACGTTACTAAATAAGCTATTAATGACTTAGTTAATCTCCAACCTTTAATTATTATTAAATAAATCCCGTGACTTAATGCAACTAAAGCAGTTAAGGGATAAGTATACAATCCTATTACTAAAGTGATACCGTAAATAAGCCAATTTATTTTGTTATGATTTCTTTCAAGCTTAATTGCTCGGAGAATGGCAGCGCTTGATAAAACTACGATCACACTCCATAAACTATATTGTTTTGCATTCTGAGCATATAGTAAGTGAAATGGAGATATAGCAACTAATGCAATTGCAGCCCATCCTATAGTTGAGGAATTAAAAAGCTCTATGCTCAACCAATATACAGCAGGAAATAGTAAGAGGCTGAGGATAGCAGTTAAAGTTCTGATAGCAGCAGGTGAACTACCAAATACCTGCTCCCAAAATCTAAGTAAAAGGTAATATAAAGGAGGATGTTGCCCGTCTTCTTTAGCCTGAGAACTTAGTGCATCAATCCAAGTTCTTTGGGAATTAATATGTTGAAATTTCTGGATATCTGCGACAGTTATTTCTTGATTAATATAAATATTTTCCTTGATTTCTTTCACGGTATAACCTGCTATCCGGAAAGAAGTAAAAGCTTCATCATGCCAATATATTTTTTTGTCAATATTAACAAAACGCAAAAATATACCTAAAACTAATAAAATAATAACTATTAATTTTAAAGGATAAGATTTAATCTTTAAATAACTACTCATAGTCAATAAAATATATATTTACAATTAGAGGACATTTTAAGAGGTTGTTTGAAAATTAGTTGATTGTAATTTTATGCACTTCTAGATCCCCCTACAGCTTTAATAAGGGGGAACCCTAATCCGGGGTTTCTCACTTATGAGAAATCCAGTGGAGTGGGCGGTGTGGAAGGTGTAGGAGGATGGAGAAGAAATCTTTCCTCTCTCCCCACACTTTCCATCTATATGTGAGAAATTGGGGTAATCAAAGCCCTCTTTTACAAGGCGGATGATGGAGGATCTAAAACGTTTTGTTACAGACAGGAGGACTTTTCAAACATTCTCTAAGTAAACTAAGTAGTAAGATAATTCGGTTCTTCAGTTCATTTTATGGAACTTGTCTTGATTCATAGTCTTTTTAGCTTTTTAAGTCTCCTTTTTCAGTACGTTATCGCGAGGAACGATGTCTTTGGTATAGCGTGTGGCCAATCAACGCATTTGTTCAAAGTCACGAATGCAACCAATGATTTATAGCACTTGTGGTTATCTTGAAATAGCCAGTACATCATTACTTTCAGAAATGGCTTGTACCACAGAGTGTCTTATTTTAAGTTTTCCCTCACCAGAAGCTTTTCTAACAGTTTGCTAGTGAATCGAATTTTGGCACAAGGTTTAACACCAATACGGCTAGTATTAATCCAATAGCCAATGTCAGGTCGACTAGCGATAATCTTGGGTGCTTCGATAATCTCTGCGATCGCACTCTTAGCGGGCGGTTACGCCATCACACTCTTGGCGGGGCGTAAGCCCATCACATATACGCCTGCTTTATCCCCAGATTTTCTTTCTCAGTACTCCATCGCCAGGAGCCATATTTTTGGCATAGCCCGAATGGCACTAAGTTAAGTTGAACGGTAGGCGGCGTAAGAATTGCAGAGGGGCAGAGGGGCGGAGGAGAATTTCTCTTGCTTCTTTCCGTATGCCTCTTGTTTCTGTCCGTATGCTCTTTCCTTCTTCTTTCTCCCCTGCTCCTCTGCTCCTCTGCACCCCTGCTGCCTCAACGATTTTCCCTTTTCTTAGTGCCATTCGGCTTATATCAAAATTCCCCACTTTTGTAATACATTTATGCTACAAAAACCTTATTTGCTTAATGCGAAAAAAAAATGCTAATCGCCAATCACCCCCCCTAAATATATACTGGATACTTAAATTTAAGAGGGGGATGATGCAAATCCTATACATTACTGGCTTTTTATACTTAGATAGCTTTACCCCAAAAAACCAGACTTTTGTAGTACGTTAGTCATTGGGTATTGAGCATTGGGCATAGCTTGCCGCCGTAGGAATCGCGCTCCCTACCGCCGCCACCATCGCCTACACCAATTTTCGGGTAACATCCCACAGCCAATACTCTACACACCCTTAGAATCCCAAAATTAACCCCACTCATTCTTTAAGTGGGGCGTTGAATAAGGGGCAAAGGGCGATCGCACTCTGGGATAAATGCGATCGCTCTTACTTTGGGAGCAGGGTGGGTGTAGGTGTACGGAATTAAGAAGATATTGAACTACTTGACGCACTCGCATTCAATTATCTGGAACACTACACCCAACATCCTACCCAAAATCCCCTGCCTTGACTAGGTTTTACATGAATTTTCGTACCATTCCACTATGGGTGTTTTGGGTGCGCGTCTCAGCACTTCTAAAAAATGTTTTAGTCTAATTTAGTTTTAAAACAACTTTTAAAACGGGAATCATAAGTACCGACTTGTTCATATTGCCCAGTTTCTGGATTGTACTGGTAAAGTGGTTGGTTCTTTTCTTTAAACGTGGAACAAGATGAACTTGGAGGCGCTCCACCACTAATATTTGCTTCTTCTTCTCTAGATAAGTCTACAACATAAAATGCATCTTCGTTCTTAAGCATTTTATTACTCCTTTTAACTTTAAAAGTGGTATTTTTCCTTTAGAGAAGCAAAGTCAGAAACTACTCTGCTAATCCTGTATTTAAATACTAGAAAGAAAATATGAGGAACTTGTGAGGAAAGGAAATGAAATTAAATAAAGTTGTAAACCAACTGAAGTTTAAACTAAGCAATACAAAACGACCTCGCACTGCTGAGTTTATAAGAGACTTGCTGAAAGTATGAACAATTTATGATATTAAACAGTTACAGATGGTTCTTTCCGAGATGGAGTTACTGTCTTTTTAACTGTAGGAAAACGGTTTTTACGTAGATTGGCTACTCCTTATCCTCAAAATTGGCGTAAGCGGCGTATGTTGTCAAGCTTGATCGTTAGAGCGTGGGTTCACTAATTTAGTAACGCTATTTTCTAGGGACTTCAAAAAGCAATAGGGATAATTGATAATAATAAGATGCCTTTAGGCGAAACTAGAAACGGTGGCAGAAAAAGTAAAACCACGCTCGGATAGTTAAAAATGAAATCAGTACATTGTTAGCAGATTAACCACCAACTTTATCGAAACAAGGCATCTTCCTCATTCATGGAACAAAGCATTAGCCGGGACATAACCCTTCTTGGCACTCAGGACCACGAGCAATATGCGTATCATAAAAGACCTTTACTGCTGTAGAGTTGTAACGGTCAAGCTCCTGCAAGTAATTCCAAGCGGTGAGTGCAATTGATGTGTCGAGGTTCAACCGTGGTGTCAGGATAATACGTCCGTTAAAGTAGCTCAAAGATCGCGCCTGCTGCCGTAACTGGGTCAACTCTTGATCTTTAATTTGCTTAGGATTATAGCTAATAATCACCCCACCGTGTTCCAAATTATGTACTAAAAATCCATCGGCGGGTGGATGTTTATATATACCCCACGCTGCTGGGTACGAGTAGTGCGGCCCAGAGGTTGGTGGATTGGAGTTATAAGTGATTGAAGTACCTACTTCCACATGTTCTTGTCCCAAATCTGGGAAACGTATTCCTGGTAGTATTGTGCCAGGGTATATCCCTGGCAAGGGTGATTCAGGTGTTATTACTGAGAAAGGTTCGATTAAACCCTTCCACTCCTGTATAGAATTCATCATTGAACTAGAAGTTGAGGCAGTACTTGCTTGTCGGGGAGATTCATGAGAGTTCGCAGGCATATTACCGAATAGTAAAGTTATGCTGATCGCGCAGCCCAAGCAAAGTACCAAGAAACCTGATTTAGTTAGCTTAATATTCATATAACCCTCTTCCATTACTCTCGGATAAATTAACGATTCTTTCCGGCTTTGTTGCATGAAACAAAAAAGACATACCTTATGATTATAAAAATCAACAAAACTATTTTTTTTAATTAGTCGGACAAAAAAAATTAAGCTATGTGACAAAATGTAAAATCAACAAGTAGCTCAGAAACTAGCCATTCCACAATTTTTACAATACTAAACATATATGGGTTTTAGAGCTGATTCGTAAAGTAAATCTTAAGTAGCTAATCGCCTGACCATGAGACGAAGCAAAGAACTATAAATTATCGCTTCACTCACCTCTGAATACACCTCATAATCTTTGCTTAACCGCCGAAATCGGTTCAGCTTTTACATTGGTTCGCTCAACAATCCACCGCTTGGGCAACTGCTCAAACGTCTCAGCCCGGATTTCTCCCAAACTCGGAAAAAAGCAGAGTAAAAACTGCTAAAATCTATATATAACAAGCATTTCAGCAGTTATAAACTATGACTCGACCTGCAAGGCGTAGGCAAAGGCCGCCGCAGGCATCGCTTCCAAAACAGTTCAGATTTGAACAGCCAAAGTCACCCCCAGTTGTAGTTAATTTCAAGGGTGAACTGGCAACTACGTTGCTGACGACGGCGGCGTTGCCGCGTCTCCTGCTATGCGATCGCGCTAGTGCTGTGGCGTGGTGGCGTGGTGTAGCTTAATTGACAACTGTATTGCCTACCTAATATGTCGAATTTATATCTATTCTTTAGTGGCTATGTATAAGGATATCCGCGTTCGGCGTGGTGGGCTTCACTGGCAACTGCGTTGCAGAACGACGGCGGCGTTGCCGCGTCTCCTGCCGTGCGATCGCTAACTCCTCACTAGCGCGATCGCACTTGATAACTGTGGCGTGGTGTAGCAACGTGTATGGTGTGGCTTAACTGGCAACTGCATTGCTTAACTGACGTATCAGATTTATATCTATTCTTTAGTGGCTATGTATAGGGATATCCTCGTTTGGCGTGGTTGTGGTGGACTGGCAACTGCGTTGCCTCAGCGACGACGGCTTCGCCGCGTCTTCTACTTGCTGAGAGTCGATTAGCGGTCACATTTCTATTACCTAGCGATTCCCGCACCACTTTTTAAGTTACCCGCACCACTTCCGCACCAGTTCCCGCAGCAAGAATGCTTGCTGTGTAAGCATCCCGCACCACCCGCACCAGTTTTAAGGGGTTGGATAAACTTTATATTTATTAGATTTTTTTTGAAAATATTTTCTGCAAATTTTTCACCAAAGTTTTTTCAAATGCAGTAAAAGTGGTGCGGGTGGTGCGGAACCCTTGATATTGCGTTGTTTTTGGTGCGGGTAGTGGTGCGGAACTGGTGCGGGTAAATCTTAAAGTGGTGCGGGTAACTTAGAAAAAATAAGTATTTATACTTCTTTTCCAATGTTTATTCAAAAAATAGCAATGTTGAAGGCAAGAGGCGATGGCGTAACCATTCCTCGTCCTGGGGAGAAGGCAGAAGGGAATACTGCTTCCAGCCCTTTGCCCGTGACCAAAGGGAACAAGGGTTTAAAGCCCCGCCGTCTACACAGCGCCGACAATTGATTGGGGTCTGAATCCCCATTCGATTGTTCCTTCTGCCCTCTGCCCTCAGCATAGCTGCCTTCTTCAAAAATTCTCGCGTGACCCCTAGTTGTACTCTCCAGGAAGATCAGTTTTTCTAACAGTAATGCTGCCAACTTTCTTACCTGACATTCTCAATAATTCATCACCTGAAAATTCAAAACCAAGCTTTAGTGCTATTCGCGCAACATCATCTGCGGTTGGTGCTGCGAGCACCTCGTTTTTAAGTTCAGGTTCAGACTGCATTTTCTTTAAAAATGCTTCGATTTGCTCAAAAGCCATATTTAAAATTTGATCCTCGCTAGCTACTCGTAATATAAAGAAAAACAGCAGTATATTCTTTAAGACTAGCAGCACAAGGGTATCAAGATTCGGGGGAAAGATGATTATCGCGACGCGCTGCTCTTCATTTATCAGAATCTTGCTTATAAGAAACCACCTTCTTATAAGTAAACGGGTGGTTCATGCCACCCAAAAACCTACTCTTTTGTTAACTCCTCAAACCTGCGATCGCACTTACCACCCCTGCCACGTCTCTCTGGCTATAAATCCTCACCCTCGTAATACATTTATGCTACAAAAACCGCATTTTGCTTAATGCGAAAAATAATTGCTAATTGCCAATCACCCCCCTAAATATATACTGACTACTTAAATTTAAGGGGGGGTGATGCAAATTTTATATATTACTGGCTTATTATACTTAAATAGGCTCACCCCAAAAAATCAGACTTTTGTAGTACATTAGGCATCGAATATTGGGCATTGGGTATTTGGCATGGCATTGAGCATTGAGCGATCGCCTACAGTAGCTACGCTCCCATTTTCCCCACAATGCCCTGTAGCAACTTGAGGGTAAGGATTCCACAGCCATGACCATATACACGCCCTGTTTGCCAAAATTAAACCCACTCACAGCATGAATGGGCAAAGCTATGCTTTTCATTCCTCTGAAAACTCAACAGAATTGAAAATTTCCATCATTCTCTCAATGCCAAGAGCTTTAGCGCTCAACTCAAATCCAGAATCAAACGCTACGCAAGTGCTTTTGAGGTGAGAGTGAATCTGATTAATTGATAAATCACCAGCTTCGGTAATTTCAAGCCGCTTATTGATCAGCTGCAAAAGCATTGAGCCAGTTTTTAGTAGTTCTGCCCCCAACCTTTCACCATCCTGTCGATATTTCTCTAATTTTTGTAAATGCTGCTCCCTGGCATAATTACGAGAACTTTCAGCGATCGCAGCCTTTAAACCGATTCTTGCTTCGTCTACAAGTACTTGAAAATCGGGCCTAGACTTCAATCGCGCTGCAAACGCTTTTCGCATGGCAGCACAAACTGCCGGAAAAAGTAATTCTGCTTTGGGTGCGTTCTATCGTCGCTTACGTTCTCGACTTGGCTCTCCTAAAGCCATTACTGCCACTGCTCATAAAATTGCGCGAATTTTTTACAAACTTTGGACAACCGGAGGAGATTACACCGATCCTGGCATGGATTATTATGAGCAGCGTTATCGTGAGCGAATGGTCAATAATCTCCACAAAAAAGCCCAGGCTTTTGGTTTTGAGCTTATTCCCCAGCACTCAGAAAATCTGGTTTCTTAGAAGAGGGATACTCAGTAACATTTAAGCTTCGCTTAGCCTGCTATATCCACATCCCGCAACATAATCATAAATTTTAATCTTCTTTCCAGGGCGGATTAAGTTGGGGTTTGAGATGCCATTACGCTTAGCAACTGGTTTGTAACAAGAAGCAGTGCCATCCCCATAGAAAATTTCAGTTATCTCAGATAGTGTGTCCCCCCGCTCTACGGTGTAGGTGGCGTAATTTGCGCCGCCTGTTATTTTCTCTTCTTCAGATTCTTTTAACTCAATAAAATCTTTGTTATCAAACAAGTCTGTAATTTTAAGCATAGGTTTTGTTCTCCTGATTTAATCATCTAGGTCTTTCTTTAGACCTCTATCTTCTTATCAAGGTTTACTCGGTAACTTTTCTGCACTATGTCTTTTTTTGTTTCAAATCTTTACAACTGAATTTGTAGGAGTAAAAGTAGCAAACAAGCTGGGATAATCGGCGTGAGTACCCATAGCTTCAGACGTACCTGTTAACAGAGTCATGGAGGTAGCGTCCACCCCAGCGAACGCTTCTATCTGTGAGAAAAATGTCGGGAAATATGTCATACCCAACTTTCCCCCAAAATCTTATTCATTGGATTTTTAACAGCATTTTGAGTTAATTGGCTTGAAAAAACCTATGGCTAGCGTCTCCCGCGTCTCCCTGCGATCGCGCCTCACAGGATCGCGCCCACTCCGGTGCAAGTGCATTTTTTTGATAGTTGTTTTTAAAAACTCACCCTATCTTCAGACTGGCAACTGCGTTGCCTGACCGACGGCGGCGTTGCCGCGTCTCTCGCCTTGCCCCACAATAGTTATGCTTTATTAGTTTACTCTGGCATAACTCCTATGCCCCGCGCCTGATCCCTATCCTTTGGCTTATATCAAAATCCCCCACCTTTGTATTACAAATATGCTACAAAACCACCTTTTTACTAGTTGCGAATTTTTTAGACTAGTTGCGAAACACCCCCCCTAAATATATACTGAATACTTAAATAAAAAAGGGGGGGTGATGCAAATCGTATACATTACTGGCTTATTATACTTAGATAGCTTCACCCCAAAAAATCAGACCTTTGTAGTACGTTAGGCATTGGGCGATCGCACTTTTCAAAAAAACAATCTACATTTTTTCTGGGTTATTAAACCGAAATCACGTAAACCCCTATACACCCCCCCTTGCCTCTACAGGGCTGGCTAAAAATTTGTGTTTCCGACCTCAAATTTTGGCAAGATTTTAAGCACTATTATTTATTGACAAATAGTTAATGACCTTAACTTGTCACCAATGACTGTCGGCGAACTGTTCCGCTTTACGTTTAAAATTATTCTTAGCTTCTGTGTTCATTCTAGCCGCTTCTCTTTTACTATTTTTTATTTCTTTTTCAATATTTTGTCGATTAAAAGTGTCTCTAAACATACTAATAAAATATCCATCTGTCGGTATTATTAAAAAGAAACCGCTTCCTATAAAAACACTAGCAAAGGCAAAGATTGACCACAATATTAACGTTATTATACAACCAGAACCACAGCCCGCCGCAGCAAATAGTGATTTCTTGTTTTCACTAACTGTTACAATTGTTTCAGATTCTTTCTGTGCTTTTGACATTGCTTCTATATAAGGTGTCATTTCTAATATGAAATCATTTACAAATAACCGATCTGTTGCTGTAGTCATATCTGGATTTATATCAGTTGATTTTTTTATAATTTGAAGAATTTTATATAAATCCTCAGCTTTCCAAGATGTTCCACAATCTAGGCAAGCGTTAGCATTTCTATCCTCACCTGTTACAGCACCAACAGCACCACCTACAACACCAAACAAAGCTAACCCTGTGATAGCACGTCCCCAACTTACATTAGTTTCTCTCTTGAGTTGAATGTGAGTGGAACCACAGTTTGGGCAGTTAGCCATATATTTTTTACCCTGCGACAAGAAGTTTAAATTTTAGTATTCCCTGTAAAATCTCAAAAACTATAAAATAAATTCCTAGAATTAAAATTAACTACTGATGGTGTATATATCTCTCAAGCGTTTGCTAATCTCGGTCAAATAATTCCGATTAATCAGGTGTCAAATCGTTGTAGGCTGTGGATCACAGGGTCTACAGTCTGCCAATGAAAATCAATCGGCACGGACGCGCCAAAGTTCTAACACAGTCAGAGATACAGTTAATTTTCAGTCATGGCTTAGACAACGACCGCGATCGCACTTTGTTGGTGTCTGCCTGTTTAGTGCCTGTAGAATCCGTGAATGCTGTACGCTACAAACTGAAGATATCTACACACCCAAGGGTATTGTCAGACCCCGGTTGATTATTAGAAAATCAAACACCAAGGGGAAACTTGCAACTCGGTCAATCCCAGTGATTGAAGACTTACGGCGTTTACTGGTTGAATACTACCCGCTAGCAGGTGATGATTATTTGTTTCCCGGTCGCAGTGATGGGCATATCAGCGAAGACTCAGCCGCTAGGATTTTAAGAACAGCTTGCCAGCAATTAGATATTTTTGGAGTGAGTAGCCATAGCTTTAGAAGGACTGCTTTAACTCAGATGAGTAACGCCGGAATACCACTGAGAGTTATTCAGGAAATCTCAGGGCATCGGAATTTAGAACAGTTACAGAGATATTTAGAAGTGTCTGACGATCAGGTATTGGGAGCGGCGGCGGCATTGTCGATGCTATCGCCTATGGCTAGTAATGGTGTAGAGCTAGACACTGACCAAAAACAAAAACTTGAAATTGACGCACATTATCCCCGTTAGGGTAAGTTGTTTGATGACGGTATTAAATCCTGCTTATGAAATATACAGCAGATTCGGAGTTTATGAGGTACAGTAGCAGCAATTTGTAAACCAATTTTTGAGATGTTCAGGATTAATTAATTCAAGTGCTATTTTAATTAAACCATCGACTCCACATGTAGTCTTTGGAG
>NZ_JAIVFX010000062.1 GCF_020829625.1 Nostoc sp. XA010 | reverse complement strand
TTTTAGCTAGCGATCGCTGGCTCATACTCAATCAAAAAGCTTGGTATGCTAATGATATTTTCACCACCTCAAATATAGGGAAAAGCAACCCTTGATTATACCACAAAATATTTATGCAAGAGTTCTTTTGCTAATGGAACAGAGTTTAGTACTACTGAGACTCAAATTGCTCCTCTTTTAACTGTAAGCGCACCCATAGGTTTGAACTTAGAAAACAATACTGGTGAAATCCGTGTACAAGGTTCAGGACATACCTTGGGTATTTCTTCCTTGTTTTCACCCATTTCAGGGGCAGGTGCTAGCGACAATGGTCTGCGGGTTTTGCCGCAGAAAACCTTAGCCTTGATAGGGGGTGGCATTGCTTTAGAAGGAGGCAATTTGACAGCACCAGGAGGACGGGTAGAACTTGGTAGCGTTGGTAATGGAATAGTTACCTTAAATCCGACAACCTCCGGTTGGGTATTCGGATATGAGGGGTTACAAAACTTTCAAAATATCGAACTGTCTAAACGAGCATTGGTAGATGCTAGCGGCTCTGGAAGTAGTGCCGTTCAACTAGTAGGAAAACAAATTTTTTTGACTGAAGGCTCGGTTGCGTTGATTCAAAATCAAGGCGCACAGACTGGAAGCGGTATAAATATACAGGCTTCAAATTTACTTCAATTAAGTGGTACTTCTGTCGATGGAATGATCCCTAGTGGAGTTGAAATAGAAACTTTGGGAGGAAGTGTAGGTGATGTTGTAGTTTCAACTAAGCGTTTGAGCTTTGAAGATGGAGCAGCTATAAATAGCAAAACATTTACACAAGCAAGCGCGAGCAATATACTTCTGAATGCTTCTGAATCTATAGAGGTCAAAGGATTTTCTTTTATTAACCCTACCACTAGTAGCATTGCTAGTGGCGTTGGCTCATATACTTTTAGTGCTGGCACAAGTGGGAATATTGCGATTAACACAGGTCAATTAACTGCTTTAGATGGAGGTACTATAACGTCTGGAACTTTTGGTACTGGCACAGGTGGGGAATTGCTCATTAATGCGGCTCATAGTGTTGAATTGAGTGGGTTTAATCCTATCCTTTCTTCCCCAAGTCAAGTAGCTGTAGCGGCTTATAAATCTGGGAATTCCGGGAATTTGAAAGTCATCTCGCCTGAAATTAGATTAAACAACGGAGGCATTATTGCTTCTTATACTTTTTCCAGCGGGAATGCTGGAGATATCACAATTGAAGCCCCTAGTTTTCTAAGTATTACAACCCCTGTCAATACAAAAGATTTATCTTATGAATTTTTGTCTGGAATATCATCATACGCAGTATCCCCTCCTGTATTAATACAACAAGTTTTAGGACTATCTTCAGAGGTAAGTGGAGCAGCTAGGAGCATAAAAATAAAAACTGAACGATTATCCCTATCTAAAGGTTCAATTACCGTAAGTAATTTAGGCACTGGTTCAGCGGGGAACGTAGATATTGATGCAAATATAGTTTCTTTGAAGAATAATTCTTCCATTAGTGCTGCAACCGCATCGGCAGACGGAGGAAATATTTTTATACGCGCAAACGATGTGCAATTATTTGACAGCATTATCAGTGCTAGTGCCAGTAATCCTGAGGCGGCTTATCGTCTTTTAGGTATCGACTTTCCCTACAACCTTGCCCCAGTCGGTGCTGGTATTGGCGGAAATGTGACAATTAATACAAATACTCTGTTTTCTTTGGGAAATAGCACTATCACAGCCAACGCTTTTGAAGGACGCGGCGGAAATATCAGGATAAATGTCCGTGATGGGTTCCTTTTTTCTGAGAATAGCCTAGTTGAAGCCAGCTCTGAGTTTGGAATCAATGGCACAGTTCAAATCAATGGATTTGCTATTAATTCCAGGGGCGTTAAAGCAGCACCAGAAGTCGTTCAGGAAACTCCTGAAATAGACTCCAACTGCCAGGGGCAATCAGGTGTAGCGACAAGTGAATTAGTAATCAGTAGCAGAGGCGGTTTTCCACCTAGCTCTGACGAAATGCCAGAGAACATTTATGAACGGCAGAATAACTCTGTTCTAGTTGATAAAAACATTTCGGAAGAACATAAGGCATCAGCAATTGAACAAACCCTAGAAATCGTAGAAGCTAACACCTGGACAATAGACTCTAATGGAAGAATTGCCCTGATAGCAGACCCTAATACAGCCACCCCCGCTGCTTCGGCATTGTCTGCCTCAAAATGTCGTCAGGAATCTTATACATCAGAAGTATCACCAACCATAAAAACAGTACAGAGAAATGATTAAGTTCCAATACTGGTTCAAGTACTCGTTGTTAGGAATTCTAGCTTTGTCAATAGTTGTAAGCCAACCTTCTATTACCCCCGCTCAAACTTCAAACAAAAAAGCACAACAACACAATCAAGCGCAAGTATTGACCCAGGAAGGTTATAAGCAATTAAATCTCGGTCAGGCAATTAAAGCTCTAGAAATTTGGAAAAAAGCTACAAGCATTTATCGTCAATTAGATAATCAAGAGGAGATTAGTGGAAGCTTAATTGATGAGAGTATTGCCTTACAAGCTTTAGGTGCGAATCTTCGTACATGTCATACGCTTGTTGAAGCCTTAAAGTTAGATAAAAATGCTGAAATTTGTACTATTACTCCGTCACAACCGACTGAATCTATAAAACAACTACTTTATACAGCGATTACGAAGCAAAAACCAATATCAGTTTACTTATTGGGATGGCGTCATTTAGGAGAAGCCTTACGCCAAATAGGTAAGCTAGATGAATCAAAAATAGTTTTAAAAGAAACGCTCTTACTTACCAAGCAAATAGCTTCGGCTGATATTAGCGTAATTTTGCTATCTTTAGGGAAAGTTGAGCAATCTATTTACAAGCAAGCACAAAATAGATATTTACAGACAGAAGAACCCGCTTTTCAAAAAGAAATTGTTAATATAATCCAGGAGCATTCACTTAAGTCCCTTGATATTTATCAACAGGTGAGTAATATCCAAAATGCTCCAATCGCAGTAAAACTACAAGCTCAATTATACCGTTTGAGTTTACTATTAGATTTTGATAATTGGTTAGCAGCAGAGTCCAATTCAGGTAATATACAATTAAAGAATATTCGTACTAAAATTACTCATCAGATTCAGCCAGCGGCAACTCTAATTATAAGGAATTATTCGGCATTTTCTCAGCTACCAGCTAGTAATTCTATTTATGCCAAACTAAATTTTGCTAAAAGTTTAAATAAAATTGCAAGCAAACAATTACATTCACTAGCTATCGAATATGCTGAAGAGGCATTGCAGACAGCTAAAGGATTGAATAACCCGCGATTAAAGTCAGATAGCTTCGGCACTCTAGGCAAGTTAAAACCAGAGCAATCACTTGCATATTTTCAGGCAGCTTTGAGCCAAGCTCAGTTAAGTCAATCATCGGATCTTGCTTATCAATGGCAGCAGCAGTTAGGGGATTTGTACAAAAAACAAGGAAAATACGATACAGCCCTTCAGGCTTACAGTTCAGCAATTGATAATGTAACTAAAGTGCGTGATGATCTTTTGCCAAGCAATGCAGATTTACAATTCTCCTTCCAAGAAAAAGTGGAGCCTGTATATCGGGAGTATATGCGATTGCTCTTGGCATCTCCTAACCCTAATTTAAAACGAGTAATCCAGGCAAACGAACGGCTGCAAATCGCTCAATTAGAAAATTTTCTTCAATGTGGCAAACTTGACATCATCCCTTTAAATGAAGTTAAAAACTTGTCCAACCCTCCAGCAGTAGTTCACATTATTGATTTAGATAACAGCGTAGAAGTAATTGTCCAGTCCTCTGATGGCTCCTTTCACCACCATTCTGTTGACTCCAAGCTAGTTAAAACTAGCGCCGATAATCTATTAGAAATCTTACAATCTTCTAGACTAGCTTCTATTAATAAAAATTTGATTATTTCGCCTTCTCAATCACTTTATGACTTGTTAATTGCACCCGTCAAGACATACTTACCTCCATCAGGGACGTTAGTGCTTACTTTAGATACATCTTTCCAAAGCTTACCAATAGGTTTGCTTCATGACGGCAAAGATTATTTACTCAAGCGCTACAGCATTGCTCAAACTTTAGGTTCTAGGATTAGACCACCTAAATTTTTACCCAAAGAACAGTTAAGAGCCTTAATTGCTGGACTATCTAAATTTAGTCCCAGCTTTAACGCTCTAAATGCTCCCGAAGGCTTAAAAGCATTGTTAAGAGTGAAACAGGAGGTAGAAGATGTTAAAAAACAAACTACTTCTTCAACAGTCTTATTGAATGAAAAGTTTACTAGCCAGGCGCTTGAACAACAGTTAAGCACAAATCATTTTTCCATTCTTCATCTAACTACTCATGCTCAATTTAGTTCTGATGCCCAGAAAACAATGTTTTTTACTTGGAACAAACCAATTACTGTACTAGAGTTTGATAACTTACTAAAATTAAACGCTCAAACCAATGAAGATGGAATTGAACTATTAGTTTTAAGTGCCTGTGAAACCGCTAAGGGTAATAAGAGGTCAGCATTGGGGATTGCTGGTGTGGCAGCACAAGCAGGTGCCAGAAGTACAGTGGCAACTTTATGGAAGGTAGATGCTGACTCCACTGCTTTACTTATGGAAGAGTTTTACAAAAACTTGAAGTTCGGGACTCCTAAAGCAGAGGCATTACGTCAAGCACAATTAAATTTAATGTCAAATTCTAAGTACAGCCACCCTTATTTTTGGGCTTCGTTCTTGCTTGTTGGTGGATGGCTGTAAAATTTTGTGCAATCACAACCATAAGTTGTTGATAATTTTAACAACCAGATGTTGGCATTGGCAATCGGCAATGCCAACATCTGGTTGCTATCGTTGCCAACTTTTACCTATTGTGCCATTCTACCAACTTTAGTCTTTGTTGCACTCTAGCTAATTCATCTGAATTCTTAGTGCGTTTCGCCAATTCATTTGCCACCTGATAATTGCGAAGCGCTTCATTTGGCAACCATGCTTCTAGATATCGATCTGCCAGTACTCGGTAAAGAGTGGGGTTTTGACTTCCTGCTCCCACTCGTGCTTTCAGCGTCTCAATTGATTCATTCAAAAGGCTTTTGGACATAAATACAGCATCTAAATCTAAAAAAGCAGCTTCGTCTGGAGGCAAGTTTAATTCATTGATCTGCTTTACTTTATATGCAATTTCTTTTTGGTCTTTTTCTGGCAAAACACTGATTACTAAAGGCTCCGAACTAATCAAAGAACCTCTCAGGTTGGCAATGACAGTAATTTTGTAGGTGTTACCAAGTTGCAATTCTATTTGCTCTTTCGGGTATGCCAGTGTAGTCGTTTTCTGATCTACTGTTGCTTCCCAATAAAATTCGTAACCCTTTACAATTACTGTGTAACTAGTAGCGTTCGAGACAGCACTCCAAGATATTTGAGGCCGCGTACTTAACATTGAACTCCCGTAAGGGCTTATTAGGATTGGCGCTTCTTTTTCCTCACCTGCCCCCTTAGGGTTATAGCAATTACTCGGATTTAACCCCGTACATAGCTCCGCTATCTCTTGCGGCACTGTACACGTATCTGGCTCCTTGAACACGGTACTATGCTTCAGGTATACAAAATCTCCATTTAAGTAGCACAAAACCTTGACTGTAGCTCCCTTAACTGGATTAATCCGATCTCCTTGGCACAGTCGGCTTCCACTTGGCAAATGGAGATCGCCTGAGCTAGAGACTCTACCTATAAACTTGCGACACCCACTTTTTACTACTGCTACTGATTGAGTCCGACTTCCTGCGCTGCTAATACTTGAAAAAAGTAGTATTGATGGTAATATCGATACGAGCGCTGCAACTTGAAGCTTAAAAACTTTTTTCTTTCTATGGTTGAGTAAAGACTGCATTAAAAGGTTTTATCTATTTACTTGCCTGTTAATAGCATACATAAGTTTAATAGCGAAACAAATAAACTAAATCCAACTTTCGCAAAAATGCACCCTATTGAGAGATTTTTGAGTTATTGGTAAGGCGGTCTAATAATTCCTGCCTCCACTTGAAAACATCTTGCTGAGTAGTCCTAGCAAGCATACAGATTTCCCATGAAAGTCTGGCATCCTCAATTTTACCTAGAGCTTCTTGCACCTGAGCCAGCAAGCAGACAGCATCTATTCTCTTGCTGTCTAAATCACTTGCTTTTTGTAAATATTTCTCTGCCTCGTTATACTGATTTTGCATGAACTTTGCCCAACCCAAATTTTTATATAAAGCAGCTTGTAGTTTTGGGTCTTCAGTCAAGCGCAATCCTTCAAGCGCTAATGCAGTAGCCTGAGTATAGTCTTCTTTGAGATTTCTGAGCCGCGATAAATCATTGAGTGCGGGCACTGCTTTCTTATTAATTTTAATTGCTATTTTATATTGTTCTTGAGCTAAATCCTCTTTTCCTTCTTGATCATAAAAACTTCCTAACCTATAATATCCCTCCCAATCATTAGGTTTTAATTTCAAAATCTGCTGATAACTTTCTAAGGCACAAGCGACTTCTCCAAGCTGCCAACAAACTACAGCTAAACTATTATAAGCATTTATGTCTTTTCCATTATATTTAAGGGCTAACTCATAATATTTCTTCGCTAGTTTGAAGTTGTTAAAATGACGAGCAGCTTGCTCTAAGTAAAACTGAGAAACAGAAAGTTTAAGTTGGGGATTATATTCTATAGCTTGGTTAAAATAGTTTTGTGCAGTTTGCGAATCATTTGCTAATTCTGACTTTTTGCCTTGTAGTACTAAATTATTAGCCATTACTGGTAAAAATACTTTGAAACCTCCAAAAAGACCTAAAGCAATTAATGTAACTAATAAACCAAATAAAAATTTTTTAGACTTGATTAATCTATTGACTTTACTTTGCAGAGGAAGGCTTTTTAACCTCTGCAAAATTACTTGAGTATTTTGTGGGCGTTGCCCTGGGAAGGGAGCCATCAAATCATCAATAAAATCAGCCAAAGATTTATCGATATGAGGTGCTTTATTCCTCCAAAGTAGCCTGCCTGTTTTTTCGTCGCTTTTAATTTGAATTAAAGGAATACCAGTAACTAAGTTAACAAAAGTTCTGCCTAATGCGTAAAAGTCTGACTGTGGTACAGCTTGCCCATTAATTTGCTCTAAAGGGGAGAAACAAGCTGTCCGAACGATAGTTATGTCATGCCCACTACCTAATCCTGTACTGGTTCCTCCGCTAGTACTAACTTTCGCTAAGTAAGTTTTAGTAATTTCTCTTGCTCCACCGAAGTCGATAAGTGCTATTTCTCCAGTAGGCTGATAGATAATATTTTCTGGTTTAATATCTCTATGAAAAAAACCGGAACGATGAACTAAATCAAGAATCTCAACTAATTGTAATAACCAATCAAGTGCAATTTTTTGATAAACTCGCCCATAAGATTTTACCCATTGAGCTAAATTATCTCCTTCAAATTTTTGTATAACTAAACAATGTAATTGTAAAATACTATCATTCAAAGTTACAGTAAAATAATCTTCTCTGCTAGACTTAGGTATTCCAGGATGCTTAATAAGTTGTAATATAAATGCTTCTCTCCGAATCAATTCAACTAATTTAGAATCACTCCATTTTAATATTTTCATCACTCTGATTTGAGGTTTTGAATGTAAAATTATACCAGCATCCTCAACTTCAAAAACATCTGTGTAGTTAAATTGATTTTCTAAAGAACTCAACGGACGCAGCAAACGAATACGTTGGTTTATAAGCAAAGGATTACCGCAAGCTAAACAATTTTCAACATCATCAGGATTACGGCGTTGGGTACAAAGGTGATTTATACAGTAGCTCACAAGGGAACTTCTTTTATTTTCGTTTGAACTGGCATTTTACGTACTAAACCAAATGGATCGACTAAGATATATTTCTTAATTACTGGTTGCAAGCTATAACTAACCTCTTTACTAAAGGATTTTCTATAAGCTTCAACTAAAGAACGTTGTTCTAAAATTTCTATAGATGTTATTACTTCGGAAATTGATAATTCTAAGCCTAATTCCTTTTTCAATCCATTAATTAGGTTAGAAAAAGGAACTCTATCTGAATTATCCGACATCGTTTTTGCTAAATAAATCATTATTTGTCTTTGAAGATTGCTTAGAAGTCTTGACTGTGCAAATTGCTGATTTAACATAGCTTGAAGGCGCTCTCCTGTTAGAGTAGTTTGATATTCAAAAAACTTTTTAACGCTTCCACCGAAAAAATTATGAATTTTACTAATTACTGCCTCTAATTCTGATGGATCGCCACGATAAAAACTAATTAACTGTTTACATTCTTCACCACCTAAGCCTTTGTTATGTAACATTTGCATTGCTGCACTTTCTTCTAATCCTTCCAATCGTAAAGATTCAATATTAAAAGTTGTAGTTACATATACCATTTCTTTTAAAGGTACTTGGCTTGTAACAATAATACAACTTCTATGTTGTTCTTCTGCCAATTTTATGAATAGTTGTTCATAGTTTAATTTATTTTCAAAATTATCTGTTTGTAATAATCTTTCAAAACCATCTAGCACTATTAAACATTTATGAGAATCAAGGTAATTTGATAACAAACAAATTTTAGTTTGGAAGTCTTCATTATTAATTTCTAAACTTAAAATTTTAATAACTTCAGAAAGTAACTCATCAAGCGAGGAACCAGAATTCACTTTATACCAAACTACATATTCATAAATGTCAGGGGTTTCTAAAAGAATTTCTTCTAATAATTTTCTTGTTAGAAAGGTTTTTCCAATTCCTCCAACCCCAGTTATAGCTAAACAACGTTGCTTTAAAACATTAACTTCATTTTTTAACTTTTTAATCTCTTCTTCTCTACCATAGAAATATTTTAACTTAGGCAACTCTCCGTAAATTCTAGTCTTACCCACTAATTCATTATTATCAAATTTCGCTACCTCTAAATCGGCATAATACCTTTTTGTTAGTTTAACTAAAATATTCTTCAAATATATTTTTTTTACTTGTATACCATTACCAATAACTTCTGAAAGTAATAACCATAATTGCCGAGCTACTCCAGTACGCAAATAATGCATATTATACCCACTATCCCGCGCTATCTCTTCATAATCTTTGCCCTCCCAAGTCCCCTTAATTAAAACTTTTTCAGATTCTAAAAAGTACCTTCCAGTATGCTGATACACTTGCTCTTCCAAAATCTCCAGTATTCTCTCGATATCTAAACTTTTATCTGGGTTCATACTACTTACAAGTTCTGGCTGTAAAATTACTACAACTTATACTTATTCTATGTTTACCTAAACAAACCTATCTTTGTGTTATATTTCTTAACATACAGGATTGATCAAATTGCTTGCTCATGATAGTAATATTAAGACGCTACCCCGGTAAGTAGCATTACTGTATCTCAAAGTATATTGCCACAATTAGTTTTGAGTTACAGATGCAAATGGCTAAAGATTCCAGAAAAAAACTCTTCCAATGGGTTACTGTAATCAATGGTTAACTTGGTTAGTGCGGGAGATAAGTTTGCACTGAAGGGGCAAATCATCCAATTCTTTAGGATTAATGTTAATGCTTACAGCGCTTGCGATCTAAGCAGAAGCCCTTCCCTAATTAGGTAGACATATCTCTTATAAAGTGTGAGGAATCTTTAGATCATCCAAAAAACATCACTAATATGGAAAACTTAAAAGCAAAAAACACAACAATACCTGCATTTAACGCACAAAGCGCCACTAAGGAGTAGCGCTTTATGCGTGCTTTAAATTTCATATCGATTTAGAGCGGGGTTGATCTCGAAGGAACAAAATAAGTTGTCGTTGAAGTTTGGCGACCAATGCGACTACTAAATTTGTCCGAGAGTATAATCCGCGCTGCCAGATCCATTATAGGATCTGCCGCTTGGAAAGTCCATTCCTTGCGGTGTGTTTTGGCTGTCAAAATTCATAAATTTCTGTAAAATTAAGTTTGATTAAGAAATATCCCGAATTTCGTAGCAAAAAGCAGTAGCAGCGCGAATAACAGTTCCCAGTTCCCAGTTACCAGTTATCAGTTGGAATTCACAGTCCTTGATAACTATTGACTGATAACTGATACAACCCCCTCTGAAGCTTGTAAACCGAGTTATCAGAGGCGAAATCATGACTTATAGCAAAACCCCCAAGGGCGCAGTAGTAGAGCGCATTGGGTCAGATAGTAAGATTACACATCTTGTATGCGGTCTAGTAAAGGGGAATTTCAGCAATATCTTGGCTAGAGCGGAAATTGTCAGACTTTTTATAGAAGTGGAATTAGCTTTTAGTGTGTGTTCGCTGCTTTCACTAGTGGTGCGCCACACTATTCGTGCGTGGTGGCTAGCACCAGGGTACAAATTATGCTGACACTAGACAGAGAAGAAAACAAATCAGCACTTCATTACGATGATCTCAACAGCAGTATCAAAGACACCTTCGCTGCCATAGACCAATTTGAGTTGCAAGCAGTAGAACAGATTCGCCTCATGCATGACGAGCGGATGTACAGAATCGCTGGGTACAAAAACTTCTCAGAATATTGCCAAGGCGAATTGCATGTATATGGTGGCTATCGGCGTATAAATCAACTCTTAGGGGCATCAAAAGTTATTGTTGCAGCAGGGGAGTTGGGGCCACAGATTAAAAATGAGCGCCAAGCCCGTCCTCTTTTGAGGTTAGCCAAAGAACCTGAAAAACTTATTGCCGCGATAACACTGGCTTTGTCATCAAACCCAGACCCTAGTGAATCAGATTTCGCAGCTGCGGCTAATATTGTTGCCCCAATGCCAAGAGGAAAAAATAAATTCCATCAGGAACCATTGGTTCCGAAAAATGCCATCACAATTTCATCACCAGAACATCCCCGTTATGGGGAATCGGGAGTTATTGTTGCAGACGCACCGAATAATTCGCAGCAGATTGTGACTTTCGCTGATGGTGAAAGGCTGTTGGGAAACAATGCTGATATAAATGACGCAATTATGTCCCAATCGAATCAGCGAACTTACCCACCAGAGTACTCCGAAGCGATTGCGGCACTCAAAGAGCAACATAAGCTTGAGTTAGAGCGCTTACAGCAGGAATTGAGGATTGGACTACAGTCAGAAGCCACTGCTAGAGCCGAAGCCCAGGTAATTGAACAAATCTCATCCTTGCAAAACCTGTACAAGCAGCAAAAGGAGCAAAACATCCAGTTGCAGCAGCGCTTAGACGAGATGGAATCGCTACGGCAGTTGGAGACTGAGAACCAGCAGCTAAAAGAGCGCATTCGGGATTTGGAAAATGCTCAAGAACCTCGGACTGGACAAGATTGGGAGAATACTTACACTAAACTCCAGGCTAAAGCGTTAAACAAGAAGGTTCAGGAACCGCTGGAGAAGACAATTGATTTGAGAACTCTTGCACTTGTTCCACCCAAAGAAAATGCGACTGAATGTCTGCGCCTCATGGGTATGGCATTGAAAAACCTAAGCGTTGCCATGAACAATACCCAAGCGCTCGAAGCTGCGGCTCTCATTTTGGGTACTAGTCCCACACAGTCAGCCATCGCAACAAGGACGGAGCAATTACAGATGCTACCTATGGCTATTAGGGAAATTAGGCAAGTACTTGCACGTATTGAGTTCACATGGCAGGAGTTTTGGGCTGTGGCTGAAAAATACGAGGTGATAAAACCTGACTACTGGGCTGAACTTACCACCCAGGAGACTGATTTAATCACACAAGCCCAAAAAAACAGTGAACAGTTAACAGTAAACAGTGATAACTGATAACTGATAAGCTAATCGTCATTCATTTTTCCAGACTGACTCGCTCGTGGTAAGCGGCTCTAGCCCTGGGTTTATGCAACTTAAATGCTCATTAGCTTAACTGATAACTGATGACTGATGACTGATAAGCGAACAATTCGCAATTCGCAATGGGCTAACGCCCCGCTCCGCTAACGCAATTCGCAATTAAAGACAAGAAATTACTTAATTGTTGAATTGTTAATTAACGGGTTTGGGAGCTAACTCTGATTTAGAGAATCAGTGAACTTAATTCAGGGGTGGGTTCAGAGCTAACTCTGAATTCAACTGCGTTAGCGCAGCGGTAGCGACGCAGGAGCGTCATTGCGTTAGCAAAGCGGGGCGTTAGCCCATTGTCAATTGCGAATTGCCTTGACTGCGGCATAGGTGCTGCAAGTCGCTCACAAAGTCATGGAAAAATTTAGGAGAAAAGTGAATACAACAACTTATATTGCACTTAACGGTGGCAACAAAAAGCTCAAGGAGCCTAAACCAGATTGCAAGGTATCAGTTGAGCAGAGGGAACACCCAATTGAATACCCAAACAATCTCACTGATCACGAATACCATGAGATGACAGTTGGTAGTGCCATTCATCCGGCACTGGTTGAGCGCAACTTCTTCCACATTGAGGGAGAATCAGTTTACGACTACCTGTTCATCTCCAACAAAATCCCTCGAAAAAATGCAGGTCGAGTCACAGATGCATACATAAGGCAATATCAGCATCTATTACTTGGTGGGACGTGGATTCAGTCACTTGACCCATTCAAGAACTGGCAACCGATGGAGTGGGGAAGGATTAAGCCCAACTTCCCGCGCTTTGATTGGCAAAAAGGGAAACCCGTCAAATACGAGTCACCGCCCAAGACAGCCAACCGTGTTACTTATTTCGATGTTCCCAACTGTATTTTGAATCTAGTTGCACGGCGCTATAACGTTTCCGATATTCAAAGAGTGCTTTTTGCAAAACGTGGGAAAAAGCTTTGGCTTAAAAGTCGAAAGAACTCTGCTTTTGGCAATGGTACTCTCTTGCCTTCGCTCTTGCAACTAGGACAATACCAGGGAACGCTAACGCAAATCGCCCAGTATAGTTCCTTTTTAGCACTGTGCAGAAAAAGCATACTCAATCCCTTAATATTTTGGTCATGGGTTAAGCAGCACAAACTGAATTTCATCGACTCTCAGCAGAAAGATATACAAATCACCTTCTGGGAGTGGATAAAGCAACATCCAGAGATTCCGATTATCTTATGCGAGGGTGAGAAGAAGGCTGCTTGCTTGCTTAGTTTAGGGTTTGTAGCGATCGCACTTCCGGGAATTTGGAACGGGCGCGTGGGCAAACAAGATTTTGATGAACGGTTGCATCCAGATTTAATGCCCTTGGCACAACCGGGACGCAAGTTTATAATTCTTTTTGACCACGAAACTTCTTCTAAAACCAGGTGGTCGGTGTTTCAAGCCACTGTTCGCACTGCAAAAGTAATTGAGTCTGCTGGTTGTGAATGCGAAGTTGCATCACTGCCGGGGCCAGAAAAAGGCGTTGATGATTTTGTAGTTGGTCGCACTGAAGATGCCAATGCACTACTAACTGCAATCATAGACGATGCCAAATCGCTTAAAGATTACCAGCGCTCGTATCGGGCTAAGAAATGGGGACTCTCTAAGTACCAGCCTGATGTCACAGTCAATATTAAATATTTGACCCAAGCACTCTGCATTCCTGACTTATCAGAAAAATGTTCATCCACCCCGCCACTTTATGATCTTGGACTTGAAAAATTGTTCAGTCCAAATCTGATAGCTACGGACTGCGATTTGGATAAAGAGAAAAGGGAAAATGTTGAATTAATTGATTCTAGCTCCTTTAACGCCAAACCTAGTACCCAAAATCCCAAAAAATCTTTCCGTTTTCCAGACAAAGGACTGGTTGTACTGTGGAGCGACATGGGCACTGGGAAAACTGAACTTATGCGCTGGTGGCGTGAGCAAAACCCCGACGCTCGGTTCCTCAACAACGGGCATCGCGTCAACCTGCTGAAGAATTTAAGCGATCGCCTGAAAACTGCGATGTATTCAGACTTGGGTTACACAGGTTTAGCTCAAGCCCAAGCCCTTAGTATTACTATTGACAGCTTGCACAAACTCAATACCCAGGCGCTAATTTATGGCTGCATATTTATAGATGAAGCTTGCCAATACCTTACCCACCTACTACACAGTAATACGTGTAAACAGCACCGTGCAGCAATCTTGGAGGTACTGGAATATATAGTATACAACGCGCCACTAGTCGTCCTTGCCGATGCCCACATGGATGACCTGACAGTGGACTTCTTTCGGGCAATGCGACCAGTAGGTGAAGTTCCTTACATCGTCAAAAACGAGTGGAGAAATGGCTCACGCACTATATATTGGTACGAAGGCAGTAATTCAAGCGCCTTAGTTGCCCAGATTTCGGCAGCACTGATGCAAGGTCTGAAAATTATGGTAGCCAGCGACTCCAAGCGTTTCATCAAGAAACTCGAAAAGTCTTTTACTATTAAGTACGAAGATCCTAACTCTGACCAATCCCATACACCCCAAAAATGGCGCATCTGGTCTGTCCACTCCGATAATTCTGGCAGTGATGAAAACGTCGCTTTCATTAAAGATATCACCAACGCCGTCAAAAACTTTGATGCCTTGTTCACCTCTCCCAGCCTGGGGACTGGTGTCGATATTTCCGAGTATCATTTCGATTTGGTGTTTGGTGTTTTTCATGGAGTTTCCCAAACCGCTACCGAATGTGCCCAACAGCTTTACCGCTATCGCCCGAAAGTTCCGTTTCATATTTGGGTGGCCCCGCGTCCTCCCTTTGGTTACAAGGATACAAACGCATCCAAGATTAAAGAGCGCTTGCTCCAAACCAATGAAATGACTGCTTTCCTGTTGCGGATCGACCGTCAAACAGGCAAACGGGGCGCAGAGAAAGATTGGGCGCTTGAGGCTTACTGCCAAATTATGGCCAACCGCCACTATTCTCTAAATAATCTGCGTGATGATTTGCGATCGCTTCTCACCGAAATGGGCAATACATTTATATGTATGGGCAGTGATTCAGATCCTCAATCTCTTGAAAGTCTTAAAGCAGCAGCACAAGCTTTGGATAGTGCCCACAATTCGGCTGTTGCCAAGGCCAAGAATATTACTTTGAGCGAGTACCGTGCCCGTCAGAGCAAAGATTACCTTGACCCTAATGAAATTTTTGAATGTGAAAAGTTCCGCATCTCTGATTCTTACGGCATCGAAGTAACCGAATCGCTCGTAGAAATGGATAAAGGTGGTCGCTTAATTAGAGCAATTGCTGGACTTGAGGCCATTTTAGCCTCACCCGAAGAATCGTTTACTGACCCCAAAACTGGGCAAACTTATCCTACCCCACCAACAATTGTCACCCAAAAAGACCGCACCGAGCGGGACAATCTACCTTTGTGCATCGACTGGGGTAATTACTCCGCACGGTGGCTTGCTAGATTTAACCTGGGGCTGCATCAAATTCTCTTAAGTTTAATGAAGGGTGATGAAGTTACCGCCGACGATTCCACCTTACTCAAGATGACGGAGATCGCTATACATTGTGCTGCTCACGTCAAAGCAATTCTTGGGTTTACTATCCCCAGTGACTGTAAACCTATTTGGTTGCTGGCCACAATGCTAGAGCAGCTGGGGTTAAAGTTGACCTTCCGTAAGCAGGGTAAGCGCGGTGAACAGGTGAAACTTTTTTCTTTATCTAAAGAGGAATTAGAATTTGCAATGCATGTAATTGCTCATCGCGTGGAAAAGCGTAATCAAAAAGAAAATCGAACCTATTATGCTCCCCAAACCCCTGCTGTGTATAGTGTAAACCCTAATCAGCAGCCCGTATCCACACCCCCCCCTAATGCTATAGGGAACTCCCATTGCCAAGGGGAGGATACTACCAAATTTGAGTCGCCCCCAACCGATCGCATTACGCTACTTCATTGCGTGGAAATGCTACGCTCTGGTATCAAGCAGGGGGTTGAGGCGATTAAGGGCATCCTTAAGCGATGGGTTGAGGATTTGCGCTGGGATACGGTGCTGGAACTTGAAGCGATCGCGGCAAATGAACTGCGACTTGTGGAATCTCTTGTCCCTGAATTTTACGCCTTGCTGAATGAAGAAGTGTTGCCAATGGAGTTCTCCTAAACTTTCGTCATAACTAACCGCATCATTGAAGTAATTTCTACTTTTGCTTTCAGCAATTGCGCTGATGCTGCTTTGCTAAATCGATTTTTTGGTAAAATGGGGTCAAGAGCTTTCATGCACTGAATTATCGGTCACTTCGACAAAGGAGGATTTCCCGAAGTCGTCTTCATCAACCGGAGCAAGTAGTGCTAAAGATGATACCGCTCCCAATACTTGATCTTCTCTCACCTCCAGGTACTTGTACAGCTCGTCCAACATGCGATGCCCCGAGATTTCCTGAATCACTCTTAAGGGAATTCCGGCATTACTCATTGAGGTGAGTGCTGTGCGCCGAAAGCTGTGAGAGCTTACGCCTTCAACTCCTACTTTTTTGCAAGCGACTCGCAATAGCCACAGTGCCGAATCCCGGTGCAGGTGGTTATTGGCTCTTGAGTGGTCAGCATTTCCAGGGAACAGCCAAGGGGAATCATCACGCGGTTTATATGCTTGCAACCTGACTCGCAATTCTTGAATTACTGGGATGGCACGGGTAGCCAGTTTCCCTTTCGTGTTACCTTTGCGAAAGATGATTTTGGCTCTGACTTTTCCTTTGGCATCATATACGTCCCGCTTAAGCAACGTCACTGCTTCGCTCACCCGACAAGCTGTGTAAAGCATCACCGCAAACAGCGCTTTGTCTCGCAGTGAATCTACCCCCTGCGAGAACAGAAGTTGGATTTCCTGCAAAGACAGAATCTTTGCTTGACCATGCCTATCAATTTTCAAGGTTGCTGCCCCATCAACACCCCGCCCTGTTCTTATTATCCCAGTCCACGGGGACAGGAATTGCTACGGGGTGCAATTTTCGCAGCTATGCAGATGAGCAGTCAATACTTTTCGGATAAATCCAATAATCTCTCTTGTGGTCTGGGGAAAGGTTAAAGGCGAAGGGGTAAAGGTAAATATGAAACCCTTTTCCTTTCCCCCAAAACCCGAAAAGTATTGGATGAGCAGTATGAGTATTATCAGCGCTTAGTGGAATTGCTGGGAATATTTAATACTTAGTGTCTGGCGAAGATGATTGATGCTGGAATTGCTACGGGGTGATGTCTATATTGATTTGCAATCGCTAATGGTAGCCGTTGGCAGTAGCATCTTTTTACAAAAGCGATCGCCTCCGAAAAGAGCGAGTACAATACTGCTCGGTTAAGGGAAAATAGATAACGGAATAAATCATAATTTGTTCGCGTGTAATCTACGAGAACAAAAACAACTAAAAAGGTTGCTTGTACCTGAAGGCACTCTCGAAAAATTTAATTG
>NZ_JAIVFX010000061.1 GCF_020829625.1 Nostoc sp. XA010 | reverse complement strand
CTCCAAAGACTACATGTGGAGTCGATGGTTTAATTAAAATAGCACTTGAATTAATTAATCCTGAACATCTCAAAAATTGGTTTACAAATTGCTGCTACTGTACCTCATAAACTCCGAATCTGCTGTAAGTGGCAAGTCCTATGAAGGTAAGGAGATGTTCGCCCGCTACGCGCGAACTGGAACAGAGGTTATGTATGAAGGTTGGTTCAATATTATTTATCAGCCTCTGTTCGATATAAACGGGCAAGTTAACGGTATTTTAAGTATAAACGTCGAGGTTACCGAACAAGTTCTTGACCAGAGGCGCATTGCACGGATTGCGGCAGAGCGCGACGCAATTTTGCAACAACTAATCGAAGGAGTGATCATTACTGATGCTCAAGGTTGCATCACATTTATCAATGAGGCTGCATCAAGGCTTCATGGAGCCGCCACCCTCAACGTCTCTCCCGAAGCATACACCGAGACATATCACCTCTATACGGAGTCCGGTAATCCTTACCCTCCTTCCGAGCTTCCCCTCAGCCGCGCTGTACTCAGAGACGAAATTGTTACTGAAGCGCACTGGCGCATTCGTCGTCCTGATGGTACTGAAGTGCTTGTGGTAGGTAATGCCCGACCAATCTATGATGAGCAAGGAATAAAAATTGCCGCAGTACTCACTATTCGGGAATTGGAAAGTGAATATTAGAGTTCTTTATTTTAGTAGAGTAAATGTCAGAAATTACTTTCAGTAGACCGAAAAGTTTTGCGATCGCTCTGTGATGAATACCTATCTAAGTGAATTTTTATCTAAAACTAGTAATTTTAGATACTATTTTTTCATGAACAAGTTGACCTAGTAACATAAGTAAAGCTAATAAATCAGCCAAGAGTAAGAGCAAATCTCGCACCAGAATATGGTCATGCTGTTATTGCAGAGAATTTTGTCAAAGAGCTGGGTGAAAATTGAGCTAGAGGAATATCTGATTTGATTATGACTGCAACTACTACTCCAGTTTTAACTGATAATAAAACCTTGAACGAAGTAGTTAACTGTTTAAGAGTAATCCAAGGAAAAAATGATCCAAAATTAGGGATACTGAAAGAATAATTAGTGTGCGGTATGGTTGATGTCTCCAGAATCGTTAATCCAACTAAGTGATAGTCTGAGGTCGCAGGGCGAACGCACGGCATTTCTGAAACCCCTGCTGGATAAGGATCTTGACGAAAAAATAGGCTAAATTTAAAAACGCTGAAACCCTTGCTATTAAAGGATTCTTATACTTTAGATGCGTTTGCCCTGTCTGAGGTCGTTGTACATCAAGACAGCACAAAAGCTAAAAGGAAGTGACCGAAGACAATTCATGGCAGAGGTAGTGAAAGGATGGGGACGAGGAGGAGCAACAATTGCAGAACGAGAACTAGGATGGAATCGACGAATATCTTTGAAATTTTGATTCGGGCAGCCACTCAGAGAGATAGTATTGAAAACACTAGTAAAGTCTTAAAAAATGTTCCGACCAGTAATGATATCCGTTACCATGTCTACGTTTCGGGATTGAGAGTAGTTATCGTATGAAAAACCAGTGCCGCATCAAAACTACTATCAAAAATCCCACAATTCGGCTTTTATTTGTAGCTTTGGCATTTTTAATTATTAATGTTTGGATTTATCTAGTATGGCATTATATTAGCCGTTTAAAAAGAAGCACTAGACAAGTTTTTTCCCATCTATTTACTCTCAAACAGATGCTTGAATTTTTACGCCAAGTAATAGACCGTAACTATGGAGTAGCCTGCGAAATTTATTTACCGTCCGGCTGATTTTGGTCGTTTCGCCACTATTCCTATAAGTTCAACTTATAGTTGCTCTCTCGAAATCGGCTGTTGTACATTCCTGAATAAACGGTATCACAGACTACTATTTTTCAGCGATGGCTACGCCCGCCGCAGGCATCGCAAAAGTTTTCGGTCTACTGACTGTCATTAAAGACTGAACTCTCGGTCAGATGCAAGTGCAAGTCTTGCCATTCAGACTCAGAATTGACTCCTTACCTGCCCACACCGAACAAGCTCGGTTCTTGTAGAGTGAAGCTCTTAACAGGGCGCAACCAGACGACCGTTGCGGGTTGACACTGGCGCTAACAGGGAGTTCCTATGATGAAACAGAGCCTAGAAAAGCGACTTATCCGACGGCAGGGCGCAACGCAAAATCCCTGACCGCACTGGAGATAACTCCCGCCGAATTCACTTCGAGATAACGGCAAAGAGTCCAGGGAATCCAGTAGTCGAATTGGCTACATCTAACGGAACAACCAATCTCTCCGAGGGAACGAATAAAAACTAGCTGTGGGTCTTAGGGCATTCGAACCCTAGGTAGACCAGACGAGCGGAGGAATCCCCACAGTTAGGGTAGGACAGACCGTAATTGGTCTGAGGTGTTCAGAATACACAAACTGTAGAAGAGAAAATGATTAGACACAGTTACAAAACTAGTGAATCTTGGGTAGCCCTACCGTGGAAGAAATTCCGCCGAAATCTATTCCGCCTTCACTCATCGCGTGTATAAAGCGGTTCAAGTTGGAGACAAGCGGAAAGCTCGGTTACTCCAAAAGCTTATTCTAAAATCAACCTCGGCTCGATTTCTTGCAATAAGACAAGTATCACAAGCTTTATGCTGGCAAAAAGACGGCGGGTATTGATGGTAAGAAATCCCTCTCATTTGAAGACCGCTTCAACCTTGAAGAACTACTGAAAATGAACAGTGGAAATTGGAAACATCAAGGACTAAGGGAAATCCCCATCCCTAAAAAGGACGGGACTACCAGAATGCTTAAAATACCAACCATCGCGGATAGAGCTTGGCAATGCCTAGCAAAATATGCGCTCGAACCAGCACACGAAGCCACTTTCCACGCTAGGAGTTACGGGTTTAGAACTGGGCGCTCTGCTCACGATGCACAAAAGTACATCTTTAATAACCTCAACTCTACCAGAAATGGAATAGATAAAAGAGTTATAGAACTCGATATCGAAAAATGCTTCGACAGGATTAATCACTCAGCAATAATGGATGAACTCATTGCCCCTAAAGGCTTAAAACTCGGAATATTCCGATGCCTCAAGGCTGGGATAAATCCAGAATTCCCTGAACAAGGAACCCCACAAGGGGGAGTGGTCAGCCCATTACTAGCAAATATCGCACTCAACGGGATTGAGAGTATCCATCGGTATCACGATTGTGATAAGCAAGGTAGGAAAATCAAAGACAATACCCCAAAAAGGAGCATTGTCGAACCATCAACCCGATACGCGGATGACATGGTTATTATACTCAGACCCGAAGACGATGCAACAGAAATACTTGAAAGAATCAGCGAGTTCCTCCGCAAACGCGGAATGAATGTAAGCCAAAAGAAAACCAAAGTTACCGCCGCGACAGATGGGTTCGACTTCCTCGGCTGGCACTTCAAAGTCCAGAAAAACGGAAAGTTCAGATGTAGTCCTTCAACGGACAACTTCAAAGCATTTCGTAAGAAAGTAAAACACATCGTCAACAACTCGAATTATGGTGCTACCACAAAGGCGGAGAAGTTAGCCCCGGTAGTTAGAGGGTGGAGAAATTACCATAAGTTCTGCAAGATGGACGGGTCTAGAAACTCGTTATACCACATACAAAAAAGAGCTTACACGGTATTCAACAAGGAAACCAAACAAAATCGCTACTCTAGCAAGAAATTACTAGACAAGGCATTCCCAGCAGTTCCCTACTCCGAAAATAAACACGTCATGATTAAAGGGACAAAATCCGTGCGATTCGTTGATTAGTGAATCACGGTGTAATCGGTACATAACTAATCCAACCTGACAGCAGATTAACGTGAGTTCGACGGAACTAAAAAATGGCAGGAGGTAGTGCAGGTAAATCTTTTGGGTAAATGTCAATCGAGGGTTTTTTAGGCAAGTAGGTATAAGCAGCTAAACCAGCCATCAAATTAACTAAAAAGTTAAATGGGCTACGATGACGAGAGTGTTCGATTTGACATATATTTTTCAGATGGTCATTGACCGATTCAATTACAGCACGTTTGCGTAACAGAATCTTATCAATCAGTTTTACCAAACGATTTTTCATTTTCTTCTTAGATTTTGTAACTAACTGCAACCCTCGCTCATATAACTCCTCAAATAGTTTTTGAGAGATGTATCCTCTATCACCAAATAATTTACCAATTAAGTCTTTAGTCATATCTGGGACTGGTTTTCGGTCATCCACATTCGCTGGGGTTAGTGAAAATGCAAGTAATTCTCCGCAATCATTAATAATCAAATGCAGTTTAAATCCAAAGTGCCACCCAACAGAATTTTTGCCCCATTTCACTAGCCCTTTAAATACCTTGTGAGAATGCGCCCGACAGTTGTGACAAACATTAATTGGGGTGGAATCGAGAAAGCTAATCCCAGTAATTTCTCCTGTACGGGTATGTAAAAAGCAACATAACAGCATCAAACACCAGGGCATCAATTCCACAAACCGAGTGTAGCTGACCAGATTTGGAAATGCTTCACGCCAACTTGTCAGTACATGCATGGTATAAAATTCCTTGAAAGTCTTATATCCACTGCAATGAAATGCGATGACTATTGTCATCACTTCTGATAGATGCATTCGGGAAGTGCTGCGCCTTTCTCCTGTTGTCGATGGCAATTGTGGTACTTTCTGCCAGAGATTTTCCCATTGGTTACAGAAATCATCTACGTCACAGAAAATTTGCGTGATGTCGAGGCGAGATATCATGGTAGACATAGCCGAGACCCTGATTTTTGTTAGATATTATTAATCTCGGCATTTTTTTGTGACTTTTTTGCTGATTCTCAATCAATCGTAGCGATCGCACTTCGCCTGCCCAGTTAAGCAAATTCATATCTAGCAAGCTTTTTTGGCTTTTATACCCGTCGAACTCACGTTAACTGAGAGGTGCGGGGAATAATATCCCCCATCGACTCAAACAGATATTGGGTGAATGTTATTCCATCATCAAAGACGAGTACGCTCGGTTGCTAAGTACACAAAGCTAGCGAGATGAGGCACGGCTTTCATCGAACAAGGGCGAATTGTCTTAACATTACACCCAAGGCGTAAAAAAACCTTGCGCCATACCTTGAAGAAATTTTTAGGACTTATTGTTTTTGCCTAATCCAAGAGACAAGGGAGTTTATATATCAACTCAACCTCGTAAATTGGCGAGGGTATTGATAAATATGAGCCGTTTTAACCATTTTTTATCTTATGCTGCAACGGCTTCCTTGCCATGTTGCCGCAGCAGATCCATCAGTTCATCTCGATAGTCGTGGAAGGTGGAATGACGCTTGATCATGAGGCTACGCTCCGGCAGATTGATGGTCATCACCTTGCGTATTGTACCAGGACAAGCACCCAAGGCATAGATGCGGTTGGACAGGAAAACGGCTTCCTCGACATCGTGGGTGATCATGAAAATTGTAATGTTGGTGCGCTGCCAGAGGTCAAGTATAAATTCATGCATCGATTCTTTAGTGTGGATATCAAGCGCACCAAACGGCTCATCCATGAGCAACACTTTAGGTTCAGACGCAAGGGCGCGGGCGATCGCAACACGCTGCTTCATCCCACCCGATAGCTCCTTGGGCAGCAAACCGCTAAAGCGTGACAAGCCAACGATGCTGAGAAAGTAGCTTGCCTGTTCGCGCCGCTCTTTTTTAGGGACGCCTTGCAGCTTGAGTCCAAACTCGGTATTTTCTTGCACGTTCATCCAGGGATAGAGCGTATAGTCTTGAAACACCATGCCACGATCAGGTCCTGGGCCAGTGATGTGCTTGCCATCAATGCGTACTTCTCCCGATGTCGGGCTATCGAGTCCAGCAATTTGGCGGAGTAACGTGGATTTGCCGGAACCGGAGGCACCGACCGCGCAAATAAATTCGCCCTGCTCGATTACCATGTTAATATCTTTGAGAACTACGAGCGTACCGGATTGAGTCGGAAAGTGTTTGTTGAGCTTATTGACTTGCAAAAACATTGGTTTAGCCTCTGTGAGTTAAATGTTCTATCGAGTTGTTTATCGCTGCTGACTTGTCCATTTGCAGGTGACGCGAAGCAGATACTGAAACAACAAATCAAATGTCAATCCGATGATGCCAATCACAATTAGTCCAACAAAGATTTCATCGGTTCGTAAAAATCGACCAGCAACGCTGATACGTCTTCCTAATCCTTCGTTTGCGGCAATTAGTTCTGACACAATCACAAGCTGCCAAGCGGCAGCTAAGTTGATCCGGCAGGCATCCAAAATGCCGGGAAGAACGTGCGGTAAAATCACCTGAGTTAGTGTTGCCCAGCGATCGCCACCCAGCATATAGGTTGCTTCAATCAACTCTTTAGGCACAAACTTTACAGTATCCATCACCATCAGCGTATTGAAGAAAAACACGCCGATGAAAATCAGCATAATTTTCGGTTCTTCACCAATGCCCAAGTAGAGAATCAGCAGTGGAATAAAGGCGGGTGCAGGCATATAGCGCATTAGACCAAACAGCGGCTCTAATAAAGCGCGAATGCTGGGAAAACTCCCCATCAAAATTCCGACCGGAATTGAGAAGCTTGCTGCTAACAAAAAACCAACAGCAACCCGCCAAAGACTAGCTACAGTATCTTTCAGCAGTTCGCGTGTCATCCACAAGTGCCCTGCTGCTTCTGCAACTCTTGCTGGCGTTGGCAAAAACTTTGGATCGATGTTGCCGAAGCTGGTTACTGCCCACCAGAGCAACAGTGGCAGGGCAATCGAAGTAATGGTTAATACCGTATAAAGGGGCTTGGGGATATCTTCGACCAGCCGCCAAAAAACCGTAGACTTCATGGTTTTTGGTTTGGTGAATGGTTGGAGCGAGCGAGGCGGAGGGCTGTGGCTCATCGTTTAAATTTGGGGTGAGGGATTGAGGCAGACAATAAATACCGAATTTGCTAGTTCTATCCAGGCTTGGCTCGCTTTTGCATATAGGCTTTGACGAAGCGATCGTCAAATAAAAATGTTGTATTCGGTTTGCTTTTCGCCAACCCCACATCGATCAGAAACTGGCTCATTTGCTCAGTAGCATACAGTAAAGAACCCATGTTGTTGCCAGGCTGAAACGCTTTCAAATTTTCTTCCACCGTGAACAGGCGCGTACCATCGGCATATTGTTTGTATTCCTCAACTGGCACACCTGCCCGTTTTGACATGATGATGTAGGCACGATCCTGGTTTTCCCGGATGTAATCGAGCGTGGCAAACCAAGAATCAACAAGTGCCTGAATTTCTTCGGGATGTTCATACAAAAATTTACGCGATACGACGAGGTGATCAGAAATTGCACCCGGAAAGTCTTTGGAACTGAACAATTCTTTACTACCCGATCGCTGCAATGCCTGTGTTGTAAACGGTGCAAAAACGGCAACTGCATCAACTTGACCGCCAGCAAAAGCAGCCGCGGCTTTTCCTGTTTCCAAAGGCACAAACTGAATGTCTTGGGGCTTTAAGCCAGCTTGTTTCATGCCCAGCAACAGTAAAAAGTGATCAACGGTGCCTTCTTCGGCAGCCACTTTTTTACCACGCAAATCTGCAACGCTGTTGATTCCTGCTGCGACGATGACTTTATCGTTGCCGGTCGAGTTGTCGTTGACTAAGACCACGACTTGATCTGCGCCCCCTGCTACCGAACTGAGCGTATCACCAAGGGTTTGACTATTGGCATCAATTTGTCCGGCTGCAAGGGTGCTAATGGATTCAAGGTAGCCATCGAACCACTTAAGGTTAACAGTTGTATTTTTGGTTTTAAAAATTTTTTGGTCTTGAGCAACTTGCCAGGGAAACCAACCAGGCCAAGCGCTGAAGCCCAAGTTTATCGTTCTAGCTTTGCTGTTAACGACTGCTGCTGCCTCGGCTTCGGTGGTAGTTTTAATATATACTGCTGGGTTTGTGCAGCTTACAGCTAAAGACATAACAACTAAAAATAACAGGCAAGCTGTGAGGAGCGATCGCTTTTTCATAGGCAAAATAATATTTTTCAATTCCAAATAATAAAGTACAGGGCAATAAACTTGAATTGATATAACAAAGCCCAGAAAGAATCATTCAGCACTTAATAGCTGAAAACTTCCTCCCGGGCTTTTCTCCCGCCGTGTAATAAACTAATCAGGCGCTCAAAATTCACAACCAATTAGCTCACCGACTTCTCTTGGACCAGCATTTGTATCTAATCAGAAACAAGTTCAAGACTTGATCCGCTTAACCCAAACCGGAACCCTAGAAGTCTATAAATTTTGCGTTCAATTAAACTTTTAAATTTTCCAGACAATTGCTCATTTAAGAACTTACTATCTAGAACAACCAGAATACTGAAAACCTGCATTTATTTTTCTTTTCAACGAACACTCTAACAACGAGCGAATCCCCAAATTGTATTCAATGATACGATAATCAAATAAAAGGTGAGGATTTGTTGATATTTGAATGGTTTTTTCCAAAAAGCGATCGCTGCCCCAGAGCGATCGCGCCTGCCACTTTATTGCTTTTCAATCGTAGATTCAGATAATTTTTAGCCGCGCAAGGCTGTTAAAAAGTAGTTACGGATACAAATTTCTTTGATTACTCCTGCTAAAAAAATAATGAACAAATATTGTGTAAAAATGCTAACCTAAATAGGAAACGCTCTGTCTACAATATTGTAGAAGTTTGGCAAACTCAAATTGCAAACTGAATAAGGATGAGCTTCTAGGGTTCCGATCGCGCCTTTGTGTGTGATGGCTGGTCCAAGAGAAGCAGCCGACTCTGAGCGAGTCGGTCACACGGCGGGAAAAAAGCCCGGGAGAGCCAGACAGTATGACTGTATTGGTAATCTCCTGGGCTTTGTTATTTGAGTCAGTAGTTTCTTCAATTCCAGAGGTTGAGCCTTTGGTAATTCCTAAACTGATCATCCAACCGTAACAAGAGGATTTTATGGTGCAAGCATCTGTTCTGCCGAATATGGGGGCAATTGATCCGAGCCTGATTTTGCTCGATGAAAAGCTGCCTGGTGGTGCGTATTGGCATTACGTGATCAAACGGGGAAACACCTTGCGTGTGACTGATTTGGAAGGATCTCACGGTGTTTCGATGATTTGCTACAACGCGGATAGCCCCATCGAGCGGCTTAATGTGGCAGATACCGCCAAGATTCAGTTCAACGCCTTCCTCAAAAAGGGCATGGTAATTTACTCTGACATGGGACGCATCCTGTTCTCCATCACAGAGGATACCTCCAGCTATCACGATCTAATCTGTGGTTGCAGCAATGCTGCCAGCAACGCTGCAAAATACGGCGAAGGGCCTTACAACCAATATGGCGAAAGCGATTACAACAACTCCCGCAACAATTTCCTTAAGGCGTTGGGCAAGCGCGGTTTAACCCGCAAAGACCTAATGCCTAACCTTAATTTATTTAGCCGGGTGGCAGTACGTCCGAATGGAGATTTGGAATATGTCGCAGGCGAGGAAAAACCGGGCAGCTTTATTGATTTGCGGGCGGAAATGAATGTATTAGTGATTATTTCCAACTGTCCCCATGTATTGCACCCCGATACAGTCTACAAGCCTAAGCCAATTCAACTTACTGTTTGGAAATCGCCTGCACCTGCACCGGACGATCTGTGCCGCACTGCAAACGAACAAGTGATTCGTGGTTTCATTAACACTGATGCGTTGTTTGCTCAGGAGTAGTTGGGTAGGTTAGTTTCCGTTTACAATCTCTGTTTCTTTGCATTTGAAAATAGAAGAGGAGTCCTAATTATGGTTACAACATTACCCATTGAACTCGATCCAGCAACAGCAATTTATGATCAGGAGTTGGCTGCCCGTAAGCCCTGGTCTAGGATAATCAAAAAAGGGCAAATTTTGCGGATTATCGATCTACTAGGCAATCAAGCCATCGATACATTGTTTTACAATGCATACGATACCTCAGAGCGATATAGCGCTCCCGATACCATTGTCCGTCAAGGCAACATTTTCATTACTACAGGCACTCAGCTAATTTCCAACGAAGGAAACGTGATGATGACCGTCATCCAGGATCAGTGTGGCAAACACGATACAGTGGGTGGGGCGTGTAGTATGGAAAGCAACTCAGTGCGCTATGGGCTGCACAAGAAGCATCTACACGCTTGTGTCGAGAATTACTTGCTGGAACTGAGCAAGTACGAGATGAACAAACGCGATCTCGTCAGCAATGTGAACTTCTACATGAATGTTCCCGTCAGCGAAGACGGCACGTTGGAAATTGTCGATGGTATTTCAGAAGCCGGGAAGATCATCGATCTGCGGGCAGAGATGGATGTAATGGTGTTGATTTCTAACTGTCCGCAAATCAATAACCCATGCAATGCTTACAATCCTACGCCAGCTAGGTTGATTGTTTGGGACGCAGCTTAATGCTCCCACCCCTTGAAGGGGTGGGATTTTTGTTTCAACCAGAGTTTTGTATTCATTAAACTAGCTCTAAACTCGGAAGTTGCACCTTTGAACTCGGAAGTTGAACCTTTGAACTCGGAAGTTGCACCTTTGAACTCGGAAGTTGCACCTTTGAACTCGGAAGTTGAACCTTTGAACTCGGAAGTTGAACCTTTGAACTCGGAAGTTGCACCTTTGAACTCGGAAGTTGCACCTTTGAACTCGGAAGCTGAACCTTTGAACTCGGAAGTTGCATCTTTGAACTCGGAAGTTGAACCTCTGAACTCGAAAGTTGAACCTCTGAACTCGAAAGTTGAACCTCTGAACTCGGAATTTTCAAAATTCTAAAAGAACAAGGGTGAACCCTAGAGACTATTTCTGCAAAAATGAATGGGATGTTTCCTGTCCTTGTTGGTTGCTGGTTCAGTTGTTGATTGATTTATCGCTCATGTTCAACAAAGTTTTGATTGCCAATCGCGGTGAAATTGCTTGCCGGATTATTCGCACCCTCGATCGCCTCGGTATTGCCTCGGTTGCAGTTTACTCCCAAGCTGATGCCCATGCTGCCCATGTTGCTGTGGCTGGAGAAGCCGTCTGTGTTGGAGATGCCGCCCCCGCGCAGAGTTATCTTCGGACTGAGGCGATTTTGGCGGCAGCACAAGCAACTGGTGCTGAGGCGATTCATCCCGGCTATGGCTTTTTGAGCGAGAATGTGGCATTTGCCGAAGCTTGTGCGGAAGCAGGAATTGTGTTTATTGGCCCCACACCCGATCAACTGCGGCGATTTGGACTCAAACATGAAGCAAGAGCGATCGCACAAGCTGCTGGAGTGCCACTCGTCCCCGGTAGCTTGTTGCTAGACAATTTGCAACAGGTCAAAGAGGCGGCGGCGGAAATTGGTTATCCTGTGATGATCAAAAGTACCGCAGGGGGTGGCGGCATTGGAATGCAGTTGTGCCGGAGTGAAGACACTTTGGCAGACTTGTTGGAAAATGTGCAACGCTTAAGTCGCAATAACTTTAGCCAGAGCGGAGTGTTTTTAGAAAAATACATCGAACGGGCGCGGCACATTGAAGTGCAAATCTTTGGTGATGGTGAAGGAAATGTCGTCGCCCTCGGTGAACGCGATTGTTCAACGCAACGGCGCAATCAAAAAGTCATTGAAGAAGCCCCTGCACCAAATATTAATGATAGTTTGCGGCAGCGCTTGTATGAGTCTGCCGTTAAACTCGGACAAAGGATTCGCTATCAATCGGCGGGTACGGTTGAGTTTATCTACGATGTGGATACTCAACAGTTCTACTTCTTAGAGGTGAATACCCGCCTACAGGTGGAACATGGCGTAACAGAAGCGATTACAGGCGTGGATTTAGTGGAGTGGATGGTGCGTCAGGCGGCGGGTGAGTCGCTGGAGTTGGCATCCTACCAGTACCAACCGCAAGGGCATTCAATTCAGGTGCGGGTGTATGCCGAAGATCCAAATAAAAATTTCCAGCCGAGTTCTGGTGAGTTAACTCAAGTGCAGTTTGCTCCTGATATTCGCTGCGATACCTGGATTGCTACTGGCACAAAAGTTTCGCCGTATTACGATCCCTTGTTGGCGAAGATAATTGTGCATGGAGAAACAAGAGAAGATGCGATCGCTACTCTCCAAACTGCCCTAGCCCAATCTCGCATCGACGGCATTGAAACCAACTTGGAATACCTACGCCAAATTATTGCCAATTCAACGTTTATCCAGGGCAATATTACCACGAAATTTACTAATAGCTTTACCTATCGCGCTAATACAATTGATGTGCTTGTTGCAGGCACAATGACCACCATTCAAGATTATCCTGGACGAGTGGGCTACTGGAATGTTGGTGTACCACCCTCTGGCCCAATGGATTCTTTAGCGTTTCGGTTGGGCAACCGGATTTTAGGCAATCCAGAAGCGGCAGCCGGGTTGGAGTGTACACTATCTGGCCCCGCTCTGCGCTTCAATTGCGACACGGTGATTTGCCTTGCGGGAGCGCAGATGAAAGCTACCCTAGATAAACAGCCGATTCCCTATTGGACGGCAGTTCCGGTAAAAGCAGGGAGTACGCTACGGTTGGGCAGCATTCAGGGCAATGGTTTCCGCACATATATTAGCGTGCAAGGCGGGTTTGATGTACCCGATTATTTGGGCAGTAAAGCAACTTTTACTCTGGGTGCGTTTGGTGGACATGGCGGCAGAGCCTTACAGGTGGGCGATGTCCTCAAATTGCATCCTTTTATATCCCAACCGCAGCCGATTTCCCCCGAATTGATCCCCACCTACTCAAATCATTGGGAAATTGGAGTTTTGTATGGGCCTCACAGTGCGCCGGATTTCTTCACGGATGAAGACATCGAGACTTTTTTCAGTACTCATTGGGAAGTGCATTACAACTCGGCGCGAACCGGAATTCGGTTGATTGGGCCAAAACCAACCTGGGCGCGGCAAGATGGGGGTGAAGCAGGGCTACATCCTTCCAATATTCACGACAATGCCTATGCCATTGGTACAATCGATTTCACCGGAGATATGCCGATTATCCTGGGTTTGGATGGGCCGAGTTTGGGAGGTTTTGTGTGTCCTGCCACGATCGCCAAAGCACAACTCTGGAAAATTGGGCAACTCAAACCGGGGAACACGGTTCAATTCCATCGCCTCACCTTTGACCAAGCATTGCACCAAGAATTGCAGTCGGATCGGCAAATCCAAACGCTGCAAGTGGGAGAATCGATGCCTCTGGTGGCTAACGGTTTAGAAAATCGCGCAATTGTGGCAGAAATTCCCGCAACTGATAACCAAATTGCCGTTACCTACCGTCAAGCTAGTGATAAATACTTGCTGATTGAATACGGAGATTTGGTGCTGGATTTGAAGTTGCGTTTCCGGGTGCATGAGTTAATGGCTCATCTGCAAACGAACCCAATTGATGGGGTTTTGGAATTAACGCCGGGGATGCGATCGCTACAAATTCATTACGATAGCCGAGTAATTTCGCAATCAAATTTAGTTACCGCATTACAAAAGATTGAATCTCATCTCCCGGATATTTCTCAGCTGGAAGTGCCAACCCGAATTGTACATCTACCCCTGTCCTGGGATGATGAATCTACTCAACTAGCCATTGAAAAATATATGCAGTCGGTGCGAAAAGATGCACCGTGGTGTCCTAGCAATATTGAATTTATTCGGCGGATTAATGGACTGGGCAGTATCGCAGAGGTTAAAGAAATTCTCTTTAATGCGAGTTACTTGGTGATGGGCTTAGGGGATGTTTATCTCGGTGCGCCAGTGGCAGTCCCGCTCGATCCGCGTCATCGCCTCGTCACCACAAAATACAATCCAGCCCGTACCTGGACTCCTGAGAATGCAGTCGGCATCGGTGGTGCGTATCTCTGCGTTTATGGCATGGAGGGGCCGGGTGGCTATCAGTTTGTTGGACGCACCGTGCAGATGTGGAATCGCTACAAACAAACCGCAGATTTTACAGATGGCAAACCCTGGCTGTTACGATTCTTCGATCAAATTCGGTTTTATCCAGTTGATCACGAAGAGCTAATGCGCCACCGAGAGGATTTTATTGAAGGCAAGTTCAAACTAAAAGTTGAAGAAACCACGTTTAAATTTGGCGACTATCAACAGTTTTTGCAGGAAATTGCCCAAGAGGTGACGACATGCCAAACGCGTCAGCGAATTGCCTTTCGAGAAGAACGCGATCGCTGGACAGCTACAGCCCAAGATGAAAGCACAATTGTCGCAGCCGATCTCCCACCAGCAGTAGCAACGACTATTCCCGATGATTGCTACGCTCTGAGCGCTCCAACAACAGCAAATGTCTGGCAGGTGTTAATGAAAGCAGGCGATCGCATTACGGAAGATACGGGTGTAATTGTGTTGGAAGCAATGAAGCAGGAAATGACCCTGCTACCAGATGATTCAGGAACAGTAGTAGAAGTCCTCTGCGAACCAGGGCAACTTGTCACCGCCGGACAGATATTAGCAATTATCCGAGGAGAAGCACCATGACGGACTTAATTAGCCTGGATATTGAATCGCTGCTTACAGCTTATCGAACCGCTCAATTGCAACCAACGGATGTAATTAAGGAAGTTTATCGCCGGATTGCTGCACGGGGAAACGATGCCGTTTGGATTCATCTATTACCACAAGCACAGGCGATCGCTCAAGCTCAAGTTCTGGCTGGCAGCAATCTAGATGACTTGCCCCTTTATGGTATCCCCTTCGCCGTGAAAGATAACATCGATGTGGCGAAAATGCCCACGACTGCTGCCTGTCCAGCCTACAGCTACATCCCAGAAAAAACGGCAACGGTAGTTGATCGCTTGCTCCAAGCCGGGGCAATTTTGATCGGCAAAACCAATCTCGATCAATTTGCCACGGGGTTAGTTGGGGTGCGATCGCCTTATGGAGCCTGTAGCAGTGTTTTCCATGACGATTATATTTCCGGTGGCTCTAGTTCTGGTTCCGCCGTGGCAGTTGCGGCGAGGTTAGTAAGCTTTTCTCTAGGCACTGATACAGCAGGTTCTGGGCGAGTTCCAGCAGCGTTTAACAATATTGTCGGACTCAAGCCTACCAGAGGTGTATTAAGTACTTCCGGCGTAGTGCCTGCCTGTCGCTCGCTCGATTGCGTTTCCATTTTCACATTGAATTGCCAAGATGCTCGAATCCTATGGCAAGTTGCCAGTGGCTTTGATGCCAGCGATAGTTATTCCCGCCAAGTTCCACTACAAACCGCAGCAATTCCATCATCATTTTCTTTTGGAGTACCCAAGGCAGATCAATTGAAGTTCTTCGGTGATGCAGCAGCAGCAGATTTGTATGAGCAAGGATTACAACGGTTAAAAGCGATCGGCGGGAATCTTGTGGAAATTGATTTTCAGCCCTTTCACCAAGCTGCTAATTTGCTCTACTCTGGTGCATGGGTGGCAGAACGACTCGCTGCTATTGAATCGTTCTTTGAAACTCAAGCTGATGCCATTCATCCTGTTGTCCGTCAAATCATTAGCAATGGTTTACGCTACACAGCGGTAGATACTTTCAAGAGTTTTTACGCTCTAGAAGCACTCAAACAGGAAGCTGCACAGGAGTGGCAAAAAGTCAATATTCTGGCGTTACCTACCACTGGGACTATCTATACCAAAGCAGAAGTAGAAGCAGACCCGATCGCCCTCAACACTAACCTTGGCTACTATACCAATTTTGTAAACTTGATGGACTTGTGCGCGATCGCCCTTCCCTCTGGCTTTCGTGCCAACGGTTTGCCTACTGGCATCACCTTAATAGGGCAAGCATTTCAAGATGTAGCACTATGTAAATTGGGCGATCGCTACCACCATCACATGGGCGGAACCTATGGCAAAATAACTTCTGTGAGGATTTCTGCATGACAACTGTATCCACCAATATGATTACTCTTGCTGTTGTTGGTGCTCATCTCACCGGACAGCCCTTAAACTATCAGATGCAAGAGCGCCATGCCATCTTACTAAAAACCTGCCAAACTGCCCCTAGCTATCGCTTTTACGCCCTTGCCAATACCCAACCTGCTAAACCTGGATTAGTAAAAGTTCTCGATGGTTCTGGGGTAGGCATTGAAGTAGAAGTTTGGCAACTGAGTGCAGAAGGCTTTGGTACTTTTGTTGCCGCAGTACCCCCACCCTTAGTGATTGGCACCTTAGACCTGGAAGACGGTTCCTCAGTCAAAGGATTTTTGTGTGAATCCTATGTGATTCCCGATGCACAAGATATTTCTCAGTATGGCGGGTGGCGCAATTATCTTGCTAGAGTAATCCAAGGAAAAAATGATCCAAAATTAGGGATACTGAAAGAATAATTAGTGTGCGGTATGGTTGATGTCTCCAGAATCGTTAATCCAACTAAGTGATAGTCTGAGGTCGTTGTACATCAAGACAGCACAAAAGCTAAAAGGAAGTGACCGAAGACAATTCATGGCAGAGGTAGTGAAAGGATGGGGACGAGGAGGAGCAATAATTGCAGAACGAGAACTAGGATGGAATCGACGGACAATTCGCAAAGGGATGCTGGAGTTAGAGCATGGAATGTCGATAGCAGACTCATTCCGGCTAAGAGGCAGTAAATCAACTGAACATAGACTGCCAAACTTACTAGAAGATATACGTTCAATTGTAGAGCCACAAAGTCAAACAGACCCAAGTTTTGATAGTACCCGTTTATATACCAGCAGTTCATGTATCGTATCCTGGAGTTCGCTCACAAATTTCAACTAACTATTCAACTAGCTTATTATCCTCCTTATCATAGTAAATATAATCCGGTTGAGCGTGCTTTTGGTTGGCTTGAGCAACATTGGCGTGGCAGCTTACTCGATAGTGTTGATACCGTGCTACGGTTTGCTTCTACCCTGACTTTTAAGGGCAAATATTCTGTGGTTACTTTGGCCCGTGAAAATTTATCATACAGGAGTTAAACTTACACAACAAGCAATGGATCAAATCGAAGAGCAGATTTACCGCTTACCAACTTTGAAAAAATGGTTCGTTGAAATCTTTTATCGAAGTGACTGAATTTTTGGATCATTTTTTAGTTGGAATACTCTTAATAGCTTCGCGGCGTTCTTCTCCAATACCCCCATGAAATACATCTATGCGTTCTTGTTCGCGGTTAGAGCCTGCGATCGCACTTTGTAATTGCTGTTGTAAATAACGTTTAGTATCTGTATATTCTGTAAAGATAATTACTCGCCGTTCTAACCAAGCAGCATTCGGTTGACCCAAATCGGGACAAAGATTTTGGTGAATCCACTCTACCAGTTGTTGAATTCGGGGATCTGGCTGGTAGCGAGAGGAATTCGCAACATCTGCCATTTCATCTAAAATTGCTAATTCACGCGCTGTTTGTCCCGCAGCTTGCATACTAGCTGCTGCCATTTGAGCATCTTCTTCTGCAATTACTTCCTCTTCGGAAAATTCAGCCCGTTCGTCATCTGCACCAGGGGATTCAAACAGCAACGGTAGACTGGCTTGATGTGTGGAGGGGCGGTGAGCCGCTTGCTTTTCCATCCCCGTCCGATGCACCTTTAAAGTCCGTGCAAATGCCTCAATGGAAGACAAAAGACGCTTTTGCAGTGAAGTAATACCAATTTGAAAAAAGAATGCGACAAATGGTAAATGTATAGAAGCAGCATTTGGGGTGTGTGATGGCAGGGATAACCCGGATAGAGATCAAAGAGAGTGCAGAGGAACTAGAGGCACTGCTACGT
>NZ_JAIVFX010000060.1 GCF_020829625.1 Nostoc sp. XA010 | reverse complement strand
GCAATATTGTTACTTTTACAATGACTTTACCATCAATGCCTCATTGTTTATCCTTCATACCACACGCGATCGCTGCCTTTATCCTTTATTAGTATTTATGTACTATATTTAGATGCGTTTGCCCTGGTCCCCTGATGGCTTAATTGATTTTCGCAATCCGATTTCTGGCAGTAACACCCTCAACGGTGGCACTGGTGATGATCGCTTAAATGCTAGTTTTTCAACAGGCAATAATCAGCTCTCTGGTGGCACTGGTGAGGATATTTTGATTGCTTATTATTCAACAGACAATAATCAGCTCTCTGGCGGCACTGGTAATGATTCTCTCTCCGTTTCTGGCGGCTACAGGTCTTTCAGGGAGGTTGGAATACTTTATGCCTCTGGCAGTAACACCCTCAACGGTGACGCTGGTGATGATCGCTTAGATGCTAGTTTATCAACAGGCAATAACACTCTCAACGGTGGTACTGGTAACGATACCTTAAATGCTAGTGTTTCATCCGGCAATAACCTACTCAATGGTGGCGATGGCAATGACTTTTTCTATGTAACAACCCCAGATGATAATTCCCTCTTGGTAAACGGCCGATATCCTTTAGTGACTCAAACAGTAGATGGAGGTATTGGTGATGATTTGTTGTCCGGCTATTACAGCTATGCTTCCAAAAAAATCACCTCAACTTTCAATGCGACTACTAACAGTGGCTCAATTACGGCGGACATGTATCGAGTTAATTACAAGAATATTGAACGATTAAATATCACGGGTACACAGTACGATGACTTGATTGTGGGGAGCAATGGCAACGATACGCTCTCTGGGGCCTATGGTGGCAATGATACGATAGATGGGGGTAAGGGTAACGATTTGTTCTCGGTCGATTACTTCTCCGGCAATTTTATTATTTACAGTTATGACAGTTCTGCTACTGGAGGAATCATAACTAGATTCAATGCGACTACTAACAGTGGCTCAATTACGGCGGGCACGAAGAATCGAATTAGTTACAAGAATATCGAACAATTAAATATCAGTGGTACAGACTACAATGACTTGATTATAGGGAACAATGGCAACGATACGCTCTCTGGGGGCTATAATGGCAATGATACGATAGATGGGGGTAAAGGTAACGATTTATTGTCCGTCTTTTACAATTCTGATGAAGGAATCACAACTACATTCAATGCCACTACTAATATTGGCTCAATTACGGCGGGCACGAATGGAGTTAGTTACAAGAATATTGAACAATTAAATATCATTGGTACACAGTACGATGACTTGATTGTAGGGAGCAATGGCAACGATACGCTCTCTGGGTACTTTCGTGGCAATGATACGATAGATGGAGGTAAGGGTAACGATACGATAGATGGGGTCTCTGGCAATGGTATCATAGATGGGGGTAAGGGTGACGATTTATTGTCCGTCTCTTACAGCTCTGATGATAAAATCACAACTACATTCAATCCTATTACTAACATTGGCTCAATTACGGGGGGCAAGAATCGAGTTAGTTACGAGAATATCGAACGATTAAATATCTCAGGTTCACGGTACGATGACTTGATTGTGGGGAACAATGGCAACGATACGCTCTCTGGGGGCTACTATGGTGGCAATGATACGATAGATGGGGGTAAGGGTGACGATTTATTGTCCGTCGATTACAGTAATTATGTTGAAGAAAAGATCACTTCGACATTCAATGCCACTAGTAACATTGGCTTAATTACCGCTGGTACTGCTCGAATTAGCTATAAGTTTATCGAACAATTAGATATCACAGGTACACAGTACGATGACTTGATTGTGGGGAGCAATGGCAATGATACCCTCAAGGGGGGTTATGGTGGCAATGATACCCTCACAGGTGGCAAAGGTAATGATAGCCTAATTGGAGGATCTGGTATAGACAGCTTTGCTTTCAATAATTTCACTGAAGGTGTTGATCGTCTTGATGACTTCAAAGCGACTAATGAACTGATTCAGGTATCGGCTGCTGGTTTTGGTGGCGGATTATCATCAGGTACACTCTTTGCAAATAAGTTTACCATCGGAGCATCTGCAACCACTAACCAAGAGCGATTTATCTACAACAGCGCTACAGGTGGATTGTTCTTTGACCTTGATGGCAGTGCGTCTGGGTTTACTCAGGTACAATTTGCACAATTATCTACTGGATTGTCACTAACCGAAAAGAATTTCGTGGTTGTCTAATCAAAATTAGCATTCTGCCATCACCAAGCGGTACGATTTGCGAGGTGTTATTTTTGGCATCTCGCAAACGATAGTGCCAATCAAATGGTACTTTCTTTCATGAAGGTAGCTTTGTCCCCAACGCCTCATTCAAGGTGTAGACATCTCCAATTTTGATCCTGTTCCCAATAAATCATGCCATCCATTCATACCATTTCACGAAAAATCTGATACAGATATAAACCTTGAAAGCATTGCTGTATCTAAGTCTTTTAATTGCGTACAGCCCTTTGGGCATGAAAACAGCGTAGCGGAGCGTAGCCCATTGCGAATTGCGTTAGCGGAGCGGGGCGTTAGCCCATTGTGAATTGGTATCAGTCCACTGCGGCGCATTTGACACCAGTTGAACAAATTTGTTCGGATCAACATCCTCAAACTCCAGCATCACGCCGCAACGCTCATTAATCCTTAGGGTACTGAGTAATTCTTTAACAACTGGAGTTTAGACTAAAAGCAGGCGATCGTTAACAAAGGAGTATAGGTGTCGTTAGTATAAAATTTTGAAAGGACAGTCTGCGGTTAACACAGACTCCCTTCGCCGGAAGATGAGAGAAGAACCACCAACTCTCAGCTGCCAATATGAAACTTGCCAAACTTGAAGAATTTCGTCAAGCCGCTTATGAGCATTTAGGTAGAGCGCATGATGTGACTTTTGAGCTGACGGATGCAATATTGCTGACTCGTAACGCCTACAGTTTGGCAGATTTATCGCTATCACCAGTATTTAGACGGAAGTGGCCAAGCATCTACGAGGCATTACAAGATAGCAGACCACAGCGACAAAAATTGATGCAGTTATACATCAAACAGATGTCAACGCAAAGCCGTCCGTTGTTAGCAGGCGACCACACTGCCTGGTCGCGCCCGGATGCAGTCACTCTACAGGAGAGGACAATTGAACACAGCAGCGCCACAGTACCTGGAAATAAACCGATTACTATTGGTCAGGGATATAGCACGATTGCGTGGATACCAGAAGATTCAGGCAGTTGGGCGTTACCCTTGAGACATGAGCGAATCAGCAGTTGGGAAAACCCGATACAGAAGGCAACTTGGCAGCTGCAACAAGTGTGTGAACATTTACCAACTAGACCAATTTCGGTTTGGGATAGTGAGTATGGCTGCGCTCATTTCGTTTTGAAGACGGCCAACATTAGAGCAGATATTTTGGTACGTTTGCGTTCAAACCTGTGTTTGTGGGGGGCACCGCCACCATATTCTGGCAAAGGGCGACCTAGGAAGCATGGTGACAAATTCAAACTGAATGAATCCTCTACATGGAGCGAAGTTACTCAAAGTTTAGAAGTGAACCATCCCAAGCTAGGACATATTTTGGTAAGCTTGTGGTCAAATTTACACTTCCGTAAAACTGCTACACGCCCGATGTCTCTCATCAGAGTTAAACGTCTAGATGAGCAAGGTAACTTGAGGGTATCAAAACCTTTGTGGTTGGCTTGGGTAGGAGAAGAAATGCCTCCATTATCTGAAGTTTGGCAACTCTACTTGCGGCGCTTTACTGTTGACCACTGGTATCGTTTTTTGAAGCAACGCCTACACTGGACGCTTCCTAAGCTCAGTACCCCTAAGCAATGTGAGCGTTGGAGTGACCTGATGCCTCTGATGACTTGGGAATTGTGGCTGGCGCGTGATATCGTTGCCGATAACCCTTTACCTTGGCAAAAGTCATTAGACAAAATGACCCCAGGAAGGGTTGCTCAAGCGATATACAGAGTATAGATTAGCCAGATAAACGAACTAAAGCCAGAGAGTAGGCTCCTAAATTAAAAGCTTTTCTCAACAACAATTGTTGAGTGATGTTAGTATTTTGCACTCCATCTGCATTTAGGTAAAAAATAGGCAAAATATTCGGGAGTTTGATTTTTGACATACCTGTTAAAGTAAGTTCGGCAGGTTTAGCTGATTTGTTGATTAACAATAAAGAACGTCTTCCGTCAGCATTTCTGACTGCCATTGCTTCTATACTAGAGCGATCGCTTTTTGTCTGCATGACTGTACCTGTTAAATACTTTACTCCCCAGGCAAATACAGTGGCGGCAGGTCGCAAACGATTTTCGGAGTCAATCATGCCGTAAATTCCGTCTTTGAGATGCCAGGAGGTTGCCATATCTACACCCGCTTCTGCTAGATGTTTGAGTACGGAAGCAAACCAAACTGCCCCAATGTAAGTATTTTGACGCTTCTCACCCGATTCCCAAGAGTAGTTAATGTTATATTCGCCTAGTAATAAGGGTATATGACGCTGGGGAATATATTTTTTGGTAATTGCCCGGAATTCTCGCACTTGTTGACCGTAATTCGGCGTGTAAGCCATGATTTTATCGGTAGACTCGTTAGCATCACCGCTTGCATAACGATGCCAAGAGATAAAGTCTACATTAGAAGCGCAACTTTGCAGAAATGATGCGAGTCGGGTTGATTCATCCCAAGTGAGGACGGGACCACCAATTTTAATTTTGGGGTCTTTGGCTTTCATTGCTTGAGCAACTTTGTTGTAGATAACCCATAGTTCGTCAAGCTTTCCGGCTTTGTGATAGCGCACATCCTGTTCGTTAAGTGGTTCCCAATACAGTATCTTGCGAGATAGACGTTGATTGAGAATTACCACCAACTCTGCACAGAAAGCTGCATAGTTGTCATATTCTGAGGGGTCTAGCAGACCATCTGGAGTTTGTTGCATCCACTTAGCCCAACCGGGGATATTTTGAATAATGGTGGTTTTTTGGGGATAGGATGCATCGTAACCTGCTTGAATTTTGGTTATATCCCAGGTTTTAGTTGCTGGATTTGACCAGCGATCGCTCAATTCACCATGATGGATGCGAATTAATTTAATATTTAACTGAGATAATAATTTTTGGTATGCAGTGTCTCGCGCACGTTCGGGTGTGGTAATTTCATAATCATTAGAACCAAAGGTATTGACTGTGGATTTAGCTATTGATGTTTGCCAATCCACACTAACTCTGACTGATTTTGTATCTTGCTGTAGCTGGGAGATTGCATGCCATAGCGATGCTGCTGCGGCACTTGATACTCCCATCAAAACATCTCTTCGTCGCATAATACTTATTGATTTATAGCGATTCCCACATTCATGAGGTACAGAATATTGAATTAACCGCAGATGAAGATAGATAAACGCAGATGGACGCAGATAAATTTCTACCTCAGCAGACTAGGAAACGCTATATCAAAGCATCATGCAAGCGGTGCGTATAAGGTCTAGCTGTAGTTTCCACGTCATTAACTACCAAAGCTAAAATTGATGCCTGATGTTGGATCAATTGTTCGAGGCTATCATGAACCAAACTACTATGACTTATACTCGGTCGAACAACGAACAATACATTGGGAATTTGGACTGTCATTAATGCTGTAGCAGTTGTGGAACTCACAGGAGCAGTATCAACTAGAACATAATCATACTCCCCATGAGATTCGGCATCTGTCAGGGCTTGTTGAAAACGTCCCCCGGATATCATCTCCAGAATTTTGCCGTGTTGTGGGATGGCAGGCAATAAATCTAAATTACGTTCTATGGAAATGGGCGTTAGAGTGCTGTTAAGCTGTTTAGTGTAACCTAATTTGTGAGTAAGTTCTGCCTGGAAAAAATCTCCATCCACCATTAGTACCCGAAAACCTAAATCTACTAATGCCCTTGCTAACCCCAAGGTAACAGTTGTTTTACCTTCACCTTCCATTGCACTGGTAATCAATAAATGACGGTTATTTAGAGGTTGCAAGCTGACTGCGGAAGCAAGACGTTGAAAGAAGTTGACCTTTCTATCATCTAGTTGCGATTTCAGTTCAGTATTTTTGAGTCGAGGGATAGAGACAACTATCGGAAACTTCATGTATTCCAAGTCTTGAGGACTCAACAGCGGGTTGCGTTTTTCTAGAAGTAATACTAGGGCAATGCTGCCAATTATTCCTGCCAATAAAGCATTCAACACCATTAACGATAATTTGGGAGAAACAGGCTTGCTATCAACTCTGGCTGCATCTAATATTTCAACATTGGGATAAACATCAAAGATATCAATATTAGTTTGCTGCACTTGGGCAACTAAACCTTTATAAACACCTTCTGCTATTTCAAAACTGCGTTGAAATTCAGCTAAACGTTCTTGTTGAGCGGGTATAGAATTTAAATTAGCTTTGAGCTGGTTTAGTTGACTTTGTATTTGTTCAGCGAGACGTTGCTGACCGTTAGCTTCTGTTTCTGCTAAAATTAACTGTTCGATTAAACTGGCACGTCCTTCTCCTTGACTATTGAGTGTGGTGTCGATAGAACTACCAGCAGCAGTTTGGTTAACTTGGCTTTGCATCTGGCTCAATAATGCTTGCTTCTGTTGCAAAAGTTCTTTAACAACAGGATGGTCATCAGTATATTTAGTACGTTTTTGAACTAAATCAGCTTCTACTTCTGATAGTTTGCCTCTAATAAATTGGTAATCTTTATTTTCACCCAAACTCAAAGAACTAATAGCTTTATTTGGTGACATTCGCAGACGATTTGATAAAGTAGCAACTCTATTTTTACTATATTCAGCTTGGGACTGTGCCTGTAATTGAGCTTTAGTTAAACTATCAATGGTACTAACAATTGCTTTTGTTTGTTCTTCAGAATCAACTAGTCCGGTAGACTGCTTAAACCTGGCTAAAGCTTGTTGTGCCAAAATCAAATTCTTTTTCGCACCTTCTAGTTCTTTTGTGCTTAACTGTCTTTTAGATGAACGGTTTGTTTGACGCAGTTCGTTGAGTCGCTGCTGAAACAAAGTTGTGAGATTATTTGCGCGTACTTTTGCCAATTCTGGACTAGAACCGTTGATGCTGATAGAAAGGATACTCGAAGTTTCTGCGAACGAAACTTTGAATAGCTTCTTGTAATCAGCTAATCTTTGGACTTGAGCTTTTTCTGGGTCTTTTGCTAGCACCCTTTCCATCAAAGTATCGCTGTTGAGAATGCTCTGCTGCATATTCAATTGACTGTTTCCACCAGTCGCATAAATATCAGAAGTACCATTTTTCAAGGAACCCAAAATGCCTAAATTGGCATCCAAATTACCATTTGCTCCATTAACTGTAAACTGTGTTGTTGCCTTCCAAACACGGGGCGAAAACGTAGCGGTGGCAGCAGTTGCTCCCAATATTAGTATGTTCCACAATATTAGGGGCTTCCAATGCCTAATGAAGATCGCTGCTATTTCAACCATAAAATTAATACCAAATTATTATTTTATAAAAATGTACTACTTTCGATAGATGCAAATAGATATACAAATTTTATTTTGAAGTTTTTTAGACTGAAAGTTGTTCCCAACTAGTAATATTCAACTTCTGCTGCCTTACTTCTACCAAGATAGCCCCCAACCAAACAAAAAAGAACCAAAAAGAAATCGCCATCCAAGTTAAATTAGTTGCTTGACACAATATATATAGAGCTATCAAGCTGGCAAATGCCTGTTGGCAAATGCGGTTTTCTCGCATAGCTGGCTCCCAAAAGCTAGACGCAGTTAAAAATAATGCTGTAATAAAAAAAACAAATCCAAACAGTCCGTGTACGTAAAGCACTTGTGCGTAGGAAGAAAATGTTCCTAAGGGAAGCTCAAACGCTCCATTTCCCCAAGACACTGTTTTGTCAAGAATTCCCCACCCTACCCACGGTGATTCTTTCCATGCATCAATAGTAGCATTAACAACATACTCCCGATCTTTGGATGAGTCAACACGAATGCTGTTAAAAGTTTTTAGGGGGGCATTTATAACATCTTGTAAAGCTAAACCCAAAATGGCACACAAAAAAGAAGTAAAAGATGCTACCCATAAAGAACCTTGTCGAGCCAAACCACTACGGAAACAACCAATAATTACAAATACTAAGGGAAAGCATATCCAAGCTAGACGACTCTGAGAAATTACCAAAGCAATTAAGTATCCTGATAAAGCAAATTTACGCAAGCGATCACTACTTTCACTCAAGCAAATAAAGAAGCATAAAAGGGCACAAACCCCCAAAATAGGAGGGTCTGCGGTGTACAAATCTGTCCGAGGTAAGGGAATACCAAAAAACGGCTGAATGGTAGCAAACTTCACCATCAAACTGACTTTCTCACCCGGAATTAAACGAGTTAAAGGCGGTAAAAAAGGTTCTTGAGAACCGAGCGCCAAAAGTATTACTATCTGAATAGCAAGAAGTGCTAAATAGCTTATTGCCATCCAAGATACAGCCCGCACAATCACTTTTACTCTGATGCGATGCCAAAATGGTACAGTCATGCAGGCGAATATCATCAAGTAGCCCTTAAATAGAGTAAAGAATGTGGCTGCTGTTCTCAAAGGATTAAAGCCTATTTGTTCCAAACCCAAAATATTTGTCCAAAGTGCAGCTAAAATCATTGCTAACCATGCCCAATTGCAAATTGGTAGGGATTTTTTGGTCAGCTTGTCGAGCTTAAAACCAGCAACTAATAGAAATGCACTAACAACTGGATAGACAATAGTTTGTACTCCCAGCAACCACCAAAGGGGCGTCAGTACAATAGTCCAATAAATTATTTGTTCTGCAAATGATAGCGCTTGCAGTTTAAACTCAGATTGTTTGGAGGTAATTTTACTAGGGCGGCTAAATTCCAGCATTCTTTAAATTCTTGAAGTTTTCTAGGCTAATGCTTTTGTTGGTACACCCAACACTTGTAAATATTTTTCGGCACAAGTTTCTGAGGTAAATTGATTGAGCCAACTGAAATCTACTTTCTTGATATTGCCAGCGAGAACATTTAAAATAGCCTCAGCCATTGCCTTAGAGTCACCAACTGATGTTAAGTCACCATACTTACCCGAAGCCAATATTTCAGATGGACCACTTTCGCAATTTGTAGACACTACTGGAGTTCCTACAGCTAATGCTTCTACAAGTACATTGCCGAAACCTTCCCAAGCAGAAGACAAAACAAAAACTGCGGCTTTTGCCATGTAAGCGTAAGCGTTATCCGCAAAACCCAGCATGGCAACATCCTCTTCTAAGCCTAATTCGCGAATCAAATTATTCAGACTATCTGCTTCTGGTCCCTCCCCTAAAATTACTAACCGACTGCGACGTACTTGCCGCACTTGGGCAAAGGCACGTATTAAGGTAGGATAATCTTTCTGTGGATATAACCTTCCTACTGCCAAAATAACCGACGGTTCTCCAGGTTGAAACCACGGGTGATTAACTGGTTCTTTTGCCTTTGTAAATATCTCAGGAGTTACAACTGGATTGTAGATTACATCAATCCGCTTTCTTGGTAAGTGAGTTACATTAGCTAAGTCCTCAGCTACTCCTTGGGAAACAGCCACAATAGCATCTGCCCAAGGGTAAAAAAGTTTTACTGCTAAAGGTGTTAAACGTACTGAAAGTTGTGGGATGCGTTTTGCTTCTTGAGAAAGATTATTGTGTTCAGATACTACTATTCGTGTCGATACCCTAGCAATACGCTTTGCTAAAATGGCTATCTCGCAAGGATAGTGTAGCGCTGCCAGCATACTTACAGGACGCTCTCGCTGCAAGTATTGAATTAATTTAGGCAAGATGCCAAGCTTAGATTGTGCGTTTAAATCTATCAGTCGAATTCCTACTGGCAACTGTTCTAATAAAGAACCTTCTGCCTTGGCAACTACCATATCAACTGTAAGTTTTTGCAGCAAAAAATTATGGGCTAAATTCAGCATTCCTCGTTCAGCACCACCTCCATAAAGACAACGCAAAAAAATGGCGATATCAGGCTTATATTTAGGCATCATCATTAATTAAATGTATTTTATGCTCTGCTAATCATTTTTGAAAGTTGGGAATATGGCGATAGGCAAAATAGTAAATCAACTCATAATTTGTATTAACCAGAAATTACATTTACCATTTTTTCAGCAATTTTTTCCCAATTGAACTGCTGTTCGATTTTACGTTGAGCTAGATGTGACATAGACGTTAATAGGTTAGGATTGCTTAACAGATAAATAATTTTATTAGCTAAATTTTCAGGTGTGAGTTGCTCAATCACAGAACCATTAATATTATTTTCAACAATTTCAGGCATTCCATCCTTAGCAGATACGACACAGGGAACACCATAATTCATTGCCTCTATTAAAAATGTTGGAAAAGGGTCACAATAAGCAGGAGCAACTACTAAATCAGTATTTTGGAAAAAATTATGGATTTCTGTACTTGAAACATGTCCTGGATTAATTATTCCCTCAATATCGTGAGATATTTTTTTGCCAACAAATACTAATGTGGCTTCTGGTATAGTTTTTCTGACGACTTCAAAAGCAGATAAAACTAAATCTCCACCTTTTCTTTCAAAATCTGAGCCATTGAATAATATTTGTTTGCTACCAAAAGTCTTTTTTACAGATAACGGCTCTAAAAAATCACCTGAAGAACCAACCACTGTAATTTTAGTATTATCAATTTCATAATCTTTAATTAAAGACTGTTTACTAATATTATTCATGCAAAACAGGTGTTTTGCTTTGCTATAGAATAGCCGTTCGCATTCAAACCAAGAATCGCGATGTCCAGGAGTCAAAAAATAAGCCCATGAAGACCAGTTCTTTTCTGCTAAAGCTGTTGTGTAGTCTAAGTAAGCTACATAAGGAATATCAAAATTATTTCTAAAAGGACTATAAGTACCAAAGACTTGAAAAACTATATCTGGAGTATATCCTAAGTTTTTAATCTCATTTTCAGCTTGGTATGATTTCATATTAAATGCAAATTTATTTTTTTGGAAGACTGCATTTGCTTTACTATGCGAACCTGTCATTAAGCTTAAGATACCTTTGATTGCTATCTTGGGAAACCGACTTTCATACCACTCGTCATTTCTGGGGATTAATTTTATATTTTCCACATGTGCAGACAAAGCTTTAAACAGGAATTGATGCCGTTCTATAAATATCTGTTCTCCTGTAACCACCAAATTCTTAATTTTCACAATTCCTCCTACCTCAGATAGCGTAAATCAATATTTTTGTGGTAAAATACCCTAGAAACTTAAGTCTATAATTGCCCCAATTATTCAACTCACACTCTTCTAGAAGGAGATGGATAATTTTCAAAAGCATTATCTACACTATTCAAAGGTGTAAATCCTAAATGACTCATACAGAAACCTTGATTCAAATCTGTCAAACTAGGATGGATGAGTTGAGGCAGTAATTCCCAAGCTGATTTCTCCCCATATTGCTTTGGTAAATATCTGCTTGATTTCCAATTCATAAAATGTAAATACATAAGTTCTTCGCCAGATTCGGCAGTTAATTTACCCTGATGCCAGAAGTATTTATTCGGGTAGTTATAACTTCCATTAATCCAGGGAAACTCAGATAAGATAGTACTAAACCTTTCTTGAAAAAAGTGGTTTCGTTTGTATGGATTAAAGATTCCCCATAATTGTTGCAAGTAATTTGGCAGGCGTCTATACCCACGGAGTACTTTTGTAAATGCGGCTTCATCTATTCCTGCAATCAAGGGTTGAGCCATTCGTTCCTGCCAATTTGGTATTTTGCGAAAAGCATTTACCCAGAGTTCATGGTTTTTTATCAGAAAAAGATGCCCGGAAACTCTATTACCGTGAGTGGAAATTGTATTATAACGAAGAACTTCATCTGTATAGAAAGCTCGTAAATTTCCGTATATCACATCAACATCACCGAAACCAAAATAATCATATCCCTCTAGATATTCTTGATGAATTATTCCATACGCAGGTCTGAGATTACAGATTGTATAGGTAGAATCTGTTTCAAAAATTATACCTAAGCGCTTAGACGCTAGCTGTTTATATTCTTGAAAGCTCATACTAACAAATCGAACATTAGTTGGTGGATTCTCAGGTACAGGACAATCTGTAAAGAATAGCCAATCAACTGTTGGGTTCCAACGACACGACTCTAAATAAAGCGGAAACCATTCTGGCCATTTTCCAAAATATGGCATTAAAAAAATGATTTTTTTCGGAATATTTTTAGAAGATAACATGAGGTAAATTAATGTTTGAGTGCTAACGACTATGAAGCTTGGTTTTCAAACGATTTAATAATCGATTGAGTCTTGTTTGATATAGGTAAAAATGTTGAGGTATGAAAATGCGTATACCTATAATATAACTTGTAATAAATACAAATGGTCTAAATAATAAAGGCAAATATAGTGAAATAACAATACCTGGGATAATCAATAAAAGGGGAAAAAAGTATGGATAAATAAACTTTTTTAATGACCAAGATAGTTTTTGGCAAGCTACCCACCACCAGTAAATAGTCCAGCCAAATCCTAATACTATTGCCACTGCCAAACTAACTCCAAATATTCCACCCTGATGAGCGCCAACAATAAAGCTAATAACTGCAATAGGTGCTATTTGGAGATTAACTTTGGCGTTAATATCAGGACGGCCTTTGGCAACTAACATGGAATACAGGGAGGAATTGATGACGCGGAAGTAAGAAAAAAATATTAATCCTGGAATGACAGTACAAATAGGTATCCATTTTGCTCCAAAAACTAATGTCACTACTTGTGGGTCGATCATTAAAAAAATTAAGGTGTAGATGGGAGCAGTAAAAATGGCGGTTTCTGTTACTACTTTTATTAGTACAATCTCTTGCTCTTTATCATCTGAAATTTGGGCAAAAATTGGCATCCCTAGTTGATTGAGTACAGCACTAAAAATTGTTGATAACACCGTGGTCAATTGATAGGCAAGGTTGTAGAAGCCTAGATTAGTACTGCCTAGTAGTTTACCAACAGTGAAGTTATCAATATTAAAATTTGCATATAAACCGAAACTTGAACCAACCGAACCTAAATAGAAAGATAGAACTTCAGATTTGACTTCTGGATCAATGCAAAGATGAAATTTTTGTCTTGAGTAGTACCGACCTAAAACACAATTAACAATCCAAGAAGCGCTATCACCAATGAGAAATGACCAATACTTAAGCCCCAAAAAGGCAGCCCCAATTGTAAATAACAATCGCGTTATGGAGCTAGCTAGGTTAATATTAGCGATCGCTTGATATTTCATCTGTCGTGTCATCACGGCAAAATAAACATAGCTAGCAGAAGACAATAGCAGATTAAACGCGAAGCCTATTAATATCCAGGTTAGAATTGGTTCTTGGAAAAAGATTGCCACAAAAGGGGCTATTGCTACCACCCCTAGTCCGAGAACTAAGCCAACTATTAAGCTGATCGTGTAGGCGGTGTTAACGTATTTAGGGTTTTCTATACCCTTATAAATGATGAAAGCGCCTGCTGTGTCTTGAGTAAAGAGTGTAAAAAAAGACCAAAAGACATAAGCAATACCAACGACACCGAAGTCGGATGGTTGTAGTAGCCGCGCTAAAATTAGGCTGCTGAGAAAAGCAAAAATACGGGTGATAAAGGTGGCATAAGTAATCCACAAGCTACTTTTCAGTAGAGTAGTTGTCTTCATAATGGGTTCTTCACCTGCACTGACTTTGCAGGAGTAAGCGATCGCGCGATCGCTAGTTTTGCTAGCGGTGACAAACGCACAGATAATAGGGTAAGGAGCGATCGCATATCTCGATAGAAAATTGACTTGTCGCAAATCAAAGCATGGTCAATAAAATCACGCGCTGTTTCTATATCACCACCCTGAAGGCACAACCGCGCCAAATAGCGGTACATATAAGCGTAAGCTGTTGGTAACATTGGTTTTATCAACTCTGGCGATCGCCGATAAGCACTCTGAATTACCTGTTCACCAGAAATCCGCATTTGCACGAGATTGAAAGACAGTCCAGAAGCCCGAACGCGATAGTAGCATAAAATACGCTTCTCTCGATAAAAACCCCATTTCTGCGTTGCCGCTATCCGCAACCAAAAATCGACATCTTCCCAACTGCGTAAGTCTTCATCAAACTCCCCAACCTCATCCACCAAACATCGACGAAACACTCCATTAGAACCATGACCGACGAAATTTTTGCATAACAAAGCCAACATCGGATTTGAATGTACTGGTTTGCCGCTCAAGCTAATCAACGTTGGTCGTCCATCGTCGCGAATTGTCTGCGAGGCACTGTAAACCACTCCAACATCAGCATCTCTATCTAAGCGAGCCACATGAGTTGCTAATTTATCTTTGTGGTAAACATCATCACCATCCAGCAAGGCAATATATTTACCTCGCGCATGACGGATGCCATAGTTGCGTGCTGATGACAAACCCCCGTTTGATTTCTGCAATAGTTGAAAGCGTGAATCTCGCTGGCAAAATTTTTCCACTATAGCTGCGGTATCATCGCTAGAACCGTCATCAACTACCAATACCTCAAAGTTTGGAAAAGTTTGCAATTGTAGTGAAATCAGCGTTTCTTGAATGTAGCCGCTAACATTATAAGCGGGGACTACAACACTAACCTTTGGTATAGTAAGCATTATTAAGATCCTTGAAACTCCAAACCACAAAAATTAGCTATCAAAGACAACTTTCCCAATTTCGTTATCTAAAAGGTCTAAAATCCTACTGTCCAATGCTAATTGAATGATGTAGTGCAGCGCTGAATCAATGAAATGAATATTACTTTCAAAGCTCGAATTATCCATCTATACCTGGCATGAGTTCTACTCGTAGTGGTGATGCATTAGACATTGCTAAAGCAATGTGTAATGCAAAAGCTGGATTTCCTAGCAAATAACGAGCTGCTAGGCGTTTTGGTTCGCGAGTGAGACGATAGAGCCACTCAAAACCCATATTAGATATCAAATGCGGACAATCAGAGACTACTTCAGCCATGCGATCAATAATCGCTCCACCAAGCATGATGGCATTAACCTGCAAGCTACTGCGATGCTTTTGCACCCACGATTCTTGAATTGGCATTCCCATGCCTACAACCAAAACATTCGGCTTTACTTGATTAATTTGCTCAATTACAGCTTGATTTGCCTCTGGGTCTTCTTTGTCGAAATATCCATGATGTCCAGCAAAACAAACATTCGGATACTTGACTTTCAAACGCTCAAGCGCAATTTGTAAATATTCGAGTTTTCCTCCAAGAAAAAATACTGAAAACCTATGTTGGTTGCAACTTTCCAAGAGTTTGGGCATTAACAATGTGTACGAGGCTCGGTAATCTAAGGGTAAATCCAACCCCATATAAGCGATCGCCTTTAATATTCCCACGCTGTCACAGTTGGCAATTTCTACACTTTGCAAAAACTCGTAATACCACGGCAATTGCATCGATAAGTTAAAGCTGTGGATATTGTAATTCGCTACAGTTATTTTATTGCCTTCAATACATGCCCTCTGAACTGCCTCGACAATTGAAGGGATAGTCATACAATTTATCCGTCGTTCCAATAAATACACTGTAAATGCTCTTTTATTTACAGTAACATTTATTTCTTTGTTCTGCGTTATTGCAGATTGAACTTTGACATTGTGAAAAACACGTAGGCTAGAGTAAGGAGAAACTCTAATCCCACGCAATAATATACTTAGTAATTGCGTCATGAGATGCTATTTGATTCTTTAAAAACGGCAATGATTCAGTAGAAGCACTTATCCCTATGTAACTACCTTAGTTTAATCTCTGAGCAAATATTATAAAGCTATTGAAACAACACAGAGAATTTATACAACACTCGCTCCGAACAAAGATTAAGTAAATTTCGGAATTTTGACTGCTTTTGACAATAAGTCTTGCGTATATTTACATAAGAGTCGAATTTCGCTCTTAAGCTGACTATAACTGTAAATATCATGTATAACTTCTCTAATATCTCGCGTATCAATCCATCAATTCTAGATAATTCCTACACTGACCAGAAAGCAACACTTGCAGTTCATCCCTCTGTAACAAGCAAAGTGAAGCGCCTGATTGATGTCTTGGGAGCTGTAGTTGGGTTAGGTATCACAGCGCTAGTCGCAATTCCAGTCGCTCTGTCCATAGCGCTGGATAACCCAGGTCCCATCTTCTATAGCCAAACGCGCCGTGGTCTTTCCGGACGCACCTTCAAAATCTGGAAATTCCGCTCTATGGTGACTGGCGCTGAGCAACTCAAGCATCTAGTCAAAAACGAAGCGTCGGGTCACATCTTCAAAAATGAGAACGACCCTCGTATTACACGTGTAGGCAAGTTTCTCCGCCGCACCAGCTTAGATGAACTTCCCCAGTTTTGGAACGTGCTGATGGGAGACATGAGTTTAGTCGGCACGCGTCCACCCACTAATGATGAAGTGATGCACTACTCAAACTACCACTGGAAACGGTTGGATATTAAACCAGGCATTACCGGTGAATGGCAGGTAAATGGTCGCTCCAGTGTCAAAGACTTTGAAAATATCGTTAGCATGGACCTGGACTACCAAGGCAAGTGGTCTATTGCTTACGATATTAATCTGATTCTGAAGACCCTAAAGATCGTGTCAAACAAGAGTGGCGCTTGCTAAGGCATCCGTGAGAGGTTAAGATAATTGCACATTTGTCAAGAAGGTGCGGGAAAAGGCTATAGATCCAGCTTTGAAAGTGGCTTTCGCAGATATTTAACTACACCTAAGTCTTGATTCTCTGGGGCAGGGCGAACGCATCTAAAGTACTCTCGATCGCGGACTAGATTAAGAACCAACGAAAAAATCAGTATTTCTCGTTTGGTTTATTTTCCAAACCTCAAAGCGATCGCAACCTGACTCACACCTCCCCAACCCAGGCTTCGGGCTTCCATTGCTGCCCAAATACGCCGTGTTTTCTCGTTCAAACTAGATGCAGAATACCAGTAAATACATGAGCCGGGTAATCGCACTATTTAATCAAGCAGGAGGGGTTGGCAAAACGACCCTAACTATGAACCTGGGCTATCAACTGCAATTGCATGGTTACAAAGTTCTTCTCATTGACCTCGACCCCCAGGGTTCCTTAACTTCATTTATGGGCATTGAGCCAGAAAGCTTAGAAAAAACTCCTTTTGACGCACTCATCAATGAGGAACCACTATTTATCCTAAAGTAATTGGAAGCCACTAACGGGACTTTGCTTTTCGCCAACCCAAGAGTTTAATAAATACTGTGTGGTAGGAGGCTAATACTTGGGGCTGTAATCCATTGCCTGTAAGAGTTTCAGGTACTTTACGGTGAAAGCTATTCATCGTTCAACCTGTAAATAAAATTAATAAATACTCCAGTTCTTGTAGCGATACATACCCAAGATTTGCGCTCTCCTACCAATTTTACTTAAAAATGCCTGAACCCTATATATAGTAAGAGTTTCCAGCTCATCTTGCAGGTTTTTACTTGTATCTCGGCTCAATACCAACTAAATGTTAAATTAAGTACAGTGGGCAGGTAAACTAATTGAATTATAAGCTGTGTTTAAGTATTATTTACGTAACTGTTCACAGGATCTGAAACGCTACAATCAAAAATGGGTTACTGAGATGGTAGATTAAAATGCATGGATGAAAACTGCCTCGCCTACGGAATTGAAATTTCGGATTCAGATTGGGAAAAAA
>NZ_JAIVFX010000005.1 GCF_020829625.1 Nostoc sp. XA010 | reverse complement strand
GCGCTGTTGTAAGGTTGCTGTCATGGTTTTATAAGTGCGGTTAGTTATTTTATAATCAGGCTGGTTTGTTTTTGCCTGTGAATGTACTTTACAATGCTTTACAAAATTTAATCAAGTTTTATTACTTTAGTAAAGCTTATATGCGTTATTAGCTTTTCTTATATAATAGGTTTCTGCTGGTGTCAGCGCCCAAAAGATAAAATAGAAAGGAAGATTGTTGTTATCCACTCTGAATAGAGAGTTGAGATCAACTACTACCAAAATTAGGAGGAGAGGTGTGAGATGACAATTACTCTAAATCACACCATAGTGCCCGCACATAATAAACAGGCATCGGCGAGGTTCTTTGCAAAGATTTTTGGTTTAGAGGTCGAGGTTCCCGTTGATCACTTCGCTGCTGTACATATAAATGATTCACTGACGCTCGACTTCGCCGACGCTGAAGCGTTCGAGCAACATCATTATGCGTTCCATGTCAGTGATGAAGAATTTGATGCAATTTTTGCTCGTGTGAAAGAGGCAGGTATTGAATACAGTAGCGACCCCATGCATAAAAATAAAGGACAAATTAACTACTGGAACCAAGGTCGTGGCTTCTATTTCTATGACTACGATGGTCACAACTTAGAATTGTTGACCCGTGCATAGATTTTTGATGATATCAAGTCAATGCATTACTTCTTTACTAAAAAATATGCTGTAGCGTATTCCGGCAATTGGCTGATATTCTGCCTAAATTCTTTTTGACTCTTAAAAATACCTGCCAAAAAATCGAGTTGATAAAGATTGGGTAAAAAAGCTCCCCCTGTATCAGCCATAACCCCCATTTGCAAATGTTTGCGGCCACCTTTAGTATGCTCAATAATAATCACTCTACCTAAACCAATATTCAGCACATCTCCAGCAAAGGTTACTCCTGGTTTAATAGAAATTTTTGCATCTATTTTGTATCCATAGCCTTTAATGGCATCAACCTCTCTAAAATACCAATAACGCTTTTGGGCTGTCGCCTTTAATCCGCGAATATAAGACATTCCATTATTTCTATCTACATTAAAAAATGCCCTATAACCATCTGTAAAGTTAATTAAGATGGTTCCTTGCATCAATGCTTCTTCTAACCCAGTTCTAGTTAGATAAGCGAGACTTTTAACTTTTCCAAATTCTTTTCCGCCTGGTTCATAAATACCAGACAAAACATCCTGCTTTGTGTATTTGGTGTAGAAAGTATTTTTATTAGAGTTATCTTTTAAGCTATAAATTGGTGTATTAAAAGTAGAACTTTTTTTGCGAGAGCCGGAGTGAGTAAATACTGCATATTTGGTAATTCTTAATTGCTTTTGTTTTTTATCTTTTGGATTATATGCAGTCCATTTAATAACTCGGAAATTGGAATTGATAAACTTGGGGTCTTGTAAACGAGTAGCTCGATTATTAGCAATATCCTCCTTTAAGACAACAATCATGAAATCTAAGGTCTTGAGAACATCTGGCACAGTAACCCCTTGAGTAGCAAGAATTCCTGTACGCAGAATATCTGGGTCTTCTGAACTATAATCTTGAAAATATTTTCTAGTATTAACAAGAACGGTTAATAAATCTTTTTGATTGAAGTTGACCTTACTACTTGGCAGTTTAACTGGACTAATAACCTGGCTGCCATTAATGTTAAATTTGTATTTTTTGAACTCATCGACAACTGGATAAGGCGCAGATGCGGCTAACAAATTATGTTGAGATGAAAAGGCATTTTCCTTGCCTATATCATCAGATGTTTGTTGAGTGATTAAAGAATTTTTAAATCTCAAATCAAGTTGCTCAGAAACTTCATTTGAGGTGAAAGAAATCTGTGATTCAAGTGGGTTAAAATTTTCTTGCTGAGTAAAAAACTGATCTTGTTGGGCTAGCTGTTTAGTTTTTGACTTAGTATATACATGGCTACTGGCTAAACCGACAATCAATAAGGCAGCACAACCTATTGTGAAGCGAAATTTTTGGTTGGATAAGATATTCATAACTGGGAAAATAAATTTTTAATGCTAAATAATCAAGGTTATATTTCTATCACTTCACGCACTAACTGCGCCAACTTATCAGCACTATCAGGAACTGCGATCGCATGAGCTTTCTCTCCCATCTTTGCTAATTCATCTGGTGATTGCAACAAATTCAACACATTACTTTGCAATATTTGTGCCGTCAACTCTGATTGCTTCAGTGTTAACGCCGCACCAGACGAAGTAAATACGTCTGCATTATAAGATTGATGGTCTTCAGCAGCAAAGGGGTAAGGAATCAAAATTGCTGGCGTTCCACACACTGCTAATTCTGTCAAGCTACCAGCACCAGAACGACTAATGGCTAGAGTAGCTCGTTGCAACAATGCTGCCATATTGTTGTAAAAAGGTAAGACTATGTACTGTGGATGTTTGAGACTATCTGCTTCTGGATCGCGATCGCCAGTTAAATGTACTACATAAGCACCAGCATCAAACCAAGCGTTTGCAGATTCACGCACCAACTTATTAACCGCAACTGCGCCCTGGCTACCACCAAATACGACAATTAAAGGAACACCATCAGGAATAGCTAAATCCAGGGGTGCATCAATTGCCCCATCCAGGAATTGCGATCTAACTGGAGTACCAACGCAAACATTTTTAGCACGAGGCAAATACTTAGCAGCTACTTCAAATCCCAAGGCTACCGCACTACACAAAGGGCCAAAAAAGCGAGTTACTTTACCAGGTATTGCGTTAGATTCGTGAAAAACCACGGGTAAACCGAGGGAACGCGCCGCAATGACGGCTGGCCCAGCAATGTAACCCCCTGTGGTAAATACCCCTTGAAAATTTCCCTGCTTTAAAATTCGTCTGACTTCTATAATCGAACCAGCCAGTTTACCCAAAATACGAATCGAGGAGAGTCCAAACCCTTGCTGAAACCCTTCAACTGCAATAGTATTCAAGGGATACTCTTTAGGGACAAGTTCAGTTTCTAGCCGATTGGGTACTCCCAGCCATTCGATTTGATAATCTGGCAATTTTTGTGCCAGTGCGATCGCTGGAAACAAATGTCCACCAGTCCCACTGGCAGCTATTAATAATCGTATCGGTGCGTTTGCCATCAAACCTCTACCGTTTAGCGTCTAGCTTAACTAAGATAAAACAATTTCCTTACTTTCTCTCATCAAATCAGTAAACTCTTAACCAATGACAAAAATTATTACCGCTTTATTGAGACGACAACTCAGATTTCCAGCTAGTATCTGGCTAGTTTCATTCCTGCTAACCCTTGGTTTAACAAGTGGTTGGCAACGCACTCAAGCGGCGACACCACAACAGTTAGTTCAAGCTGGTACAGCTCAAAATGCACCAGCCGATGTGAAAAACCTGTTGACACAAGTTGATGCAGCCGCTAGTCGGGGCGATGTCAAAGGGGTGTTGCAATTCTACAGCCCTAATTTCACTCATGGGGATGGATTAAACCTGCAAACCCTGGAAAAATCTTTGACTTCACTTTGGCAACGATATCCCAAATTGCAATACACTACAAAACTGCTATCTTCAAAACCTGAAGGTAATGCAATTATTGCGGAAACTGAAACGAAGATAACTGGCTTACCTTCCGCTAACAATAATAATTCGACTCTCAATGCCACAATTAAATCACGTCAGCGCATTGTAGGCGGAAAAATAGTCCGCCAAGACATTTTGTCAGAACGCACCCAACTTAGCTCTGGCAACAAGCCGCCCCAAATTGATATTAAATTACCACAGCAGGTGGTGGTTGGTCAAAAGTATAGTTTTGATGCGATCGTTCAAGAGCCACTTGGTGATGATTTTCTACTAGGAACGGCGCTAGAGGAACCCATACAAGCAGATAAATTTCTCAACCCCACATCCGTGGATTTGGAATTACTGACATCTGGCGGACTGTTTAAAACCGCACAAGCACCATCTATCCCTGGTAGCCAGTGGGTTTCTGCTGTTATCCTGCGGGGTAATGGGATGACGATGGTAACTCAGCGCCTGCGAGTGGTGAAGAAATAGTTAGGAGTTAGGAGTTAGGAGTTAGGAGTTAGGAGTTATAGACGAGTGATGATAAATTATGAACTATGAAACTTGTATTAATTCATAATTCCCGCCTGATGTAAATTAAAAACATTTCTTATCCCATAAGGGTTTCTAGATTCGCTCCAAATCATTATTTTGGGACTACCTACGAAATTACAAGGGTTTCAAGACTTAATTCACATTAAACGTAATTCATAACTATTAACTCCTCACTCCTAACTATCCTAATGACTTCGCTAGAAAATCAAATCATTTTAATAACTGGTGCAAGTAGTGGTATTGGTACTGCTTGCGCGAGAATCTTCGCTGGTGCGGGTGCAAAACTAATCCTAGCGGCACGACGACTGGAACGTTTGCAGCAGCTAGCAGATACTCTCGTTAAAGAATTTGGTATTGAAATTCATTTATTACAGCTAGATGTGCGCGATCGCAATGCTGTAGAAGAAGCCATTTCTACTCTACCGTCCGCCTGGTCTGACATCGACATTCTCATCAACAATGCTGGTCTAAGTCGTGGTTTAGACAAGTTGCACGAAGGCAGTTTTCAAGACTGGGAAGACATGATTGATACTAACGTTAAGGGTTTACTTTACGTGTCCCGCTATGTTGTTCCGAGAATGGTGAGTCGCGATCGCGGTCATGTGGTAAATTTAGGTTCCATTGCTGGACATCAAACCTATCCCGGTGGTAATGTCTACTGTGCTACCAAAGCTGCTGTGAGGGCAATTTCTGAAGGTTTAAAACAAGACTTGTTGGGAACGCGGGTACGTGTAACTTCCGTTGACCCTGGTATGGTAGAAACCGAATTTAGCAATGTGCGCTTTCACGGAGATGCTGAACGAGCCAACAAAGTCTACCAGGGAGTTAAACCTCTGACAGCAGATGATGTGGCTGATGTGATATTTTTCTGTGTGACGCGATCGCCCCATGTCAATATTAATGAAGTTGTGCTGATGCCTGTTGACCAAGCTAGCGCTACCCTAGTTAATCGGCGAACTTGAAGAAGAATTCAGAAGTCAAAATCAATACTTCGAGTAAGCATCAGTAATCCTGAGTGGGGGATTCAGACCCGCCACTCGTACAGAATTAAATTCTGTAGCTTGTTTCCCTGAAAGGGTATTCTGACTCCTGATTTTTTTTGATAAATAATAATTAAGCGGTCTTAAAAAATCGAATAATTTCACGGACATGATCGAGAAATTGTCCGTCGGTGGAAAGTTGTGCGATCGCAGTTCGTGCTTCTCTTGCCAAACGCTCATGTTCGGTTTGATTTGTCGCCCGTAATTCTTCTAAGTTAGCAGCAATTCGAGCTAAATCTTTACGAGTTTCTTCGGCAAAGCGTTGTTGAGTTGCGGGTAATGAGTAAGATTGTTCTGGGTTGAGTTGCTCCTCGAATGACTGGATTTTTTGTTCCAATATGGAGAGGCGATCGCGCAGTTCAACAATATCTTCGCGCGGATACTTCCATTCTTGGCGAATCATCGCTAACCGCGCATATAAATACTCATAAGCTCGAATCGCTGGACGCAGAATTGTTAATAACAAAGCTGCACCAGAACTTATATATCCAACTGTACTAATACCAGTGGCAGCAAGAGCATAAAGACCAACGGCTGAGAATAAGTGTAAAGCAATGGCAACCCAGAGCGATCGCTTTGCTAACACAGTGACATACTTTACTTGTTTCTCATCGACTGGGATTCCTTTCTCTTTAGATTGTGCTGCTTCTGCTAAGACTTCTTTAGCTTGAAAATGCACATTCCACGGGACGGTAACAATTACCAACAGCCACCAAAAGCTTGCACCACCAATTACCCAATCAAGAAAGTTACCAGCAGGGATGTGCAACCATTGCAGTAAACCAAAAGCTGTTAGCACCACAATTACAATTCCAGCAATGGAACTGATGAAAAAGTTGATATACATTTTGCCCTGTCTCCGGTGAAACTATACCTCGATCATGGCTATGCCCCAGCAGTTATACGGGAATGATTGTGATGGTTTTTCTATTTGCACACACGAGTTTGTCAATGAAGGAGCTACGTCAATTAAGTTAATTATTTTTGCTACCCTTTTAACAAAAGTAGCAAAAAACGTGATTGTGATGGTTTTTTTAGTTGCACATATATAAATAAAATGAACCAATTTCAAGGTTTGAGTCTTTTTTATGCCTAAAAAATGTTTAAGTCCCGGTAGTAAAATATTCTAGGAACACATTTTGTAGTATAAAAGTAATATAGTTAAAACTTTTATTCTTTCGTGACAAGCTTGTGCCAAATTTCACTTGATTGCACTAAAAGGAGAGTGGCCATGAAAAAAGTAGCGGTGTTTGGCAATGCTGGAGGCGGAAAATCAACTCTAAGCAAGAGATTATCTCAAATCACTGGTTTGCCACTTTACGTCTTGGACAAGATTAAATATCAATCAGGAGGCGCTGAGGTTCCACATGAAGATTATAAGCACGCCCATGAGCAAATTCTAGTTACTGACCGATGGATTATTGATGGGTTTGGTTGCATGGAAACTCTCTGGCTACGACTTGACGAGGCAGATACTCTGGTTTTTGTCGATTTACCGCTATATGTGCATGGATGGTGGGTAACTAAACGACTAATCACAGGTTACTTTAAACCGCCAGAAGGTTGGCCCTCCAATAGTCCAATATTAAAGAGTTCACTTACTAGCTACCGCGTGCTTTGGTTGTGTGACAAATATTTAACCCCAAAATATCGTGAGTATATCGAGCAGGCTAAAAGCATCAAAAATGTTTATCACATTCGCTCGACTAAACAAATTTCGCAATTTTTTGAATTAATTGATGCAGGAGACTAACTTTGTTACTTATTTACTGTTCCCCGTCTCTATTGGATGAGATAGCTACGCCAAATTGATTGAGTATCTTTACTACCTTTTTCTGGAAGTAGCAATCGCCAGGTTTTGCCTTCTTGCTGAATTTGCAGGTAAAGATCAAAAGGTTTTTTTGGTTGCGTCAAGTGCCGTTTTGGTAGCTTTAGAATTAGGTCGTAGGTTCCCCGAACGTGGAAAGCTGGTAAATTTTCAATCGTTAGGGGTTGTTCCTGGGTAATTGATAGCCGCTTGATTTCAAATCCTTGAAAATCTAAATCCAACTGCTGGCTAAGTTTTTGTTGAGTTTGCTCTAGCCCAAGTGCGATCGCTTTTTGCACTAACTCACTAGTCGGTAACAGTCCGATACTGCCACAACCTGTCACCAGCACCAGCAATATTGCTGTCAAAACTAACCGCACAATATTATTCACTGCCTGATCTACTATTTTCATTTTTATCATAGTAAAGGCACGGTATAACCGTGCCTTAATTCGCAAAAAATATTATTTTGACAGGTTTTTGCTTTACGAAAATTTAAGACTGGCGTAAAATTGCAGACAATGAACTATCTTTACGAAGATCCATTAAGTCTGCTAAAGATTCTGTGCGCGTATCCAAGTGGTGCTTGTGTTCTGCTGGCAGAACTGTCACCAAATGTTTTGTTTTAGGTCGCGCCTGCATAACGGGCATCAGTTGTGACTGTGGCACAAAGATTGGCTGGTTCTTGGGAAGGCGAGGTTCCAATCTTTGGTAATGGTTCTGTGCTAAACGTGCCTGATGACGGTTAACCAGTTTTTGGACTTTTTGCGGTTGCTTTGTCCGGTTGAGCATTCGGAAAATGAGCAAGCAACCACTACCACAGCTGAGGACGATCGCAGCCACCATCCACAAAGGTGTAGGATTACTATTCTCAGAGGGCGCATTGATTGGTTCTTCAACTATAACCGGGATTTTTTCTGGTTCTTCTTGTGTTACCTGTCCAGCATTACCTAAGCTATACAGGGCAAAGGCACCACCTCCTATAAACATGGCTAAACACCCAGTTAACAATAGCCAAGGATGATGTGCAACCAGATATATCAGAACGTTCGAGCTTTGTTTTAATCTCGATTTTCTGTTTGTCAGCTCTGGAGTAGCCCTTCTAAGTTGGGTTGGCTCGCGCTGTACACTCTGACTTTTTTCCATGATTACTTTCAGATTTGTACCCCTCTAGTCCATAAATTGTACTGGAGGAGTCAAGCATCAGGTATCCGTAACAAAGTTACAGATTTAAGTAGCTTTTTTTGTAAAATACATGCTACTAAATCTGGCTAAATTTAGTCAAAGTTCTGTATTTCTTGTAACTTTTCGCCGTAATAATCTGAAATCAGTTTGGTTACTTTCTCTGTCAGCTAGGAGAATGCCTTTCGATCGCAAGTTGAATTAACCGATCAACTAATTCTGGAAAGGAGACTCCACTATGGGCCCAAAGTTGGGGATACATACTAGTCGCAGTAAAGCCTGGCAACGTATTTATTTCGTTGATAAAAACCTCTTGTGTCGCTTCCACATAGAAGAAATCTACCCTTGCTAATCCGGCAGCATCAACAGCTACAAAAGCTTGCAAAGCCATGTCCTGAATCTGACGAGCGATCGCATCTGGAAGCTGTGCAGGTATCAGTAAATTTGCTAGTCCCTCCGTATATTTAGTTTCATAGTCATAAAAATCGCTATCATAAGTAATCTCTCCAACGACAGAGGCTTGGGGTTGATCATTACCTAAAACGGCACACTCAACTTCTCTGGCTACGACACCAGCCTCTACAACTAATCGGCGGTCATAACTAGCAGCATTATCTAAAGCGGCTTCTAATTCTTGGCGCGATCGCACTTTGGCAATACCCACCGATGAACCCAAATTAGCAGGTTTGACAAAAGCAGGATAACCTAATGCTGCCTCAATGTCATCACACAGTTTCGGAAACACGCAAGGATTAGACCAAACTTGCGTTCTAGTTATCGCCTTGTATTTTACCTGTGGTAGTCCTGCTTGCTCAAAGGCCATTTTCATGGCAATTTTATCCATCCCCATTGCCGAACCTAACACCCCAGAACCCACAAAGGGGACTTGCATCAAAGTCAGTAACCCTTGAATTGTTCCGTCTTCACCGTTGGGGCCGTGGAGAATGGGAAACCAAACATCCACTTGGGCAACTTGAGAGGGAGATTGCCACTTGCTAAGGGTTTGAGCTTGAGGGTTGGATGTAAGATTTCCAACAGATGTTGATTGTTCAGATTCTAGTAGCGGAGTGCCGGTTTCTAAAACCTTTTCGGGTGCTTCTCCGGCTAGCCAGCGTCCATCTTTTTGGATGTAAAAAGGCAGTATTTCGTACTTATTAGCATTTTGCTCTGCACTTAAGGCTTTAGCGATCGCCCGTGCTGATTTGATTGAAACTTCATGTTCTCCCGAACGACCGCCAAACAATAACCCCACGCGCAGCTTTGCCATTTTCGGTTCCTCCACACTTCTCAAGCAGATAGCGTATCACAACCTACAAAAATTGCCATATTTTTCTATATTATTTTATTGGCTATTGAAACTCTGTCTAGAAAAACTCTCCTATTTGAAGAGCTAGTCAGCGATCGCCCATCTGACATAAGGACGGGAAGCCACTATACTTTTGTAAGTAATTAAGCGACCAGGTACATTAGATTTCCGTAAATCCACACGGAAATAAGCTTTTTTATTCTTAAATTCTACATTGTAGAAACTATATTCTTGCCCACGAGTTTGACCTACGCAAGAAGCATAATTACTGCGTAAAGGTGAAACAAATTCCACAAATCGCTTATTCTTAGATGAAACTAACTTAGTTTCATCTGCAAATTCTCTAGTATCTGCCACTACCGTATGTTCAGCACCGCCTTCATAAGGTAAAACAAACCACCACAGTCCAATTGTTTTAGGACATGTACCACTGCTACCTTGTATATTCAGTGTTACATTAGGTGCAGAAATCGGCCCTGGCTGTTGCTGTGGCTGTACTTGCGCTGTAGCAGCTAGGGTTCCTACCACAAATAAGGGGCATAAAATAGTACCAAAACTTGTTAATTTTATTAAATTTTTCATAACTTGGATCTTTTCAAATTTCAGGTATCTAAATATAGCGCTTCTCGAATGAAAGCAATACACTTTGACCTCACTTCTATTCATCTCTCCTAAAAAGAGAGAGGCTTTGAATCTTATTCCCCAATGCTACAATGGTTGGGGGTTAGGTCTGTATTGCACTCAACTCAGAAGTCGCTATAACAACATAGACTTTCATAAATTTGTAAAAGTGCCATCTTATTTGAAATAATCGTGTTGTCAGCTACAGTTATATTGCAAGAAAGCGGGCAACAATATTGATAAATAACTAGAAATGCAGCCCTACCTGTAAAAGATGCTGCCTTTTCATGAAACCCCGAATTATTGTTTGTGGCTTAGGACGTACCGGATATAAAACCTTTCGTTTGCTGAGACACCAGGGAGCCTTCGTTGTTGGCATTCATCACCAATCTATCCCTGGCGAAACCGCAGGAGATGTGATTGTTGGCGATTTACAAGCAGCTTCTACCCTAACAGCAGCAGGAATTCAACAGGCGCACACTATAGTAATCGCTGGTTCTAAAGATGCTCTGAATTTGTCTATTATGATGCAAGCACGGGTGCTGAATCCCCAGATTCGGATTATCAACCGTTTTTATAATACAAATTTGGGGGAACGCCTAGATCAAAGTTTGCCAGACCATTTGAGTATGAGTGTTGTGGGTTTAGCAGCACCCGTATTCACCTTTGCAGCAATGGGAAACCGAGCGATCGGACAAATCAAATTATTTCACCAAACTTGGCCAATTCATGAAGAATACATTGATGAAAACCACTTCTGGAAAGGTCTAAAGCTGAGTGAATTGTGGGAAGATCGATCGCGGATGCTGATTTATTACTTGCCAGTAGAAGGTGAGATTGATTTGGTGTCAGGTGTAATATGTGGACAAGAGATCAAGGTGGGCGATCGCTTAATTATTGGTACACAACCCCGCATCCGTTCCCCCCGGAGATCATTGCTTAAAAAACTGCTGAAAGCCCTCACCAATTTTAAGCAGTTTCAGGAACACGGGCGATCGGTAGTAATGGGTGCTGTTGTACTATTGGCGGTTATTCTGATTGCTACATTCACCTATATGTCGGCTGAGTTAAGTTTGTCTCCTGTCGATGCTCTATATTTTTCTGTCGGCATGATTACCGGAGCCGGTGGTAATGACAAAGTAGTAGAAAATGCTCCTAACAGTATTAAGTTATTTACTGTTGTGATGATGCTGATTGGAGCAGTGGTGATTGGTATTTGGTATGCAATGCTCACTGATTTTGTCTTAGGAAGCCGCTTTAAGCAATTTTGGGATGCAGCCCGAATTCCCCAGCGATATCACTACATTGTCTGTGGCTTAAGTAGTATTGGAGTGAGAATTGTGCAGCAACTCCACGCCTGTGGACATGAAGTTGTAGTAGTTGAACCCGATTCCAACAACAAATATATTAACACCGCCCGCGAACTAGGTATTCCCGTCATTCAAGGAGATGCCAGCTTCCGTACAATACTCAAAGCCAGTAATATAGACTCTGCCACCGCAGTGCTTGCTGTTACTAGCAATGATGCTACCAATCTGGAAATTGCCCTCAAAGCTAAGGGACTGACACCCAGCATTCCGGTGATTGTTCATTATGGCGATCCGGATTTTGCTGGCATAGCGCAACAGCTATTTGGTTTCGAGGCCGTACTAAGTCCGGCTGAACTAGCAGCTCCAGCTTTTGCTGCTGCTGCACTAGGGGGACGCATCCTTGGCAATGGCATCACAGCAGATAGTCTTTGGGTGGCTTTTGCAACTGTGATTACAGCTTCACACGTTTTTTGTGGTCAGTGGGTGAAAGATGTAGCTATGTCTGCTGACTGTGTACCTCTGTATGTAGAAACAAACCACAAAACCCTTCACGGCTGGGATTTATTAGAAACCAACCTCAGCGCTGGTGATATTTTATATATGACGATGCCAGCGACGCGGTTGTATCAATTGTGGCGGGGCGAGCAAGTTTGTGAAGCACACGCTTAAAGCACTGCGATCGCAGTGCTTTTTTAATTAATTAAACTATAGCAATACCCACTCCCCGTACAGAGGCGATTAATCGCGTCTCTCTCCACTCCCATTTATTTCTTAACTACTCGTTGTTGATATTCCTGCTCAGTAATCATATCGAGAGTGTTTTCTATACGATCTACAAATACGATCCCTTCGAGATGATCATACTCGTGTTGAAAAATCCGAGCGATAAAATCGGTTAATTCTTGCTTTTGTAAGTTGCCTTGACAGTCAGTGTATTCCACTTCAATAGTTTTATACCGAGGAACTAACCCCCTAATTCCTGGAACACTTAAACAACCTTCCCAATCTTTGACAACTTCAGTTGAATGAGCAATAATTTTGGGATTAATCATAGCAGTAGGTTCCATTTCCGGGGCGTTGGGATACCTAGCGTTAGGGCGGGAAGCCACAATAAATAAACGATAGGATTGTGCTACTTGAGGCGCAGCAATCCCCACGCCGTTAGCTTCTCCAACAGTAGCAATTAAGTCTTTAATTAACTTTTGGATATGCTCATCTTGAATATTCTCAACCCAAGCAGCTTTTTGGCGTAATATTGGATTGCCTAATTGAATTATTGGGGCTAATTCAGTCATGATTAAACTCCTTTAAGTAATCGGTAATGGGGAATAGGGAGTGGGGGATAAGAGAGCAGGGGAGGCAGGGGGAGCAGGGGAAGCAAACTAATGACTAATGACTAAACATCATCCCTCGCGTGTTACGGGTAAAGGAGCAGGTTGGACTCCTACTTGGACAATTTGCCCATTGCGTTCCACTTCTATTGGTAAGTTAGTACCGATTTTGCTATTTTCTACTAGCTTTTGTACTTCTTCAATTTTAGTAACAGGCTGGTTATTAATGCTTTTAATTACATCACCGGCTCGGAGTCCAGCCGTAGATGCAGGCGATCGCGGGACGATATCAACCAGCAAAACGCCCTCATCAGCTGTAAAATTTAAGCGATCGCCTGTTGTATTTTTTATTCTTTCTTTAATTTCTGGTGTCAGTGTCACCATTTGAACACCTAAATAAGGGTGATCTACTTTACCGTTAGCAATTAATTCCTGGGCAATTCTTTGCACAGTATTAATGGGAATAGCAAATCCCAAACCTTGAGCGCCTCGGATAATCGCTGTGTTCATCGCAATTACCTGGCCACGAGCATTAAGCAATGGGCCACCAGAATTACCAGGGTTAATTGCAGCGTCCGTTTGGATATAATCAACCCGTTTGTCGCTAGCACCAATATCACTACCAGAACGACCTGTAGCACTAATAATCCCAGAAGTAACGGTATTATTCAAGCCTAAAGGATTACCAATAGCGATTACTGCTTCTCCTGGTTGCAAGGCATCGGAGTTACCCACAGATAGAGTTGGCAGATTATTAGCATCAATTTTGATCGTAGCTACATCCGTAACCGGATCTTCACCCAACACTTTCCCGTCAAAAGTCCGCCCATCTTTAAGTGTGACTGTCACTCTATCAGCACCATCTACCACATGAGAATTGGTCACAATTTGACCTGAAGAATTAATGATAAATCCAGAGCCGCTACCCCGCTCTACCCGTTGTCTAGGCTGTGGCGCACCGTCTCCAAAAAACCGTCGGAAAAATGGATCGTTAAATTCGTCTGGTACGCGAGAAGTGATTGTTCGGGAAGAATCAATGCGAACTACCGCAGGCCCCACCTGTTGCACTACTTTTACCACAAAATTAGGATCTTCAGACGAAGAGATAATTGGTGGGGGGACAATTACCGGATTAGGTTCTATTGTCTTTTGGGCTTGAGTCTGGCTTTGTCGAGTCTCAAAGGTTTTAGCAGGTAAAAGAGAGCAGCTCCCCAGGAACACCACTGCTACCCCGTATGAGAGCATCCATAACCTGCGAGGTAGACCCCTGGTACCAAGGAAGAGGCAGGGGGACTCGGGGCCCCCACGGAGTGGGGATTGGGGGAGAGGGGGCAGGGAGTGGGGGGAAATGACCCCATCCTCCTGCTGGGGAGCAGAGCAGAACATGTTCTTACGTCCCCCACTTCTGTCAAGTGGTTCTCGTAAAGAGCGGGAAGCTAACGCAACAGGTAGGGTCGAATCCCCGTCTGAACCATCCCCCTTGCTCCCTACTCCCTGCTCCCTTGCCTCTTTTTCAATCTTTTTGGGCGCTAAATGATGGTTTGTTGTCTTCATGTGTCGTTGCTTCTCCATATCAATCGCTGGTGTTAGGATCTTGCCTACGGGGTATGTCCCAAAATGATTACAACTTAAAAGTTTATTCTAGGTCTAGCGTGTCTGGATGCTAAATTAGTGCTTTCTCTTCTATTGTGACCGTTAGCAGCAAAGGTGGTGGATAATGGAAATTCCCATAGAAAGTCTGTGGAGTCAGGTACTAGAGCGCCTACAGCTTGAACTATCCCGGCCCACCTTTGAAACTTGGATTAAAACTGCTAGTGCGGAGCGATTAGAAAATAATTGCTTGGTAATCTGTACTCCTAACGCATTTGCTCGTAATTGGTTACAGAAGTATTACATAAATACCATTGCTCATGTAGTACAAGATATTCTGGGTCATCCCGTAGGAATTTACATTACTGTTGCTCAAGGAGATGAAGTTTCTCATTTGAGTGAACGAGAGGTTTCTTGGGAATCACCAGATACCAGCAGTATTTCTGAAGCTATTCCTAATCACAATAAAAAAACTACTGAATTAAACTCTAAATATGTCTTTTCACGGTTTGTAGTTGGTGCTAACAATCGGATGGCTCATGCTGCTTCTTTGGCAGTTGCGGAATCTCCAGGTAAAGAGTTTAATCCTTTATTTTTATGTGGTGGCGTAGGTTTGGGTAAAACTCATCTCATGCAGGCGATTGGCCATTATCGCTGGGAAATTTCGCCTAATTGTAAAATATTTTATGTTTCGACTGAGCAGTTTACTAATGATTTAATTACAGCGATTCGTAAAGATAGTATGCAAAGTTTTCGAGAGCATTATCGAGCGGCTGATGTTTTATTAGTTGATGATATTCAGTTTCTTGAAGGGAAGGAATATACCCAAGAAGAATTCTTTTATACTTTTAATACTTTACATGAAGCTGGTAAACAAGTTGTCATTGCTTCTGATCGTCCTCCTAACCAGATTCCTAGTTTGCAAGAACGGCTTTGTTCTCGGTTTTCTATGGGGTTAATCGCAGATATCCAAAAGCCCGATTTAGAAACTAGAATGGCAATTTTACAGAAAAAAGCTGAGGATGAAAATATTCGCCTTCCCCGCGATGTGATTGAGTATATTGCTTCTAACTATACTTCTAATATTCGAGAATTAGAAGGAGCTTTAATTCGGGCGGTGGCTTATATTTCTATTTGGAGCTTACCGATGACGGTAGAAAATATCACACCAGTTTTAGAACCGCCTAATGAAAAAATGGCAGCTACCCCAGAAGCAATTTTAAAGGTTGTGGCGGATAATTTTGATGTTTCAATAGACGATCTCAAAAGTAACTCACGACGAAGAGAGATTAGCTGGGCGCGTCAAATTGGAATGTATCTCATGCGCCAACATACGTCTCTGAGTTTGCCGAGAATTGGCGAGGAGTTTGGTGGTAAAGACCATACAACGGTAATCTATAGTTGCGATAAAATTACCCAACTCCACCAGAGCGATCGCACTTTAGCACAAACAATCCGCCAACTGAGCGATCGCATCAATATGACTAGCCGTTCTCAAAAATCATCCTGAAAATGTATGAAGATGTATTTGAAGTTTTCCACAACCACCACTCTTATAATTAGCATTGACGGCTGAATAAATAGTCAAAAATATTAAGTAACGTATAAAAATTGATTAAATTTAACTTAAATTGTGGAAAAATCTTACTTTTTGTGGATAAATCTGTGGAATACTTGAGATTAGACTAGTAAAACTTGATTAAGTATAATTACCTTGTGGAAAATTACTTGAGTTTTTCCACAAGTTTTCCACAAGGTAAACTTGCCTAACTATGATTTCAACAGAATTGGGGAATTTTCTAGTGGTCTGTCAAGGTTGCTGAGTTTGTAGTGAGCGCTTTAAGACTCAAATCAAAAAGTCTTTACTACGAACTTATTTACCTATCATAATGATAAACGGGATGAGTCGGACAACTGTTCGACCTCGCAGCCTACCAAGCTAATTCCAATTATTATTTGTAGTGAAGTTTTGGAATGATTTTGTGCCAAGAATTTGGTATCGTCTCGTAGACCTGATTGAAAAACCTGCTAATCTTTTGAAAAGACTAGCAGGCATGGCTTATCATCAATCGGAGCGGCGGGATTCGAACCCACGACCTCCACTACCCCAAAGTGGCGCGCTACCAAGCTGCGCTACGCCCCGGTCAGAATTACTATGATACAGCAAAACTCTAGGATAAGCAACAGGCATATTTAAAAAACCTTCAGCATCCCAGTGGCTTCCAGCAAATCGGGAACAGCAGAAGCATCCCATTTACCTTCTACACATCGCCCTGTATTCAAGATGAAGCGCAGACTGTAGGTATGAGGATAGCCTTCTACCTCCATCCATAATAAATCGCTTTCGGCTTCACAAGCGATTTTTTCCTCTTCCATTAATTCAGTTGCAAGTTGTTTCATGGTGTCTGCTAGCTGTGCTAGTAGACGGCAAAAATCATTCAACTCGGCTTCGGTTAACTCAATTGCCCAATCATCTGTACCAACTAAACCTTTAAACTCAGGTGCATCGGGGTTCCAGCCTATACGCCAACCATATCCGGTTTTTATAAGGCGTTCCATAGCTTAGTTTTTTAAACTCAGAGGGACGCAGAGGTTTAACGCAGAGAAACGCCAAGGAAGATTTTGGACTGTAGGTTTCATTTTAGTAGTTCAGCCCCTCCTCGTTGGGGTGGCTGTGGTGTAGTTGATGTATTAGGACTAGGTGTGGTGTTGGAGCTAGGAGGTGGGGTATTTTGGGAACTTGGATTAAATATATTGACTAAGACTTGCACTAGGGAATTTCGTTGGCTGCGGGTAAGACGAGTGATGGCTTTGCGATCGCCTTCTATCGGATTTTCCCGTAGTGTTTCATGGCCTGGATAGGTAGTATCATACATAATTTCGTTCGCACCCAGGTAATCAGCTAAAGTCAGCTTCCAATCTAAGCGATAAATTGGGGCCCGCCCTTTGGTATAAATGTGATATGTAATCAAGCGACTTACTAGGGTGTTGTTTTGGGCAACTTTCCCATTTTCTTTGCTGATATAGTTATTTTCTCGTGGTAAATCTGGCAATTGCTGATATACTAACTGCCAAACATCGCTAGGTGTGATTCTCTGAGCATAAGCAGGTTGGATACTAAATAAATTTCTATGTATTGATTTGTCCGCCCCTGAACCCAAAACAATTGCACCCACCACTATTAAAGCAGTGAGTGTCTGCCAAGGTTTAAGTAGGGGTTGAATGAACGATAAATTTTTGCTCATCCTACCTTCTCTAAAGCCTTTTTTTATAGTTCGCCAATAATTTCTGGCTGAGTCAATTCATCGGACATTTCGATAATTGCCCTTAGCACTGGCTTCATCATCGTATCTTCGTTATTTTCAAAGTCTTCATAACGCCGACGTTTAGCACGATTGGCCACCTGAACCGTAATGCGATAACGATTTGAGGCTGCACTAATCAGCTCCTCAGAACGGTGCATAATCTGAGACTGAGTTGTCTCGAACTTAGAACGCTTTAGCATAATCACTGGTTCTTGGGGTCATTCCCCAGTGTAGCAGTACCGATAAATCTGATGTTGTGTATTTAATCGCTAGCAACCTCTCTCTTGATAGAGGTTGAGAGTGTTTCAGTCAATATAAGTTACTTATAATATTATCTGACTAAAGTCACACACCCTTATGGCTGACCTTGTGGAAACTGCTATCAACGCGGGAAACTTCAATACCCTGGTGAAGGCTGCTGAAGCTGCAAATCTCATAGAAATGCTGAAAAGCCCTGGTTCTTTCACGCTATTTGCACCAACTGACGAAGCCTTTGCCAATCTGCCAGAGGGAACTTTAGACTCGCTACTACAAGACATTCCCAAGCTCAAGAAAATTGTGGCATATCATGTCGCTAGTGGCGATGTTCGGTCTGATGATTTGGTACAGATTAATGAGGCAGAGACGTTTGAAGGGTCAATTGTAGCCATTGAATCTGCCGACGGCAAAATTAAGGTAAATAACGCCAATGTCATCAAAACAGACATTTTGACAGACAATGGCGTGATCCACGTTATTGATGCGGTGTTGATGCCTGCAATGGTGGCGGGAAGCTAATGCATGGGGGATGGAGCATTGGGCATTGCTTATATCTCGTTGTCTCCTTATCCCCCTCATCTCCCTACTCCCTACTCCCTACTCCCAGAATGCACCCACTACGTGCAGGAACAGTCAATGACAATTGCTGAGTTTCTCCTTCACTATTCCACTCAACTTCAGCAGTGCCATACAACAGCTTGTTGGGTTGAGTACGTAAACTGACGACATCTGCATTGGCTGTTGCCGAACTTGTGCCAGCGTTGACGGCAATTATCAATTCCTCTGTTCCTAAAGTTCGCGCAAAGATATAGATTTGTCCTTGAGTATGGAGGACTTGGTAATCACCTGTACGCAAGGCTGGGTATGTGTGGCGTAGGGCAATTAATTGACGATGAGTATTGAAAATTTCTTGATTCCAGTTACTCTCTAAAGGAAAGCCACGACGTGAGTCTGGATCTATTGCACCAGGTAAACCAACTTCATCACCATAGTAAATGCTGGGCGCACCGGGAAAGGTGAGTAGCAGTAGAGTTGACAATACTATACTACCTATATCACCGCCTGCAATTGTCATTAATCGGGCTGTATCGTGGCTTGCTAGCAAATTGAGTTGAGTTAGCTGAATTTCCCAAGGGTAAAGTTGCAGTACTTCTTGAATTTTGGTAGCGTACTCGGCGGCAAATAAGGGTGGGTAGGGTTGATAGTCGCGGCTTTGGACTTGTTCTAAGACTACGCGATCGCCTGCTGTAAAGGCAATTGTTGGCCCAGTAAATAGATAATTCATCACGCCGTCAAATTGTGTTCCATCCAACCACTCGCGGGAATCTCCCCACACTTCGCCCACAATGTAAGCTTCGGGATTGACTGCCTTGACGCGATCGCGGAATTCCTGCCAAAATCCAGGAGTTTTTATTTCAAATGGTACATCTAATCGCCAACCATCAATGCCGAATTTAATCCAATATTCGGCAATTTCCATAATATATTCCCGCACTTCTGGGTTGTCGTGGTTAAATTCTGGTAAAGCACGATTTCCTGCCCAACCCACGTAATTTGCCGGGAATTCTCCATTGTATGCTGAAAGGGGCCAGCCCTCTATTTTGAACCAATTTACCCAAGGTGAATGGGGGCCATTTTCTAAAACGTCATGGAAGAAGAAAAAACCACGGCTGGAATGGTTAAATACGCCATCCAAAACAACTTTGATATTCCGTTGATGAGCTGCATCGAGCAATTCCTTAAAAGCCTCGTTGCCCCCTAACATCGGGTCAACTTGATAATAATCGTGGGTATGATAGCGATGATTGCTAGCAGATTGAAAAATGGGTGTAAAGTAAATCGCGTTAATTCCCAAATCTTGGATGTAGTCTAAACCCTCCATGATGCCCCATAAGTCGCCGCCTTTATAACCCTGGAGTGTTGGCATAGAGTCCCAATCTTCCCAACGGGCTTCACGCAGCAAACGTTTGCGCGGCTGTTTGCTTCTGGCAAAGCGATCTGGGAAGATTTGGTAGAAAACTGCGTGCTTTACCCAGTCTGGTGTTTGAATTTGCATGAATAACTTTTTGTATCTTTAGAAGCGATCGTTGCAAATCTTAGCTTCTTTATGGCTCTTACTTATGATAGAGAATCTGTCATTTGCCAGTAGTCATTAGCGATTTAGCCTGTCTTCTCCTACTTTATACACAAATGTTATCAGTCTTAACTATTTTGACTAGAAACTAGAATTTATTTGAGTTTTTAACAGAAATCGAATATGCACCTGCTCAAAGCTGTCTCACGAGCCACAGAAAATAACTATGAAGGAGACAGAATTCAAGAATATGAGTTATGAATTAGCAATTGTCTTAAAGGATGTTTGAAAAGTCTAATTTATTACTAGCTCTGGCGACTAGAAGTCGCGGCTATACAGACAAAACCCACCTCCGTGGGTTTAGAACCCTTGATTTTGTATTAGTCCACGGAGGTGGACAACTCTTGGAGACGCTGTTCGCGTTCGTTTGTGTAGTAGCAAATTCTATTCGCCTAATACTTTTCAAACATTCTCTTAGGAAAAGCTTACCGCTTCCTAAGGTTATTTGATGCTATCTATGAAAAAAATAGATAACTATAGTCGCATCAAATAATCAAGGTGAAAATACTACGTTCTAGAGCGACTGCTTCCTCTCAAATTACTACTTTGTTAACAGTAAATAAATTTAGCTTGAGGTAAAAATGAGGCACGAAAAACTTTCTCCCGGATTACTTTTGGCATTTCGAGACTATCAAAATGAAGGAGATCAAGCTTTAGTTACACATAAGCGATCGCTTGGCATCATTGCCCACAAAAGCCCAGTCAAGCCTACTAAGAACATCGTTTTTATTTACTGCGACCATGATGCAGACTTAAGTTATTTATCACAATATAATATTGAAGTCAATCAAAACTCTGGAAGTGTGCGGACGGCTTTCTTACCGATAGAGAGTTTAGATGTCTTATCTGAAGAAGATATTATCCAACGCATTAAGCCATCACGCAAACTTCATTTGAGGATGGACACTGCAATGGAAACAGTCAAATTACCGGAGTTCCAGAACAAAACCGGATTGACTGGTAAAGGAGTAATTATCGGCATTATAGACAGTGGCATTGATCCGAAACACCCCGCCTTTGCTGGACGAATTTTACACATTTGGGATCAAACACTGCCGGGGCCCGGAGTCACGGAGGGCGGCTATGGGGCTGAATTGACGGGGGCGCAACTGACAATTTCTCAGGATACTGGCGGTCATGGTACTCACGTTGCGGGAATTGCCGCCGGTGCCGATGCTAGCTATGGCGGTATAGCACCAGAAGCGGAATTAGTTGTTGTCAGGTCAGATTTACAGGATGCCCACATTGCTGATGCTGTGCGTTACATTTTCCGAGTTGCTAGAGAATTGGGACGCCCAGCAGTGGTAAATCTCAGCTTGGGTGGACACGCTGATGCCCATGATGGTAGTGATTCCTTATCCAAAGTCATTGATGCCGAAACTGGCCCTGGAAGAATTATTTGCTGTGCTGCGGGTAACGAAGGAAACCATAACATTCATGGAGAAGCGACAATACCCAGTGGACGCACTTGTGGTATGCGCTTTAATGTTCCTTTGAATCAAATAAGCATAGTTTGGTTAAACGCTTGGTATTCCAAAGATAGCGAATTGGAAGTGTCCCTGCGGAGTCCTAACGGTTTTGTCACCCCCTTCCAAAAAATAATTACTCAGGGTAATTCCGCACAAGATTATCAGTTACCAGATGCACGAGTGCAATTAGCGACACCAGCGCCAGACCAAGCCAACGGCGACCATAATTTCTTTGTGCAAATACGCGGTATTGACCCCTCGCCAGTTATGGGAGGTATTTGGCAGCTGCGAGTCCGCAACACTTCTTCAACTGACACAAGTTTGAATGTGTGGACTATAGATGACACTTCATCAGTGTTTTTTACAGGTAAAAGTGTGAAGGATGCGGTAAAAATTGGTTCGCCGGGAGCCGCCAGCAGTGCAATTACAGTTGCCGCCTATACGACTAGAACCAAGTACACAGATATTGATAACAAAGAGCAAGAAATGGGGTTAGAATTGCATACTATTTCGGAGTTCAGTAGTGAAGGGCCACTACGGAATAGTGGACACAAGCCGGATGTAGCAGCACCAGGAGCAATGATTATTTCCACTCTTTCCGCCGATGCAAATTTTGACCGCTCATCGATGATTAATTCCAAGTTTGTGGTACGGGCTGGTACGAGTATGGCGACACCCTTCGTTAGTGGATTAGTTGCACTGCTGTTGCAGCGAGATCCTAAACTTAATCCGGCTGCTGTGAAAGACTTGCTACGTAAAAATAGTACAATTCCTGGAAAACCCCCAGGCACATTTGATGAAAAATGGGGTTATGGAGTGATTAACGCAGCTAATCTGTAATTAGACTGAGAGACGCGATATATATATTAAATACGATAAATATATCGCGTCTCTAGAGGATTGCAGTTAATCTGTAATTGTAAGTAGAAATTAGGTATCGGCTCAATTAAGTAGGGGTAGCAGAGGAAATTAAGGTCAACGAGGGACTAGAGACTAGCATTGCTACGTCTTTTCATTCTTTTTCACTCCTATGTCTAGTATGGTAATTCTGGATGTTCTAAAACCAAAAGCAACTCAGAAACTTTTGCCGTAGTTGCACGATCTTCTTTCTTTGCCACCCCATTTATCGAGTTGATAGAAAATTTGTGCAAGTCTATACGAAGATGGGCAATGAAAAATCATAAATTTGATAAATTGGTTTTGAGATCGGCTAAAAATTGCCCGCCTTTTTTACCAAGGAATTACTGATGAATTATCAAAAGCTAGATGCTGCACTTGCTACAGCGCTAAATGATGTTCAAAACTTAGAGGAACCCAGTTTGGCGGTTTTTATCTATACCGTACCAGTTTTAGACTCGACTGCAACTGCTGTTTTAGAAAGTTTAGGCGTTAGTGGTGTTAGCAGTGGCAAAGATATTTTCACGGCAACACTGTCACCAAATGCCATTTCCCAGCTATCAGAGCAAACTTGGGTAAAGTATCTGAAGCGATCACAGCAATTGCATTTGGTCAATCAGAGGAAAAGTTTAGGTAGCTTTAGTGTTTGATATAATTCTCCAAAAATAGTTCTTTGTTTATTTGCTGGGTATAGCGTTCACCGAAGTGTTGGCGCAGCCATCGCCCCCCATTCCTCATACCAATTAATACAAATGTTCTGATTGTCTACTTCTAGGCAGCATTATCTGTCACTAATAGTATTTTGTAAAATTCATCCCTGAGAATATTTGATCCCCCCTTACCTGTGGTGGCAGACAGTCCTAAACTGAGAGTGAGAGTTGAAAGGCAGTCGGGAGAAATTTTGTGAAAAAAGTATTATCAATCATCCTTGGTGGTGGCGCGGGTACTCGGCTTTACCCGCTAACCAAACTACGCGCTAAACCAGCAGTACCAGTAGCGGGAAAGTACCGCCTAATCGATATCCCTGTCAGTAACTGTATCAATTCCGAAATATTCAAAATCTACGTCCTGACACAATTCAACTCAGCTTCTCTGAATCGTCACATCGCCCGTACCTATAACTTTACTGGCTTCAGTGAAGGCTTTGTGGAAGTGCTAGCGGCACAACAAACACCAGAAAACCCTAACTGGTTCCAAGGTACAGCCGATGCTGTGCGTCAGTATCTGTGGTTAATGGAAGAATGGAATGTAGAAGAATATCTAATTCTCTCAGGCGATCACCTCTACCGCATGGATTATCGCCACTTTATCCAGCGCCATAGGGAAACGGGGGCTGATATTACTCTTTCAGTCATCCCCATCGATGAGCGCCGCGCCTCTGATTTTGGCTTGATGAAAATTGATGATTCTGGTAGGGTAATCGATTTTAGCGAAAAACCTAAAGGTGAAGCATTAATCCAAATGCGCGTTGATACAAGCGTACTGGGATTATCAAAAGAACAAGCCCAGCAACAGCCTTACATCGCCTCAATGGGGATTTATGTCTTTAAAAAAGAAGTTTTGTTCAAGTTGTTGAGAGAAGGTATAGAAAGGACTGATTTCGGCAAAGAAATTATTCCTGATGCCTCTAAAGATTACAACGTTCAAGCTTATCTATTTGATGACTATTGGGAAGATATTGGAACAATTGAGGCATTTTATCATGCCAATCTAGCCCTAACTCAGCAGCCCCAGCCACCATTTAGTTTCTACGATGAACAGGCACCAATTTATACCCGCGCTCGCTACTTACCTCCAAGTAAACTTTTAGATTGCCAGGTAACAGAATCAATTATTGGCGAAGGTTGTATTTTGAAAAATTGCCGCATTCAACATTCAGTTTTAGGAGTGCGATCGCGAATTGAATCTGGCTGCCTCATCGAAGAATCTTTACTGATGGGTGCAGATTTTTACCAAGCTTCTGTAGAACGCCAATCCAATGTAGAACAAGGTGACATTCCTGTAGGTATTGGTGCTGACTCGATTATTCGCCGTGCCATCATTGATAAAAACGCCAGTATCGGTCATGATGTCAAAATTATCAATAAAGATAGCGTGCAAGAAGCTGACCGCGAAAGTCAAGGTTTCTACATCCGTAGTGGCATCGTCGTTGTGCTGAAAAATGCTGTCATTCCCGATGGAACTATCATTTAATAGTTAGGAGTTAGGAGTTAGGAGTTATGAGTTAATGACTAAAAATTCTGATTGCTCCTCACTCCTCACTTTTAATTCTTCACTTCTAACTTCTCACTCCTCACTTTTTTTGTTAATTGGTCTTCCAGGTAGCGGTAAGTCAACTTTTGCTAAACAATTGCTAGCAGAATGCCCCCAGATGCCACTGATTTCTACGGATGGTATCCGGGGGCAACTGTTTGGTTCCCAAGCTATTCAAGGGCCGTGGCTGGTGATTTGGCGGGAAGTAGGACGGCAATTTCAGCAAGCTATTTCTACAAATAATACAGCTATTTTCGATGCCACCAATGCCCAGCGCCGCCATCGCCGTGAAGTTATTGCTTTAGCCCGTGAATCGGGTTTTACCGACATTACGGCAATTTGGGTGGATACGCCAGTGTGGCTGTGTTTAGCACGTAATAAAAAGCGATCGCGCCAAGTTCCTGAAGAAATCATCTTGCGGATGCACCGTCAACTTCGAGATGCTCCTCCAAGCCTGGAAGAAGGGCTAGACAAGCTGATCCGCTTATCAGAAAAATCGAAGTACGGAAATTGCGATCGCTTGTTGAGCGAGAACCACACTTGATTTTCTATATTCTTTGTTAATTTAAAGTCAGATTCTCAATGCTTTGGCACTATACCGGGCAAACCAACATCTTTTATCTTAAAAAAACATAACAAGAATTTCTATAGGAGGCTAGTAGATACATGGCTGCAACCGACTTCAAAGACTATTACGCAATTTTGGGAGTTAGTAAGACTGCCACTCAAGATGAGATTAAGCAAGCCTTTCGTAAACTAGCCCGCAAATATCACCCTGATGTCAACCCAAATAACAAACAGGCAGAAGCACGCTTCAAAGAAGTTAGCGAAGCCTACGAAGTTGTGTCAGATGTAGATAAACGCAAAAAATATGACCAATTCGGTCAATATTGGAAACAAGCTGGTGAAGGTTTCCCCTCTGGCGGCGCTGGTGTTGATATGGGTGGCTTTGACTTCAGTCAATACGGAAATTTTGATGAGTTCATTAATGAGTTGCTGGGACGCTTTGGTGGTGCTACCCCTCGCGGTGGGCGACAAAGTTACTCACAACAAAATAATAATTACTCAAATTACTCACAAAATTACTCTTACCGCAGTTCCACAGGTGCGACGAGTGGTTTTAGCGGCGGCTTTAACGATTATGGGTTTGGTGATACAGGTACGGGTACTTCCCAAGATAGTGAAGCTGCGATCGCTCTAACTTTTGCTGAAGCATTTAATGGTGTGCAAAAGCGCTTCAGTTTAGGTAACGAAACAATTGATGTTCGTATCCCATCTGGCGCTAAACCTGGTACTCGTCTGCGCGTGCGGGGCAAAGGTCAAATCAACCCGATGACTCAACAACGAGGGGATTTATACTTAAAAGTCGAACTTCAGCCGCACTCGTTTTTCCAAATGGAAGGCGATAACTTGGTGTGCGAAGTGCCAATCACGCCAGATGAAGCTACTTTAGGAGCGTCTATTGATGTACCCACTCCCGATGGTTTAGTTAATGTCAAGCTACCAGCAGGAGTGCGTTCTGGTCAATCGCTGCGTTTACGTGGCAAAGGTTGGCCCCTCGCTAAGGGTGGACGTGGCGATCAGCTGGTGAAGGTGGCGATCGCACCACCAAAAGACCTCAGCCAGCAAGAGCGGGAATATTATGAAAAAATCCGGGCTATACGTACTTATAATCCCCGCAGTCATTTGCAACAAGTCAAGCTGTAAAAATTTAGCTTTGTAGAGACGGTCAATTTACCATCTCTACATTGACTAGCTATGAATTTGCTGCGTGTTTCTCGCTACTATGATGGACTTTAACGCTTCCATTGCTTCTGGTGTAGCCTCGGTAGCTTGCCATGTTGTCCGTGCAGCTAACCGATCGTGCCAAGCATTCACCTTTGGATAATCACTTAAGGAAATGCCTACTTGTGGCAGCCATATTACTACAGTTCCAGCCACAACCTCAGCTAAAGTTAAGTTTTGACTACCAAAGTAAGGGCGATCGTCAAGCAAATTTTCAAAAAGCTTCAGCACTGTTGAAATTTTTTGCTTTGCCTGCTCGATTTTTTCTGGATCTTCCCCAGGTAAGCCCAATACCTGAGGTAAAAACGTGGTGGTTGCTGGCAAAAGCTCATTTACAGTTACCAGTTGTACCATGCGTGCGATCGCTAAATCTTTGGCATCTTTAGGCAACATCGCAGGTGTGGGATATTTTGCTTCTAAATAGTCCAAAATTGCCAAAGATTCCACTACCTTAAAGCCATCATCCACCAAAGCTGGAATGTGATGGAAAGGACTAATTGCCAAAAACTCTGATTTAAACTGCTCCCCATCCAGTTTTATCTCTACTAATTCAAAGTCAAGTCCTTTTTCTAGCAGAGTAATCCAGACGCGGCGGGAGTTAGGAGAAATCGACGAATGATAAAGCGTCAGCACCATAAAACCTCACAATTTCATGAGTAGGGTGGGCATTACCATTTACACATTACACTCAATTGAATTGTTTTAACAAAGTCTCAATACTAGCATTGTGATCCAAAAAAGAAAATAAATGCCAGTAGCGCAGTTTTCCTTCTTTATCTAATACGAACTGTGCTGGCAAAGGCGCTCCTAATGCTTGCCCTACTTGATAGGTACGAAACACTCGACAACTAGGATCGCTCAATAACGGCATTTTTAAGCCCAAATCCCTCACAACTATTTGACTCTGCCGTTCATCGGTACTAGTAATCATTAAAACTTCTATACCGCTATTCTTAAACTGCTCATAATTTTCATTTAAAGCTTTGATGTGAGGAAAACAAAAAGGGCAATATTGTTTTTCAGTAAAGATGCGAGTAAAGGCGAGTAAAACTGGTTGCTTGCCTTTATAATCAGACAATTTTACTAAAGTTCCATTGGTAATATCTGGGAGTTGAAAATCTGGCGTTCCTACTCCCAACCTGAGTTTATTTGTTGCTGGAACTGGTAAAAAATTGCGGAAGAATCGCTCGTTTAATAAGCCACTAAAATCAGTTGAAGTAAGCATAATACTATTTTTGATTTTTGATTTGAGATTTTGGATTGTCAAAGAGTTATTGATAATTAATTTTTGGCATTTTATTTATCACAATCATTGTTCAGATTGGTATATTTTTAACATTATTTAAAAAACCACAGATAGATACCGAGGTTGACACTGTTTAATGTGTATCTCTGTTTATCTGTGGTTTTCGTTGATTTCAACTCCAACAGGATGGATTAGATCCTAACTAGGGAAATTTAGACAGCAGAGAAGTAGACTTTAGACTTCACTGGGTCAGGATTCATTGTCTTGTCACCAGGTTGCCAACCGGCTGGGCAAACTTCATCGGGGTGAGACTGAACATATTGAAGTGCTTGTAATGTCCGCAAGGTTTCATCAACGCTGCGACCAAAAGCTAGGTTGTTGATCGTGGCGTGCTGTATAATACCATCTTTATCAATGATGAACAGACCACGCAAGGCAATGCCTGCTGCTGGGTCAAGAACGTTGTAAGCGGCGCTAATCTCTTTTTTGATGTCGGAGACTAGAGGATAATTCAGGTCGCCCACGCCACCAGACTTACGATCTGTTTGAATCCAAGCGAGGTGGGAGAATTCACTATCAACAGAAGCCCCAAGGACTTCTGTATTGATTTTCTTGAATTCTTCGTAGCGATCGCTAAATGCTGTGATTTCAGTGGGACAAACAAAGGTAAAGTCTAGTGGGTAGAAAAACAGGACGACATACTTACCGCGATAATCGGAAAGTTTGATTGTCTTAAATTCCTGATCTACCACAGCCGTTGCTGTGAAATCGGGAGCTTGTTGACCAACGCGGAGGCTTCCTTCGGTTCCGTAAGTAAGGGACATTAACCTAATTCTCCTTTATCGGTTTAGTAGCGTTGGAATTTGGGTCAAGTAAAATTCACCCATCCACGCTCTCACAGTTTAATTACGATCTGTTACGACTATATCATACTCATAACGATTTTGAGTAGCAAATGCTTGATTTAGATACAAGAGAATGGTTGCTTACCAATGGCTTAGGAAGTTTTGCCAGTGGTACAGTTTCGGATGTCCGCACACGTACTTATCACGGTTGGCTGTTTGCCGCTACAAAGCCTCCTTCTGAGCGGACTCTGCTGTTTTCGCACCTAGAAGCTAGCTTGGAAGTATTAGGGAACGTTGTAGCACTGGGAACAAATTTTTGGGGTAACGGTCAGATTGAGCCGACAGGCTACGAATTGCTACGCTGTTTTGATATTAACCCAGTTCCAAAATGGATTTGGGGTCAAGATAACTGGCAGTTAACCAGACAATTGGTGATGCCCTATGGTTGGGAAGGGAGTAGCGAATGGGGAGTAGGGAGTAGGGAAGAGAATCATAGTACAGACGCGATTAATCGTGTCTCTCGCCACTCTCGATTTTGCCATCGAACTTTAATCCAATACCGCTACGAGGGAAGTGACACAGCGATTTTACGCCTGCGACTGCTGATAGCAGAACGTAACTTTCATCACCAGCAAGCTGCTAATCCAGGATTACAGTTCTCACAATTGCTTGGGGAACAGCAAATCTGTCTGCAAGCAAAAAATTCTAAGAATTTCGGTATACCTTGGCACTTACGCTGGACACAAGGAAGATATCAAACAGATGCAGTTTGGTATTGGAATTATGGATTGCCTGAGGAGACAAAACGGGGATTAGGCGACAAAGAAGACCTTTACAGTCCTGGTTACTTGATAGTTACACTGCAACCAGGAGATACAGTCACTCTAGAAGCACGAGTAGGTTTTCCCGACTCGACGGCAGGTGTTCTCACCGACGAAACCTTTGCAGAAGCAGTAGAGGCAGAGCAAAAACGGCTCTCCCAGATTTTTGGATGGAGGCAGGGAGGCAGAGGAGCAGTGAGCAGGGAGCAGGGAGCAAGGGAGAATTTTCCCCTCTGCCCCCCACACCCCGCGCCTCTGCCTCTTTTCAATGCCCAATGTCCAATGCCCGATGCCCAATCTACAATTTGGCAACAACTACTTAAAGCAAGCGATCAGTTTATCGTCTATCGAGCCTCAATTCCAGGCCCTGCGGTCATTGCTGGTTATCACTGGTTTAATGACTGGGGACGCGACACATTAATTGCTTTACCTGGTTTGGCACTAGTTCCACGGCGCTTTGACTTGGCAAAAGGAATATTGCGGACTTTTGGGCATTATTGCCGCCACGGTTTGATTCCTAATGCATTTCTTGATCTCAATGGAGAACCAATTTATAACAGTATTGATGGGGCGTTGTGGTGGATTGAAACTTTAGGACTTTATTTAGAAGCTACCCAAGACTGGGAATTTTTGGCAGAGCAATTCCCTCTAGTACAGCAAATTTACAAAGCATTTGTTGGTGGTACACATTTCAATATCCAGATCGATGCCACCGATGGGTTAGTTAGTTGGGATGCTCCTGGTGTTGCCCTTACCTGGATGGATGTGGTAATTGGCGCATACCCCGTCACTCCTCGTTACGGTAAGCCAGTGGAAATCAATGCACTGTGGTATTCTGCTTTATGTTGGCTGAGTCAGTGGGCACAACGATTGAGCCAGCTTGAGTTTGGTGAGCCAGTGCGCCTCACGAAGCAAGCACAGCGTTATGCTCAACAAGCACAACGCGTGAAAACCTCGTTGCAAAAATTCTGGAATCCTCATCTGGGTTATTTGTACGATACTATTGAGCCAGATGATCGCCGGAATTTTCAAATTCGTCCCAATGCTGTTTTGGCGCTGTCGCTGCACCATTGCGCCTTTTCTGAACAGCAAGGGTGTCAAGTCTTAGATTTGGCAACTGTGAGCTTACTCACCCCCTATGGTCTTCGCAGTCTCGATCCAGGAGATCCCGAATACAAAGGCAGATATGAGGGTAATCAAGAGCAACGCGATCGCGCTTATCACCAAGGCACTGTTTGGGCTTGGTTAATTGGGCCGTATATTCGGGCTTGGCAACGTTTTTATCCACAGCGATCGCTGCCTTTTGATTGGCAACCTCTGCTAGATCACTTTCTATTTGACGCTTGTCTTGCTTCTATTTCTGAGATTTTTGATGGCGATGCACCTCATAAGCCCAGAGGAGCGATCGCTCAAGCTTGGTCAGTTGCCGAAGTCATCCGCCATATTAAATAGTGCTGAATATAATTTTCTTGACCAAGGAACTTCTAACCTGCTGAAAATATCGGCTGCTTACATCTTCTTATCAAGAACATAAATCTATCAATCAACTCATGAGCGAAGAGCGAGAAAGAGCCGATAATGATTCCCCGTGGAAAGAAATCCTAGAAGCTTACTTCCCACAAGCAATGCAATTTTTCTTTCCGCAAACAGCAGCACTAATTAATTGGGAACGTCCCCACGAGTTTCTTGATAAAGAATTTCAACAAATAGACCGGGAAGCAGAACTTGGTAGAAGATATGCAGATAAATTGGTCAAAGTCTGGAAAATTCGAGGAGAGGAAATTTGGCTGTTGATTCATGTCGAAATTCAGGCAAAATCAGAAGATAATTTTGCTCAAAGGATGTTTTCTTATAACCTGCGAATTTTTGACAAATTTGCTAAACCAGCCATTAGCCTAGCAATTTTGTGCGATGCTGACTGGACTTGGAGACCAAATCAATACAGTTATAATTATCCCGATTGTGGTTTGCATTTTAGATTTGGAACCGTCAAACTGCTCGATTATCAAAATCGATGGACAGAGTTAGAAAAAAGCGATGATCCCTTTGCGACGGTGGTAATGGCACATTTGAAAACCCAGCAAACTACTAAACAACTGGGAGAAAGGAAAACGTGGAAATTTAAGTTTAATTTGGCGATTGTATGAACAAGGGCTGCAAGAAAGGGATATTCGCAATCTCTATCGTTTTATTGATTGGGTTATGATTTTACCAAAAGGATTAGAAGCAGAATTTTCGCAGGAGTTTAAACTTTTGCTTTCTTCAGCAAACCCTACTTATAATTTTTAAAGTGGCTCAGGTTGGAATTGAACCAACGACCTCAGGCTTATGAGTCCCGCGCTCTAACCAACTGAGCTACTGAGCCATCTCTTTCCAAATTATCAACTAATATAGCATATAAATTTGCTCAAGGCTAGCACTTTTACAAATTTCTTACAGCTTTCATCTCTGTTGAGGCAATAGAAAGCAAAAGAGGGAGGTTAAACTCCCTCAATAAACAAGGCAATGATTTCGTTAAAGACAGCTAGGAATTACATGCGTTCCGGTAACATAGCTATTGGATTAACAGCACCCTTGCCTGATGGATGGATTTCAAAGTGGGTGTGTGGCCCAGTACTGTGACCAGTGCTACCCATTAAAGCAATTGTTTCTCCTTGATTTACCTGCTGACCAGGTTGCACCAGAATCTTGCTGTTATGAGCATAGCGAGTCGTGCTGCCATCAGGATGGCGGATTTGAACAAGGTTACCGTAACCACCTTTATTCCAACCAGCCTTTTCTATCGTCCCCTCAGCTGAGGCGACAACTGGCGTGCCCGTGGAGTTAGCAACGTCAATTCCCTTGTGCGGTCTTCCCCAACGCATACCAAAGCCAGAAGTGAGAGTGCCCTTTGCTGGCCAGGTGTAAGCTATGGTTGAAGTCGATGGAGGAGGCGTAAGTTCGTCAATAGGTCTGGGCAGATATTGATCAACTGCTGCCAAAGATGGTAGTACCTGTGGTGTAACTGTCCTTCCCCGCATCATTCCTAAGGAGTCAGAGGCATTTACTCTTCCAGAAGGCGTTGCAACCTTTACCTTTATGGCAGATGGGGTGCTAGAAGGAGTCCACTGACTAGCAGACCCTAGATTAGGTAAGAACTCTGGGTTTGCTACCTCGCTAGGGCGTACAGAAGTACGGAATTGGGGCTTAATTGGCTGAACGCTATAGTTACTCCGAATCGGTGTAGGAACTGGAATTTGGATTGCTACAGTATTGGGTCGAGCCGCATTGGGTACAGTGAAATTATTAGGGGTAGAAATAGGAGTGAGCATTGCAGCATTATTAGTTTCAGAAGCTGCTGCTGACACAACTGAGTTACCAGACTGTTGAGTGCGATATTTCTGCTGTAACCTCTGAATTTCCGCTTGTAAGCTCCGCAAACGGTCATTATTGTTATTGTTGACCCTTGCTACCCTATTTGCTAGTGTTTTAGGCTGTTGCATTTCGGCAAAAGCTTGTGGCACTGCAATGTCACCACCGACGCCAGAAGAACTAGCCGTGGGGGCTGTTTCTAAGTCGGTCGCACTATTTGCCTGAACCTGAACAGTTACCGGTGTAGGGACGGTAATGTTACTGTTGTCGGCAATAGCTGGTGATTGTGAACTAGGTAAATATGAGTTGGCACTACCAATATTTATAGGCGAGTTGTCTACTTTTGGAGCTTTGCTGGACTCTACAAAAGTAGTACTCGCTACAGTGGGGTTACTTGCTACAGTTGCCTCAATTTGAACAGCAGGAATAATTAGTTGTTGACTAATTTTCAGTTCATTTGGATTATTGAGGTTATTTGCCTCGATTAGTTTTGATACGGAAGTGTTATATCTGCTGGCGATCGCTGCTAGTGTATCTCCGGGCTTAACTTCGTAGGCTGTTCGAGTCGAGGACGCAATAACTGTTGGTGTAGCTAGTGGTTTTAGGGCAGTCGTCTGTGTCTTCTGTTTTAACTTCGATATCAAGTTCGCTTTGCTTGCATCGCCAGAAGTGTCCAACTGGGCTAATACAGTCTTCTCAACTACAGTTGTTGGCGCAGCCAACCCCATATCAGCTTGTGATAAATCTTTAGTCTCCCCAGACCGCAACTGTGCCAGACTGTTTCTTAAACGGTTCGATTTTTCTTGTAAGCGATTCAGTGCGAACTCTTGTTGCGCCTTAAGTTGTGCATTTATTTCACTGTTGGCAACGCCAACCGCAGCCACTGTTTGTGGCTGGGCAGTTAGTGATGCATTTGCAATACCAACACCATCAGCACTAGATTCAGACAGATTATTGACTGTTGGGAAACTAGCCTCAGCTAAGGTATTGTTTAATCCCTGTGCCACTTGGGGGTTCAGGTAGGTAGAATTTTTATAAACTGCTGTTCCTTGGGAAAACCTTTCTGATGCAGGAACTTGCAAAGACATTCCCTTTGCTGCAACTTGCCATTTAGCTTCAAGCCCAGGCACTTGTGAGACTGCCGTTGGTTCCACAATAACAGGATTTTCCGGCACGCTCGCTGATGAGACTGCTTGGGACTCCAGCTTTGTGGAGGCAAATTTCACCTCAGTGTCAGGAACAGCAGGAATTGTTGAGAAAGCCTTTTGGCTCCCTACAGGCACTGCTGCTTGGGCTTGATCGCTTTGTCGAGTCACCAAAAGGCTGGTTGCTCCCATAGAGATTGCCAAGCCAATCATGGCGGCTTTTGTTCGCACCCGGCGGTTAACTTTTGGATTTATCACATTTAGCAGTTCTACCGGGGCATCATCGCTGCTGGGGTTATTGTTCAACACAGCTTTCACTCTCTTTTTCAATGCTCGTTTCAAAGACGACCTCCTATGATCACTAGCGCTTAACTGACCTCGATTTTTCAGTTGGATACTAGTAAATGATTTAGATCACAACGAATGATAGATCAAGATCACATTCACCAGAGATGCTTACGCAAGATTAACCTGCTTCTCTGATTTAAACAAGTTCACACGTATTAGCAAAACTTAAATTTTGCTGTGTTTACTTGTCCGAACCACTCCTCACACCACTTAGTACGTTTTACTTTTTACCATTGTCCGCCATTGTCTTGCGTCAATTGCGGGGACTGGACAAACTATTTGCCAAGTCCATAGTCGCTGCCGAGAATTAAATTGCTGCGACTTCTGGAAAAGTGATGCCCCCCACTGTAGATATCTTCAAGATATTTCTACCCAATCAGTCTTCTTAACACGAGACTTTACGTTGATTATTCCCTAAAAAACAACCGTATGATCTATTGGCTACTTTGGGGCTACTTTCTAACGTTGATCGAAGGAAAATGGCTCAAATCTTTAATGTGACTGAATTTAGCTGTTTTTACCTCCAATTTAAAATGCTTCAGATTCATCAAAATCTATCATTCAAATTTGGCAATATCCCAAGTTTTATATACAGATTTCTTATAATAACCTTCCTATCCTTGTAAGTATCTTCCACTACAATTTCAGAAAATAACCAATTTTAGGTATCTTGTTTTACATATTATTGCAGTAATCAAGAAAACCTTTACTGCCACAAATCGTTCATATAATAGACACCTAAGAATTTCATAAGTATATTTACTTATGATCATGAAGGTAAAGAACTATTGTAAATAGCCTAGCTGACGACGGGTTTCAAATAAGCTAATTGCTACACTCACTGAAAGATTCAAGCTGCGAACCCCCGGTTGGCTCATGGGAATATACAGAGTAGCATCGCAATTAGACAAAATTGCTGGTGGTAAGCCAGTAGTTTCACTACCAAACAGCAACCAATCATCTGGTTGAAACTGAAAACTGACGTAATTACAATTTCCACCGACACTAAAACCCAAGCATCTGCCTCCACGCTGCTGATGTACGGTTTTAAAGGCTTCTAGGGATTCATGATAGTGCAGTTTGACGTAAGGCCAGTAATCCAATCCTGCTCTTTTGAGGTAGCGATCGCTAATTTCAAATCCTAAAGGCCCCACCAAATGCAACTCTGTACCCGTAGCAGCACAAGTACGGGCAATATTACCTGTATTAGGAGGAATTTGTGGGTTAACTAAAACTACCTGTGGCATTGACCGTATAATCTACGTATTGTATAAAAAAATTTCTTGTCAATGTTAAATCTACCAAAGGGTAGAGGCGATTCATAGGTTTTGTTAATAATAATCAAGCATCCTTCATTAATTAGATTTTTAAAACGAAGTCCAAACCCTCCCAGAGCAATGTCTAAGAGGATGTTTAGTTAAAATCAGTAAATATTAAGTTTTGTGTAGAATCAGAAAGGGCTTGTGTTTTTTAGGGCTAGTACTGCAACGCGGAAGTCAAAAGTCACGCATAATTTTATTCCGAGCTTCTTGCACCATTTGAAATGGTGAACCAGCGCTGCGGGAGGGTTTCCCTCCGCAGGCGACTGGTGAACCCGAAGGGTATGTTTTTTTCCGCGCCCGCTTTACTAGTAGTCTGTCAATCTAGTGGTCTATCGTATTATTAGTTATGAGGGCTTCGTAGTAAGCACTGAAGTCCTTAAAGATTTAGGACTAAAGTCCTTACTACGAACTTTTTTACCCATCAAAATTAATGACATAAATTACTAGCCCCTGCCAAACATACTACCAAGGGCACGCGCCATATTTTGCGGTTGCATTGCATCCATTGCGGCGGTGGGTTCGTAGCCGCAGTGAACCATGCAATCGGCACACTTGGGATTACCACTCTTCTGACCGTATTGACTCCAGTCAGTTTGTGCGAGTAATTCCTTGAAGGTAGAGTAATAACCTTCGTTTAGGAGATAGCAAGGTTTTTGCCAGCCGAGAACGCTATAACTTGGGCTACCCCAAGGCGTGCATTCGTAGTCCTTTTCACCAGTGAGAAAATCTAAGAACAGTGGATTGTGATTGAAGTTCCAGTTTTTTTCACCAGCTTTGTAGGGAGCCAGAATTTGCCGGAAGAGGGTGCGTGTTTGTTCTCGGTGGAGAAAATGATCCTGATCTGGTGCCCACTCGTAACTGTAACCGGGAGAAATCATCATCCCGTCAGTATTTAGCGTTTCTAGAAAGTCAAAGAACTCTTGCATATCTTTGGGTTTAGTACCCTCAAAGATAGTGGTGTTAGTGGTGACACGAAAACCTTTAGCTTTAGCGGCACGAATCGCTTTGACAGCAATATCAAAAACACCTTTGCGATCAACGCACTGATCGTGCAACTCCCGCATCCCATCTAAATGGACACTAAAAGTCAGGTAAGGAGAAGGTTGAAACTTATCCAGACTCTTTTCTAACAACAAGCCATTAGTACACAAGTAAATATATTTCTTGCGCTCAATTAATCCCTGAACAATCTCATCAATCTGGGGATGTAGAAGCGGTTCTCCTCCAGGAATTGAGACAACCGGTGCGCCACACTCTTCCACTGCGGCAAAGCACTGTTCTGGGGTGAGATTTTGCTTTAAAATTTCCTTTGGATGTTGGATTTTACCACAACCAGTACAGGCTAGATTACACCGAAAAAGAGGTTCCAACATCAATACTAAAGGGAAGCGTTTACGTCCTTTCAAACGCTGGGTAACAAGATACTTCCCAATATCCATAGCTTGTTGTAAATTAACTGCCATTGTTGCGATCGCTCCTCTTTTAGATATGAAAACACCACGGGAAAAGAAAAAGCCCTGGCGAATAGAATTCGCGGCTATACAATAAGATAAAATTCAGGTTTTTTAACCCACGGAGGTGGGTTTTGCCTGTATAGATGCGGTTTCTAACCGCCCTTACTGCTATATTTCTCATTTAACATACCCCTGAGCAACAAACCAATCTACAGCATCCTTGAGTGCCACCTTTAACGGAGATTGAGGTAGACCCAACTCTCGTACAGCCTTTGCTGCATCGTAATACATAGGTTGTTTCGCCATCCGAACGCCATCCAACGGCACTGAGGGCGATTTCCCCAAGGGTGCGAGAATTTTTTCATCAACCCAGGCAACACTAAGGGGCAGCCAAGCGGGTACTGTTCGTTGAGGTGCTATTAGACCTGTGAGATCAGCGAGTTGTTCGAGTAGTTCCTTGAGGCTTAGGTTTTGATGACCTAAGATATAGCGATCGCCTGATTTACCCCGTTGCAAAGCCAGTAAATGTCCCCATGCCACATCTCGCACATCGATAAAATTCAAACCAGTATCTAAGTAAAAGGGCATTTGCCGTCGTAAAAACCGCAGGATTATATCACCTGTCGGGGTAGGTTTGATATCCAAGGAGCCAATGGGGCTGCTGGGATTGACTATAACTACTTCCTGACCTTTAGCAACGGCTTGTATGGCTTCTTGTTCAGCGAGAAACTTAGACTTTTTGTAGTCACTCACCAACTTTTCTAAGGGACTCTGATGTGTTTCATCGACGACTTGGCCAGATGATCCTACCCCAATTGCCGCTACTGAACTGGTATAAACGGTGCGCTCAATGCCAGCTTTGCGGGCTGCTGCCAACACATTGCGCGTACCCAAAACATTGTTATGGAGGAGTAACTCCCGGTCTGTTTGCCACAGGGAATAATGGGCTGCCACATGAAATAGATATTGACAACCTCTCATCTGTTGCCAAAGATTTGGATCGTTCAAATCGCCTTTGACAATTTCCACCTCTAAACCACGTAGATTATCCAAATTGCTGCTTGAGCGGACTAGGGCTTTGACATCATATCCCTGTTGCAGCAACAACCGTACTAAGTGGGCACCAATAAAGCCCGTACCCCCGGTGACAAAAACTTGCATCAATTTCTCTCCCTCGCCTGAAATCGGGGAAACCAATCATCTAAAATTGCGTAGACTACTGGCACAACAATCAAACTGAGGATAGTTGAACTCACCAGTCCACCAGCGATCGCTACAGCCATTGGCGATCGCAATTCCGAACCAGCGCCAAAACCTAATGCGATCGGTAGCATCCCTAAAATAGTGGAGGCAGTGGTCATCATAATTGGTCTGAGGCGCACTAGTCCGGTGTTGAGGATTGCCTCGGTGCGATCTAAGCCAGCGTTGCGTAACTGATTGATGTAATCCACCAGCAAAATGGCATTTTTATTTGCCAATCCCAGCAAAAAGACGAAGCCGATCAGTGAGATCATGCCAAAGTCGCTTTTGGTGATTAGTAGTGCCAACATTGCCCCCACTAGCGCTAAAGGCAAAGAGACACCAATCACCAGAGGGTCTACCCAGCTTTTGAACAGCCAAATTAGTACAATGACAATACACAGGGCAGATAGAGCTAAAGTACTGCCAAAACTGCTAAAAACCTCACCTTGGCTAGCAGAGTCTCCTCCTAAATTTAAGGAAACATTAGGGGGTAACACCGCCTTAGCTTCAGCTACCACTTTGTCAGTAGCATCACCCAAGGATAAATCCTTGCCAAGATTAGCACTCACATAAGCCACGCGCTGATTATTCAGACGCTCGATTTGAAAAACTGCACCTTGTGGATTTGTTTCACCTGTAACTGTGACATCAGCGAATCCCGGTAGTTTCTGAATTCTCTCTTTAATTGCTTTGACTGCTTTGCTTAAGGCTTGGAGATCGTTACCACGTAAAGCTATCTGGAGGGGTTTTTGACCGCCAGAATCAACAAATTGAATATCTTCAACACTAGTAGTTACCCCAGAAAGAGTAGGTAATGAGGAGCGGAATTGGTCTTGTAGTTCCCCAGTAGTGATTGTGCGATCTTTTTTAAGCTTTACATATAGTATCCCTTTGTTCGGCTCACCCTCACGGGAACCAACAGTGGTAAATACCGTTTCAACTGCTGGTGATTTTCTTACAACCTCTTCTAGTTTCTTCGCAACCTCAAGAGAATCATTTAAAGGATTGGGAATGGGGAGTGGGGAGTTGGGAGAGACGCGATTAATCGCGTCTGCACTAGGGAGTGGGGATTGGGTATTTGGGTTTCTCCTCTGCCCTTCTAGTCCACTAGGGATACTCGGCAAAGGAGCCGTATAAGCAATATTAAATTCGCCGCGATCGAGTTTAGGAATAAAGCCTTTGGGAATTAGTGGAATCAGTGCTATACCTGCGATGAAGCTGAGTACAGCTAACCCGATAACTATCTTGCGGTGATTCAAAGACCAACTCAGCAAGTTTCTGTAAAATTGGGTAAACGCTACCCAGATTCTTGCTTCTCGACGCGGGGAGAGCGAGGATTTAGGTTTCAGCCAGTAGATAGCCAGAACTGGAGATAAAGTCCGAGCAACTAGCATAGAAGCAAGCATCGCGGCTGAAACAGTGATGCCAAAAGGCTTAAAGAACTGACCGATTACCCCACCCATCAAACCTATGGGCAGAAAAACCGCTACTGCTGTCAAAGTGGCGGCGGTGACTGTTAAACCAATCTCATTTGTAGCTAAAAGCGCTGCTTGGCGAGGAGTTTCCCCATCATCTACGTGTCGCATGATGTTTTCCACATCAACGATCGCATCATCAACAATACTACCAATCACCAAAGCTAAAGCCAGCAAGGTAATTGTTTCCAGGTTGAAGCCGAAAATCGCCATGACGATAAACGTCGCCAACAAAGACGTCGGAATCGCCAAGGCAGAAATTAGGGTGGCTCGCCAATTCCACAAAAAAGGAAAAATTACCACTATTGACAACAAGATTGCTTCCATCAGCGCATCAATTGTTGACTTGGTGGCTTGGCGGATATATTCTGCTTGAGTAGAAGCTAAAGTGAGTTTGACATCCTTCAGACTAGACCGCAGTCTTTGGACTTCTTTCTCAACTCGACTCACTACTTCCAAAGTGTTAGCACTGCCACGTTTGATTACCTGAAATGCGAGTGCATCTTGCTCGTTAAATCGGACTAATGTTGCCCCTGCTTGGGGAATAGCTGCACTCGCATTCAATGGATTTAGAGGAGGAGTTGCAGTAGCACCACCCAACAGGGAGACTTTTAGGACTCCTGGCAGTTTAGCGATCGCACTCACAATCTCGTCTTTCGCCAACTTTGTCAAATCTGTAAGATTCCGCGTGGGACTCTCAATGGCATAACTAATGGCGGCTGACTCATTTAAATTCAGGGGAATAATTTTAGAAGTCGCCCCTTGAGGTAGAGCCAACTGCTTGAGGGCAGTTTCAACTTCTTTGGTCGATGTTTCTAAATTCGTCCCAACGGCGAAAGATAGGGCAACGGCTGTTTGACTAGGATAAGTGGATGAGCGAATATTCTCCAGTCCTTCTAGGGAGCGGAGGCGTTCTTCCAGGGGTTTAGTGAGCTTCGCCTCTGTATCCAGGGCAGTTGTCAGGGGGGCTGTAGCATTTACAACCACCACTGGAAAGGTAATATCTGGAAACAAGGCATACTTGAGGGAACTGAAAGCCAGAACACCAGCTACTGTTACGGCAATCCAAAAACTCACCGTCAGCCACGAAAATTGAATCGCCAATTTAGAAATATTGAAGACTTCTCGTGCGGATTTGGAGTTATGAAGCTTTACCATCTTGGAAAATTATCGTGTGGGTGACACAATTATTTAGTCATGCTACAGCAATCACCTTCGGTTTGCGAGTTTTGGTTACTACTAAACGGCAATATTACTTATTGTCACTCAGATATGACCCAATCTTTAATACAAAAGGAAACTTCAAAGATGAAACTTGGTTCTGTTGAGCATAAGGAATTATTCTGTCAAAGCTTTATAGAAAGCTACAGGGAATACGAACCTGAGAATCTGCCATGGCCAGATTTGGACGATACAGCCTTGACTTTGCTACGCAGTATTCCCTTCTGGGATAAAGCTTTGGATACAGAGCGACAAGCCGGAGCAGTAGTTAGTGGTTACGCAGCGATAGTGAATGACCCTATTTTACAAAAGACGATCGCTCTCCAAGGTAAAGAAGAATTACGCCACGCCCGCCTACTTCAAACATTAATTGACCGTTACGGTATCCAAATACCAGAACGTCAACCCATTGAAGTTCCCCAAAATATTGAGCCAGTCTTTACGCGCTTTGGCTTTGAAGAGTGCCTGGATACCTTCTTTGCTTATGGGCTATTTGCGATCGCTCGTGAAGCTAATGTGTTTCCAGAGTCAATCTTCACAATCTTTGATCCGATCATAGACGAAGAGACACGCCATATTGTCTTTTTTGTCAACTGGTTTACCTATACACAAATTCATCGTGGCCAGGGATTTACCCCTCTGCGGAGTATCAAAACCCTCTGGCACTACGGCAAGGCACTCAGCAATTTGATTGCCGTCTTTGGCAATGATGACCCCAGTAAGACTGGCTTCGCCGTCACGGGTACTGACATCTTTACCAAAGACCTCACAATCGAAAAATTTCTCAGCATTTGTCTATCAGAAAATCAGCGCCGGATGAGCAAGTATGATCCGCGTCTACTGAAACCGCAATTACTACCCAGACTTGCCAGTATCGCCCTCCGCATTCTTGAGTTAATACCCAAACGCAAACTTGAAACTGTCGAGAGGGCTAGTGCCTAATTTTTTGCCCAATACCACAATTCTGGTACCTCAGGGAGCAGAATATAAAGCTGTCTGTCGCGGGTTAAGCGGCGTTACTAGTTCCATCCCAACGGTAGTAGCCATACCTGTTGGGATGAAGCCTTTACTTAAATACCTACAACAAGGACAATTTTTAGCTCCATCCAGAGTGCTGATTATGGGTATCTGTGGCAGCTTGAGCGATCGCTATACAGTTGGTGATATTGTTTTGTATCAAGATTGTGTTTATCAAGGGAAGCGGCTAGAGTGCGATCGCACTTTCACAGCACAATTACATTCAGCACTCAGGAAAGACGCGATTAATTCCGTCTCTCTCTACTCCCCACCAAATTTAGTCAAATCACTGACAAGCGATCGGGTAATTTGGTCTGCTGCCGAAAAACGCCGTTTAGGTGAGATGGCTGCTGATGTTGTTGATATGGAAGGATTTACCGCCCTAGAGTTTTTCAATGCGGCTGGAGTTACAGTGGCAATGCTGCGAGTAGTCAGCGACGATTGTCAGCACGATATCCCCGATCTCACACCAGCAATTAACTCTGATGGCTCCCTAAATCCTTTCCCTTTGGCGATGGGAATGCTTCGACAACCCCTTGCTGCAACTCGGCTGATTCGAGGTTCGTTAACAGCATTAAAGGTGTTAAAGCAGGTTACAAATCACCTCTTTTCTGGAAATAAACTGGAATAAGTATTAGGCAACTAGTACTGCAAGACGGAAGTTAAAAGTCAAAAGTCAAAATTATTATGGAATCAGCTTTTTAGGGATTTTAAATGTTTGCTCTATTTCTGCCGTGACGTGCTAGAAGCCGCTCTATATAAACGCACAAAATAAGGCTTGGTCAGACTTGAAGCTTAACCCGGATTTATCACTAAATGAGAATAAAGAGGAGTCAAAAACTGGTTTTAAGCCTCAGTAATTCAGTTACGTATTAATGCTGAAATACTTACAAAATAAGTTTTACACAAACTTTATCCTTATATATATCAAGTAGAAACCTAAATTGGGAAGCATAATATATAACCTTATCAGGGTTGGGTTCTATGAGAGCTAATTCCACTGGAATGTGAACTAAAAATACTTTTTTGTCAGGATAGCTCGGAACTAATTTGCTCCCCTATCGAACATTATTTATGAAGCTCAATCACAACCTCTACCTGTACTCCTTCCTAGCTAATTTCGGATCGCTCAAGAAAAGTTACACCGTTAAAATCATGTCGGTGGCATTTTTGGGCACTCATGTACCACTTCTGACTTTACTTTTGAGTTTCGTCATCTCAAACTCCTATTCCTTGGAGATGGCGGCGCAAGTTATGATCATTGCTCTGTTGGCAACGTTAGCGGGTACAGCCGCCACCCTCTATGCGCTAAATCATCTCCTCAAACCGGTCATTTTGACATCTGCTGCATTGCAAAATTATTTGAACACCAAAACCCTACCTGAATTGCCCACAGAATTTGCTGATGAAGCGGGTACATTGATGGCAGATACCTCACAAACTCTTCACAAATTAAATGAGTTAATTCAGTACATCACTAATTATAATGACCTGACTGGATTGCCCAATCGTGATTTATTCTGCGATCGCCTCCATGAAATTCTATCCAAATCTGAAAATAACCAGCGCCTGGTAGCTGTCTTTTTGCTAAGTATTGATGATTTCACTGGGATAAGTCATGGGTTGGAGCATGAGTTAATAAATTTATTGTTAAGAGCAGTTGCCCAGAGGTTATCAACCTGTATGGCACAAACAGATATTCTTGCCCATCTGAGCGGAGATGAATTTGCGCTTGTCCGAACAGAGATTCATTCTTTTGAAAATGTGATTAAGCTATCTCAGCTACTGTTGAGTACCCTGAGCAAATCTTTTTCTGTTGGGGGTAACTCGATTCATATCACCGCCAGCATTGGGATTACAATTAATGACCTAAATGAGCGCAATAGCGTAGACCAACTCTTGCAACAGGCTCATATAGCGCTTTACCAAGCAAAGCAGCGAGGACGTAGCCAATACCAATTCTATTCACCGGAAATTAATGCTCAATTACAGGAGCGACTGACATTAGAAAATGAATTACATGGGGCGCTTGAGCGCAACGAAATGGTGGTTTATTATCAACCTCTGATTGATTTACATAGCGGACAAATTACAGCTGTGGAAGCGTTAATTCGCTGGCAGCATCCTACTTTAGGTATGATTTCTCCAGCAAAGTTTATTCCAATCGCAGAAGCCAATGGTGCGATCGTACAAATTGGCGAATGGGTTTTGCGAACTGCTTGCGCCCAAAACCGTGCTTGGCAGCTTGCTGGATTTACCCCAATTAGGATGTCTGTGAATCTGTCATCTCGACAGTTTGAACAACCATATCTGGTTGAAGTCATCAATCAAATTCTTGAGGAAACTGAACTCCAAGCATCCGATCTGGAACTGGAAGTAACGGAAAGCTTCTTGATGGGTAACATTGAGCGATCAGTCAAAACCTTAAAACAATTACGAGAACTCGGTATATGGTTGGCTCTAGACGACTTCGGCACAGGCTATTCCTCCCTGAGCTACTTGAAGCGCTTTCCTGTGAATATACTGAAGATTGATCAATCATTTGTGCAGGATGTTGTGTCGAATCCTGATAGCGCTGCCGTCACCGATGCCATTATTGCCCTCGCAAAAAGCCTCCGGTTAAGTATCACGGCAGAGGGAGTAGAAACCCAAGAACAGCTTGACTACCTGAAAATGCAGGGATGTGATGAAGGTCAGGGTTACTACTTCAGTCGTCCTGTCCCTGCTGATGTAATTGCCCCCATGTTGCAGAAAATTTCTCAGCAGATAGAGACAATTCCAGCATAGCTGGATGCCTAAGCCCTTTTTAAGGAGAGGCAGGGGGAGCAAAGGAGAAATAGCTCCTCATTGCCAATAACCGCACCTTTACAGACGGACACCACTACCGCCATCAAGATTAAAATCTCTTAACCTTTCGTTACACTAAAGACATTGAGAAGGAAGAAAGCAAACTTCTCGAAGCTGAAATCAAAGGTGAATGACATGAATGGCACAATTCGCGTTGGTAATCTCTTCGGAATTCCCTTCTATATCCATCCGTCATGGTTTTTAGTTCTGGGTTTAGTAACTTGGAGCTATAGCAGTGGACTGGGCGCACAATTTCCCCAATTGTCTGCGGGATTAGCTTTGCTACTGGGATTGATCACAGCGCTGATGTTATTTGCCTCTGTCGTCGCCCATGAATTAGGCCACAGTTTTGTTGCGATTCGTCAGGGAATTGATGTCAAATCTATCACGCTGTTTATATTTGGCGGTTTAGCTAGCTTAGAAAAAGAGTCAAAAACCCCAGGTGAAGCTTTTTGGGTAGCGATCGCCGGACCCTTAGTTAGTTTCCTACTGTGCGGTATCGTTACAGCTATTGGTATTACTACAACTGCATCAGGGCCGTTAGCAGCAATTCTTGGTGTTTTAGCTTCTGTTAACTTGGCATTAGCCCTGTTTAACCTGATTCCTGGCTTGCCTTTAGATGGCGGAAATATACTGAAAGCTCTTGTTTGGAAAATTACAGGCAATCCTTATAAAGGTGTGACCTTTGCTAGTCGAGTTGGGCAAATCTTTGGTTGGGTAGCAATTCTTTCAGGTGTACTTCCCCTAGTATTATTTGGCAATGCCGGTAACTTCTGGAATTTGTTAGTTGGCTTCTTCTTATTGCAAAATGCTGGTAATTCGGCTCAATTTGCCAGAGTGCAAGAAAAACTCACAGGTTTGACAGCCGAAGATGCTGTAACTCATGATAGCCCGATTGTATCTGCTAATCTTACTCTGAGAGAGTTTGCCGATGAGCGAGTCATAAGTGGGCAAAACTGGCATCGGTTCTTAGTAACTGATGATGATGGACAATTAGTAGGTGCGATCGCAGTTGATAATTTACGAACCATCCCAACAGCACTGTGGTCAGAAACTCAAGTAAAAGAAGTCATGCGACCAATTACCGAATCTACCACAGTTCAATCCGATCAACCTCTGCTAGAAGTCATGCAGGTACTCGAACAACAAAAGCTATCTGTGCTTCCCGTGATTCGTAAGAATGGTGTCCTAGTTGGAATCTTAGAAAAAGCTGCTATTATCCAGCTACTTCAAAGCCGAACCCAACCTAATCCTGCATAGTTCAATGAAGAAGCAGAGGAGAAAAGGGGGCAAGAGGTGAGAACTTGCAACAAGTTTTCCCCTTGTCTCCAAGTCTTCTTCTCCCTGCTCCCTGCCCCCTGCCCCCTTGCCTTAAAAGCGATGGGGTATTTTTTTATTTGGAAGTTCCATTAGATGGGGTTGAGAGCAACAGATAAATTCCAACTTCCTGCTTTCTTCACCATCTCTGCGGTAAGAACACGTTGCCAAGTTAATTCTTTTGTAGTCTCATCCCAATGCCAGCGTAATAAATTAGCGGGTTGACTATTGGCAATTCCTGGTAAACCAATCGCTTTTCTAGGTGCATTAGTAGCTAGTAAAATTGCACTTTCTACGTCACAAATTCCCCACTTCACCAAATTCTGCACTCCCACCAATAAAGGTAAAGTCGTCCCCGATAAAGTGCCATCTGGCAGTCGTGCAGTACCGTTTTGAACTTCAATTTGCCGAGTATCCCAAGGATACACGCCATCGGGTAGCCCCAGAGGTGAAAGGGCATCACTGACGAGGAACAGCCCTTTTTCGTGATAGCTAGCGCGAAGTAAAATTTGCAGCATCGTGGGCGAAACGTGTTCACCATCAGCAATAAAACCACACATTACATTAGGATGAGTAATTGCTGCCCCTAATAATCCTGGTTCGCGGTGATGTAATGGTGGCATGGCGTTGAAAGCATGAGTTACCATCGTTGCACCTTCCTCAAAGGCATGTTGCGCTTGGGTCGCTGTTGCTTGAGAATGCCCTAAACTAACAATAATCCCCAGAGAACGCAAATATGGAATTACTTTACCAGTGGGATCTAACTCCGGTGCTAAGGTGATGATTTTTACAACATGAGCATAATTACCCAGAACCCGCTTTACCTGATCAATTGTTAAGGGTAACAAGTACTCTGCTGGGTGTGCGCCGCGCTTTTGAAAATTCAAAAATGGCCCTTCTAGATGTACTCCCAGAATCTTGGCACCAGCTTTTTGAGTGGAGATAACCTCAGCAATAATAGCAAGCGATCGCTGAATATTTTCGACTGAAGTTGTTACAAGTGTTGGTAAAAATCCATCTACCCCAACATCCCACAAAAATCGTGAGATTTTCTGAAGTATGTGAGCATTTTCAGGCGTCAATTCGGGAAATGCCAAACCCAACGCACCGTTAATTTGCAAATCAACTCCGCCTAAAGAAATCCAGTCACCTGCTACATCTAGTAGGGACACACATCTGTGCATCCCTACTGTACCCATTGGTAAGATTTGCTCAATTATGCCCTCTTGGTTAACCAAGAGCATCTGCAAATCTTTGTAACCAGGCACTCTAGCATTGATAATATCTACAGGATTTTGTGTTGCTTGGGTCATCACACTGGCTAGGGAATAATTAAACCTGACCCGATTTTAGATGGAACAATCGGCAATTAATCCAAAATCCAAAGTCCAAAATCCAAAATTCTATGACTCCCTTAGTTGGTATTATCATGGGCAGCGATTCTGATTTGCCCACCATGAAAGACGCGATCGCAGTTTGTGAAGAATTTGGCATTGAAAACGAAGTGGCGATCGTTTCTGCTCATCGTACCCCAGAACGCATGGTGCAATATGCTCAATTTGCACACCAACGCGGTATTAAGGTAATTATTGCTGGTGCCGGTGGTGCCGCACATCTGCCGGGAATGGTAGCGTCTTTAACTCCACTTCCTGTTATTGGTGTTCCTGTACCTACCCGTAACTTACAGGGTATTGATTCTTTGTATTCTATTTTACAAATGCCTGGGGGTATTCCTGTGGCAACAGTGGCGATCGGTAATGCCAAAAATGCCGGACTTCTAGCAGTACAAATCCTCGCAACTCATCAACCAGAATTGCTAGAAAGAGTGCAGCAATATCGCAAAACTTTATGTGAATCAGTAATTGCAAAGCAAGCAAAACTAGAAGAATTAGGCTATGAGCAATATTTACAGCAAATGCCTTAAGTAATTCGTAATCGGCTACGCTAACGTAATTCGTAATTAGTTAAGAAAGCGCATTTGCTTATTAGGCGACTCCATTTGCTTGTTTGGCAACTCCATTTGCTTGTTTAGCGACTCCATTTGCTTGTTTGGCGACTCCATTTGCTTGTTTGGCAACTCCATTTGCTTGTTTGGTAACTCCATTTGCTTGTTTGGTAACTCCATTTGCTTGTTTGGTAACTCCATTTGCTTGTTTGGCGACTTCCAGAAATTAAATTATTCAATTTAGGGAGCGAAGACGATCGTTAGATTCTTCCTCCCCTGCTTCCCCTGCTCCCCTGCTCCCCCTGCTCCCCCTGCTCACCAAAGCGATGGGTATTTTTTTCTTGGAAGTCCCTAGGCGACTCCATTTGCTAGACAGACTTAACTGAAAAAGTCTAAGATTGAAGCGATCGCTCCAGAATCAAGGCAGCATTCTGAAGTATCTTGATCCTGAGGCCGTAATCAAAAATTGAGAGCGACAACATCCATGTGTCAATTGCTCGGAATGAATTGCAATGTTCCAACGGATATTTGCTTTTCTTTTGAAGGGTTTTCTGCACGGGGAGGAAAAACGGATCACCATAGCGATGGTTGGGGCATTGCTTTCTTTGAAGGAAAGGGATGTCGGATGTTTTTAGATGCCCAACCTTCTGTTGCTTCTCCTGTAGCAGAGTTTGTGCGGAGTTATCCCATCCACTCAACCCATGTCATTGCCCATATCCGTAAAGCCACTCAGGGTGAAGTTGCCTTACACAACTGCCATCCTTTCCGCAGAGAATTGTGGGGTCAGTATTGGGTGTTTGCCCACAATGGTAATTTGCCAGATTTTGACCCAGAAAATTTGGGCTTTTATCAAGCTGTAGGTGATACAGATAGTGAAAAAGCATTCTGTATGATGCTAGAAACATTGCGATCGCGCTTTCCTCAGGGTAAGCCTGACATAAAGGAACTGTACCCTGTGCTGCAAGAAATTACTGCTGTAATTGCAAACGTTGGTATATTTAATTACTTATTGTCAGATGGAGTCCACTTTTTTGCTTATTGTTCAACCAACCTCAGCTACATTGTCCGCCAAGCGCCCTTTGCAGCTGCCCATTTAATTGACCAAGACATGACCGTAGATTTTCGGGAGGTGACTACAGAACGCGATCGCGTTGCTGTCATTGCCACCACACCTCTGACTGACAACGAAGTTTGGACACAAATACAACCCGGAGAATTACTTGTTTTTCAGGATGGACTACCCCTGAAATATGCATCCAGTTAATAATAAGTAGTCGTTCAATTTTTCCCATTTAGATAATTTCTAGATGGGTTTTGTTTTTTATATTGAGCAATTTACAACTATAGTAATCCTATCTGAGTTGTGACATCGGAGCGCGGGTTGCCCTCAGATTCAGCAATATCTGGTTGCAGCTTATATTTATTACTCTTTATTGCACTCAACTACTTTATTTTGTTGCACTGCGTTGAGCGAAGCCGATAGACTGTCCTCAAAAATTAGCTAATCCCGTAGCAAGTTGCTTGATACACTAGATAGACAATTGTAATGACAATTTGATAGTTGAAAGTAAAAACATTGTAATTTTTCACAAAACTGCTAAAATCACCATATTCTTGATAAAGAATGTGAGCTTTGTTGGTGTTTGCAACTAGATACATGGAATTATCCAGTATGATAAACACTATATAACTGTATTCCCATCAATTATTTGTAGATTTAGCGGAGGAAATAGAATGAGTTTGTGGCAACGCCCACTGAAAAGATTACAAGCGATAGCTGAACATAGAACGTATCGGTTCAGACTAAATTCGCTCAAAGGCTTTGTATCACTCTTTTTGGTAGGGACTGTATTGAGTGTGGCGCTTGCTGCCTGTTCTGGTGGAGGATCTGGGAGCAATTCTTCCTCTGAAACCCCTAGTGCTATTCCTGTGGCTGCAAGCAAAGATAATGTTGAACTAACTCTAGTTTCCTTTGCAGTTACCAAAGCGGCTCACGAAGCAATTATTCCTAAATTTGTAGAACAGTGGAAGAAAGATCATAACCAAACTGTCGTGTTTAAGCAAAGCTATGGCGGTTCTGGTTCCCAAACTCGCGCCGTTATCGATGGTTTGGAAGCAGATGTTGTTCACTTGGCACTAGCTGGAGACACCTCAAAGATTGAGAAGGCTGGATTAATTCAATCAGGATGGGAAAAAGAAGTTCCTAATAATGGTATTGTCTCCAAATCAGTAGCAGCATTAGTCACTCGTCCAGGAAATCCTAAAAACATCAAAACTTGGGAAGATTTATCTAAAGAAGGTATCAAACTAATTACTGCTGATCCGAAAACATCAGGAGTTGCTCGCTGGAATTTCTTAGCTCTTTGGAATTCAGTGATTAAAACTGGTGGAGATGATGCTAAAGCGACTGAGTTTGTAACCAAAGTGTACGGCAATGTACCCTTGCTGACGAAAGATGCCCGTGAAGCTACTGATGCCTTTTTCAAACAGGGTCAAGGTGATGCCCTGATTAACTATGAAAATGAGATTATATTGGCAGAACAAAAGGGTGAAAAATTGACTGCGATTATCCCTGATGTCAATATATCTATCGATAATCCCATCGCAGTGGTAGATAAAAATGTTGATAAGCACGGTACGCGTGAAGTTGCCGAAGGTTTTGTCAAATATCTATATACTCCAGAGGCTCAACAGGAGTTTGCAAAATTGGGATTCCGACCGGCAGATGATACTTTGAGCCTAAGTAAAGAAGTTGCAGACAAATTTCCTAAGGTAAAAACTTTGGGTACAGTTGCAGACTTCGGCGGTTGGGATGGAATCAATAAGAAGTTCTTCGCAGAGGGAGCGATTTTTGACCAGATTCAAGCCAAGAAAAAGTAATTAGTCATTAGTCAATGGTTGGTGTCAGTAGAAAAAAACGACCGACTACTGACAAAAAACTTTGGCGTTGCTAAATCGAGGGATGAATGTGGATGTAGAGACGTTGCAATGCAACGTCTCTACAAAGATTTTAAAATGACGCAAAATTATTTGTCATATCCCAATCAGCAACGCCAAAACTTCTTGTGATTTTTAGATTTTGAATTTTTGACTATGACAACTGTATCTCCGTCTCTGAAAGTTGAACGCAAAACACCGTTCTGGAAGAAATTGGGGCGGGTTCCTTGGACTTGGCGAATCACCATAGGATATCTGACAGTGATGTTGTTTATCCCTATCATTGCCATGTTCCTGAAAGCAAGTACGGAACCTCCGGCGAGATTTTGGGCGATCGCAACCAGCGATGTAGCATTAGCCACTTATAATGTCACTTTTGTTACGGCAATCTTTGCTGCCTTGCTCAATGGCGTATTTGGTACTCTGATTGCTTGGGTTCTAGTTCGCTACGACTTTCCCTTCAAGCGTTTGATTGACGCCACAGTGGATTTACCCTTTGCACTACCAACATCGGTAGCAGGGTTAACACTGGCAACGGTTTACAGTGATAATGGCTGGATAGGTTCACTACTAGCTCCACTGGGAATTAAGGTATCTTTTACCCGCACGGGAGTAGCAGTAGCAATGATATTTATCTCACTACCTTTTATCGTGAGAACTGTGCAACCCGTGCTTCAAGAAATGGAACGTGAAATTGAAGAAGCTGCCTGGTGTTTGGGTGCTTCTCAATGGCAGACGTTTTGGAAAGTGATTTTGCCACCTTTATTTCCGACAATTTTAACTGGGGTTGCCTTGGGTTTCTCCCGTGCAGTTGGGGAATATGGTTCGACTGTGATTATCTCTTCCAATACGCCTTATCAAGATTTAATCGCACCTGTGCTGATTTTCCAGCGATTAGAGCAATATGACTATTCTGGTGCAACAGTAATTGGCATAGTTTTACTATCCATTTCATTAGTACTACTATTGGCAATTAATTTCTTACAAGCATGGGCAAGGCGATATGACAGTAGATAAGCCAAGTTTTCACTCATCTGCATCTGATACCGATATAGCCAAGCCTAAAGAGCAGAAGAGTTGGGTACCAATACTTTTAATTGGTATAGCGATCGCCTATTTAGCCCTAGTTCAATACATCCCGGCAATTAACGTTTTTGTCCAAGCCTTCAGCAAAGGAGTTGGGCCGTTTCTATCTAACCTGACGCGGCCAGCTTTTCTCCATGCAGCTTGGCTGACGCTATTGCTGGCTGTGATTTCTCTACCTTTAAATACGGTATTTGGTTTATGTGCAGCTTGGGCGATCGCTCGTCATAAATTTCCCGGACGCGCCGTAGTTTTGAGCATTATTGACCTGCCGTTTTCCATTTCGCCCGTAGTCGCAGGATTGATGATTGTGCTACTTTACGGACGTAATGGGTGGTTTGGCCCTTGGCTTCAGGCTCATGATATCAAGATAATCTTTGCCTTTCCAGGGATGGTGCTGGCTACAGCCTTCGTGAGTATGCCCTTTGTGGCGCGGGAAGTAATTCCTGTTTTAGAGGAATTTGGTAAGGATCAAGAAGAAGCTGCTAGAACTTTAGGTGCGGAAGATTGGCAAATATTTTGGCGCGTCACCTTACCCAGTATCCGTTGGGGCTTACTCTACGGTTTAATTTTGACCAATGCCAGAGCAATGGGTGAATTCGGCGCGGTTTCGGTGGTATCTGGTAACATTGCTGACCAAACTCAGAGCTTACCACTGTTTGTAGAAGACGCTTACAAACAATATGAAACCGAAGCTGCCTTCTCTGCGGCTGTACTGTTAGCGTTGCTAGCAGTAGTAACCTTAGTGCTGAAGGAGCTTTTAGAACGGAAAACCCGCATTAAAGATGTTGAATAGAAAAATCAATAGATTATAGTTATCCTTTGAATAGGATACAAGCAAATCATGGGACATGGTACGATCTACTTAGTACCTATCAGGAAATTACCGCTAGGGTTAAGAGTAGTTCTGTACCAATCTCTATCAGGGATTGAAATAATTCAGATATGGCTACTGACAATACACTTACCAACAAACGAATTCGACTAAGAATTCCCAAAGATTATCACCAGGAACCTGTAATTTCTCGCCTGGTATCTGACTATGGGCTGACTGTGAATATCACCGCAGCAATTTTGGGAGCCAATGCTGTCGGTGATGGTTGGTTTGACCTTGAATTACAAGGAACAGATGCACAAATTCAGAGTGGGTTAACCTATCTCCGCGACTTGGAATTGGAAGTCTGGGATGACACTAAAGCAAGTGATTGGTAAAATCAAACGCAGGTGAAATTAAATCACTTTGAGTTTACTAACGCTTTTTTATGGCTCTCACGAGATAAAAATCAGAAACCAATGTTTGTGATTAGTTTTTATAAATCTAAGCGTAGGTTGGGTTGAACAAAGTGAAACCCAACCTACAAATATTTTATTTTTGCATAGTAATAAAAGAAAGTATTTAGCGATCGCTCTCTGGAGAAAAACTTTTTGGTTTACTAATATATGCGATCGCCTAAATCTGCAATATCCCAAATAGCGAACTGACAGATCGCCAAAAAATGATGGTCTATAGCGATCCTAAATGAGTTGTGAAAATCGAGAGACTCAGATCCCCGACTTCTCAAAGAAGTCGGGGATCTTATTTATTTATTGTTCACGAATGATTTAGGACTGCTATAGCATTTTTCCCTAATCAGTTAAGATAATCTTCATCAATCTTCTTTCCTTTTACCCTTCTCCTTGGAATTATGACGCAGGATGAATTGTTGGTACTGATAGATCGCGCGGCGGCTGAGGGTTGGCAAGAGTTAGACTTGTCGGGACAGGAGTTGACTGAGTTACCTGTGGAAATTGGTAAGTTGAAGCAGCTTGAGTCTTTGATTTTGGGAAAGAAGGTTGAAGGTTATGAAGAAGTGGAAGACCACGATCTCCAAAAGGTTTCAGGCAATAATTTAAAAACGCTTCCACTCGAACTATTGGGTTTGCCTAATTTGCGTAAATTAGATATTAGTGACAATCCTTTAGAGAGCATTCCCGATGTGGTAATGCAAATACTACATTTAGAGGAACTTATCTTAATCCGAGTAGAGCTAACTGAAATACCAGAGGCGATCGCTAATTTGACCAATTTGACGCAGCTTCACCTCAATTCCAACAAAATTACCCAGATTCCAGAGGCGATCGCTAATTTGACCAATCTGACGCAGCTTCACCTCAATTCCAACAAAATTACCCAGATTCCAGAAGCGATCGCTAATTTAACCAATCTGACACAGCTTCACCTCACTTTCAACCAAATAACCGAGATTCCAGAGGCGATCGTTAATTTAACCAATCTGACGCGGCTTCACCTGGGTTTCAACCAAATAACCCAGATTCTAGAGACGATCGCTAATTTAACCAATCTGACGCAGCTTTACCTCAGTTACAACCAAATAACCCAGATTCCAGGGGCGATCGCTAATTTAATAAATCTGACGCAGCTTTACCTCAGTGACAACCAAATAACCCAGATTCCAGAGGCGATCGCTAATTTAAGCAATCTGACGCAGCTTGACCTCAGTCGCAACCAAATAACCCAGATTCCAGAGGCGATCGCTAATTTAAGCAATCTGACGCAGCTTCACCTCAGTCGCAACCAAATAACCCAGATTCCAGAGGCAATCGCTAATTTAACCAATCTGACGCAGCTTCACCTCAGTGACAACCAAATAACCCAGATTCCAGAGGCAATCGCTAATTTAACCAATCTGACGCAGCTTCACCTCAGTGAAAACCAAATAACCCAGATTCCAGAGGCAATCGCTAATTTAACCAATCTGACGCAGCTTGATCTCAGTGGCAATCAAATAACCCAGGTTCCAGAGGCGCTCGAAAATTTAACCAATCTGACGCAGCTTGATCTCAGTGGCAATCAAATAACCCAGGTTCCAGAGGCGCTCGAAAATTTGACCAATCTGACAGAGCTTTACCTGCATAACAACCAAATAACACAGGTTCCAGAAGCGCTCGAAAATTTGCCGAAATTGGAAACACTAGATTTACGGGGAAATCCGCTTCCTATTTCACCAGAGATTTTAGGATCTCCTGATGATATTGGTTCAGTTGAAGATATTTTCAATTACTTGCGATTACTCCGTAGCGGTGAAGTGCGTCCACTCAACGAAGCCAAACTCTTGCTCATCGGACAAGGCAGCGTCGGCAAAACATCCCTCATCGAGCGACTAATCCGCAATAAATATGACAAAAATCAATCTCAAACCGACGGACTCAATGTGGAAACTTGGAACGTGCAGGTCAATAGTAAAGACATCCGTCTAAATGTTTGGGACTTTGGCGGACAGGAAATTTATCATGCCACTCATCAGTTTTTTCTGACTAAGCGCAGCCTCTATCTCTTAGTCTGTAATTGTCGCACCAGCGAAGAAGAAAACCGCATCGAATATTGGCTGAAACTAATCGAAAGCTTCGGCGGAGAGTCCCCCGTGATTATCGTTGGCAACAAAAAAGACGAACAACCCCTCGACATCAACCGCAAGGCATTACGCGAAAAATATTCTAACATCCAAGCGATTATCGAAACCTCCTGCCAAGACAATATCGGCATTGATGAACTTCGCACCGCCATTTTGCAGCAAGTCAGCAACCTCAAAGAAGTCTACGATCTTCTACCCCTGACATGGTTTGAAGTTAAACAACAACTCGAATCCATGCCCCAAGACTTCATCAGCTACAACCGCTACATCGGCATCTGTCACGAAAACAAGATTACCGAAGACCAAAACCAAGATCAACTCATCGATCTCCTCCATCGGCTTGGCTTAGTTCTCAACTTCCGCGATCACCCCATCCTCAAAGATACCAATGTCCTCAAACCCAACTGGGTGACAGAAGGCATTTACGCGCTCCTGAGCGATGAAAACCTCAAAACTAAAACCAAAGGCATTTTCACCTCTGATGATCTCGCCTCTATTCTCAATCAAAAGCGCTACCCCATTGAGCGTCACAAATATCTGATTGGGCTGATGAAAGAATTTGAGCTTTGCTTTGAATTAGATTGTAAACCACCACAATTTCTAATTCCGGGACTTCTGCCCAAAGACCAACCAGACGAAACAGAACTAGAAGGCGAAACCCTCGAATTTCAATACCATTACAAAGTTCTCCCCGAAAGTATCATTTCCCGCTTCATCGTCATCACCCACGAAAAAATTCATAACCAAATCTATTGGCGCAGTGGCGTAATGCTGCAACATCAAGAAAACAACGAAATCTACAACATCGCTCAGATCAAAGCCGATCCCGAAGACAAAAAAATCTTCATCACCATTAGCGGACGCAAAGAAACCCGTCGCTTATTTCTCGGCATCCTCCGCGATGTCTTCAAAAAAATCCACAAAAGTCTCCCCAATCTCGAAATCACCGAATGGGTTCCCGTCCCCAAGCATCGCAACCATCCGCCCCTCGACTACCAAGAACTCCTCGGACTCGAATCAATGGGTGAAAGCACAATCACCATCGGCAAACTAAAATTAAAACTCGATCTGCGTCAACTTTTAGATGGTTACGAAGACATTGGAATACGTCAAAGAAAACAGACTGGCTTAGATGTAGAAGTCTCAGAAGATAATCCTTACAATATTTCCGTTAACATTAACGATCATCGCCGTTCTAAAACCTTTAACCAACATGGAGAAGGCGATAATTTTGGAGGCGATCGGGTCGAAGGCGATAAAACAGGATGAAGTTACCCAACTTTGAATTAGCGTATTCCCAGCCAATTGTCGAAATCCTCGCCCCCGAAATATACGAAGTAGAATTGAGCGATGATGACGGTCAAACCTATGCCATGCAAGCCTTACCAGCCCATCAAATCCTTAAACTCCATTACAAACCCCTAAAAACTATGTCTACCAACATAAATCAATTCGGCAAAGGCGATAACGTTGCAGGTGATAAAATCCAAGGTGATAAAATTCAAGGTGATAAAAACCAAAATGACTTCAAAAACGCAACTATTGGAATTGTCGCTCAAAACCAAGCCCAAGCCACAGTAACCAACCTTAATCAAACAAGCGGCGCAAGCGTAGCAGAACTAATGCAAATCATCAGTACCATGCGTCAAACTGCCGCCCAATTCCCGCCAGAAATCCGCGACGACATGATCATCGATATTGATGATGTAGAAGTAGAAATTCAAAAGCCAGAAAAAGAACGCAGTTTACCCAAACTCAACAAGCGTTTAGTAGCTTTACTAACTGCTGCTACTCTAGTCGCTGCCCCGATCGCAGGTATAACAGACTTTACAAACAATGTTATGGAAATAGGTAACAAATTAGGCATAGAACTAATTAAGCATTAGTCTTTGATGTGCGGGTTGGTGTGCAGTGGTTTGGTATTGAAAGTAGTTATCGCGTGAAAAATATTTTCTGCTTTTTCGGCCAGGATTCAGAATGAATTCTGACTCCTGAATTCTGTTTAATAAAAATTATTTGTTGGCTATTCAATATAACTCAATACGGTTAAGTTAAGGGTAAAAACTAAAAGTAGTGTAGCTTGGATTGAGGAACGAAATCCAACATTATCAACCATTTGTTGGGTTTCGCTATTGCTCAACCCAACCTACTATTTTTCGCAAAGCAAAGCGTATTGAAATATAACTTCGGTTTCTGAACCCATGTTGCTTATCATCAGCGATTCAAACGAAACCCACATCAAAATCAGTCTTCCTTCCGGTTTCAAAGCCTTGAAATAATAGGTTTTTGCATCGTTTGAGTTGCTCGTCCCCATCAATGCGAGCCAATCAATTATTTCGATTAAAAAACCTTAAAATTGCGTTTCAAGCTGTGGAAACACTTAAATATTATTATGTCATACATCTATACTACAGATATCTTAAAATGTCAACTGTATTAGTACTAAAATACTCAAGATAAACTGAGCATAGTTACGTGCATTTACTCATTGCTGTTTTGCGATCTTTGTGAGAATCTCCTTTAAATAACAATAAATGCATTAAATCGATGGTGTTACCGTAGTTTAATAGAAGCCAGAAATATGAAAATCTCTATGAGGCTGACACTCAAGCAAGGACAGTTGAGTTGCAGGGATACGGCATTAGCAAAATTCTCTGCCAAACCTAAAAATTGCGTAGGCACAACCCAACCTAGGCATCGCTATTGGGAATTAATCTGATGTCTCAGAGTAAATCTATAGAACCCGCTTCAGTCCACAGCCGCATTCTCGTGCCTCAACGGTATAACAGGCAACCTGTAATTTCTCGACTGGTGTCTCGTTATGATTTAACCGTCAATATTAAAGCTGCATCCCTGACATCCGACAATGATAGCGATGGCTGGTTTGACTTGGAACTTTCGGGAAATCCCCAAAAACTGACAAATAGCTTATCTTACTTGCAAGGATTGGGGGTGAATTTGCTGGAATTAGCCATCGCTACCCAGATTCAACCCAACCAGCAATCTTTAACTTTTCCATATCCAGCTAGCATGAGTCCCAAAAACTCTGTATGGCTGACAAATCAATGGCAAGAACAATTCCAGCAATGGATTTCTCTGGGCCAAACTAGTCGATTGCGCTTGCAAGTGTGCGTCTTAAAATCTTATTACGAAGAACCAGTGATTTCCGAATTAGTTTCTCGTTATGGACTAACAGTCAATATCACCAGTGCTACACTCCAACCCGATACGGAAGATGACGGCTGGTTTGACTTGGATTTGTGGGGGAGAACAAAGCAACTCTACTCTAGCCTGAGTTATTTAGAAAAACTGGGGCTACCAATTTGGCTAGATTTGTCTAGCGTTTATAGCGATGTCTACGATGGGCTACGCCTACGCTAATTAATAACTCACTACCCAATGGCAGCATTAAATAACCATCAAAGCAATTCCCAAACCAGATTATCACTGGTTTCTTCAGTTTATGCAAAAAGCCAAGTCACCCAGATTCGTCTGCGGATATATATTCCTAAATGCTATCTGCAAGCGCCTGTGATTTCGCAGTTAATTTCTACTTACGGCTTAGTAGTTAATATTACCAAGGCTATACTACAATCAAATACAGATCAAGAAGGATACTTTGACATTGAATTGCGGGGAACAGTGCCACAAATCTCTAGCGGTCTGGCCTACCTGGAATCCCTGAATCTGAGAATTGTGGGTAAGCCGAATGCTGACGGCGATAGCTGGTTTTGCTGAAATAATCTAAATTTCGTAGTACCAAATTTCTTCTTCTCGCAGTACAATTCGATGCAAGGAAAGACGAGAAATCAGTCCCTCTTGCTCAAACTGCCCAAGAATACGAGTGATAGTCACACGAGTTGAACCGAGCATTTCCGCCAAGTCTTCGTGAGTCAGACGCATATCTATTAAACGTCCTTTCTCAACTTCCGAACCAAACTTTTTAGATAACCATGCCAACAGCTTGATTAGCATGGTTTCAACTTTTTTATGGCTACGAATAACCATCAATTCTTGAGCCTGTTGAATATGGGTAAGTAGAGTTTCTGTTAGTTGAGTGCATTCCTCTAGAGATAAAACCGTTGCCTCTACTTTAGTTAGGCATTCCATTTGGTAAGGATCTAATTTTGACAAAGCCTTACCAACGACATCTCCAGGGCCCCACAATCCCAGAGCGACGGTTGTACCATCTTCCAGATAGGTAAAAGTCCTGATAAAACCCGTTTCAATCTTCCAGAGTCCATTTTGATGCTCTGGTAGAAATGACCTACGGGCAAAAACTTCTTTAGTATTATTACTTGAGCTAGATAAGCTTGTGTATAAAGCCACCATAATATATAAAACTATTCTCCGATAAATTAACCGTAGTATTATATTTATATCAGGTTCTAAGAGGCTATGAAGATTTTAAAGAGGGGATTGGGGAAGAAGCAAGGGAGCAGGGAGTAGGGAGCAAGGGAGTAGAATTTTCCCCTCTGCCCCCTGCCTCTTTTCAATGCCCAATGCCCAAAATTAAATTCCCGCACCATCGAGAAAATCTTCAATTATCCCATCAGAATTATTGCTCTTAGGGTTGTCGGTTGGTTCGTCGTTAAGCTCAGTTGCGGATAAACTTGATTGTTGCAACTCCTCGAACTGTTTCTCTAGAGCCTTGACGCGTTCAAATAAAGCGCGGATGACTTCAGCTTCTACGTCGCGTACTTTATCATGATCCAGAACATTGGTAGACGAGTTGTTCTGACGAGTCACGCGCCCTGGAATCCCCACTACAGTAGTGTTACTGGGGACATCTCGTAGCACCACAGAACCTGCTCCAATACGGACGCGATCGCCAATTTGAATATTTCCCAATACCTTTGCACCCGCTCCCACAACTACATGAGAGCCTAAAGTTGGATGGCGTTTGCCGCTTTCTTTCCCAGTCCCGCCAAGGGTTACACCTTGATAAATCAAGGCATGATCCCCCACGATCGCAGTCTCGCCAATCACTACTCCCATCCCGTGGTCTATAAATACTCCCTGGCCAATTAATGCCCCAGGATGAATTTCAATTCCGGTTAAAAACCTACTAATATGAGAGATGAGCCTTGGTATAAAGGGAATTCCAATTTTATACAGCCAGTGTGCTAATCGATGAAACACTAAAGCTTGGAGTCCAGGGTAACAGAACAATACTTCTAGCCAGTTACGGGCTGCTGGGTCACGCTCAAAAATGGTTCGCAAATCAGTTAGTAGCATACTCTGTTAAGGTTTTCGTTGGTAGGTGAGGCTCTGAAAACAGAAACTCAGGATAATTCCCACTAAAAGATCAGGTCATTTATGGGAATTGTGTAGGATAATAATCTACGGTAAGTCGATAGGATAAAGTGCTTTTGTGGGTAATAAGTGGGATGCTATCACATTCCACACTTTGAAAAAAATTATTTTCGCATTAACTGCGATAAGTCCCCCAATTCACCGTAGTATGTTGAGTACAGCCTTGAATAGCCAAAACTACGCTCTCTTGGATCTGTCTTCCAAAGTGGAATACGCACTGCTGGCACTCTTAGAACTGGCAAGCCACCACGGAAAAAAGCTTCCTCTAACCATGAGCGAGATCACTGCCAAGCAACCCATACCTGAGCGCTATTTGGAACAAATTTTGACCAACCTCCGGCGTGCTGGTGTGGTGCAGAGTCAACGCGGCTCTAAAGGAGGTTTCGTTTTAGTTCGTGAACCTTGGCAGATTACAATACTTGAAATTGTCACTTTGGTAGAAGGCGAGCGAAAAGAGAAAGATACCTCTGAATCTGCGACTCTGGAAAAGACTCTGGTTTATGAAGTTTGGGAGCAAGCTAACGCTGCCTCAATTGAAGTTTTGGGTAGTTATACACTCCAAGACTTGTGCCAGGAAAGGGAAACTCGCGCACAGCAAAGTCCGATGTATTATATTTAGACACCAAGGAGTACTGACATGCGGATAGCCAAAGATATCACAGAGTTAATCGGCCGAACTCCTTTAGTTCAATTAAATAAGATTCCCCAAGCTTCAGGAGCGGTTGCTCGGATTGTGGTGAAGCTAGAAAGCATGAATCCAGCATCTTCTGTCAAAGACAGGATTGGTGCGAGTATGGTGGAAGCGGCGGAGGAAGCAGGCTTAATTCACCCTGGAAAAACCATTTTAGTAGAGCCGACTTCTGGAAATACAGGAATTGCGCTGGCGATGGTAGCAGCTGCCAAGGGTTACCATCTTATTCTAACGATGCCTGACACAATGAGCCACGAAAGACGATCCATGCTCAAAGCTTATGGCGCTCAACTAGAGTTAACGCCAGGGGTAGAAGGGATGCGAGGAGCGATCTCTCATGCAGAGCATATTGTAGCTAAAACGTCCAATGCTTATATGTTGCAGCAGTTTCGCAACCCCGCTAACCCAAAAGTTCACGCCGAAACCACAGCCGAAGAAATTTGGAATGATACCGATGGAGAGGTAGATATTCTTGTGGCGGGAGTGGGTACTGGTGGGACGATTACCGGAGTTGCAGAAGTTATTAAAAAACGGAAACCGAGTTTTCAAGCGATCGCAGTTGAACCAAGCAACAGCCCAGTATTAGCAGGCGGTAAATCAGGACCTCACAAAATTCAAGGTATTGGCGCGGGATTTGTCCCAGCAATTTACCGTTCAGAACTGGTGGATGAAGTGATTCAGGTAGCGGATGAGCAAGCGATCGCTTACAGCCGTCGTCTCGCAAAAGAAGAAGGATTACTATCGGGGATTTCTACTGGTGCTGCGTTGTATGCTGCTATTCAAGTAGCACAACGGCCAGAAAATGCAGGTCGCCTAATCGTGATGATACAGCCCAGCTTCGGTGAACGCTACCTCAGTACTTCACTGTTCAAAGACCCAGAGGAAAATGAGTGGTTGAGCAAAGTTTAATTTTTAGATCTTAGGGACTTCCAAAAAATAAATAAATTATCTAGTAGGGTGTGTTAAAGCGAGAGCATAACGCACCTATTATCTATTAGGCGGTGATTTTTTACTGCGATCGCTCCGGTCTAAATTGGTGTTTTTTAATCTGAAAATCGCTAGAATTCAAATATCGTGCCAATATTGACTCTAATTGAACTACTCGAATTGGCTTGATAAGATAGTCGTTAGCACCAGCTTGCAGAATAGAAAGCTTTTCTTCAGGAGGTTCATTAAAGCCCATCATCACTACCTGCAAATCTGAGAAATAAGGCTCTTGTTTGAGAACATTTAGCTCCCAGCCATTAGCATTACCTACTAACTGGACATCCAACAAAATTAGATTTGGCTGGAGGTTTCGCACTTCTTGTAAAAAGTTATTTACGCTGTCTATCCACTTAACTTGATAGCCAATTGTCTGGAGATAATCTTGCAAAACTCTGGCAGAATTTTCTTCTTCTTCCACAAGTAAAATGATTTGATTTTGGGGGTTAGCAGGGAAAGATTTTGCTCTTGTATCTTCCTGTTCTCCTTTATCTTGTCGTGTTTGCATCTCCACTGGATTTGGTAGAAATAGAGTGAACTGACTACCTTTTCCCAAAATCGATTTAACACTCACATCTCCACCATGCAAATGCGCTAATTTACGTGTTAACGCTAAACCTAAACCAGTACCTTCATACTGCCTATTTAACCGACTATCAAGCTGTTTAAATGGTTCAAATATAAATTTAAATTGATTTGAGTCTATACCAATTCCAGTATCTGAAACTGTAAATGTTATTCCTTGCGATACATTTTTCACTACTAGCGATACCTGACCGGCTGGAGTGAATTTAATCGCATTGGTGAGCAGGTTGAGTAGCATTTGTTTAATACGCCGCTCATCACCAATACAAATATCCTCTTCTACGTCAATTTTACAGGTGAGTTGCAATCCCTTTTCTAAGGCGCGATCGCGCACTGTCCATATAGCATAATTACATAAATCTGACACTGGCAAAGGTGAGAGTAATAGTTCCTCTTTGTTTGCTTCTACTTTAGATAAATCAAGAATATCGTTAATCAGTGCCAGCAGATGTTCACCACTACTGTATATACAACTTACATATTCGTTCTGCTTTTCATTGAGAGAGCCAACTATTTCTTGTTGCAACAACTGCGATAAACCCATAATTGCATTGAGAGGTGTCCGCAACTCATGACTCATGGTTGCTAAAAATTCACTTTTTGCCCGACTAGCAGCTTCTGCTGCTTCTTGAGAGGCACGAAGTTTCAATTCTGTTTCCTTACGTTCAGTAATATCCTCAATCATCGCTAGAAAAAACTCAGGTTCACCATTGCTGGCTGGTATAACAGAAACAGAGATATGAGTCCAAACTAAGCTACCATTTTGATGCAGGCAACGTCTCTCCATCTCAATCCGATGTCTTTCGACAAACTGTTCATGATGTTTGGAAGGTTGGAAGCCTACTCTCGAAGTTTTCTTTAAGTCTGTGTGAATTCCTGATATCAGTTGTTTGTAAAGTTTTAAATCCCCCCTTTGTGTGCAAATGTAATCTGTAAAGTGCTTGCCGTATAACTCTTCTCGGCTATATCCTAAAATCTCGCACAGTGCCATATTAGTATCGACTATCTGCCCTTTGATATCTATAAGTCCAATGCCGATAGAACAACGCTCAAAAATCGCCCGAAATTGCACCTCACTCTGTCGCAATGCTTCTTGTACGAAGTTTCGCTCCTTGGCTTCTATAGCCAGCGTCACGAAATCTGCAATGGAGCCGGCAAAAGTCTCTTCCTCCAAAGTCCATTGGCGTTTTTCGCCTATGTGTTCGTGACAGACTACGCCTATCAAACGGCCCTCTAGCCAAATCGGTGCATTCAGTAGGGATGCAATGCCCCAAACTGAAAAATAGGACTCGGATAATTCTTGGGTTCTTTTATCGTTTATGGCATCATCTGCGGCAATGGTACGTTCTTCTTCTAAAGCCTGGAAATAAGCTGGATAATTTTTTTCTGAAAGCGAGTTACCAAAGCTATGCTCCTTGGTGCTTACATCATATAAATCGATGCATTCAATTTTTGAATGTTCTTGATTATATAACCATACACCAACCCGCTTTACTAAAAGCGTCCGAGCAGCAGCCTCTGTGATTTCCTTTAAGGCTGCATTGAGATCACCTTGCTGAAATGTCTTGCTTCTTGCTAGCTGCACCAGCGTTTGGCTTTGTTTTCGCCGATGATTTTCTTTGATTTGCAAAGCCTTTTGGGACTGGTTGCGCTCTGTAATATCTCTAGCTGACACCACCTGCATTAGTTAACCTCAAGAAGAAACAATTTTGCCTTGCAGTTTTATGGAAAAAGTAGAACTGTCTTTGTATAACTACAACTACTTGATCTGGCTTTTCATAACCGGAATATATATATTTTCTAATTAAAATTTATGGTTTTAGATAACAAGTTTTAAACCAAATTTTGCTCATCGCTTCTATTACTTCATGCCAGTGATTTTTGCCAGGGGATAATTAGCATTTCCAAGAATTTTACTATCAAGTAATTCTACTATAGGAATCGTATTTTATTTTTGAAATTATCTACTTGGGCGGGGAGTGGGGAATAGGGAATAGGGAATTAGGCTTTTCGATCTGTACCGAGCTTTTTCAGAAATCAAATATTAGTTCTATATCAAGTAGTATCAGTAGTATATTATTTTGAATTTGGGTCTAGAGACTGAGGGCTACGAAAGACTCTTCCGAATACTGAACACTGAGTTTAATTTATTGCTGAGTGTTAACTACCAAAACACGCTTAATTCTCCTAGAGAAAGATGCCTAATGATTCAAATTTTGCGAAAATTGAAGTAATGGCAGGTTTTGTGGAGGTGGAGCGAATGACGGATAGTAATGTGAGAATTGTTTCCCTGATTCCCGGTGGAACAGAGATATTAGCGACACTAGGCTTGGTTGATGCTATTGTGGGGCGATCGCACGAATGCGATTACCCTCCAGAAATCCTCGATCGCCCCATTTGTACCGAAGCACGCTTAAATTCAAATGCCTCCAGCGGCCAAATTCACGATCAAGTGAGTAATTTATTGCAATCTGCTCTGAGTATTTACCAAATCAAAACAGATGTTTTAGAGAAATTGCAGCCTACCCACATTCTCACTCAAGACCAGTGTGATGTTTGTGCTGTTAGCTTACACGATGTTGAAAAGGCAGTTGCTACACTCATTGACAGTAAACCGCAGATTATTTCTTTACAACCCAATCTTCTCCAGGATATTTGGGCTGACATTGAGCGAGTCGGTAACACCTTTGGCGTAGACTCTGTAAAAGTCATAGAAAATTTAGAAGCTCGCGTCAAAATTTGTCAGCAAAAAATCCAGGGACTTTCGTTAAATGAACAGCCTACTGTCGCCTGTATTGAATGGACTGATCCTTTGATGGTAGCCGCCAATTGGATTCCAGAATTAGTTAACTCAGCAGGAGGACAGTCTCTATTTTGCGCTACAGGTCAGCCTTCTCCGATTTTGCCGTGGGAAACACTATTAACAACCGATCCTGATGTAATTGTTTTTATGCCTTGTGGCTTTGATTTAAATCGCACTCGCCAAGAAGCCAATTTATTAACTCAACATTCAGACTGGGAAAAATTGCACGCTACTAAGGCTGGCAGGGTATATATCACTGATGGCAATTCTTATTTCAATCGTCCAGGGCCACGACTGGTAGATTCTCTAGAAATTTTGGCAGAAATTTTGCATCCAGAAATTTTTCAATACGGCTACAAAGGAACTGGTTGGGAAGTTTTGTAAAGAAGAATTCAGGAGCCAGAATTCACTATGAATTCGAGTCCGACTGGGTGATATTATGTCCGCTTGCTTGCTTATTAAACCCGGAGAACCCCACCCCGCCAAAGCTGTGCTTTGTCTCCCCTCCCCGTCGGCAGGGAGGGGTTCTTTTATTATGGGTAATTTGGGGGACATAATATAATATTTGTTTCAAACCTTGGCAGGTTCCAATCCCCCACGAAGAATAATTCTGATTCCTGGATTCTGAATTCTTCTTTAAGGTGTTTGTTGAGAATCTGCCGATGGTTGATTGTTAAATAACAGCAGACGTACAGCGAGGATGGCAAATCCGACAGCCGCGATCGCTTTTAACAAGCGCGTAGGTAATAATTCTGCTACTGCACCCCCTGCTAATGCTCCCAACAGACTTGTCAACAGCAATGCGCCTGCTGCACCAAAAAATACTGCACGCGGAGAATTACAACGCCCTGAAAGTGCGATCGCCGCTAGCTGACTTTTGTCACCCAATTCTGATAAAAAAACTGTAATAAAGCTTAGTCCTAAAAGATGCCAATCCATATTATTAAGGGGGAAGGGGGAAGGGGGAAAGCAGGGGAGGCAGGAGAAGCAGGGAGAGATGAAGGAGAATAACTACTAACTTCTAACTCCTAACTCCTAACTCCTAACTTGTAACTAACCTTTGAATACATCCCAAAACAGCATTAGAGAAATCACTAACAACATCACGCCTGCTGATTTTTCTATAGTTTTTGGGCTGAGTCTGGTGGCTATCCAACTACCTAAAAGCACGCCTAATAAGCTGGTGGTTATCAGCGCAGCCGCAGATCCGATAAATACCACCCACGGCGAATGAGATTCTGCACTCATTAATAGGGTTGATAGCTGAGTCTTATCTCCAATTTCTGCTAGAAAAATGGTTATAAAAGTTGTACCAAAAATTACTACTGCTGATTGCTGCTTCTGAGGACTATCGGCAACTACAGGCTGAACTGGTTGGGCGATCGCAGGAGTTAAGTTAAGATCATTGCTGTCTTTCAGTTCTAGCTCTATCTCAGTCTGAGATATGCCAGAAATGTCCAAAGGAGCAGAATCAAGTTTCACAGGCAATAGTTTTGTTGCAAGGTTGTTTTCATATTTCTATCATATTCTCAGATTGTTGTAATAAATTGCAATTCTAGATACTAAAACGAGGAGTGGGAATGTCACAGCCCAACAGCTTGATTGAAGCGTAGTATTTCTAGACTGCGATCGCCATATACTCCTTCTATTTGCTGGCGACAGCAGTCAATAGCAAAATCGTTGACTTCTTCTGGTTCAACACCATACATATCTTGAAATACTTCTGATTCCACACGACAGAAACGAGGACGATCTGAGTAGATGCGACATTCTCGCGTGGTATGGTCGAAATTAACGCACCATCCCCCTTCGCCTACCATGCTGAGGTAGAGTTCTAGTTCTGGTGGTGAGAGATACTCATCCAAATCTGGACGCTCTGCTGGATCAAGATTACAGCAGGCTCCACATTCTTTTACACATTGCCAAGTTGACATTTTAGATTAGGGGGTAGGGAGATGAGGGAGATGAGGGAGCAGGGGGAGCAGGGGAAGCAAGGGAGAAGAGTTTTCCCCTCTGCCCCCCGCACCCTGCCCCTCTGCCTCTTCCCCATGCCCCTATTTTACGTTTTTATGTCTTTTCTTATAATTTTGTTAAGTAAATTAAATCTAACAGGCCATAGCCAGATATGATCTATTGCGGGTTTTGTAATTAAGTTATTGAATTTTTTAAGACAATTGGGAGGAGAAAAAGAAAAATGTTTGACGCTGTATCTGATTTGTTTAACGCTTTTACCAGTATCAATTGGGAAGTTATTTTCCAATTGCTTTCCGTGGCGCTAATTGTGATTGCTGGGCCAATGGTGATCTTTTTGCTGGCATTTCGCAACGGCAACCTGTAAGAGTTATGAGTGCTGATTGAGAGTTAGGAGTGAGGAGTTAGGAGTGAGGAATTAAATTTTATTCTCAACTCATAACTCATAAATCAGCACTCAAAGTGTCACAGTCACAAGTGTTAATAATTCAAAATTCTAAATCAAAGACATTTCAGAGGGGGATTTAAACCCCAATGGTTCCTGAGCAGTTCGGTAAGCTCACTGTAATATCTGTCTTACCCCTATGGGGAAGCAAGGTACACATAGCGTTCTGCTTTTTAAAGACTGAAACTGATGCTAGATGTAAATATAGGGGTCTTAAACCCTTTAATTTACAATAAGTTAATTAAGAATTCCAAACTTCTAACTCCTGTAGAGACGTGATTAATCGCGTCTCTACTCTAACTCCTAACTGATAACGCCTGAAGGGCAGCTTGGATGATACTGTCATACTGTGGCTGAGAGATATCAACTTCTTTGGCGTTTTGGCGATTAGTGCCTAGTAAACCAATTATATGTCCTGGTTGCATCGCTAAGACTTTGCCTTCAGAGTTTTTAATTCTTAATTCTGCTTCAAGACCGTTTTTATAGAAACCACAAGTATACTGTCGTTGGTTGTATTCAAAAGTGCTGCTTGACGGGGTAGGTGGCGCAGCAAAAAATTGTTGAAGCTGAATTGGCAGTCTGACTCCTATTAACTCTAACTCAATAGTAGTGTTACCGTTAAAGTAATTTTCTCGCAGTTTGTAAGCGACATCTACTCGCGTCGGTAAGCGGAAATAGTCTCCCCAACGCCAAGCGATCGCTTTAATTTTATACTCCTGATTATCAATAGTTTGGGCAATTGTCAGTTTAATGTGACCCTTACCGACGATTTTTTGCTCAACCACTTGAACATTAGGTGTCCAAAAAACTGGATCGGGGTTGTCCATACCACAGGGGTGCAGAGCATTAAGCTGTTGATAAAGCTGCTGATTGATGTGATTAAGGTTGACTTCGGCATCAATTTTGAGCAGAGGCTTGAGATGGTGGGGTTCAAGACACTGGTTAGCAAACTCAATCAAACGCGATCGCAACACCTGTAAATTCTCTGCTGGTAAAGAGAACCCACCAGCTGCTTTGTGTCCGCCAAATTTCCCTAGTAAATCGTGACAATATTCCAAAGCTTCAAACACATGAAACTCTGGAATTGAGCGTGCAGAACCCCGTATATGTCCCTCATCCTCATAAGTACCGATGAACACGGGAACGCCGTAGCGTTCTACCAAGCGGGAGGCGACAATCCCAATAACGCCATGATGCCAATTGGGTTGAACAACAATTAATACACGGTCTTGCTGTAAAGATGCAACAAATTCTGTCTCCACATAAGCGATCGCTTCTTGTTCAATTTGCTGACACATCTCCTGGCGACTGGCATTTATTTGTTCACATCGCATTGCAAGTTCCAGCGCCACCCCCATATCATCTGTAGTCAGCAATTCAATCACAGTCTGGGGATTACCAATCCGGCCAATAGCATTAATTCGCGGCCCTAAGCGAAACCCAATATCTTCAGGCTTCAGGGATTTGGGACTGGGGACTGGGGATTGGGGACTGGGGACTAGGGATGGAAGCTTTTCCCTATCTCCCCCTGCTCCCTCATCTCCCCTCGCTTGCACACCGCCTACCTGAATCAACGCCTTTACACCAGCTAAGTTGGATTTGGGTAAATGCTGTAAACCACGTTTTACCCAACGGCGATTTACGCCAGTTAAGGGAGCTAAATCTGCGATCGTTCCTAGCGTAAATAGTGCTAGCATCGGCTGGATCAAACCCTTAGTCTCCCCTAACTGCTGTGCTAGAGACACTGCCAAAATGTAGGCAACACCAACACCAGCAACACCCCGATAAGGTGAGGATTCAGCTATTAGTTTAGGGTTGAGGATAGCGTTAGCCGGAGGTAATTTTTGGGGGATATCGTGGTGATCGGTGATAATCACTGCAAGACCAAGTTCTCTAGCTCTAGCAACTGGTTCAAACGCAGAGATGCCATTATCTACAGTGAGAATTAATCCCACACCTTCGCTGTGGAATTCTTCAACTATGCGTTTATTGATACCGTAACCTTCATGCATCCGGCTGGGAATAGCATAATCTACTTGTGCGCCTAAAGTGCGGAGACTACGCAAAAGTAGAGCAGTGCTGGTCATCCCATCAGCATCGTAGTCACCACAAATAGCAATTTTTGTTTGAGAAGCGATCGCATTTTGCAACAACTCCAAACTAATCGCCAAATCTGGGAAATCTTCTAACGGCGAAGGTAAGACTAAAGACTCTGGATTTAAGAATGCTTGTACCTGTTCTGGTGTTTCCATACCCCGATTAATCAACAACTGGCTGACAATGGGTGAAATGTTTGTCAAAGCTGCCAGATTTTGAGCAAATTCTGGTTTTTGTGGATAAATTTGCCAGCGCTGATCGGGTAAGCGTCGGTGAGGTTTTGATAGTTCAGATACAGGTCGTTCTAGCACAATACAAGTTAGTAGTTAGAAGTTAGGAGTTAGAAGTTAGGAGTTAGAAGTTTTTAATTAAAAGTTATTTCGGTGTTGCTGAATCGAGGGATGAATCTGGATGTAGAGACGTTGCAATGCAACGTCTCTACAAGGATTTTTAAATTACGCAAAATTATTTTTCATACTGCAATCAGCAATGCCGTTATTTCTTAACTCATAACTCATAACTCCTAACTCCTAACTCCTAACTTTTTTCTGTTAAAACACGTTGATTCTACCATCATCCATAATATATAACGAGCGATCGCCAGGAGAGCGCAAAGTTGGACGGAGTTCGAGCCGCAATGTGCCAAAGTTAGGTTTGGAAACAATTGCTTGTAGTGATAAACCCTTTTCGCTCCAAAATATCAGAGATGTATTTGGCTCAGTACCCTCTATTTGTTCTAGATTTAATTTCTGTCCTGGACTCAAGGATATTGCATCAGTCCCTGAAGGTTTTTGAATTTTGATCGGGTTAGGTGTGCTATTTAGAACTTCAACCCGGATGTGTTGCCCAGGTGTAAACTGAATTGGGTGTGACCCACACTTAGAGGCACAAGTTCGAGCTAAAGTATTACTGGGATTATTGATTGATGCTACTAGAATGGTAGCTGTAACTAAAGCCAAGGACAAAAGCTTAAACATAATACACAGTATAAGTACTAATATTAAATATTACTCTAATCTCGGACTATTAAGCATCAGCATATTTTCCAGAATTAAGCTAATGCAAAGCAACATCAGCGCATCATTCTTCGATAAGCGATTTAATCGTGATTTAGCCAGTCGTCGAGTTGTTGTTGAGTCACTACTGGGTGCGATCGCTTCGCTATGCTAGTTGGACTGGTGTAAGCCATAATCAAGACAGAATTAGGAATCAGGAACACAGAAGTGAATCATGCACATCCTATCCCTTCATTATCCCGATGACTTACTTATTACCTCCGGTAAATCACCCCAAGCGTTAGAAGCAGAACTCACATTTTTGCTCGCAGTCAAACTATTTGAGCTACGCCGACTATCGCTTGGTAAAGCCGCCGCCTTTTGCAGCATGAACAAACCGCAGTTCATGTACGAACTAGGACGTTTGCAAATCCCTGTTATCAACTTAGATGATGACCAAATCGCCGACGAATTGCGCGATGATTAACTCTGTCATCGTTGCCGATAGCAGCCCCCTCATTTACTTGGCAATTATCGCACAACTGGAACTTTTACCCCAACTTTATCAGCGAATATTACTTCCCACAGCCGTATGGGATGAAGTAACAATCCAAGGTGTAGCTTTACCTGGCGCACAAGCCGTCAGTCAGTTAACTTGGTTGGAAATTCAAGCCCCTGAAGCCCTGATATTAGAACCATTATCAATCCTAGTTGATCGTGGAGAAGCTGAAGCTATTGCCTTGGCTCAGTCCACTCCAGATAGTACGGTACTTTTGGATGATGCTCAAGCACGAAGGGTTGCAGAACGCTTAGGAATTCGCCGGATAGGGACTCTTGGCATTTTGCGTAAGGCGAAAAAAGCAGGGTTGATTGTTGAGCTAGTTACGCACCAATGGAATTTATATCCGACCTAGCCTCATTGATGCAGTGCTACGGGATGTCGGAGAAATAGACTAATCGCGGGTTCAGATAAAACTCAAACAAAATTTTTTGAGTGTTATGTAGCATAGGGTGACTCTCCTACGCATTATAGATTGAGTCTGTAGTGCGATCGCTATTTTAGTGAGTCTAGTATCACAAAACAAAACCCTGTACAAAGTTTTACCTTATTGTACAAGGTTGTCTATTATCCTAAATACTTAGTACAAGCTCTTTAACCGAAACGTCCACTGATGTAATCTTCAGCTTCTTTAGTTTGAGGAGAACTGAACATTTGCGCTGTCGGATTAAACTCAACTAATTTTCCGCGACGTTTGCCATGCTCGTCAATTTCTGTATTGAAGAAAGCCGTGAAATCTGCGACTCTAGAAGCTTGTTGCATGTTGTGAGTCACCATAATAATGGTGTATTGCTCCTTGAGTTCTAAGCAGAGTTCTTCTACTTGGCGGCTAGAAATTGGGTCGAGAGCAGAACATGGTTCATCCATTAATAATACATCTGGCTTCATGGCGATCGCACGAGCAATGCAAAGTCGTTGCTGTTGTCCGCCAGATAATGCAGTACCCTTCTCTTTGAGTTTGTCTTTGACTTCATCCCAGATAGCAGCGCGTCTGAGAGAATCTTCCACCAATTCATCGATGTTACCTTTATAACCGTTAGCACGCGGACCAAAGGAAATATTTTCATATATTGACTTAGGGAAAGGATTCGGTCTTTGAAAAACCATTCCGATTTGGCGGCGTAATTTTACAGAATTTATCTTAGGATCGTAAATATTGCGATCGCGGTAATTCAGTCTACCCTCAACTTTAGCTCCAGGGATTAAATCATTCATCCGATTGAAGCAACGCAGTAAGGTACTTTTACCACATCCTGAAGGGCCAATAAAAGCAATAATTTGTTTTGCAGGAATCTTTAAATAGACATCTAAAAGAGCCAAAAGTCCCCCATAATAGACCTTTACACCTTCAACATTGAAGACGTTATTCTCCTGGTCGATTGTGGCACTATCTAATTGACTTCTACTGTTGCTATAAGTCATTTTGCGTATCTCCTAATAACTGTGAATATATCCAATTAGATATTTAATTATCTAGTGTATTGTAAAGCGTTGGCGGATATAAATTGCTACACCATTTAAAACTAAAATCAAGAGTAACAACGCAATAATTGTTGCTGCTGCTGCACTAGCAAAACCTGGTTCAGGACGAGTAATGTAACTGTAAATTTGAATGGGTAATGCCATAAATCTCTGGAACAAACCAGGGTTAAAGGTGAGAAAACCCACAGCACCTACAACAATTAGAGACGCTGCATCACCAATAGCACGGGATACAGAGATAATTACCCCTGTCAAAATACCAGGAACAGCATAAGGTAAAACGTGACTGCTAATAGTTCGCCATTTAGTGACACCTAATCCATAAGAAGCATTTCTTAGGGAATCCGGGACAGCGCGAATTGCTTCTCTTGCTGTCACAATAATTACTGGTAAAGACAACAAAGATAAAGTTAACGCACCAGAAACCAAAGCGGGGCCGAAGCCAAGCAAATAATTGAAAACTCCCAAACCCAGCAATCCGTAGACAATGGAAGGTACACCTGCCAGATTGCTGATATTAATCTCAATAATCACTGTCCACCAAGCTTTAGGTGCATACTCTTCTAGATATAAAGCTGCTCCAACACCAATTGGTACAGTGACTAAAATCACAATTATTCCTAAAAGAATACTACTGACAATAGCTGGACGGATGCCACCTTGGTCAGGAAAACGAGAAGGAGTTTCTGTTAGAAAGCCGGGTGTTAAAAATCTGGCTAATCCATCTCGAAAAATATCGAAAAGTAGCAAAGCCAAAATAAATATACCAATCAGCAACCCTAACAAAAAAAGTATTTCAAATACTTTTCCTAATGTCTCCCTACTTTCAACATTCTCAGTAAACTCTGCCGCCGAATCCAAAGACTCATCTCGTTGATAACTTGTCGTCATACCTATTAATCGTACTTTTCTTTAAAGCGATTAGCAATCCAGAAACTAACAATATTTAAAGCTAGTGTGAGTAGAAATAAAAGAGCGCCCACAGCATATAAAGTCTTGAAATTAAGACTACCACGCGGACTATCTCCACCAGAAATTTGCGCCATGTAAGCTGTCATCGTTTCTACTGATTCCGCAAAATTAATCGTCAGTTTTGGTTGTTGACCTGCGGCGATAAGGACAGTCATCGTTTCACCCACAGCACGAGAAATACCCAAAATAATTGAGGCTATAATTCCAGAAAGTGCTGCTGGGAGAACTATTTTAAAAATGCTTTCTAGTTTAGTAATACCTAAAGCATAAGCTCCTTCCCGCAAAGAACGTGGAACAGCTTGAATTGCATCTAAGCTAATAGAACCAACAGTAGGAGTAATCATTACTCCCATCATTAAGCCTGCACTCAAGGCATTAAATATTTCTAGAGGAATAATATTTCGCAGTAATGGTGTGAGAAATAACAGTGCAAAGTAACCATATACTACTGTAGGTATTCCCGCCAACAGCTCTACTGCGGGACGTAAAATTGCTGCTACTTTTGGTTGAGCATATTCACTCAAGTAAATTGCAGAAGATAAACCCAGAGGAATAGCAACCGCCATAGCAATAACTGTAGTTAAGAAAGTGCCAGCTATCAACGGCCAAACACCAAAATGTCTATCTGCAAATAGAGGCGTCCATTTAGTATCAAGAAAGAATTCGGCAAAGGAAACTTCTTGGAAAAAACCAAATGCCTCCTGAAAGATAATTACGACAATACCAAAGGTTGTTAGAACCGAAACTAAAGCACAAGCAAATAAAATTACCGCAATAATCTTTTCTGAGATATCTTCAAATGCATTTTTCTCTAATGACTTTCTGAACTGGAGAGAAGGGTCGTCTTGAAAATTGGGATTTTGCATAAATTAGTTAAGCCTTTACTAAATTCATACTACAAAAACTGGTCTTTATTTAAATAAAGTTGATGATTGGTTCACCTGGTTTTGCTTTTTTGAATTTTGTCCCAGTTTCACCACTAGCCAATTTTTGTTTTACCTTGACGTAAGCTTCATCAGGTAATGCTACATAACCAACGCTATCTACCCACTTCCAAGAATTTTCTAGATAAAAATCTACAAACTCTTTGACTGCTGGCTTGCTATCTAAGGATTTTTTACTAACATAGATAAACAGAGGACGAGACAATGGGGTATAGAGATTTTTGATTACATTATCTATAGGAACTGGTTTCTCACATTTACCTGTGGGACTTTCTACAGCAACTAGATTGAGTTTATCTTGGTTTTGAATATAGTAAGATATGCCTACATAACCTAAAGCTGATGCTTCACCTGAGACTCCTTGCACAAGTAAGTTTTGATTGTGACTGGGAGTATAATCTGTACGACCATTTTTGGCTTTGCCGGTAACAGCTTGAGTCATATAATCAAATGTTCCAGTATCAGAAGCCGGAGCATACAGTTTCAGTTTTTGGTTAGGAAATTTGGGATTAACTTGATTCCATGTCAAGATTTTGCTGTCTGATTTAGCGCCCCAAATCTTACCCAATTCTTTAATAGTCAGACATTTGGCAAAGTTATTTTGACGATTAGTAATTACAGCAATGCCATCTAAAGCTATAGGCAACTCGACAAATTCAATATTCTTACTTTTACATTTTTTAATTTCTTCATCTCTAATGGTACGGGAAGCACCAGCTATATCAATATCGCCATTACAAAATTTACTGAAACCGCCACCAGTACCACTTGAGGCAACACTAACTTTTGCTTCAGGTTTCACTTTACCATATTCTTCTGCAACTGCTAAAGAAACAGAAAAACCTACTGCTGCACCATCAATACTCACCTGACTTTTCAATTCTTGTCCACTGTTGCAAGCAGTTATACTGCTGGCAATAAGCATTAAAGATGTCAGGAAAAAGCTATCCTTAAATCGGCTACGAAAGCTCATAATTTATCAATTGAGATAAAGTGATCAGAATTTCTTATGCTTGGCTATCTGTAACTAGCTCATGCGGCATTAAAAAAAGATATTACGCTTTACTTGCAGCTTGAACTTTATCAAAAATTGCCCCATCTCCAAAAAACTTTTTCTGGATAATATCCCAACCACCTAAATCTTGAGATGTGAATAAAGTTTTAATTGGCGGATGTTGTGAGGCTACTTCTTGGGTAACAGTCGGATTAACAGGACGATATTGTAATTTTGCAAATTCCCGTTGAGCTTCTGTTGAGTAAAGAAAATCAACAAAGGCTTGTGCAACTTCTCTTGTACCGTGCTTATCAACGTTTTTATCTACTATTGCTACAGGATTATCAATGGAGATATTCACTTGGGGTACAACATAAGGCAACTTAGCCCCATTTTTACCCGCCAAAATTACCTCATTTTCGTAGTTAATTAAGACATCTCCCTGACCTTTTTGGAAAAATAAATCGCTAGCCTCACGGGCATCTTTAGTTAAAATAGGGGTATTTCTATAAACTTTAGTGACATAATCTAGCGCTGTCGCCTCATCACCGCCTGTTAGAGTTACCGAACCCCAAAAAGCTAAGAATTCCCAAATAGCAATACCAGAAGTTTTCGGGTTAGCCGCAATCACTTTCACGCCATCTTTTGCCAAGTCTGCCCAAGTATTGATACTTTTTGGATTGCCTTCGCGGGTAACGATCGCAGCAACCGATCTACTAACAATACCACTTCTGGGAGCTTTAATTTCCCAGCCTGATTTAATCAAACCTGCTTGTTGAATTTTGTTGACATCCAGAGGAAGTGCTAAATGTACTATATCTGCTTCTTGCGAACCGGCAATGACAGCAGCAGTTTGAGCGCCAGAACCTCCATAACTTTGCTCAAAGGTGACGTTCTGGTTATGTTCTTGCTTCCATTTTTCGACAAATTTGGGGATTATCTGGTCATGAGCTGCTTTGGTGACAGAGAAAGAAACGAGTTTTATCTTAACATCATTTTTGCTAGCTGAACTGCTTCCACAGGAGGCAACTGCTATACTCAAAAAAGCACCTATGAGAAACAGGCTTACAAAGCTTTGCACAGTGTGTCTATTGAACCAACTCCTAATTGTGTGTTTATCCGAGAGTTGTATAGCCTGCAAAGCTTTCATGACATAAGCCTGTATCCCCTCACTTAGTAATTTACTTAATTGTGTCAGTTGTTGCGACTTACTCATCAGAATCACCCCTAAATATACGGTATTTATCGGCAGATACCGTAATTAAAAAGATTATAGGATATATAGAACAATAGTTATCATCTGGCTTTAATTATTTTTAGTAAGTTTTTACTAAGTCAGGAGTTCCTGATTAAAGTAGCAAAAATAGTGTTTAAGCTATGCGCTTTTCCCACCTCCAAAAGGCTGATTTATTTACAGCCTACATACGTATTTATATATAAAATTGCCAGAATAATTTATTGCTAAGAATTCGGAAAAAATCAAAAACCTTTCCTCTTTTGTTCGTAAGATACCTCTAAGAGGTTTTGCTATGTAAAATTTGTTCCTCTTGCCTGTCGGTGAGGAATTTGAACTTTAGTTCAACACAGGCAAAGGTTCATCGAACTCACTTAACATTAGTTCAGTTGGTAGCTTAGAAATTCTGAAAAATCGATACAATTTGTAAGACAGATATAAGTATCTTCACTAGTTATTGCATCGTTTACTCTACCCCTATTGCTACAACCAGCTTAGGATAGACTAAAATCATTTTTTGCAAACAATGGTAGAAAAAATCACAGCCGTCTTTAATGGCAAAGTCTTCTATCCGGCTGAACCAATCGCACTGCCAATCAATACCCGTGTGCGAATCAGTATTGAAATTTTACCGCCAAGTGAACATGAAACGGTATCATTTCTGCAAACGGCGCGATCACTCAATTTAGATGGGCCACCCGACTGGTGTACCAATATAGATAAATATTTATACGGTAAATAAACTTTCCATGCATTCTGAAGTCTTTCTTGATACATCCTTTGCCATTGCCTTATCTGCACCGAGCGATCGCTTGCATGACCGAGCCTTACATCTGGCTAAAATGTTACAAGCAGCAGAAACTCGTTTGGTGACAACACAGGCGGTAATGTTGGAAATTGGCAATGCCTTATCCCAACAACCTTATCGTCAAGCGGCAATCATATTATTAAATTCTCTAGTAGCAGACTCCAAAGTAGAAATTATCCCCCTTTCCCAAGAACTCTACGAACGTGCTTTCGAGCTATATCGAGAACAAACAGAGAAAGAATGGGGATTTGGGGATTGCGTATCTTTTATAGTGATGCAATATAGCGGAATCACGGAAGCATTGACTGCTGATGAGCATTTTCAACAAGCAGGTTTTCGAGCATTACTACGAGAAAATTTGCCTTAAAAATTAGGTATTGGTTATTCACAAATGACTAATGACAATTAAATATTTCGTTACAATCTGCTTATGCATTAGGCATTCAAGAGTTATCAGCCATGAAATTGATTTCCGATCCACCGATTCCTGTAAAAATTCAAAAGATGAAGGAACGGGTGCGGTGGATGCATCCAAGTTTTGTGCAACGGGGAATTGATCAAACCAGCATAGTTATTGACGATCGCAGAGAAGATAGTCCAGAATTTTCCTTTATGGTTATCGGTGATTCTGGCACTCAATCGCATTATCGGCAACATCCCCAACGAAAAGTTGCTGAACTAATGTTGACTCACCGCGATGATTGCAGTTTTGTGTTGCACACAGGCGATGTAATTTATGTGGTAGGTTCCCAAGAGTATTATTCAACAAACTTTATTGAGCCTTACCGGGAATTTCTTGTCGGTGGCGACAACCCGAAAGACATTCCTTATGATCGCATGGTGTTTAATCTGCCATTCTTACCAGTACTAGGTAATCATGATTACTATGATGTGCCGTTGATGTACCGTTTATTTACTGGAACAACATCTTCATTGCGTCGCCTGTTCCGCTACAAAGATATTGAGATTGGCTGGCATGGATCGTATCAAGGTAATGCTTATGCACGAGCATTTATGGACTATACAGGGGCGATGTCTTCCCCAGAATTAGAACGTCATTTAGATCAACACTACACTGCTAAAACCAACACAGGACGCTGTTTGCGTTACGAACCTGGACAGTTTACCCGCTTACCCAATCGCTATTACACCTTTCGTTATGGCGGGATTGATTTTTTCGCACTGGATTCTAATACCTTTAATACACCATCACCTTTACCTGCAACTCAAGAGGGGGAAATTTACCGTCGGGAATTGCAAAAGCGTCGCCAGGAAATAGATCAAGAAGAATTGCAGATATTGGAAATATATAATCGCCTCAATCCCGATAAATCCACTGACGCGGAACAACTTGATGATCTTAGTGCCAAATTAGACCAAATTGATGAGATTAAAATCGATATTGAAAAACAATTGGCATCTCATAAAATGCCTGCGATAGATTTTGAACAACTTGAATGGTTGCGTAGCAGACTAATCGAATCTTGGAACACCTCCGAAGTACGCGGACGTGTAATTTTTTTCCACCATCCGCCCTATGTTACAGAAGCTACAAAGTGGAATCAAGCACAAACCTTGGCGGTTCGCCACCGCTTACGCTGGGTATTTGAACAAGTGGCAGAAACTCTTGGTTCTCTAATTAAAGAACGTCCCATAGTGGATTTAATTTTAAACGGTCATGCTCACTGTTTAGAGCATCTTTGCACAACTGATACCGGATTTGCTGACTCCCACATTAACTGCATTATCTCTGGTGGTAGTGGTCATCGTCCCCGTTATCAACGGCAAGAGGGGACTGAATTAATGGAAACTTTTACGGAAATTCCAGGTAAACCCACTCGGAAAGTTGCCGATTCAACGCTTTTTGTGGGTCGTCATGATTACAATTTCCAGAACCGCCTGCCTTACTCATGTGTGCGGATTGATGTTCTAGATGGTTGCCCACCCAAGTTTATCATCAGACCGCTTATTACTGAACGGGTTGAAGATGAGTGGCATAACCGCGAACTTGAACCTTTTGTGATTTAAACGGCGATACAGTTCGCGCAGTTAATTACATACTAAGTACAATCTACTAGTTAAGAATGTCAAGAGTTGATTATTTAACTGCATCAGACTATTCAGACCAGATCGCGCACATACCGTACAGGTGTTTCAACTAGAACAGAAATTACAAGCGCACTGAGTGCGGCTAGATAACAAAAAAATCGCGCTAGGTGTGAATATTCCCAGTGGTGGCGGAGTTGTTCCCAGTTTGCCGGAATCGATTCGGGTGTGGCACTGCGAATGACCACGTTTGCGGGTTCTGTGAAGGCAAAGAAAATTACTGGAAATGCCAGCAGCATAAATGTGATCGCCACTAACGTCAGTTGCAAAGCAGGACGACGCTTACGGACTAGGACAGCCAGAGCGATCGCTGTCAGTAGCGCAGTAACTTCAACAAATCCACCAATATTGGGAGGTCCAAATGCCACATAGAGACTATTTTGAATTGCAATGTATTGCGACGCAGAGTACTGCATTTTTGCCGGAAGTTCTAGCGCATGGCAGAATGCCATTCCTGTTACCAGGGCAGACAGGATGAGGGTTATAAAACGCCAACTTTTTATAAGCATCATGAATCCTCCTAAATGACGCTCTCGTTTGCCAGTTGATTCCCATTTCTGAATTCAGCCATAATTCAAGTATGACAATTAATAGTAAAACACCTCCTGCTGTTTTTTAGTTTCGTCGAACTCACGTTATCTTAAATCATGGTTATTGCAAGCGTTTATATCTTAATCTTAAATAGAGTTTTGATAATTTCAGATTATGGCAGGACATAGTAAATGGGCAAATATTAAGCGCCAAAAAGCGGTAGTGGATGCAAAAAGGGGAAAAACCTTCACTCAGTTATCGCGGGCGATTATCGTTGCGGCTAGAAGTGGTGTACCAGATCCGGCGCTGAATTTTCAACTTCGCACGGCAATTGACAAGGCAAAGGCAGCGAGTATTCCCAATGATAATATTGAACGAGCGATCGCTAAAGGTGCAGGCACTTCTGGCGGCGATAATGCTACTTTTGAAGCGATTCGCTACGAAGGTTATGGCCCCGGTGGTGTAGCGATTTTAATCGAAGCCCTCACAGATAATCGTAATCGCACTGCTGCTGACTTGCGTGTAACTTTTAGTAAAAATGGTGGCAATCTTGGTGAAGTAGGTTGCGTTAGCTGGATGTTTGACCAAAAAGGCGTTTGTGTAGTGCAGGGTGTGTTTGACGAAGAACAGCTTTTAGAAGCATCCCTCGAAGGCGGTGCTGAGTCTTATGAGATGACTGAAGATGAGATGGCTGAGGTATTGACTGACATTGGCAATTTAGAAACCCTTAGCCAGACACTCAAAAATCAAGGCTTTAAGGTAACTGATGCCGAATTGCGCTGGATTCCTAGTAATAGTGTAGAAGTTACCGAGCCAGATCAGGCGCGATCGCTTTTCAAGTTAATTGATACTCTAGAAGCCTTGGATGACGTACAAAATGTCACAGCTAACTTTGATATAGCAGAAGAATTAATGGCTCTCAGCATTTCTTAATCACAATTCAACAGGCATTATAAGCAAATAGCAGTTATTTTTATAAAGTCAAAAATGTTACATATAACTTTGAAATGCCAGCAACTCTGATGGTTGTGAGTATTTTTGAGCAAATATACCAGGCGTGTTTTTACAAAAGTGAGATGCTTCCTCTCAATCAGTGGTTTTTTTAATCAACTTGCTCAAGAGGGCGCGATCGCGTCAAAATAAGAGTTAAGATGCTGTAACTTAACTTAACAATGACCATAACGCAGCTTGAGCAAATTTCCCCTCAACCTACACCGCCAGACTTGCGGGGATATGAATATGATTTGGTAATTGTCGGCGGTGGGATTATTGGGTTAACTCTAGCCTCTGCTTTAAAAGATTCTGGCTTGAGTGTCTTGCTGATTGAAGCGAAAGTGGCATCAGCAGCCGTAGCTAAAGGGCAAGCTTATGCAGTTCATCAGCTTTCGGCGCTAATTTACCAAGGAATTGGAATTTGGGACAAAATGTTGCCTCAAATAGCCAAATATTACCGAGTTCGTCTTTCTGATGCCGATTATCCCAATGTGGTGGAATTTACCACAAATGATATAGATACAGCATTGGGTTATGTGGCGGAACACCAAGCGCTATTGCAGCCTTTGCAAGAGTTTGTCCAAGATTGTCCAAATGTGACTTATCTATGTCCGGCTGAAGTGGTAAATACGCAATACCAGAAAGATATAGTAGCGATAGATATTAAAGTTGCCGATCAATTATACTCAGTTCACAGCAAATTACTGATAGCAGCAGATGGGGCGCGATCGCCAATTCGGCAAGCTGCTGGCATCAAAACATCTGGCTGGAAATATTGGCAGTCTTGCATCGTGGCATTTGTCAAACCAGAAAAACCCCACAATAACACCGCTTACGAAAGATTTTGGTCTAGCGGGCCCTTTGCGATTTTACCTTTACCGGGGAACCGTTGCCGCATTGTATGGACAGCCCCACACGAAGAAGCAAAAGCTTTATGTGCCTTAGATGATGAGCAATTTTTAAGAGAACTCACCCGTCGCTATGGCAATCAGATGGGGAAATTGGAATTACTAGGCGATCGCTTTGTATTCCAGGTACAACTTATGCAAAGCGATCGCTATGTTCTCCCCCGGCTGGCATTAATTGGTGATGCGGCGCACAATTGCCATCCTGTGGGCGGACAAGGTTTAAATCTGGGGATTCGGGATGCAGCAGCTTTGGCGCAAGTAATTCAAACAGCGCACCAAGCGGGTAAAGATATTGGCGACATTCAAATTCTCAAAGGTTATGAACGCTGGCGCAAGCTGGAAAACCTGACAATTTTAGGTTTCACCGATTTATTAGATCGGATGTTTTCTAATAACTTCTTACCTGTGGTATTGGTGCGTCGGCTGGGTTTATGGTTTTTGCAGCGAGTACCTGTATTAAAAGTGTTTATGCTGAAGTTAATGATCGGTTTGAAGGGGCGGACTCCAGAATTAGCAAAACGACAAGGCTTAAAGGCTACACCACAGCAGCTTGAAAAATTTGATTTGGGGTAAGATTCAATTCAGGAAAAGTTTGGGAAACAATGCGATCGCGATCTCGAAACTTACTTATTTGATATTCCTCATCAACCAAGTTACACACCGTGATTGTCGGTTGTTTGGGGTTGCCGATAAAATTACGTCCACCCAAGGCAGCATAATCGACAATCCAGTATTCCGGGATACCCATCTCTTCATAGTCAGCATACTTCAAGTAATAATCGTCCCGCCAGTTAGTTGATACAACCTCAATTGCCAAAGGTATTGATGCACCCAAACTAACGGTAGATTCTTTTTTCCATAATTTTTCGTTTTCCAGATTTGCACGGTTTAGCACCAACACATCTGGGAAGTAACCAGAATCTTTTTCAGGAGGTCTAACTATAACTTGGTTGGGCATGAAGTATGGCAATCCTAGACGTTTGATTTCAACAGGAATTTCGATACCTAGAAATCCTTTAACTTCTTCATGTTCCCCTACTGGTTGCGCCATTTCAACAATTTCTCCTTTATGTAGTTCGTAGCGGACTCGTCGATTTTCGGGTAGCCAATCGACGAATTCCTCAAAGGTTACTAGCTTGGGTATGGCTTGAGTCATGACTCTTGAGAATTACTAATGATAGAAATATTATCTCTAATTAAGAGGACTGTAGACAACTTTTCCACTTGCTAATACTGTTATCTAGAAAGTTTCAGTCTAATAACTAGCTAGGCTGCTCTAACCTCAATATCGTGAATTCTAAGGAGAAATCACTTGACTGATTTTAAAAGCCTTTCAGACTTTCACTCAGATGTGGTAAGCAAATGCTCACCCGACTTTTTGCTAAGATAGGATGCAATGAATTCTCAAGGATCTGAGGGTATGACTCTAGGATCAAGTGAACAAAGAGCTATCAACCGTACAGAGCGGGGATTGGCGATTGCAGGCACTCGCATTACCATTTATGACGTGATGGATCATCTCGTAGCGGGACGACCACCAGAATTAATCTTGAATTGGCTTCCATTGACAAAAAAGCAACTGGAGTCGGCTCTATCTTACATTGAGACGAATCGTACTGAGGTTGAAGCTGAGTATCAAGAAGTTTTGAAAACAGCAGAAGAAATCCGGCAGTATTGGCAAGAACGGAACCGAGATCGCCTTACTCAGATTGCCGCGATACCGCCTAAGCCCGGTCAAGAAGCTCTATGGAAAAAACTCCAAGCGCAGAAAGCTAAACATGCAGTGGAGTCATGAATTTTCTGATTGATTACAACCTTCAGAAATACGCTGCTATTCTTCTGGGAAAAATTGCAAATGATGGTTGGCTTGATCTGATCCCTTTGTCTTTTATCTTTTTTCAAGACATTGAATTGCCAACGGATAGCAATGATCGAGTTGTATGGCAACTCGCTCAACAAAAGCGAGTGATTTTGCTGACTGCGAATCGCAACATGAAAGGAGAGGATTCATTAGAGCAAGTTATTCGCCAAGAGAATACACCTGATTCATTGCCAGTCATCACAATTGGAAATCTTGACCGTTTCAGTAAAGAAGCTAGCTATCGCAGCCGATGTGCTGACCGTATTATTGAGATTGTGCTTAATATTGAGAACTACATGGGAGTTGGACGCATTTTCATCCCATAAGTAAGCTGTTCCAAATCTAACTTGCATAATTAGGGCGCTATTGTTAATGGTGGAAATGGATTCTGGAGTTAAGGTATGGAAAAGATTACTGCTGAGGACTTGCTCAGACGCTATGCTGCTGGGGAGCGAAATTTTCAGCAAATCATTTTGGAGTACGCTGACTTGAGTGGGGTTGAACTGGAAAATATCAGTCTGAAAGGTGCGCGATTTTCTTATGTCAATTTGAGCAGTATTAAGTTGTGGGATTGCGATTTAACGGCTAAGTTTACTTACTGTAACCTTACGGATGCTGTCAAAAGAGGCAGGGGAGTAGAGAGCGGGGAGCAGGGGGGAGGATTGGAAGGAGCTTGTACTCCGACCAATCGAGAACGCCCTGGAAGGGCGGGGCTTAATACCCATGTTCCGCTCCGCTTCACGGCTTCTCTGCGAGACGCTGCGCGAACGGGATAGGCATTGCTCCCCCTGCTCCCTGCCCCCTGCCCCTCCGCCTCTTCGGTTATCGAGCATTGTGACTTGGGATGGGCTTGGATTCTTTGACTGCGATTTGAGAGGTGCTACTTCGACCTACGCCAATCTGACCAGCGCTCATTTCACCAGAGTCAACCTTCAAGGTGCTAAACTGGGCGGCTCCGGCGAAGATCCTTGTGAGTACTGGGACGTTATTCGACACGATGGGGTTTTCGTCCCTGGTTTTACGAGCAACCTTTATATTGCTGAAAGCAAAACTAAAGGGGATTATGTTTTCTGATAGATGCTCTGAAGAAGTTGCAGAGTTTACCTCTGCCTTAAGGAAAGCAGATGGTGGATTATTATGATCGCAAATGATCAAGCTAATGGCAAAAAATCATCACACTTAAAAGAGACTGGGTTTTCACTGCACAAGTGGGGGCGACGAATTGTATTTATGATATACCCAAGATAGATGTAATAGTATCTAATATGTGTTAATTACTCATTACTAACAACGGTAGGATTGAAAATTAGTATTTTTCTACATAAAATTAAAAATCTAAAATAAAAAATTGGTAACACTGATGGTTAAGAGTGTTAAAGTTTCAAGAAATTCACCGGAACTTTTCAGCGGGTATTCATGCTGAAGAAATTACAGAAAAAGCAAATTTCGATAATTGCGGGTGCGGCACTGTTTGCCTTTTTAGCTGGGGCAATGGTATCAGCACCTCAGATTGGCAAGTCTCTGGGGCAATGGCTCAAACTGAGTCAAAATCAAGCAGAGCAAACATCAGAGGGTAGCATTGCTCAATCAGCCGTCTTTCCACTGGTATCACAATCTCTGCCAGAACGGGCGGCTAAACTAGCAGAGATTGCCCGACAGTCGCGATCGCTAGACCGAAATCGTGCTCGTTATCTTTTGGCGAGTGATTACATTGAAAGAACCCAAGCGAAAAAAGCGCTGGCTTTACTAGACGGGCTAGATAAAGACTATCCTATCCTCGCGCCCTATATTTTACTGAAACAGGCCCAGGCACAGGCTATCCTGGGTGAGGACGGCAAAGCCTCGGATCTTAGGCAAAGTGTTTTGAAACTGTATCCCAAAGAAGCGGCCACAGTCAAAGCACTATATCTGATTGCCCAACCGAAGCAACAGGAAATAGCGATCGCTCAATTTCCTTCTAACCCTCTGACTTGGGAAATTATTCGTAAACGCTTGCAAGAAAATCCCAATCAGCCACAATTACAATTGATTTTGGCTAAATATGCCTATGACCAACCTGGGATAGTGGGCGTTTTGGATCAGCTAGTAAAACAGCCTACCCTCAAATCCGAAGACTGGGAACTCATTAGTACAAGCTATTGGGAAAATAGTCAATTTCTCAAAGCCGCGAATGCTTATGTCAATGCACCTAAAACATCGCGTAACCTCTACCGTACCGCACGGGGGTTACAGGTAGGGGGCAAAGATAAAGAAAAAGCGATCGCCACCTATAAACAACTAGTACAGCAATTTCCCAACAGCGAGGAAGCTGGGACTGCACTACTACGATTAGCAGAAACCGCAAAAACACCTAAAGACGGCTTACCTTATCTTGAGCAGGTAATTAGTAAATTTCCCAAACAAGCTAGTACTGCACTAGTACAAAAAGCTAAAATTCTCCAAGCTACTAATAATCAAAAGTCAGCTAGTGAGGCGTGGCAATTACTCATAGCCAAATACGGAAATTCTGACGAAGCGGCAGAGTATCGTTGGAAAATCGCTCAAGGTAAAGCCAATGCTAAAGATTACGTCGGTGCTTGGCAATGGGCAGAACCAATTGTCAACAACAACCCCAACAGTATTTTGGCTCCAAGAGCAGGCTTTTGGGTAGGGAAATGGGCAGCTTCACTAGGCAAACAGCAGGAATCTCAAACTGCTTATGAGTATGTGATTAGCCAATTTCCATACTCATACTATGCATGGAGAGCCGCAACGATGCTGGGGCTGAATGTTGGCAACTTTGATAACGTGCGCGTCATGAACCCGGAAGTAATCACACCCCAGCGTTCAGTACCGCCTGCTGGTTCTGAGACTTTCAAAGAATTGTATCTGCTGGGTCAAAACCGCGATGCCTGGTTGCAATGGCAGACAGAATTTCAGAATAAACTTCAGCCAACTGTAGCAGAGCAATTTACTGAAGGGTTGATCCGACTGGCAAGGGGGGAAAATCTCATAGGAATTGATAAAATTTCTAAATTGGAAGACCGGGAAATACCAGCAGAAGTTACCCAATATCAGGCTCTGAGCAAACAAATCACCTACTGGCAAGCGCGTTATCCATTTCCCTATCTGCAAGAAATTGAAAAATGGTCTATTGAGCGTAAACTTAATCCTCTGCTAGTAACTGCTCTGATGCGTCAAGAGTCGCGGTTTGAACCAAAAATCAAATCCGTCGCTGATGCTACTGGCTTAATGCAGGTGTTGCCGAGTACAGCTAAATGGATCGCCCCACAAATCAAGGTGGATTTCAAAACAATAAGTCTAGAAAATCCCAACGATAACATCATGCTGGGTACATGGTATTTGGGTCATACCCACGATCAATATAACAATAACTCGTTGCTGGCGATCGCCAGTTACAATGCTGGCCCTGGTAATGTCTCAAAATGGCTGCAAACTCAAACTACACAAGATCCAGATGAGTTTGTTGAACAAATTCCCTTTGATGAAACCAAAAATTATGTGCGTCAAGTATTTGGCAACTATTGGAATTATCTGAGACTTTACAACCCGGAAATTTCGGGCATTGTAGCAAAGTACTCAGCTACACACCCAAAATTGCCGACGCGGTGATTTCGCCCAATCGAATGAGCAAGTAGAATACGTGAGGTTCAAACTCTCTCCCTGGCTTGAACCAAAGATAAGACTTAGAAGCAAAGCACAAACCCGGAGAATCTTCAACTCCGGGCTTGTGGGCAGATATGGCACTCAAAAATTTTAGTACAGCGATCGCTTTCTATCACCTATTTACTAACTTTAATTCATCTGTACTTAGCTACCTGTATCATTACCATTGATCATTGATGTAAACTGCGACTCGACCGCATTAACATAACCTTGATCGTTCAAAAGCTGTGCTGGTAACCTATTAGCCTTGATAGCAGCCTGAACCACATCTTTCGCTGTCAGCTTTCCTATTTGAAATTCATATATCAAAGTACCTGCACTGGGAATACCCTGCTCTTTGAAAGCACCTTGATAAGCTAGAAAGGCAATATTGAAAGGTTGAAGATAGCTGGTATTAGGCGAATCTCTGTTGATTTGTCCGACACCGTTGCTGTTATTAACTGTTTGAGCGTCAACAATTCCAGGTACAAAAGCAATACAAGCAACAATAAGTGCAGAATTTATCAAATTGATAATTTTCATCAATTTCTCCTCAATTAAGCTAGGTTAATTAGTTTTACCTAGTAACAAAATCCTATTTTTTAGTAATCTTAGGCTCTTGACATTAATTCACTATCTTCTGAATTCTTCTTTAATCAAAATTACTCAGACCCATCATTTGATATGCAATAAAGGCAGTATCAAAAGATTGGAGATAATTTACATTCTTCGGATAGCTATATAAAATGTCAGAGTTTGCAGCTGTGTCCATTGATGCGCTACTTTTTTTATTTTTTGCTGTATGATCGTTAGTGATTTTAGACATAGAATTAATCCTTTTACAGATATTTTTTACTTTCGGCTATAAACTGAAATTAAAGTTTTTTGCTAATTAAGTTTCCATACCAATATGCTAGGAAATATTCATGAAGGAAGCAAATACTTTTAATTTTTAATTTGATAAACAAAAGTGATGCCAATTAATACTGGCATTGCAAAATTTTCTATAAACCTTACTGACTATTTGCTTGAGCTTGGATGAATTCTGATATCAGTTAGCCGTTAAAGAGGATAAAATAAGCTGATCGTGTCAAAATGTTAAGTGTATAGTTTATTTGCAAACACACTTATGCCGAAAGCAATTTGGAATGGCGCAGTTTTAGCCGAGAGCGATAATACCGTAGTTGTGGAAAACAACCATTATTTCCCTGCTGACAGCATTAACAAGCAATACTTCACAGACAGTAGCACCCACAGTACTTGTCCTTGGAAAGGTGTCGCTAGCTACTACAGTATCGACGTTGATGGGCAAATCAATAAAGATGCTGCTTGGTATTATCCCAGCGCCAAGGAGAAAGCTAAGAATATTGAAGGCTATGTGGCATTTTGGAAGGGTGTAAAAGTTGAGGCTTAATAAAGCTTCCTGAAAGTATTTTAGTTTCAGAGACATTAATATTATGTCTGACTAATTGCCCATAAAATAATTAGCCCGCGCAGAGACAAATCTGAGCGGGCTTCGTATTTAAACTATTTGCAGATTTATTTTAATACGTAATTATACTTTCGCCTTGCGAAATGCTGCAAGATTTCTCTTGGCCAGCAAAGCCAGACTACAAGCAAGTATACTACCTGCGATCGCGCTTGGTTCGGGTACTCTTGTCAGTAAAATAACGTCACGGACTGTAACAGTTATGTTGCCTCCTGCTCCGGAATTATTGCTACCACCAGCGATCGCGCTTGGTTCGGGTACTCTTGTCCCGAAAATGCCACTGGCTATAACAGTTACGTTGCCACCTCCTCTTAAATTATTGCTATCACCAGCGATATCGCTTGGTTCATTGGGTAGTGCGATTATAAAACCATTAGGGGCGTTGATATTTATGTTGCCTCCTACTCCTGAATTATTAGTACCACTAGGGATCGTTCTTAGTCTAGCTGCTGATCTCAATATAAGAAGATCGGTATTGAGAATTATGTTACCTGCTGAACCATTGCTGGTTTGCTCAGAATTGATGTTGGCGCCATTGGAAATCCTTAGGCTACCAGTAGAAATAGTTAAATTGCCAGCGTTAGCGGTGTTACTTAGGTCCCTTACCTGACTACCATCGGTCAACCTCAGTGCATTAGTATTGATATTCACACTACTGTTACCGTTAATAGTGCTATTAATAAGCCTCAGTTCACCAGTAGGGTTATCTATTTTCAGATTGTCGCCGTTGATGGTGCTATTAATAAACGTTAGGTTACTAGAATTGTAAGCGTTGATATTACCAGCGATCGCTAGCCCAGAAAGTTTAACATCGGCGGCGTTAATGTTAAACACGGGGAAGTGATTATTACCACTGATGGTAAGTAAGTTAGCACCTGGGCCATTAATAGTTAGGTTTTTAGCGATTGTAAGTGCCCCACTTGTTAAGCTAATTGTACTGGGATGACTTTCCAGCAAGAACTCTACTACGTCATTGTTATTTGCAATGTTGATGGTGTCTCGCAACGAGGCAACGCCACTGTCATTGAGATTGTTAACCACAAAGGTAGCAGCTTGTGCTGATTCCACTTGCATTATTACCCAGCCTAAAGCAACGGCTGTGGAAATAGCTTGAGCGACAGCCTTTTTTCTATTGTTTTTTGTCACCTAAAACTCCTCGTATTAATTTGTCAAAAAATAAAAAACTCACTTGTACAATTACATAGATAGATCATAATGTTTAAATTTAATTTGCAAAGGGGGTTTTCATAATTCGCAGATTCAAAACCTAATTGAAGAACTTTTAGAAAGCTGTGAAATATTGCCCGTATTGCTATAAATGGTTCACTATGCGGCAAAATTGTGCGTAAAGCTCAGTGACTATTGTAGACATCGCTATTTGCTGCCGTTTTAGGATAGCAAATAGTGATCGTCTATTATTCTTGATGTTGCTGTTTAAAGTCAGCTAATATTAGTTGAATTTCTTCTGCTGAGATGTCTTCTTGTTCAGATTTTGAGTATATGGTTACTAAAATAAAGGCAGGGAGAAGTTTGTTGAACTCACGAACCTACACTTACTGAAGCATGGCGATCGCTTGGTGTGCGGTTTACTGCCACTCATATAACTTTATAATTAGAGCTAACAAGCAAAAGGCATAACCTAAAAAAACAAGCGGAACTATTTGTGACAATAACTTCTGTATTCATAAGCTTTGCTTAAGCATTTGCAACAAAGGTATAATCATTTGCTAAAAACACTTCTATATTGATAAGCTTTGCTTAAGCATTTGCAAGAAAGGTATAATCATTTGCTAGAAACGCTTCTATATTGATAAGCTTTGCTTAAGTATTTGCAACAAAGGTATAATCATTTGCTAGAAACACTTCTATATTGATAAGCTTTGCTTAAGCATTTGCAAGAAAGGTATAATCATTTGCTAGAAATGAACAAACAATTGTTACTAAGGTTCAAGCATTTGTAACAACGGCTTCTATTTTTGTAACGAATAGACAAGCTGTAGTTACTTACCGCACCACATTTGCAACGTCGCTGCTGTAAAAGTACTTAAATTATTCTTGTGAGGAGGATTTTCTTTAAGCTTCGCATCAAGTAGCAAAATTATGCTGATGCCAAGCTTGATAAAAGGCTGGATAAGTCATAGTTTGGGCGCAGTGCCAAATTACCTGATAGCAATCTTTCCATTGCTCAAAGTCATTTTCATAAATTTCATCTGATAAGTACTTCTTTAAAGGGCTGACTACTACCGTCATCTTTTCATATTCTGTTAAAGTTTCCCCTAAGCTAGATGCCCCTAGCCTACGGATATCTTCATCTTGAGAAGTAAGAAGTAATGCCTCTAATACAGTAATAGCTATGGGAAGATTATCTTTGGTTATTTTCTCTAAGCTAGATGCTGCTAGACTACGGATATCTTCATCTTGAGAAGTAAGAATCAACTCCTCTAATGCAGTAATAGCTTTAGGATTATATTCCGCTATTTTCTCTAAGCTAGATGCCGCATCTAAAGGAATATATTCATCTGGAAAAGCAATGATTAATTGTATTAGTGCGGCAATTGGTGTAAAATTATCTTTATCTATTTCTCCTAAACTAGATGCTGCTAAAAAACGGGTATATTCATCTTCCGAAGTACAAATTAACTCCTCTAATAGAGTAATAGCGTTGTGATTGTCTTTGGCTATTTTACCTAAGCTATATGCTGCTAAAAAACGGGTATATTCATTTTCCGAAGTATCTATTAACTTCTCTAATGCAGAAATTCCTATAGGATTATCTTGGGCTATTTTAACTAAGCTAGATGCTGCTAATCCAGGAATATATTCATCTTTAGAAGTACTTATTAATTCCAGTAATATAGCGATAGCTGTAGTATTATCTTTGGCTATTGCTCCTAAAATAAATATGGCTTGCTCACAAATTACTTCATCTTGAGAATTACTGATTAAACCCACTAATACAGCGATAGCTGTAGAATTATCTTTGTCGATTTCTCCTAAGCTATAAGCCGCTTGCTCACGAATTAGTTCATCTTGAGAATTACTGATTAATTCCTCTAATGCCGCGATCGCTTTTTTGCTATCCGTCTCTACAAGTACAGCCTTAGCCTTTTCTTCTATCTGTTCACCAAAGGTGTGCCATTCCTGTTCTTTGGTATTGAAATAACCAAATCCATACTTAATAATTTGCGCTACTATTTTATCAGTTTTAGAATAACACCTAAACTCGGCAATTCCTGCTGCTGCTAAAAAATAAGCGCGATATTCATAAAATCCTTTATGTACATTTACTCTATTCCACTTACCACATCCATCTTTAAAGTTTACTAAAGCATCGATAAACTGTTGCTTTTGCTGTTTAAGGTTTTCTTCTGATCGCCCTAACCAAAATAATATTGTTTGCTTCCATTGCGGTTCAAAGATTCGATAAGTTCCTCGTGTTGGGTTGTCAGGAACATGATTAAGAAAATCGTGCCAATCACTCACCGTTAACGCTGCAAAATATTCCTGAAAGTTAGGATGAAAGAAAGCATAAACTTCTTCCTCACTTTCCGCTACTCTGTCTACCAAATTCAACCAACCAACATCACGGGCTAATTTAAACAGTTTTTCACCCATTTCTTGACGTGCTAAACTCCGCCGCAAGCGAAACCTCGCACTACTGTTAATGCCTGCAAAGGCTAATTTGCTTAAAACGTGGTGTAATTCATCCTTTAAATCATCAGATTGATATAAATCAGGAAATAACTCTGATTTCCATTCATAAAAATAGCGGGTAAACCTCTGGTAAAGTGCAGCTTTCGTTTCTGGTAATTCCCCATGCTTATCCAGATAAAAAGTCTGACACAACAGCGACAAACGCAGAGGATTTTTCACCAATTTACAAATATTTTCATGTTTAGTTTCTTTTAATTTGGCTTTTAGTGCCTCCCCTTTTTGGGAATCATTAGCACACTCAAACCACTGCTGAATAAAGTCATCAATTTGTTCTGGTTTAAACTCTTGGGTTTTATAAGTATCAAATCCTGAGAGTGTATTATTAACCTTGGCATCCCAAACATTTAACCGACAAGTTAACACCACCCGCGCCTGTCTCAGAGATGCTGTAAGTTCTTGATTAATTTTTGCTAATGCTTGCACAGGTGAATTTTCACCTATTTCATCCACACCATCTAACAGTAGCCAAACTCCCCCCTTACCAAAACGCTCAATTAATTGACGTTCCATTTCTGGGGTGACGACAATATCAGATTTAACTAATCTCATCGCTTCAGGAAGCCATTGCTTGAGTAAATATTCTTCAATGGTTCTTCTCTGTAAATTGGCGAGAGAAATACTGATAACTAAACCTTGAGTTTTGTCTTTAACAAAAGAAGCAATGCTACTCAATAAAGTTGTCTTACCTGCCCCCGGTTCGCCGATGATAGCAATATGCTTTTTGTCTCTTTGTGCTTGTTGTGCTATCACTTCTGTGATAAACGCGTCATGTTCATAGGTGTTGACAATGACTTCTTCGGTTAACTTATAGATATTTTCTCTGTCTTGATCTTCATTTAGCTGTCGGCGTTGCTGCTGTTTGCGTTCCACCAAGCCCAAGGGAACATAAATCTTAATTTCAAAACCTTGTTCTGTAGCTTCGCGTCTGAGTCTTGCAGCCTCCTGCTGACTTTTCAGCATTGCAGTGCAAACTTCACGCCAGTCATCGGGAGTTAACTTTGTCCCATCCTCCCCTGGGGACGACTGTAGTCAAAACGTTTGGTTAATAGTCTGATTATTGACTGTGCCTTGATTTACAACCCCAATTTTTTCTGCTAGCTGCGTCAGATTTTGAATGCTTGGCTGTTGAGACTTGAGGGTATTTTCTATTTCTTGAATTTTTTGAGTGAGTTTTGGTTCTGCTTTTGTTGCTGTTTCCACTTCCACAACTGCTTGAGCAATTTCTGAGTCTCCATCTGCTGCGGCTTTCAGTTCTAGCACTGCTTGACCATAATCTAAACGCTGCGGTTCATTTGCTTCTACAGCATTGGTGAGTAATGGCGATTTATTCTTTTGCCGGAGTAATCCTATTAACTTGCCACTTAGCGTCCATGTAGCATCACCAATATTTTCGCCGATTTTCTCTTGTGCTTTAGTCCAAAGTGTAGTTGCGATCGCAGTAGCAACAGCTGTCAATGTTACAGTTACCATAAATTCACCACAAATAAGTTAATTAGACGCTGCCTTTTCTGCAACAGTACGAATTATTTCCTCCAGCGTCTGGAGTAATTCTTGCTCGTTGTAAGGTTTAGAAAAGTAAGCCCTAGCACCCAATTGCATCGCCAATTGCCGATGTTTATTGCTGCTACGAGAAGTCAGCATTGCAACTGGAATATTTTTTGTATCAACGTCTGAATTTATCTTGCCTAAAAAGCCATAACCATCAAGGCGAGGCATTTCAATATCACAAATTACCGCCTCTACTCTCAATCCACTATGGAGTTTTTCTAAAGCATCTTGACCGTCTTTAGCTTGCTCTACTTGATACCCTCCTTTTTCAAGGGTCAGTGCTAAAAAGCGGCGAACATTAATTGAGTCATCTACAATCAAAACTGTACCTTTCTGCTTAATAGAGGCTGCTGATACTTTGTTTTCATCAAATATTAAGAACGGTGTCTTTAACCTTGCAGATGGCAATTGAGTACCTTTGGGAGTCCGCCTATTTGTAGCAATCCAATACAGTAACTCATTAACATTAACTAGTGGCACTACTCGACCATCACCAAGGATTGTGCAGTTGCTGAAGCCTTCAGGTAAAGGTATATTTCCCTCGACTTGGCGAATAGCAACTTCCTGTTCACCCCAGCAACGGTCTATTTGGATCGCTACTGGCTGATTATTACCTTTGACTACTAAGACGCTGTTAGCATTAATTGCTGCCGGAGTTTCTAACTCTGAGCGATCGTAGCGCAAGCAATTAAACTCTAAATATTGATTCAAGCGAATCAGTGGTAGCATGTTTCCTTGCCAATTTAGGACTTCGCTACCTGCCATTTGGAAAACTCGCTCGTCTTGGAGTAAAGATATTTCTGAAATGACATCTGTGGGAAATGCCAATAGCATTTTGTTGATTTCTACCAGCAGAACTCGCGCCACGGAAAGGGTAAATGGTACTGATAAGGTGAAGGTAGTACCAACCCCTGGTTCTGTATCAACTTTCACATCTCCTCGAATCAGTTTGAGGTTGTTACGAACCACATCCATACCAACACCGCGACCGGATAATGCTGTGACTTGTTCGGAGGTAGTAAAACCTGGTTCAAAAATTAGTGATAATAGTTCTTCATCACTAGCATTAGCGAGTAGAGAAGCATCCAATCCCATAGCTAAAGCGCGGGTGCGAATTTTCTCCAAAGAAATGCCCCAACCATCATCACGGATAGTAATGAGGGTGCGATTGCTGCGGTGAGTAGCTGTAATTTCAATCAATCCTTGTTCTGGTTTACCCAAAAGGCGGCGGGTGCTAGAATCTTCGATACCATGATCGAAAGCGTTTCTTAAGAGATGCATTAAAGGTTCGTTTAATGCTTCTAAAATGCTGCGTTCAATTAAAGTATTGCCACCGTCAATTTTTAACTGGACATTTTTCCCATACTCTACATTTAAATCGCGCAAGGCTCTGGGAAAACGTTCAATTAAATCGGACAGGGGCCGCATTCGGATGTGATTTAGCTTTGTTTGTAACTGTTTGGATGTTTTGTTTATTTTACGAGCAATTTCGTCTGTATCATCTACGCTGAGTTGAACGTCAGTTGTTACTTCCTGTACCTGAACAATGGTTTCCATAACTTCCTGCGATCGCAGGTTTAAATCGTTATAACGATCCATTTCTAAAGTATCAAATTCTCTCTCTATGCCTTGTGGTTGTTGGCCATTTTCAATTTGCACCGACACCCCAGCTTGAGTGGAAATTTTGTCATAAGCGATACGTAATTCCTGATTTTCGCGGTCGAGAACTTGGACTCGCTGGTTTAAGTTCCGAACGAGTTTGCGTAATCTTTCTAGTTGCGAGTTTAACCCATTTCGCTGAACAACCAGTTCGCCAAATAAATCATTAATTTGCTCTAGTTGTTTGCTGGGAACTCGGACGCTATTATCATGCGTTTCCCGCTCTTTAACAACGCCATTTGGTTCGCCTTTACCTTCGCTATATCTGGCATCTGGAGGATTGTTTTCTCTAGAAAATATTGTATTATGCTCTGTGACATTGACAGCATTTGCATCATCGGCGAATTCTACATCTACAAATGTAAAACTAGCAGCGATTGCTTCATGATTAGTCCAATTTTCTTTAATGTTTTCTGGTTGCCAAACAGCTGTTGACGCTACTTCTGTGTCTATGTCGATATGTGGTTTCACTTCTGCTGGTAATAGCGGCTGGGATTGCGTATCACTAGTATTGAAGTCAAGTTCTGTAGGTAAATTATCTAGTTGATTTGTCAGCACCAAAGCTTGCGATCGCCGCCATGCTTGCAATGCTAACCGGGCAATTTCGGGAATGCCCGAACTACTAACAGTTTCCAATTGCTGCGTTATTGACTCACAAAGCTTGGTAAAAGCTGCCAACTGGAGCATTTCACCCAAACCGCCCAATTCAGCAGCCATGATCACAACTTCTTCATGTAATCCGGGCTGTTCGCTATCTGCCAATATAGATTCTAGACGCTGCAAACACTCTTCTACTTCTGTACTAAATAGCAAGGGAATAACATCTTGCCCATCTTCTGGAGATAGCATGGTTGAGGCATCTTCAGGGGTGGGATCACCCAAGCGATCGTGCAACTCATCAAAAATTGGGTAACAAAAAGTTGCTAACCACTGATCTTCGACAACATTTCCTTCTGCAAGCAATTCTACAATCTGACGCAGCCAGTCAACTCCAGATAGCAATAAACTTTGTAACTGTGTATCAATTTCGAGAGATTTTTTTTTAGTTTTTAAAACTTTAAAGGAATCTTCCAGACGATGCGCTAAATCACTTAGCGATTTAAATCCCATCATCCCCGCGCCACCTTTGATAGAATGAGCGGCCCGGAGTGCAGCATTAATTTTATCTAAATCAATGTGGTTACTAGTATCGATTTCTAGTAATACCCCTTCTAAGGTATTTAAGTAATCAGTTGCTTCTTCCAGAAATTGCATCTGGATTTCTAGTTCTTTGTCTTGTAACATAGTTTTTGTTAATAGTCATTGGGCATTGGGCATTGGTCATTAGTAAAAAGACAAAATACAAATGACAACAGACAAATAATAAAAGTCATTGGTCACTAGCAAATAGCAAATGACACACTTAACTAACTTTGAAAGCCTCGACAGTCTCTTGTAACTGATGCGAAATTTCCACAGTTTGTTGTAGAGATTCGGAAACTTGGCGAGAAGAATCGCTAGTGCGTTGTGAAACAGCAGCGATATCTTTCATTAATTGGCTAACACTTTGTGATGTTTCAACCTGAGATGCAGTTGCAGTGGAAATCGACTGTACTAAGGAGTCAATTTCACGCGATACATCCAAAATTTCACCCAGACTTTGTTTAGCCTCCTCCACAATTCGAGTTCCTTCTACAACTTGGGTAGTACCTATTTCCATCGCTAGTACCACTTCACTGGTTTCTCGTTGAATATTTTCAACAATTTGTTCAATTTCTTGGGTTGCTGCGGCACTTCTAACTGCTAGTTCGCCGACTTCTTCAGCCACTACGGCAAAACCTTGACCTTCTTCACCCGCACGCGCTGCTTCAATACCGGCGTTAATGGCTAGTAAGTTAGTTTGAATAGCGATTTGGTTAATCAACGAAACCACGCGAGAAATTTGTTGCGAAGATTCTCCCAAACGTTTTACTTTCTTAGCAGTTTCACCCACAGTTTTCCGCAAAGACAGGATGTTTTGTACTGTTAAATCCATCGCGTGTCCACTCTTAGTAGCGGTGTGAGCCGCATGATTGGCAACAAAAGCAGCTTTTTCGGCACTTTCGGCTACACCTTTCATAGATAGGGTCATTTGGTCAACAGCATTAAGGGTGCGGTTGATTTCAGCAGCTTGGGTAAGTGCTTCCTCTGCTAAATGGCGGATAGCTCCTTCGTTAGAGCCAATGGCAGTATTAACGTGGGTGGCAGCTTCTTGAACTTGAGTAACAATATCCCGGAGGCTTTCTACAATGGAGTTGAAAAAGTCGGCAACAGTACCTATTTCCCCAGCCGTCACGTCTGCACGTACTGTCAAATCGCCTCTGGCTGCACCTTCTACCTCATTGAGCAGTTGTAAAAGTTGCTGTTGCAGCGTTTCTTGTTGATGCAGTTCGTCGCCAGAACCGATTACTCCAACATTTCTAGATTGTATCTCTTCTAATAACTTGGCTTGTTCTAAGGCATAGCCGATTTGAGTTGCTATCTGTTGAAACAAGTCAATTTCCGGCTGTTGCCAAACACGAGGAGTTTCGCACTGATGAGCAATTAATAAAGATAAAAGCTGTCCTTGGGCAAGAATTGGTACGATCAAATTACCTTTGACAGCAAATTTTTCCAAAAGTTGGACGTAACCGACGGCATTTTTCAAGCTTTGGTCTTGATGAATGTTTGCAATTGCTTGCACCTGTCCATACTGATCAGTTTCTATATAACGTTCCCGAAAATAAGGATCGTCAATTTTCACTCCGAGCATTTCCGGCCAATTATCAGTTACCGATTCAGCAACGACAACGCCATTCCCAGTATTTTGATTTAGACTATAAATGATTACCCGGTCTGTTTTTAGCGATCGCTGAACTTCTTTTACTGCTGCTTGATAAATATCTTCAGTTTTAAGAGTTTTCCGAATTCGTAGGGTAATATCTGTTAGTAATTTTGCCCCTTCAACGTCCAGTTCTTGTTCTTTAACTAAGACCTGCAATTGTTCAGCCATCTGGTTGATATTCGCGCTTAATACCCCTAATTCGTCTTCTCTTTCAATTTCCAGACGGGTATTAAATTTACCTTGACCAAGCTTTGCTAATGCCGCAGTCGCATTTAAAATTGGCTGTGTAGTAAGTTTAGCTAACCGAGATGCGATCGCAGCTACAATCAATGCTGTAACTGCTGTGCCAATGCCTATAATCCACAACAATTGTCTTTGCGGCTCAAATACAATTGCTGTGTCTGTAGATAAAACTACTTGCCAGTTTAAATCTGGTAAGCCATCTAACTTAGTGGCTGGTACGTAGCTGACTAGTTCTTCTTTTTTACCAGTTTTGGGAACTTCTATAAAACTATCTACCTTATTGGCTGCTACCAGTTTAGGTAAATTAGAATACTCTCCCTTTGCCTCTTTCCCTAATAATTCCTTTTGTGGACTCAAGAAAACTGTTCCCGAAGCATCGAGCAAATGGTATTGTTGCCCATTGACTACGTAGTTTTTGATGACTTCCTCTAAAGATTTTACGGGCATCCGCGCTCTTACTACACCAATGGTTTGGCCCGTCCTTATCTCTTTCACAGGTGCAGCTATATAAATACTTAGTACACCAGTATTTTTTACTGCTTCAGGTTTACTGATGACAGGAGTATCTTTTTGTAAAGCCTCTTGAAAGTAGGTAAGCTCTTTTTGGTTGTCTAAAGGTTCGCCTGTGGATTGGACAATTAACTTACCTTGGCGATTAAAAACAGCAACGCTGTCATAAGCTTTGTAGGCTTCGATAACTCCATCTAAGATTGCTTGTTTATCTTGAGTGGTGATACTTACACTAGCCTGGGGACTTGTCAAAAAAAGTAAACTTGATATTACCTGAATATCTCCGTAGCGCCCCAACATGAAACGGTTAACTTTATCACTCAAGCCAATGGCTTCAGCTTGTTGAGATTGGGTAATTTGCTTAGTAATTGATTTGTTGACAAAGCTAAAAGCGATCGCACCGATGCCCAATACTGGTATTGTACCGATTGCGATCGCTAAAATAGTCGCTTTCTTAGCCAATCCGAATTTTGTAAAAGAGGCAATAGTCTGATTTAGTAAAGAATTATTAGCCGTTTCACTAGTAGTCTTAGCTGGTAGCTTTATGACACTACCATTTATTTTTTGGGATGAAATCAATGATGCTCGTTTTTGAGCGCCACTATCTTGATTCGTATTGGTTTTATTAAACATAAAAGTACTTCTCTTAACTATGTGAATAAGAACACTAAAAATTCTTTTTAGTAATACACCCTAATCACTGCGGAGAATAGAAGACTGCACAATTGCCTGAGCATCTAATACCAGTAATATTTCTTCTTTTTGGACAACGCATCCACATAAATAAGGAACTAAACTGGATGCCACTTGTCCTATAGGAGAATGAATATCATCAGGAATAAACTTAGTAGTACCTTTGATTTCTTGCACCACTAAACTTAATACCAATGATTCCACTTGGATAACAATGGCACTATACTGTCGTAGTCGATAATCTAAAGATTCTAAATTAAGCATTCTTGGCAAATCAACAACCCAAATTATCCGACTCCGCCAATTCATTAATCCTAATATACAGGTGGGCATATTAGGCATTGAGGTTACAGATTCAATCGGTACAATAATTGCTTCTTGCGTATGTTTCATTGATAAAACAGCAGCAGTCTGTTGATTTAGCTGAAACTTCAGATAACCGTCTGCTAAATTATTTTGGGTTTCTTTTGAAGGAAGTGTAATGTTTATACTAGTCATTGATTCAAATTACCACTGATTTAATAGTACGTAGCAGAAGTTCACGGGTGTAAGGTTTAGTTATGTAGGCATCTGCACCTTGTCTCATTGCCCATAAACGATCAATTTCTTGATTTTTGGAACTACAAATTATAATTGGCACTTTTGCAGTAATCGGATTTCTTCTCAGATAACGACACAATTCAAATCCGCTCATTTCTGGCATTACTACATCAGTAACAATCGCATCTGGTTTTTCTAACACAGCTTTTTCTAAACCCTCTTTTGCACCACTTGCTTTAATTACGTTGTAACCACTTTCTTTCAGATAATGGCTCATTAATTCTAATTCGCTGGGAGAATCTTCTACAATCAGAATTGTGCCAAGTAAAGTCAGACTCACTATTAAATCTCCTAAAAAAATAAATTAAGGCGATTAAATTTGTTATAGCTATTGGTTGTTAATAAATTAACCAAGATGTTTAAAAACCATTTTTAGCAATTCTGATTGTGTAAAAGGCTTAGTCAAATATCCTGACGATCTGACTATTTTCGCCTTTGCCCTATCGATAAATCCTGTTCTACCAGTCACCATAATAATAGGCGTATGTTTAAAAGCTGAATGTTTCCGTAATAAGGAACATAGCTCGTAGCCATCTAAACTTGGCATCTCAACATCTAGCAAAATCAGATCGGGCTTACTCCTAAGAATTTGCATTAAAGCCTTTACAGGATCGTTGATCATCACAACTGTAAATGTGTTTTCATCCAAAAAGTGTTTAATGGAATTCAAAACTGTTTGGCTGTCGTCAATGCAGGCAATTGTATATAGTTTTTTACCAGAAGGTAGCTGAGTAGTTTTCTTATTTTCAGAAATATCAAAATTGATTGGTATGGGTAACTTTTGCCCAAGTTTTATTTGCAGTTGTGGCTGAACTTGAGACGGTTGTATTTTAGACAAAACTTGGGAACCCCCACCAGCCGGAATTGATGACTGGATATTTTGCCGATTTCGTAATTGTTTTTGACACTGTTCAACAAGCAATCGCAAATCCAGGCGACAGAACTTTGGTAATTCATCCAAAGAGCTTTCTGGACTGAATTCATAGCTAGCTTCTTTTAAACATAGAAATGATTCCAGTACTTCCTTTGCTAATTCGTCTATCAGGCTTGCTGCTTGCACAGAAGTAATATAATCCTGATTTACTAACCAACAAATAGCTTGGTAATCCGCATTGGGTATTGATTGATGTTCATTCTTCGTCTCAAACATCAGCCGCATTTGCACACGAGCGGCGCTGTTAAGAGCAGGAATTTGCTGGCTCAAGCGCCGCAAGTGACTGTCAAGCCGCTCAAACAGTTTATCTGAATAGGAGGCATAAGTAAGTTTACCGTCCTCTAGATAAATTGACCAAGAAACTATTCCAGTAAATATGTTTAAGCACCCTGTAGCACGCCGACTGGTTAATTGTGCCAACAGAGATAGCGGATGTAGTTTCTGGAACAACCTGTAGCTACCTATAGGAGTTATGCTCATTTTGCTTTTACTTCAGCTAAATTCGATACGTGTAAGCTAAATTCGTATAAAGTTATTCCACAATTAAAATCAAGTAAAAAGCATCAAACTTTTGGATTTTCAAGTACATCAACTTATTTCTAGACTTAGTGGTGAAACTCAACGAAAACAGCGTTATTTTCAAATAATCAAATCTCAGTAAAATCGTAAATTATTATTAATTTACTTTCCGTTACTGAGATTTACAGGCTTTTTGGGCAATAAGACATAAGAATGTCAAGACTAGATGAAGCCACTTTCCATTGAGTAACCCCAATCTGACCACAGGAATAATACTGATTTTGTAGATAGTGATATATTTGAACTTCTGTATTTACACTGAAGTTATATTTAGTCTTTAATCAGGTAAGCAGTATATGAAGCTACTTTGCGTCGAGTAACTTCAACTTGACCACAGTAATAATACTGGTTTATTGATAAAAATAAATTTATCTTTTAATATTCACACTTAAAAATGTAGATAAAACAGAATACAAAACTTATCTTTTGTAGCGACAGCGTAACGCACCGAAAGCACTCGAAATGGTGCGTTAGAGATATAACATACTTTACCTACGAAACTAGTAGGTTATTAAATCCATGTTTTTTATATTTGAACAGAAATCTGGTAATGACAAGCCTTTTAAAGGCAGGATTTCTGATGTGTAAATCCTATTTAGGCAATGCAATATTTAAATAGGCTGGCAATTAACCCTGAAATTTTAACTCAAGTTTAAGCACCAGCCTAGATAAGGCAATTCAATTTATTAATAGTGCGGATGAAAGGACTTGAACCTTCACTCCTTTCGGAACTAGAACCTAAATCTAGCGCGTCTGCCAATTCCGCCACATCCGCATCAGTTTACTATCATACCATAAGAAATTATTTTTGGGAATAGGGAGTGGGGAATGGGAGGCAGAGGTAGATGAAAAAGCAGCTCTTGGGGCAAGGGGGAGAAAAAATTACCTCTTTCCCCTCTGCTCCAAGCTTTGTGCCCCTCTGCCTCTTCCCCATGCCCAATTACATAACCGCAACACGAGGCAGACGATGCTTAAACCCACAGAGAATTTCCCAAGAAATAGTGTTTAGTTGTTCTGCCCAATCGTCTGCTGAAATTTTTTCTTTTCCCTGTTCCCCTAGCAAGGTGACTATTTCCCCTTCTTGGATATTGGGTATAGCACTCACATCCAACATCAACTGATCCATTGTAATTGCCCCGATTTGCGAAACTCGCTGACCGCGAATTAACACCTGCATTTTGTTGGAAAGATTACGAGGCACACCGTCAGCGTAGCCAATTCCGACGACGGCGAGGCAAAGTTCACGCGGGGCAATAAATTTATGCCCGTAACTAACAGCTGTTCCTGCGGCAATTGTTTTAACTTGGGTAACTCTTGCCTTAAGTTGCAAAACTGGCTTGAGATCGATCGCATTTTGTAAATGGGTTGCTGGGTAGAGTCCGTAAACTGCTAAACCTACTCGCACAATGTTGTAGTGCAATGCCGGATTTGTCAGTGCAGCAGCTGAGTTTGCCAAGTGCAAGCAAGGTGGCTCAATTCCCATTGCTTTGATTTGAGCGATCGCTTCCTCAAATCGTCTATGCTGTTCTTCCATTGCCGTAGTATCAGGATCATCTGCTGTTGCCAAATGAGAATAAATACTGGCAATAGATAGATGTGGTAAGCGTTGTACTAATTGCACAAATTCGCCAGCTTGCTGCCAATTAGTTCCTAACCTAGACATTCCCGTATCTAATTTGATGTGTACGGGTATGGGAGAATCATAGTTTATGGATTCTAGAGTGTCGGAAAATACTAAAGCTTGTTTAGGGCTACAGAGTGTGGGCTGAAGTTTCCAATGTGCGATCGCGTGAATCTGCTCTGGTGTATGAGTTGCTCCTAAAATCAAAATAGGTGCTTCAATCCCGCCTTCTCGCAATTGAATCGCTTCTGGAACTGTAGCGACTCCCAGCCAACTCGCTCCCGATTCGATTGCAGTTTGGGCGACTGTTATCGCTCCATGCCCATAAGCATCAGCTTTTACTACTGCCATCAACTCAGTATGCGGCGATAAAAACTGTACCAATTGCTTTACATTGTACGACAACGCCCCTAAGTCAATTTCTACCCAGGCTCGTTGCGAAAACCACTCATAGGTGTCGCACTGCTGATTAGGATCTACACCAGGGATTTGTTTGCGACTTAACATTTGTACTGACTCCTATCCCACCACGGCTAAACTTCCAAGTTATCTATATACGCTGACTAAAGCGAGATCAGATTAAATAGGAAGTGTAACCTTCATATTGGAATTGCTACAAGATGTTGCAGTAGTAAAGTAAAAGTTAAGATTTATAACTTGCGAACAAAGCCAGAGACGCTCCTCAGTTCTCAACTTCTTACTCATAACTTAATTGCCGAATTATCCTGAAAGTATAATTTATTCTCATCTCCCTAGTAGGATGTATTTGTGTTAACATTTATGTAAAGCTAATACCCTGAGCGCAGATAAATGGGGAAGGTTTTAGTCTTAAACGCCTCTTACGAACCTCTCAATATAACGAGTTGGCGTCGTGCTGTGGTTCTGTTAATCAAAGGCAAAGCAGAACATGTGGAACACAACGGCAAATTCCTGTACTCGGATTTTCCGTTGCCGACCGTGATCCGGTTGCGTCATTACGTGCGTGTTCCTTATAAAGAAATTCCTCTGACTCGCCGAAATATATTGCACCGTGATGGTCATGCGTGTCAATACTGTGGTTATACAGGGGATGAGTTGACCCTAGACCATGTAATACCGCGATCGCGCGGCGGGGGCGATAGCTGGGAGAACATTGTGACTGCTTGTGTGCGTTGCAATGTCAAGAAAGGCAGTCGAACTCCTAATGAAGCTCACATGCCTTTACGTCATCCTCCTCGCCAACCTTATAGCAGCCTCTATTTCGAGGTCAGTAAACATCTTAAGAGTGGACTGCATACAGAGTGGCAAAAGTATGTTATAGGTCTTTGAGCAAAAAAGCAGAGGAGCAAAAGAGAAAGAAGAAACATCTTTTTGCTTTGGGAGAGTGCCAATAAATTTAGTTATCGATTGTTAAAAAATTGGTGGCTATATTTGGTCGCAACTAATGCGATCGCGTCTCCCAAACAGGCGCAATGCCTCAACACTCAAGCCTCTACACTTATGTACGGGGCTTGCTCCCTAGTTTATGCCTTCTTGCACTAGTACAGCACGGCGGAAATAAACCTACTATTTCATTACAGCCAAAAAGCCCAAAATTATAGGTTTTTGACGTTTTGACTTTTGACTTCCGCCTTGCGGTACTAGACTTCGCTCTAAATTATCAGAATTTTCAAAGCGGATAAAAAACACCCATTGTTCAATAGAATAATTGTTAATTGCTCAATACTCACAAGAATGAGAGTATTGAGCCTAAGACTATTTCAAATATCAAGGAGTAGACCTAAAGTGTAAGATATAAATTATACCCTAAGCCAGATTAAAATCCCACTTATTGAATTTAAAAAGACAAAAAAAGCTCCTCAAACAGATTTATGCTGTCAGATAAAGTCCTATATAGTAAACTTTTTTGTTTCCAGCACCTATAGGTCTAAGAGTGGAATTTACTTCATTATTGGCTATTGTTGAGCGCTGCTGTGACTGACAAAAATATACTCAGATGTATAGTGCAATGTCCTGATATTTTTGCGAAGATCAAAATAATGCGGCTGAATTCAGTGAATTGCTGATTATAGTATTTCTGAATTAAAAGAGCCTCACACTTTAAAAAAGTTCCCTATGTACTTGAATTCTCCCGTTACTCAGTTTGAGAGTTTGTCATCGACCACAGAGCCAAACCCAGAGGAACCTGAAATAGAGAAAACGCCAGTGGAAGTTTCATTTAAAACTCCGTCATTACCGCCATCGGTAGGTGAAGGAGCTATATATCTTAATAACCGTGGTAATTCCCTGGCACAACAAAAGTCAGAAGAACTGCAAAGAACCCTTCTGGCACACCGTCATGATCGCCAACTGGTAATACTGCAAGATTTTCCTGATCCTGATGCCCTTTCCTGTGCCTGGGCTTATCAGTTAATTGCCCAGCAATATGATATCAAATGTGAAATCATTTATGCTGGCGCATTGAGTCATCAAGAAAATATTGCCTTGGTGAGGCTGACTAATTTACCTATCCAACGCTGGACGCAGCAAACCTTGAAAACCAAGGATTTGTCATGTTATCAAGGTTTTGTATTAATTGATAACCAAGGAACCACTTCACATCTAGTGTCAGCAGTGCAGCAGGCTAGAATTCCCCTAGTAGCCCTCATCGACCATCACAGTATCCAAGGAGATCTGCAATCAGAGTTTGAGGATATCCGTCCTTATGTCAGAGCGACGGCAACAATTTTTACCCAATACCTCCAAACGGGATTATTGGCATTAGATAGCAGCATAAATCAACACGTCAAATGCGCTACTGCCTTGATGCACGGCTTGCGATCGGATACAAATCGGTTAATGCAAGCGCAAGAAGAAGACTTTATGGCAGCAGCGTATTTAAGCCGATTTTATGATGCTCAACTGCTAAACGCCATTTTGCAGGCGAACCGTTCCAAGCGGGTAATGGATGTGATCGAGCGATCGCTAAAAAATCGCATTGTCCAAAATAACTTTTCCATTGCTGGTGTTGGTTACTTACGCTACGAAGACCGTGACGCCATCCCTCAAGCGGCTGACTTTCTCGTTACCGAAGAAAACGTCCACACCGCCGTAGTTTACGGCATTGTTCACGATGAAGACGAAGAACTGGAAATAGTCATTGGCTCCCTGAGAACCAGCAAACTTACCCTTGACCCCGATGAATTCATCAAAGAAGCCTTTGGACAAGATAGTGCAGGGCGCTTTTTCGGCGGTGGAAGAACAAGCGCAGGCGGCTTTGAAATTCCAATGGGCTTCTTATCTGGCAGCAACGAAAATTCCGCATACGCGAAAATGAAATGGGAAGTATTCGACGCTCAGATTAAGCAAAAACTGCTGAGGTTAGTTAATCCCAGAGATCATCCAATTCAGTCGGAGTAGGAGGAGAACAAGGAGATGGGGAGAACTCCTAACTCATGTAGCAGTCAAAGTGTTTGCTCAGATAGCATCCCTAAGTCATTCGTGATAAATAAACTAAAATTCCCGATTTTTTAGAAAAGTCGGGAATCTTGGTCTTTTCACAGAGGCTGAACTGATTAAGGATATAATTCGTGCCTTTACAAACACTCTTAAATTTCCTCAAGCAGTTTTACATCATTAAGATTGACCAGGCTGTATCTGATACAGCAGTTGATTTATTGCGGTCTTATCGGCTCAGTCATAATTTGGCCATTCCTGATAGTCTCATTGCAGCTACAGCAATAGTTTGGAATTACCCGTTTCTCACAAAAAACCAACGGGATTACAGATTTATTCAAGGTTTAAACCTATTGCCATATCCGTAACATAGAACACCTAACGCCGCGTTGCACCGGACAGATGGCAGATCAACAAATACGTAATAATGATTAAGATTAGGATAGGTTAATTGACAGCAGACGTAAATCCTAACTAAGCACGGGCTACGCCCCGCTATGCTAACAGAACTCAAAGTATGGAACTATATTTAATTCGTCATGGCATCGCCGAAGACAAGGGATTAGGCATCAAGGATGAGGAGCGCAGCCTTACTAAAGAAGGACGGCAGAAAACTGAGAAAGTTGCTCAGAAACTTGTTAAATTGGGCTTAAACTTTGATTTGATTCTCACCAGCCCCTTAGTGCGGGCCCGGCAAACGGCTGAAATCCTTATAGCAGAAAAATTAAGCTCCAAATTAGAGGAATCTAGCCACCTCGCCCACGATGGTCAAATTTCTAGTTGGCTCAAAGACTGGTTAGAGCCAAGAAATTATTCCCAAAATACCCAACTAGCGTTGGTTGGACACGAACCTGATTTGACCAATTGGGCAGAAATTCTCCTATGGGGGGAAGTCAAAGCAAGCTTAGTCTTGAAAAAAGCAGGTATGATTGGGATAAAACTACCAGAAACAGGTTCTCCTCTGGGTCGTAGTCAGATGTTTTGGTTGACACCACCCAAGTACCTGCTATAACAGTTTTTCAACATTCTCGATTGTTGTTAGAACGGCTACTGTTATGGCGACAATAAATTTCTGGTAAGTTAGCTAGATCAGATATTTCACAAAGCGAATGGTGTTGCCATGATGGTGTGCGAATACAAGCCTGGTTTAGAAGGCATTCCCGCCGCCCAATCAAGTATCAGCTATGTTGATGGGCAAAAGGGACTACTAGAATATCGTGGCATCCGGATTGAGGAACTAGCAGAAAAAAGTACATTCCTAGAAACTGCTTATCTCTTAATCTGGGGCGAACTGCCAAGCAACGAAGAATTGAAAGCATTTGAGCACGAAGTTCGTTACCATCGGCGGATAAAATACCGCATTCGGGACATGATGAAATGCTTTCCTGAAAGCGGTCACCCAATGGATGCGCTGCAAGCCTCTGCTGCTGCTTTAGGGTTATTTTATTCGCTCCGGGATTTACATAATCCTGCCTACATTCGGGATTCGGTAGTGCGCCTGATAGCAACCATTCCCACGATGGTGGCGGCATTCCAACTGATGCGGAAAGGCAATGACCCAATACGTCCCCGTGATGACTTAGACTACTCCGCCAACTTTCTATACATGCTCGATGAGAAAGAACCCGATCCTTTGATGGCGCGGATTTTTGATATCTGCTTGATACTTCAGGTCGAGCATACAATGAATGCTTCCACTTTCAGTGCCAGGGTGACAGCTTCCACCTTGACTGATCCTTATGCTGTGGTTGCTAGTGCAGTGGGAACTTTGGGAGGGCCCTTGCATGGTGGAGCCAATGAAGAAGTAATTCAGATGTTGGAAAAAATTGGCTCTGTAGAAAATGTCCGTCCCTACATAGAGCATTGTCTGCAAACTAAATCTAAGATTATGGGCTTTGGACATCGTGTGTATAAAGTGAAAGACCCACGAGCCATAATTTTACAAGGACTAGCAGAACAACTGTTTGAAAAGTTTGGGCATGACAAGTTCTATGATATTGCCCTAGAAATGGAACAAGTGGTAGGAGAAAAACTCGGTAGCAAAGGAATTTATCCCAATATTGACTTTTACTCCGGTTTAGTGTATAGGAAGATGGGGATTCCCACAGATTTGTTTACGCCAATATTTGCGATCGCTCGTGTTGCCGGTTGGTTAGCGCACTGGAAAGAACAACTAGCAGAAAACCGAATTTTCCGTCCTACCCAGGTTTACAACGGTCGGCACGAAGTTACTTATACCCCCATTGACCAACGGTAAATGGGCAAGAGGGAGGGGGCAGACGGCAGAGGGCAGAGGGAAATGAAGAAGGAGGGGAGCAGACAGCAGGGGGAAAAGGGGAAACTTTCTCGCCAGCAAAGCGCACCCTGCCCCAATTCCTCTTTTCCATCCCCCCTGCTCCCTGCTCCCTTGCTTCTTCCCTTGTCCCCCCGTCTCCTCAATAGCAATCTCAATGCCAACCATAAGTAGAAGTTCTCATCTCGCTTCAGAGGGCTAAAACCATCCAAGGATATACTAGGCATGGGCATTAGCAACAAATCTTCAATCAAGCGTCATTTGGGCAAAAATTAAAAATGGGTGAATTTACAGGTATTAATTTAACTAATAGTTGTAATTCACCATGACTCGATGTCTTAAAGAGTGGAAACATGAACTCAGGAATTGACCTCCAAGGAACTTTTATTGAATCCCTCCGGGATTTAGGTATACCACCAGGAACAGCCAAAGCAATTTGGATGCCCCTACCAATGATACTGATGCTGATTGGGGCAACAGTGGGGGTATTAGTTGCTACTTGGCTAGAACGAAAAATTTCCGCCGCCGCACAGCAGCGAATTGGACCAGAATTCCAGGGGCCTTTTGGGTTACTGGTACCTGTAGCGGATGGTTTGAAGTTGGTATTTAAAGAAGATATAGTACCAGCCAAATCTGACCCTTGGCTGTTTACCCTTGGGCCAATTATTGTTGTGATTCCGGTGTTTCTGTCATTCCTGATCGTCCCCTTTGGGCAGAACATCGTAATTACCAATGTGGGCATGGGCGTATTCTTGTGGATTGCCTTGTCAAGCATTCAACCCATTGGTTTGTTAATGGCTGGCTACGCATCTAATAATAAATACTCCCTCTTAGGAGGGTTGCGGGCAGCAGCGCAATCTATTAGTTATGAAATTCCTTTGTCGCTAGCGGTGTTAGCGATCGCTATGATGTCTAATAGCCTCGACACCGTTGATATTGTCAATCAACAGTCTGGCTACGGCATTCTGGGCTGGAACATTTGGCGGCAACCAATCGGTTTTCTGATCTTTTGGATAGCCGCCCTAGCTGAATGCGAACGATTACCCTTTGACTTACCAGAAGCGGAAGAAGAAATCGTCGCAGGCTATCAAACTGAATATTCAGGTATGAAATTCGGTCTTTTCTACCTGGGTTCTTACGTTAACTTGATTCTTTCTTCCTTACTAGTAGCAATTCTCTACCTGGGCGGTTGGGACTTTCCCATTCCCCTCAACCTCATCGCTGGTTGGCTGGGAGTCAGTGAACTAAATCCCGTGTTCCAGATAGTAACTGCTGCTTTGGGCATCACGATGACCGTGTTCAAAGCCTATTTACTAGTGTTTGTCGCCATCCTGTTGCGCTGGACAGTGCCACGGGTACGGATTGACCAACTGTTAGATTTAGGATGGAAGTTTTTATTGCCAGTTGGCTTGGTTAATCTTCTATTAACCGCCGCCCTGAAACTAGCCTTTCCCTTCGCCTTCGGCGGGTAATGAGAGAGTTAAGAGTTAAGAGTTAGGAGTTATAAGTTATGAGTTATGAGTTATGAGTTTTTAATTAACTCCTCATTCCTCACTCCTAACTCCTCACTCCTCCCTCCTCACTCCTAACTTTTATCCCCTTAAAAGAGAGACAAAATGCTAAAGTTCCTGAAACAAGTTGGTGATTACGCCAAAGAAACAGTACAAGCTGCGCGTTACATTGGTCAGGGGCTTTCTGTCACCTTCGATCACATGCGGCGGCGTCCGATTACCGTACAGTATCCTTACGAGAAACTAATTCCTGGCGAACGGTTTCGCGGTAGAATTCACTTTGAATTTGATAAGTGTATCGCTTGCGAAGTCTGTGTTCGCGTTTGTCCAATTAACCTGCCTGTAGTAGATTGGGAATTCGACAAAGCCAGCAAAAAGAAAAAACTCAACCACTACAGCATTGACTTTGGAGTTTGTATCTTTTGCGGTAATTGCGTGGAATTTTGCCCCACTAACTGTCTATCTATGACAGAAGAGTATGAGCTTTCCACTTATGATCGCCATGAATTGAACTATGACAGCGTAGCGCTAGGTCGTCTGCCCTACAAGGTAACAGATGATCCAATGGTTACACCACTGCGCGAACTAGTTTACCTACCCAAGGGCGTCCTCGAACCACATGGACTGCCCGCAGATGCGCCGCTTCCTGGTGCGCGTCCAGAAGACTTGGTAGAACAAACGGAAAAATAAATGTAATTTGTCATTTGTCCATTGTCATTTGTCCTTTGTTATTTGACCAATGATTAATGACTAATGACCAATGACCAATGACCCTTCGGGTGACGCTCCTGCGTCGCTACCGCTTCGCTAACGCCAGTTGCTCATGGGGGAAAGCCCCAAGACCGCACTGGCTCACCAATGACCAATGACTAAGGACAAAAAACAGTGAATCTAGCGGAAGGAGTACAGTTTGTATCGCTTGGCATATTAGGCGTGATGATGATTGGGGCAGCCATAGGTGTAGTGCTGTTCTCCAACATCGTCTATTCTGCCTTTTTGCTGGGGGGTGTGTTCATCAGCATAGCGGGAATCTACCTGTTGCTAAATGCTGATTTTGTTGCAGCTGCACAAATACTGATTTACGTTGGGGCGGTTAACGTGTTGATTTTGTTTGCCATTATGTTGGTGAACAAGCGGGAGGATTTTGTAGCATTTCCCAACTCTTGGGTGCGGAAACTACTAACAGGCCTAGTCAGTGTCGGATTGTTCGGTCTTTTAAGCACGATGGTGCTGGCTACTCCTTGGGCTTACTCAGCTGCTCCTGTGGCGGGTGGCGAAAGTTCTATAGTTTTAATTGGAGAACATTTCTTCACTGACTTTCTACTGCCTTTTGAATTGGCTTCCATTTTGCTGCTGATAGCAATGGTAGGAGCAATTATTTTGGCACGCCGCGAGTATTTGCCAGACTTGTTGACACCATCCAAACTGGGGAAAACTGTTTTCACTTTGCAAGAACGCCCCAGAGAACTAGTATCAACAACCAGCGAAACAAAAGAGTAATATTTACGACCTGATTCGTAGATAAATAGCCAGATTTTTCAGGAGGGATATTCAGATTCATGCAACTCCAGTACTTTCTATTACTAGCAGCAGCTTTATTCTGTATCGGCATCTACGGTTTAATTACCAGCCGCAACGCTGTGCGGGTGCTGATGTCAATTGAGTTACTGCTCAATGCTGTTAATCTGAATTTAATGGCATTTTCCAACTTCCTCGACTCAACATTAATTAAGGGTCAGGTTTTCACAGTATTTGTGATTACCGTGGCCGCAGCCGAGGCGGCGGTGGGTTTAGCGATCGTGCTTGCCATTTATCGCAACCGCGATACCGTCGATATGGAGCAGTTTAATCTCCTGAAATGGTAATTGTGCGTGCAACTCAAGCAGGTAATCATTGCTTATAAAGCGCGGGATGCCCGGAGTAAACAATGGGCAGAAATCTGTGCTAAACAACTAGAAAGCCGCGAGTGCCAGGTGTTGATGGGGCCTAGCGGGCCAAAAGACAACCCCTATCCTGTCTTTTTGGCTTCGGCGGCTCAACCAATCGATCTCGCCTTGGTACTCGGTGGCGATGGTACTGTTTTAACTGGTGCCAGACATTTAGCCCCAGCTGGCATCCCTATTCTGGGAGTGAATGTGGGAGGCCATCTGGGGTTTTTAACTGAGTCGGTGGAAGAGTTTCAGGATACTGAGAAACTTTGGGATCGACTGTTTGAGGATCGCTATGCTATCCAACGACGGATGATGTTACAAGCTGCTGTTTATGAGGGTCACGGGTCTAATTTAGAACCAGTTAGTGAGCATTATCTGGCTCTGAATGAGTTTTGTGTCAAACCCGCCTCCGCAGATCGGATGATTACTTCAATTCTGGAAATGGAAATTGACGGTGAGGTAGTCGATCAGTACGTCGGGGACGGGTTGATTATTTCCACCCCCACAGGTTCCACTGGTTACACTGTTTCTGCTAATGGGCCAATTATGCATGATGGCATGGAGGCGCTTACCATCACTCCTATTTGTGCAATGAGCCTTTCTAGTCGCCCTCTCGTTTTACCCCCTGGTTCTGTGGTGAGTATTTGGCCTTTGGGGGATTACGATTTGAGTACCAAGCTGTGGACAGATGGAGTTTTGGGGACTTCAATTTGGCCGGGACACCGCGTTGATGTGCGGATGGCAGATTGTCGGGCTAAATTTATTATTTTGCGCGAGAACAATTCCTACTATCAAACACTGCGGGAGAAGTTGCTTTGGGCAGGTACAAGGGTTCACTACAGCAATAATCACCGTAATTAATTAAGTATTTTAGAGTGCATTTACCGCAGCGATCGCACAGGCGATGGCGTACCCGCCCGCCGTAGGCATCGCAACCAGAATTATCCAAGCCCCTGGATTTATCCGGGGGTTTTCTGCCTTAATTTTGACTTATGCTTACTGTTTCACTTTAATTTAACGTGAGTTCAATAGATTACTGAACTGGATTGATTTATAGCCTATATCAAAAGAAAATTTTGTATCTTATTGCCAGATTTTTTCGGAATTAATCTCCATAATAAAAGCACTCTACCCCTAATTCAAGAGAGTAAAAAAGCTGTCTAGAGGTTCTTTTATCAAAAACCGTCTCAATCACACTTCGACACATTAATGCATAATGCGAGCTATTTGTATACAGCCTAAATCCTAGTAAAATATTTTCGCAAATCTAAGTAGGAAGATAGATGGAAGTTTCTGGACGCAACATCAATTACCCACTGAATCCTCCTGCCCCTCTTGAAGATTTTCCCGTCCTTCAAACTGAAAAATATACCCTACGGTTAGCATCAACTGAAGAAGAATTAGAATCAATTTTTCGGTTACGCTTTGAAGTTTTTAATCTTGAACTAGGCTTGGGATATTCTGCTTCTAACTTTACCCAGATGGATATAGATAAGTTTGATGCGGTTTGCCATCATTTAATCATGATCTCCAAACAAACGGGTAAAACCATTGGAACTTATCGGATGCAAACCTATGCAATGGCTTCTCAAAGATTAGGCTTTGATGCTGCCGATATATTTAATCTTAATGCAATTCCCAATTCTGTGCTTCAGGCATCAGTTGAAGTTGGACGTGCATGTATAGCTAAAGAATACCGCAATATTCAAGCACTGTTACTACTCTGGGAAGGATTGGCAAATTATCTCATCTGGAGTAGAAATCAATATTTCTTTGGCTGTGCATCATTACTAACACAATGCCCTTCAGAAGCTACTTGCACTTATGATTATTTTCAGCAAAATGGCTTGATGCATCCAAGTATTTTGGTTTCTCCAAATTCACAATTTTGTCTAAAAATGCCTTATAAATGTCCAGATTCTTTCAATGTTGAAATACCTAAAATTTTGCAAGCATACTTAAATATTGGAGCTAAAATATGCAGTATTCCAGCTATTGATCGGCAGTTTAAGACTATTGATTTTTTAACTATATCTAATGTTGCAGAGTTTGCCAGATGGCGTTATCCAAATCCTTTCAAAAAACCCTTACCACTGAGGGTTTGTCACGATTAATGCCACTGCTGCCGTGTTATCCAACGGACGTGAGAAAAAATATCCTTGTCCACATTCACAGTTCAACTTTCTCAGAAATGCTAGCTGCTCTTTTGTCTCCACCCCTTCGGCTGTCACATCCATACCTAATTTGTGTGCCAGTGTGATAATTACCTGAAAGTCTGCCATTAGTAAGGGAAACAATTGGTTGGTAATAAAGCTGAAACTCGTGGCGTTCGATTGCTCGCTGTAAATCGTTCTCTAACTGCAATTTAACCAGAGCGTTAGTATACATTTCTTGGTTGAATAGTTTATAGCGGGCTTTGTCCAGATCCTTGGCTCGGTACATAGCTTGAGAACTATAACCGGCAAAGCGATCGCCCAATGCACGGTAGCTGTGGAGTCGCCCTACTATAGATGCGCCTACACTTGGTGTATTTTACACTCTATTGATATCTCGGTTTGAAAACCAAGTGCAGTTTTGCGGGATTTGATACAACCTTGTTCAATTCTTTTCGTAATTAATAAAGAAGAGGTGTTGATTGCCTATCTTCCCAATCGAATAAAAGTACGGTTGGCGCTAGAACGGGGGTAGCTGCGACACCTCATCTAGTACGCTTAATTAGATGATTTGAGAAAACTTTTTAGGAAACCCACTTATGCGCCATCTCAAATTTGCTCCGAGTTGGTTGCGATTTTTAATTATTTTTTTATTGACGATGGGTATATTGTTTCGCTTTTTTAACCTTAACAGCAAAGTTTACTGCCATGATGAAACTTATACTTCATTGCGGATTTCTGGTTACAGAACAACTGAAGTCAAACAACAAATTTTTAATAATCGTGTCATTACTAAAGAAAGCTTTGCCCAGTTTCAAGGTGCAAATCAACAAAAAAGCTTAAATGACACAATCATGAATTTGGCAAAAGAAGATCCTTACCATCCACCGCTTTATTACATAATAGCCAGATTGTGGATGAACATATTTGGTAATTCGGTGACGGCGATTAGAAGTTTATCTGCCTGCATCAGTTTGCTGGTTTTCCCTTGTGTTTATTGGCTATGCCGAGAATTATTTAATGTGCCATTATCGGTTCCTGGTGTAGCGATCGCACTCATAGCAATTTCTCCAATTCAACTAGTTTATGCCCAAGAAGCACAAGAATATATTCTCTGGTTAGTCACTATATTATTATCCAGTGCGTCTCTGCTGCGAGTAATGCGACTGGAATCACAAGATAAAGATGAGGCAGTAAAAGAACAAAAAAGACCAGATTTATTCGCTATCTGGAGCATTTATGCAGTAACTTTAGCTATCAGTCTTTATACATGTCTTTGGAGTGCCTTTGTAGCACTTGCTCACGGAATTTATGTAACGATAACTGCCAAATTTAAGTTTACTGAAACTGTCAGAACTTATCTGTTAGTATCACTGGTAGGTTTTTTAGCTTTCATGCCTTGGATAACAATTGTGATGGGTGACTTTTTTCAATTTTTGCTTTCAGCAGATAAAGCAAGAATCCAGTCATCTTTCATGCCTACATTTCCATTTTTACTGATGCAGTTAAGCCGAATTTTTTTTGATATAGACCTTAAGCTAGATAATCCTCTAAACTATTTAATTACAGCACTATTTTTAATTCTGGTAGGATATTCAATTTGTTTTCTTTGTCTAACGACTAACTATAAAGTCTGGTTTTTTATTATCACATTGATTGTAGTGCCAGCACTACCCTTAATACTGTCAAGTGCTGATGGCATACAATTATCTACTGAACCATATTTCGTGCCATCTTATTTAGGCATCCAAGTAACTGTCGCTTATTTACTAGCTACACAAATATATAATGAAAGCGTGCCACGCCGGAGCATTTGGCAAATAATCATGACATTAGTGATTATTGGTGGACTGATTTCTTCTAAGGTGAGTTCCCAGGCAGAAACTTGGTGGAATAAAGGTACGAGTTATGGCAATCCACAAGTTGCCCAAGTCATCAATCAGACAAGTAGTCCACTTTTGATTAGTGATGCTTTGGGCAATAATTATGGGAATGTTTTGTCTCTGAGCTATCTTTTGGAACCAAAAGTGCGATTTTTGTTGATAAACAACCCAAAAACCCCCACAATCCCTAATGGGTTTACTGATGTATTTTTACTCAATCCTTCAGACACTTGGCGCGAAACAATCGAAAAAAATTATAAATTAAAGACAGATATTGTTTACAGCGATCAATATTATTCAGTCTGGAAATTGGCTAAATCTCCTAAGTTGCGCCGACGTAATATCTCAATTAATAAGGCTAGAAGCGATCGCGAATTGTTTTGAGTTGATCTTGAGTCTTTATTGGCTCTCGCGGTGCTGGTAATTCGGTATTAGGCCAGTTTGGTAAATCATTGCAGGGGCATAATAACGCTGGCATCCCGACGTTTCGCGCGGCTACTGGCATACTGCAACGGCTGCAAGGTAGCATCTCCCAAGCTGGTGTCAACAGTTCAGCAATGGTTTCGTGTGTACCCTCTAGGTAACAATCACCCGATTCCGGTGAGAGAATTTTTTGCCAGCACTCTTCAAATTCTTCACTATAGCGATCGCCATTTAGCACAGGTTGGGGCAAAAAGCTTGCCTTACCGTTGCTCGTAATCACTTTCTTACCCAACTGAAACCAGTAGGCAAGATATCCTCTAACTTCTTGTTTGGTTGCCATATTACAATTTTAAATTTTGGATTAATTTGAATCAATAGTTAAGAATCTTGACTCCTTACTTCTCCTGCCCCTCTATTTGGCAATGGGTAACCAAGCCTGCTGAGATTGAGAACATGACCACCAGTAACTAAATAAACAGTATTGCTAAGTACACCTAGCTGGCGCACTAAAGAACCCAGGCGATCGCGGAACGCCCTCCCAAGAGGATAAGCTGGTATCACACCCCAACCTACCTCTTCTGCTACAAACACCATATCAGCAGCCACCAGATCCACCGTTTCTAACAACTCTGCAACGATGTTTTCCCAGCTAGATTCGTCCTCTTCTAAGAGATTCGCAACCCAAGTTCCTAAAGAATCAACTAAAAGACAGGTATAAGGTTTGGCATCAGCGAGGGTAGCAGACAGTTCCACAGGTACAGATAAAGTTAGCCACTCTTGGGGGCGACGTTGTTGATGTTCTAAAATGCGTTGATGCCATTCTTCGTCATCTGGGTTATCGGTGGCTGTTGCTACGTAAACAACAGCTTTTCCTGACTGCATAGCCAGAGTTTCCGCCCATTCACTTTTACCAGATCGTGCTGGCCCTATTACTAAGATGATTTTACCCAAAGTTGTTTCCTGAATATTTTAACAATATGCCTACGGTTGCAATTTATCACCGCAGTTTTTTACTTTATCGACAAAATTTTTAGTTTCAAATAACTTTTAAGAGATAAAATTAGCACCAGCATCATTGATGCCAAAATTGGCAAAAGCCGAAAATTCCCACAACCCCATTCTTAATTATCCAACACCATCGGGGACAGCAAACCTTAGGATGTCTTTATGAACGCAGGCTTAAAACGCATAGAAGCAACTCTACATGATTTAGGGAATCGCGGCACTGCCTCTGCCGCCGAAGCTGGTGATTCGACGACAAAACGACCTTTCTCGTTTAGAATCAGTGTCGGAGCCAACGAATCCACAGAAAGTACACAAACTCCATCCTCTCAGGAACAAACAGTTGACACTGAGGGAGATTATCCTGCTGAACAAGATTTCTTTCCTCACCATGAGTCTGTGCAAACCTTTCAAGCAGAAGAAGATGGTAGCAAAACACCCAGCCTACCCAAGTTGAAAACTCCGAGCTTTAGTAGCCATCGCCACGGGGCGAATCCAGGATTGGCGATGAATCTATTGCAAGAAATTCAGGAAACTGTCGCCGGGTGGCAAATAGAACTGCAAAATATTTTGAAGCAAATTCAGGATATTTACTTAGAAGGACCAATTGTCAATGGCTGGTTAGAATCCAATCCCACCGAACCAGAAGCAGGAGGAACCGCAACACTTCGCCATGCAGAAGTTGACCGTCTGATGAACTACGTAGAAGAAATTTGCGCCACTGGTGGGAAAGTATCTTATCAATCATCTATTACTGGCTATCGCCTCTGTGGTGTGGACGATACAGGTAAAGTCTGGTCGCGTCCATGTCCAGCAGATCAGATTCCCAATGTTAGCATGGCGATCGCACGTTACCAAAAGTTACGTCAACTCTTAGGACGCAAGCAATCTTTGGAAACCCGCCTGAGTCAACTGGCCCAAACACTTGTAGTTTTACACGGTCATATTCAACAAACGTAAAGTTTTAAAGATTATTTCCGAAGAAACTCGGTTGGTGGGTCGGTAATTTTTAGTTTAGATTAACTCTCAGCAGGTGTACCTTGGATTTCAGATTTTATCTAAAATCCCAAATCTAAAATCCAAAATAAAAGCTATGCCAGACACCCAAATCTCTGCCATTATCTGTACCCACAATCGAGATACCTATTTAGGGGCTGCAATTGATAGTCTTTTAGCGCAGGATTTTGCTGCTGACTTTGAAATTGTGGTAGTTGATAATGGATCTAGCGATCGCACTCGTGAGGTTGTAGAACAAAGGGCCCACAATCCGCGCCTGAAGTATGTATTTGAACCTACCATTGGTTTATCTGTCGCCCGTAACACGGGTGCAAAAGTAGCTAGTGGTGATATTCTTGCTTATCTAGATGACGATGCAGTTGCTAGCAAGGGCTGGCTACAAGTTTTATATTTTGCCTATTACAATAATTCTAAACTAGCGATCGCAGGTGGCAAAGTCACTCTCATCTGGCCTCCAGGAATTCAACAACCACAGTGGCTATCTCCCGGATTAGCGGCAAATCTCGGTGCATACGATTTGGGTGACAGTATCATCTATATCGAGCAACCTGGCTTAACACCCAGAGGCTTAAATTACTCCATCCGCCGCAGTTTCCTAGAAGAAATTGGCGGTTTTGATCCTCATCTTGGTCGAGTGGGAAAAAATTTATTATCAAATGAAGAACTGCAAATGACCGAATTTGCCCTACAGCGTAATTGGCAAGTCGCTTATCTTCCGGAAGCGCTGGTTGCTCACAATGTTGCTCCAGAACGCCTCCAACGCTCCTGGTTTTTAAACCGGGGATGGTGGCAGGGTATTAGTGAATGCTATCGAGAACAACTCGCTGGTAAAGCCGGAATTGCTCAATTACAGCGAGGTGGCGAACGGTTTGTGCGCGGCTTGTATAAGGCATTGCAATATTTTTCTGACCCAGCAGAACGGTTTGACAAACTTGTATATGCTTACGGTCAGATTGGTTACTTAAATGCTGCTATTCAAGGTCTTTTATCCACATCAAATAAGAAATAAAGAAGAATAGAAAATTCAGAATGCTTTTTTCTTGGGTATACAATCCGCAATCATATTCAAGTCCATTCTAACTCCTAACTCTTGTACAGACCCGATTAATCGCGTCTGTACCCCTAACTCCTAACTCCTAACTCCTAAATATATGTCATCTAAAATACCAGTTTCTGTATTAATTCCGGCAAAAAACGAACAAGCAAACTTGCCTGCTTGCCTTGCTAGCCTCAGCAGAGCAGATGAAATATTTGTAGTAGATTCTCAAAGTACTGATAACAGCATTGAAATTGCTAACAGTCACGGTGTAAATGTCGTCCAATTCAACTTCAATGGACGCTGGCCCAAAAAGAAAAATTGGTCTTTAGATAATCTCCCTTTTCGTAACGAATGGGTGCTAATTGTAGATTGCGATGAGCGTATTCCCCCTGAACTTTGGGAAGAGATTGATCAAGCAATTCAAAACAAGGAATATACAGGTTATTATCTCAACCGCCGCGTATTTTTCTTAGGAAAATGGATTCGTTATGGCGGGAAATATCCCGATTGGAATCTACGTTTATTTCAACATAAAAAAGGTCGCTACGAAAACCTACATACAGAAGATATTCCCAATACTGGTGATAACGAAGTTCACGAACATGTGATTTTGCAGGGCAAAGTTGGGTATCTCAAAAATGATATGCTCCACGAGGACTTCCGCGACCTTTACCATTGGTTAGAACGCCACAACCGCTATTCTAACTGGGAAGCCAGCGTTTATTTTAATATTCTCACAGGTAAGGATGATAGCGGCACTATCGGCGCGAATCTATTTGGTGATGCAGTGCAACGCAAGCGCTTTTTGAAAAAAGTCTGGGTACATCTGCCATTTAAACCCATTTTACGATTTGTTTTATTTTATATTATTCAACGCGGTTTTTTGGATGGCAAAGCTGGATATATCTATGCACGCTTGCTGAGTCAATATGAATATCAAATTGGCGTTAAACTCTACGAATTACGCAACTGTGGTGGTCACTTAAATACTGCAACTACCCCGAAAGAAGGAGCAGGGGAGCAGGAGAGCAGGGAAGCAGAGGGAGAGCTATTGACTATTGACTCCTGACTACTAACTTCTAACTCCTAACTCCTAACTAAATGAGTAATGACCAACCTTTCGTAGATTTACGCAAATATGACCAATCTTGGTTTGATCGGGGGCGTCCAGGTTGGTATATTTTATTATGGTGGCTTGTGCAAGCGATCGCCTTTCCCCTGACTCCTCAACCGTTAAATATTCTGCGTTGTGCTTTGCTAAGACTATTTGGCGCTCGTATCGGTAAAGGCGTATTAATTCGACCCACCGCCCGCTTCACCTACCCTTGGAAAGTTACCATTGGCAACCACAGTTGGATTGGAGATAACGTAGTTTTATATAGCCTCGATCAGATTCGCATCGGTGAACACTGCGTAATTTCGCAAAAAAGTTACCTATGTACTGGTAGTCATGATATCCAAGACCCTGGCTTTGGGTTGAAAACAGCGAGTATCACCATTGACAATGGTGCATGGGTAGCAGCAGATTGTTTCATTGGTCCAGGAGTGCAAATCGGCGCTAATGCTGTGATTGGCGCTCGTAGTAGTGTTTTTACTAATATGCCTGCTGGGCAAGTTTGTTGGGGAAGCCCTTGTTGTCCCAAGATGGTTCGGATAAAACTTGATTCCCCCATAACCCCATGATTTGATGGATAGGCACCGAGTTTCAAGTTTGCTTACCCGTCACGCAGACAATGGATTTGGGCAAGCAAAATTGTAAGCAGCAGTGGTAATATATTTTTACGGCTGCTCTAATCCTTGCTATTGATGAACGAACTATTGGATGAAACGCTGTCAATCAAAATTGCTGAAAGTATAAACAGCAGAGCTAGCACTCCGTTTGATAATGCTTACAAAGCAGCATTATCCACTGAGGGAGCAAGATATATTCAGGGATTTTTAGCTTTTGCAGGGAAACCATACAGACCGATTGAACACGGTTGGATTGAGGTAGGCGACGCTTCCGATGTCCGTATTGTCGATCCTACATTACCGCACCTAAATAAAAATCCCCAAGAACTTTGGTATTTTGCAGCACAAAGGCTGACCGTTAAAAAACTGAAAGCCATCCTTGAAGAATCGAAAGAAGATTATCCAGAAGATGATCCATTGCCAATTTATGGCGATCCACCTTATGAATATTACGGTGATGTGATGTTGGGTGGTCAAGACTATTTAGCAGCATATCAAGCCGCAGAGGCTAAATGCCGAGAAATCAGCGAACTCAACCCTGAGAGTAACTAAGAAGAGTGTATTAAATAATTCGTAATTCGTAATTACGAATTATTTAATTCGATTTTCCATCGCTGCCAAAGTATTCCCTATAACTGCAAATTTTGTCTCCACGCACATCAAAAGAAACTGCTACCCGATTTTTGTAAGGCTGTCCGAACAAAAGCCCCTCATCCTGAAACTCAAAGACAGCCGTTGTTTCATTGCTAGTAACACGGTCTAAACTAGTCAGATTCAAACCAGGACTGAAGGATTCAAAAGCGTACTCGAAAAATTCTTTAGCTCGCTCTTTTCCCACATTCAAACCGTGGAATTTTCCCATTGGAAACCAAAGAGTAAAATCTTCTGTGAGCATATCTAACAACGGTTCCCACTCTCCTGTTGCCATACCATGCGTCAGATTCTCAAATGCCTGTTGAGCAACTTTTAAAGTATTTTCTGAATCTTGCGTCATTTTCACCCCCGACCGGATGTAAACTAATACCGTATTACTTAAAATCTCACCACCACTTTGCCACAATTCTGCCCACTGAGGAGATATTTTACAGCGTCGGGTATAGATTCTATGCCTTGAAACTGTGTTGGGTCAACAGCAACTTTGAGTTTGTTTGTGTAGAACAGGTTTAAAAGGCGATCGCGTGCCTCTGCCATATATTCTTTATAATGAGGCATAAGAAAGCCTCTCACAGAAGCAGCTTTCCAAAATAGCTGGTGATAAATGCGTGATTGTGTAATTTGCTCTACATTATTTCCGTATTCGGAGATAAAACCAACCACTACTAAACGTCCACGCACGTCCAAGTTTTCAACGCAAGTATCAAATACTGCTTTGCCTACACACTCAAAAATTAGATTAATCCCATTGGGGTATTCTTGCTTGAGGACTTGATTGAGGTTTTCTGTGCGATAGTTGATAATGCGATCGCACCCTAATTCCTTTAATAAATCTGCCTTAGCTTCAGAACTGCAAGTACCAATGACATGATTCCCGGCTAACTTTGCCAATTGCACCGCAATATGACCGGTTCCTCCTGCTGCTGCTGTCACTAGAACCACTTCATTACTTTTCATCTCTCCCACTTGTTCCAATGCAACCAAAGCTGATACACCTGTAGGTATTAGTGTTAGCACCTCTGGCGTTGCTTCCCGCACCTTCACCGCTAAGTTTGCATCGATAAGCTGATATTCTCGATAACCGCCACCACGCGCCGTAGTTATTACAGCATCATTTATTTGAAAATCTTTAACATTTTCACCTACAGCAACAACTTTTCCCACTGCTTCCACACCCAAGTCAAAGGGAGGAATCAAGTTAATATATGGAACATCACCACGACAAAGTAAGGTGTCAAAGCCACCGTTAACGCCAGCAAATTTGTTTTGAATTAAAAGTTCACTAGACGCAGGTTTAGAAATAGGAAGTTCGACAATTTCAATGGCAGATTTAAAATCTTGATTAAGTTGCTTTGCTATTAACTTTTTGTAAGCTTTTGCGTTCATTTACCTATATTAATTTAAAAAATATAAATGTAGGGTGCGTTATGTTTTTAGCTAACGCACCATCAACAATCTATGCATTAGACTAAGCTTATAAAGCTTTATCCCACTCTAATTGATGAGCTAAACCATACTTGATAAAATCTTCTTCTTTAGCTTTATCGCTTTTACCAAAAACACCTAAGCTGTAAGGATTATCTTGCATCCGTTGTGTAACTTGCTTTTTTTCAAATCGGATAACTTCATCTCTAGGTTTATCCGGTTTAAAAAAGTCTACAACCAAGACAGTTCTATCATAATTAGTGTAATTATGCGGACAGTGTGGATAGCTATGATCTAAAACCAGGAATTTTCCTTCATGCCAATAAAGTTGCTCATGGCATATTTTCATAGCCACATCTCCCTCTGGCACGATTAATCCTAAATAGCCACGATTCATGTGAGGGTTATAGTTTACATGCAGTTTGATATCCAAGCCTGGATAGAATGTTCCAAAATACACATTTCTGATAATTCCATCATCGCTAAAGTTTACTTTTTCTATTACTTTAGCCAAATTTGGAAAATATTTCTCTCTTAATATAAGTGCTTTTTGTGATGCATCATCTGGCCCATAATCAGGATATTGTATTTGATGCACCTGAATATATTTTTCAATAAACATACCTTGAAATAAAATACCAAAAGCACTGTATTTTGCATCACCCTTAGTTTTTATTGTTTGACTTTTAGGGCCCAAAATATTATAAGTTAACTTTAACTCGTCATCAGATGCATTCTTAATAAAGTGTGTAAACTCATCTCTAATCACTTGCCAGTTATCTTCAAAACTTTTGAGGAAAGTAAATTTTTTGGGGTCTATATGATACTCATTAAAACTTTCCATTGTCTTTTCTCCTGAAGATGATTTCATAAAAAACCGTTATATAATGATGGGATTTGGTCTTCGTCCCAATTCGATGTTGGAATTCCTGACTAAACTCATTTTAGTGTGAGGTCTACTGTGTCTGAAACTCCCGTATTAGATAAAATTATCAAAAATGTGCGGGTAGTTCGTCCCCATCAGGATGCAATCGAACTACTTGATTTAGGCATTAAGGATGGAAAGTTTGCTCAGATTGCCCCTAATATTAGCCCAGACACAGGTAAAGAGGTATTTGATGGCAAAAACCTTTTAGGCTTTCCTGGGGTCGTGGATGCCCACATGCACATCGGTATCTATCAACCCCTCGACAAAGATGCTGTAACTGAAACCAAAGCAGCCGCAATGGGAGGCGTGACTACCAGTCTGAATTACATCCGTACAGGACAGTATTATCTTAACAAAGGCGGCTCCTACCGCGATTTTTTTCCAGAGGTGTTAGCGTTATCCGCAGGTAATTTTTTTGTAGATTACAGCTATCACATCGCACCTATATCTAGCCAGCATATCGACGAAATACCTTTATTGTTTGAAGAACACGGTATCTCTTCGTTTAAAATCTTCATGTTTTATGGCGGATATGGGTTGCATGGTTTGTCAGACCAGCAAAACCTCTTTTTAATGATTAATAAAGAGGAACGGTACGATTTCGCCCATTTTGAATTTATTATGCGTGGTCTAACTCGCTTGATGGAAAAGCATCCAGAAGCGCGAGATACTATCAGCTTGAGTTTGCATTGCGAAGTTGCAGAAATTCTCAACGCCTACACCAAAATAGTTGAAAACGATTCTAGTCTTAGTGGATTACACGCTTACAGTGCAGCACGTCCTCCCCATTCCGAAGGTTTAGCAATTTGTATTGCTTCTTATTTGGCGCATGAGACTAACTGTGCAAATATCAATTTGTTGCACCTGAGTTCGCGTAAAGCAATGGAAGCAGCTTTGACTATGCAAACTGCTTTTCCTCATATCAACTTTCGGCGAGAAGTTACTATCGGACATTTGTTATTAGATGTCGATACTCCCAATACAATTTGGGCAAAAGTCAACCCTCCTATTCGTCCCCGTGCCGATGTGGAATACTTATGGCAAGCAGTACTCAACAATCAAGTAGATTGGATAGTTAGCGACCACGCTTGCTGTTCTGCTGAACAAAAAAGAAGTGCTAAAGACCCGAATAATATTTGGTTAGCAAAGTCTGGTTTTGGCGGGACAGAATATTTACTTTCTGGTGTATTTAGTGAAGGTAGCAAGCGGGGGATGTCCTACAATCACATGGCTAAATTACTATCTTGGAACCCATCCCGGCGCTTTGGTTTGTTAGAAAAAGGTGATATTGCTATTGGTTATGATGCTGACTTGGTGCTGTTAGACCCTAATGAAACCTTTGTGGTTAGTGCTGCTGAGTCGCAGTCACAACAAGGTTACACACCCTTTGAAGGAGTGGAGTTAACTGGGCGGGTAAAAAGTACTTTTTTGCGCGGAAATTTGATTTACAACAATGGAGAGGTTATAGGTTCACCTATTGGGCGCTATTTAAAAAGACCTTCTAGTAATCCACATGGAAACCTTAGCTTAAAAACCTATGTGTCTTGAGGTGCGTATGAAAAAACTGTTCCGGCTTTTGATAAATCTCTGTCAACTCGAATCAAAAATAAACCACCATCATCCGTTCTATGTCGGGGGATAGTACTAAAACTAGGACAATATAAATAGTGGTCTTTTAGGAATCGGTAATTCCCTACGTCGCAGTATCCGGCCAAGCAATAGCCCTCTTCATTATAAGATTGTATTTCTGAATACTTGCCGTCAAAATGTGGCAAGATGCTTATTAGCCAAGTTCCACTACCATTATCATTTTTCCTTAGCCACTTCTTACTTGCTTGGACAAATTGAACTGTATCTGTTCTACCCCACGGTAGTAATTTGCTATCCAATGCTGGAATAAACTCATTTAAACTAGCATCTGGATGATCATTTAGTGTATTTTTATATTTAAGAAAACCGTTTTCCATCCAGAGGATTTCTACTTCCTCATCACCTAGCACTTTCCAAGGGCCTACTCTCACTCCTGCGGGGATAAAGGAGTAGCCATGCTTTCTTAACTGCCACTCTCCCACTTGGATTGCACCCCTAAGCACGAAAATCTCCAAATCAGAAGTAAAGAAGCCAGATGGTGCTTCAAACTGCCGTGGTATTACAACTCTTGAGGTTGATGCACCACTGTCATGCCAAGCAAGTAATCGCCTACTACCAAATGCTACATTATCTGGCATTTCACTCACTCGCCAACCGTGTTCTTCTGGTACAGTATTTGTATTAAAGAATTGGTACTGGCGGGGTACATACTCTTTCGAGATTGCTGTACGCCTTCCTGATAGGTTCATGCGCCCTCTTCCGTCTCCGCCCCAATCCTCTTTTAAAGATGCTACGTGCAAAAAATCATCAGTTTGGTTTTCTTCTGCGGAATTAAAATTTATATTTTCTTCGCCCACGACTTCGCATTCTCCTAGTTATATGCTTCTCTTTAGGCATTCAATTTTATATTGCGTTGACTGGATTTTCATCCAAAAATTAAATTGTTAATTTAGCAAATTACCTTTTTTGTGCTGTAACTTGTAACCATTCAATCAGGGGTCTTAAGGTTCCTGGCAATGCTGCCTCACTAACAGTCACTGTATGCTGCTTACCGTTATCTTCTACTGTTAATTTATACTGAAAGCGATCGCTCTGAGGATTTAGCGAGGTAATGTGTTCAGGTAGCCTAAATAAATCAGCAACTTCCACCAGTCGCACAAGTGTGCTGGCTTCGTTTGGCGGGAGAGTATCTGTATCAAGGCTTGTTTTCTTGGTAATCCCAGCAAAGCCACCCGTGCGTTCAAAGGATATCCGCATTTATTTTGCTCTCCGTTGTGCTACTTGGTTGGGAAAAATACAAGTACTGGGAGATGATAGTTTTCACCTCCCGGTTTAGCAATAACAAGTAGTACATATAAAAGCTAGAAGTTAAGAAAAAACTCCTAACTCTAAATAATTCCTACCTTTTGCCAACCATTCTGTACAGCTTTTTGCTCATCACTGTCATTACCGTAGACTTCGCCTGCAACTTGAATGGTGACGTTGGCAGCTTTTTTAAAATCCGCTTTGGCATTTAAGCGATCGCGTAAAGCAATATACCAGATTTTGCCAACTGTTTCCCAAGCATAACCACCAATCTCAACAGCCGCTAGATAAAAGGCATGGTTAGGGATTCCTGAGTTGATATGCACCCCGCCGTTATCATCAGTACCAGTATATTTATCTTTCATGTGGGCTGGTTGCGGATCTTTACCCAATAGTGGGTCATTGTATGCTGTTCCTGGGGCTTTTAGCGATCGCAGGGCAACACCTTTAACAGTGGGTTTCAAAAGGCCTTCGCCAATGAGCCAATCTGCCTCTTGTGCAGTCTGATTTTTGCTCTTTTGTTTCACTAAGGAACCGAAGACATCAGAAAACGATTCATTCAGTGCCCCAGGTTCGCCATAATACTGTAAACCCGCTTCATGCTGGGTTATACCATGAACTAGTTCATGCCCAATAACATCTATTGACTTGGTGAAGCATTGAAACATTTCTCCGTCGCCATCACCATAAACCATTTGGTCACCGTTCCAAAAGGCATTGTCATATTTAACGCCATAATGCACGGTGGAGTCTAAACGTAGTCCTTTGTCGTCGATGGAATTGCGATCGAATATCTCATAAAATAATTCATAAGTAGCACCAGCAGCATCGTAGGCTTCATTAACTGCTTCATCACTGCTGGGAGGATCTCCCTCACCACGCACTAATGTACCAGGAAGTTGCTGGCCATATTTTGCATCGTAGATAGTGCGCCGCTTTTCACCCGGAGAAGGTGCAAATGAGACATTACCTATAACATCTCTCCGTCCACGAAACTGTGCCGAAATATTTAATGTATGAAAAGCCCAACTACGCTGCTGAGGGTTGCCATTTACAACGACATTTTCCAGGATATGGGATGGGATAATACAACAAATAGGGCATCTAGAGTTAAGTAGATGTTCAGACTTGAATCCGGTTGATTTCTTTTTATTTCGAGCCATCCAAGATAGCCTCCTTTTAAAATTAAATATTGACAAACAAAGGAACATAAAAACAAATCCAAATCGTGTGTCCCTGGTTTGTTTTGTGAAAAAATTTTTCTACTCTGTATTTTCGGATAGGTCTGTGGAGGATGGATAGTACATTGATTAGTCTGTTCCCTAAAAATAACGAATCGATTACAACTCAATCTGTTGAATAATCTGCATTGTTTCCACACTGACGGTGCAGACTCTTTGTAGTAAATCTATTACATGTGCTTTGTAATCTGCAAAGCAGTATGTATTGATTTTTTCAGCAATAGTAGGGTCTTTAGGTTTCTTTTCTTTGTATTGATCTAAAATCCATTCTAAAGCACAACGGTTGCCAAGGCTATATTCCCAAGCAATATTGGGGATACCTTCTAAACTTGTGACATCATCTAAAATAATGGTTCCATTGGCTGTATCGGCTTTGAGTTTTACCTTTGGTGTCCTATTTGTAGCGAGAGGTAAATCAATTCGTTTTAAAGGATAGGGTTCGACAGTTTCATTATTGATGTGCAAAAGATATCTATATAAATACACTGAAAACTTTAATAGTGTTGAGTTGTCCTACTATGTCTGTAACCACAATCTACTTGGTTAAGCGATCGCTCTTTCATTTATGTATGTTGAAATAAGCTAAAGTAATTAGTTAAGTAAAAAGTTGTCTTTTGACTAACCTCTATCTTCTGTTAGGTGCGAACCTGACATTAAACGTACTAATCTACCTCTAATGGAACAGGCTTCGCTGTATTTGGCTAGGCAAAAGATGGATTTTAGTCAGACTCTAATTGCAAAAAGTGATGCTATTCTTGATCAATGGGTAGAAGCGGTTTACCAAGATGAACAAATTGAAGCTACTAATGAACTTACTTTCAATGCTGTACGGGATAGCTTACCCCGTGTTTTGAAAGCATTAGCAACAGTACTTTCTGAATCGGAAACGAGCGATTTGCAAACAGTAGTAGATGCAAGTTTAGAACACGGCACACTCCGCGCCCAACAGGGATTTGAACCAGCAGAAATTGCGCGAGAGTATCGTTTACTCCGGTTTGTGATTTTTTCCTTTTTAGAAGAAGATTTATTACAGGGATCTGCACAAGATGTGCTAAGGGCTGTTCGCTTGATTGATACAGTAATTGATGAAGCGATCGCGCGTTGCTTTAACAGTTATACTCAAGGACGATTACAAGAGCTTAAACAACTCCAAAGTCAGTTGCGGTTGACTAACCAAGAATTAACTCGTTTGGTTCGCGCTAATAAAGATAACCTCTCTCATTTGGCTCATGAACTGAAAACGCCCCTCACTTCAATCATCGGTTACGCAGACTTATTTCTGCGCCAGCAGCGTCAACAACCAGAACTCAAAGACACCCATGGAAATCTTGAAAGTATCGAGCGAGTTCTCAAAAGTGGTAGACTTCTTGTCCGGTTAATTAACGATACTCTGGAAATTTCGCGCTATGATGCCGGACAGATGAAATTGCAGCCTACTTTAACCGATGTGCGTAGTTTAATCAACTTTGTTTTAGAGATGATTGAGCCATTAGCGCGTGCTAAAGAATTATCCTTGGTTGTTGAATGCGAACGCGCCCCAAGTCAAGTTATCACAGATCCGCTTCGGCTTCAGCAAATTTTGACAAATCTGCTGAGTAATGCAATTCGCTACACAGAATCTGGTTCAATTCATTTGGAGTGTTGGACGGTATCCCAACAGCAGTGGGCTATCTCTGTTACTGATAGTGGTATTGGTATTTCTCCAGATGCTCAAGCACAAATCTTCAATCCCTATTTTCGGGAAGTAACTGCTCCCCAAGTCCAAAGTTCTGATGGTACAGGATTAGGTTTGGCCATAGTCTCTCGATTGGTTCAGTTAATGGATGGTGAAATTAAAGTAGATTCACAGCTAGGAAAAGGATCTACATTTACAATAATTTTGCCATTAGAAACCATCACCTATGATCGGGGCTAATTATTCCAAGGAAATTTGAAAGTGAAATCGCACTTAATAAATTGGTGCGTTACACTGCGTTAACGCACCCTACCAATCACCTACTCGTCAATTTGACCAACGCGGCGGATATTCAAAATGTCGCTCATTTTCTTAATTTGGACAAACACTTGCTCTAATTGAGAGCGATCGCGTATATCTATTCCTAAGTCCATCAATGCAGGTTGACCAGCACAGGTTTTCACCTGAGCATGGCGGACATTAATTCCTTGGTCACTCAACCGTGACAAAATATCTTTTAGCACTCCTACGCGGTCAAGAGCTTCAATTTGAACATCTACAGGATACGTGTGCGGGCGACCACTATTTTCGGCGGCGGGGTTCCATCTAACTGGTACTAAGCGCTCATACTCCACAGTTTCCAGATTATTGCAGCCTTGGCGATGAATCGAAATCCCCCTACCTCGCGTCACCACACCAATAATTGGTTCGCCAGGAATCGGGGTACAACACCCAGCTAAATAATACACCAACCCCTCTACCCCAATAATTGGCGAATCACTGGCGCGGGAGATAGGTGTAGGTGCATCCCGCAAAGCTTTTGATGTAGTTGGTTCTTTGGGGATAAATGGCGACACGGTGGAAATTGGTTGTTGTGCCTTCGCCACTTCTCGCCAACGATTTAGCACCAAGTTCAATGTCACTTCCCCGTAACCCAAACCAGCGAGTAAATCGTCCACACTGTGGTAGTTACACTTTTGGGCGACAGTCTCCATTGCATCAGACTTCAGCAGGCTATCAAAACCAGTTTTACCGAGTTCCTTTTCTAACAATTCCCGTCCACGGGCAACATTTTCTTCCCGGCGCGATCGCTTGTACCATTGTTTTATTCGATATTTCGCCGCCGAACTTCTGACAAAGTTCAACCAATCCAAACTCGGATGGCAGTTCTTTTGGGTGAGAACTTCTACAATATCGCCATTTTGTAGCCGCGTTGACAAAGATACCATTCGCCCATTCACCCGCGCCCCTGAACAATGGTTTCCTACTTCCGTATGAATGCGATAAGCAAAATCTACAGTGGTGGAACCGGGACTTAAAGGAACAACATCTCCCTTAGGGGTGAAGACATAGACATCATCTTCAAATAGATTATCTTTGATGCTATCAAGATATTCTTGTGCATCCTTGAGATCAGTTTGCCATTCGAGCAGTTGTCGCAGCCAAGTAAACTTGTCATCCGTCCCTGTCAAATGGCTAATACTAGAACCCCCTGTTTCTTTGTACTTCCAATGGGCGGCAATCCCGTACTCGGCAATATGATGCATTTCGATTGTCCGAATTTGCACCTCTAAGGGACGGCCAGTTAGTCCAATCACCCCAGTATGTAACGACTGGTAACGGTTAGGCTTTGGCAGCCCAATGTAGTCTTTAAATCTCCCAGGAATTGGGCGAAAAGCATCATGAACCACCGCCAACGCCCGATAGCATTCCTCATTGCTTTGAACAATAATCCGCAGCGCTGCCAAATCGTAAATTTCATGAAATTCCTTTTGCTGGCGGTGCATTTTTTGGTAAATGCTATAAAGGTGCTTGGGACGACCGCTAATATCCTGAAAGCGGATTCCGGCTTGCTGCAAACGCTCTTGTAACATGTTCGTAGCTTTAGCCAATTTCTCTTCTCGCGCCGTCCGTTTTTCGGAAACAAGCTCTTGCATTTGGCGGTAAGCTTCTGGTTCCAAATACTTAAAAGCCAAATCTTCCAGTTCCCATTTAATTCGCCAGATCCCCAAGCGATTGGCTAAAGGTGCGAAAATATCTCGCGTTTCCTGGGCGCTGCGGCGGCGGCTAGCCTCTGACATGTATTGTAAAGTTCGCATATTATGCAAACGATCTGCCAATTTCACCACAATTACCCGAATATCTTGCGCCATTGCCAAAAACATCCGCCGGAAGTTTTCCGCTTGACTTTCGGTTTTGCTAGTGAAATTGATTTTAGAAAGCTTGGTGACACCTTCAACCAATTGCCGCACTTCTGCGCCAAAGCGTTCTTCTATTTCTTGACTTGTTACTTCTGTATCTTCAACGACATCATGAAGAAATCCAGCTGCTATCATAGCAGCACTGCCTCCCAAATCATGCAGCAAGTCAGCTACAGCAACAGGATGAGCGATGTATGGTTCTCCCGATTTGCGGTATTGACCTTGATGCAGTTGGTAAGCAAATTCAAATGCGCGACCAATTAAGACTGCATCACTATGCCTTCGATCATCTTCCGGTGCGCCGCTACTTGTTGATGACTCCTTCAAACATTTCTTTAACCATTCCGGAATGGTTATATCAATTGATGAATTTATAGCTAGACTGCTCATACAATTGGGTTGGGATAGGATCGGTAGATTAAGTGAATGATAAATAAAACTGGCAGCATCAACCTAAGAAGATGCTGTCGCCCAGAGACGGCTAAAAAACGAGTGTAAGGATGATTCTCCAATTGCCGATAGCCCAGCGTTAGGGGTAGCGTTCGCCCAGCGTCTCGTAGCGAGGTAGGAGCGTCCGGTAGTCATCCAATTTGAGTTTCAAGGATCATAAAGAAAATTCATTGATGGCAAACAAAGCCTCAAATCCTGATTTGAGGCTTTTAGTGTTGATAAGTCTTTAAGAAAGTTTATTGTAGAAGAAAAATTACTTGACATTAATACTATCTTAACTAGCACCGGATGTCTTTAAACCGTGAGAAATATTTGGCACTCGTAACCTTGCTAGAGCAATTACGTTCAGATGCCGCAACTACCCAAATTGTTTCACCAGAACTGCGGCAGCGTGTAGCCTCGTTGCAGCAATTCTTTCGGGAGCAGATTGTACCTTTGGCAGATGAAAACTCGCGAGTGCAGTCTTATCAAACCGAAATAAGCAAGCAACTGCGCTTGTTGGCAATAGATGTGATGTTTTTGCAAGGAGCGCGGCAAGCATCTACTGCACAAACGAGACTTCAAACGATTAGCGATCGCTTGACAACCCTCATTCAATACTGTGATGCCATCCTGCAACCAGAAGCGGAAGGAGAAAAATAACAATTGTTCACCTTTTTCTCTAATTTCTCCATCATCTCATTTATGACCTATGATGGAAAGTTATTTTAGCAACAAGTTGGGAATAGGGAGTTAGGAGTTAGGAGTTATAAAAATTCTTCCCCAATGCCCAATGCCCCTTTAACTAATGCCAATACCTTTGAGGAGAAGATTCATGGTGCGGCGCATGTACGCTTCTACTGGCTCGGTTGTGGGCTTGAATATCAGTGCATAATATAGTGACCCGCTCACAAGGTCAATAATTAAGTCTACGTCTGCATCCTTGTGAATTTCACCTCTAGACTTGGCACGCTCAAGTACTTTAGAAAAAGCTTCACGTCGGAGTTTTGTATATTTTGTCCAATAAACCTCTGCAAACTGAGGATTGCTAGACGCTGTACTAATTATCAGGGCGAGTGTCTGACGACCAAGGGGACTATCTATTTTTTTGGCGGCATTATTAATTAGGATATTCATGTCTCCCCAAAACTTGCCAGTATCGGGGATCACTAAATCATCTCTCAAACTTTCTATCGCGTCTGCAACTAGTTCTTCTTTGGAAGTGTAACGCCGATAGATAGTCGTTTTACCAACTCCAGCACGAGAAGCGATCGCTTCTATACTCATGCTTTCATATCCTACCTCTGCAAGCAGATCCAAAGTCGCTTCCACAATAGCCTGATCGGCTTGGATGCTGCGTGGTCGTCCAGAGGGGCTGTTAATTTGCTTACTCATAAAATATCATCCCCAAGCAATATCTTCTTGGCCATTTGCTTCTAGCTTTGGGCATAGAACATAGCCTATAGGAAACAAATAAGCCCTATAACCCAATTCTTATGCATGAAAACAGCAGCAGTGACCATCCATCCTTAGCATAGGTAGTTCTGCCACTTTTCATTGAAGTCTCCCTTGACCGTTTCAATATGATACGCTACCGTAGCGTATATATACAAAATTTAATTTTAGCTTTGGCGTAAGTGTCCCAAATATTATTTATCTAACAATGACTACCAATATTAAAAATTCTAGTTTTGACGAATTTGGTTATGTCCACGGGCCATTGAAGTGGGCGATCGCTCTTACGGCTTCCCTTGGTGCTATCTTAGAAGTGATTGATACCAGTATTGTTAACGTTGCCCTGACTGACATACAAGCCAGCCTTGGTGCAACTGTTAGCGAAGTAGGCTGGGTGGTAACTGGATATGCGATCGCAAATGTTGTCTTAATTCCCTTATCTGCATGGTTGGGAGATTACTTTGGACGCAAAACCTACTTCATATTCTCGTTGATTGGCTTTACTCTTGCCTCGGTTTTATGCGGGTTGGCATTTAATTTACCGATGCTAGTTTTTTCTCGAATACTTCAAGGTTTATGTGGTGGCGGATTGCTAGCTAAAGCCCAAGCGATTTTGTTCGAGACTTTTCCACCTGCTGAACAGGGTTTAGCGCAGGCAGTTTTTGGAGTAGGTGTAATTGCTGGGCCAGCTATCGGCCCAACTTTAGGGGGATTCCTGGTAGATGGTTTGGGCTGGCGGTGGATTTTCTTTGTTAATATTCCCTTCGGGATCATTGCAGTGGCGATGTCCTTTGCATTTTTGCCCAAAGACAAAGACAAAAACGAGACACAAAGCCAAGCCGTCGATTGGTTGGGGATTGGGTTTTTGGTCATTGCTATTGGCTGTATGCAAACTTTGTTAGAAGAAGGAGAGACAGACGACTGGTTTTCCTCGGGTTTCATCACCACGTTAGCGATCGCTAGTATTATCGGCTTAGGGTCATTTATTTGGCGAGAACTGAAAACAGATCACCCTGCTGTAGATTTGAAAGTTTTACGTCACCGCTCATTAGCTGCGGGAAGCGTTCTCTCAGCAGTTGTGGGCATGGGGCTTTATGGCACACTCTTTGCTGTGCCAATATTTGCTCAGAGTGTGCTGCACTTTACGGCAACGCAGACAGGACTATTATTAGCACCTGGGGCTTTAGCGTCTGCGATCGTTATGGTTTTATTAGGCAAACTCTCTAGTAAAATTGATGCCCGATTTTTAATTGCAATGGGCGCTGTCGGATCATCTGGAGTCATGTTTCAACTAGCAGCAATTACCCCACAAACCGGCACAGATGATTTATTTTGGCCATTGGTATGGCGTGGGGGTTTTACTGTGTTGATGTTTCTCCCTTTGAGTTTGGCAGTTTTAGGCCCACTACCCAAACAAGATGTTTCTGCTGGTTCTGGTTTCTACAACCTCACCCGACAACTGGGTGGTAGCATCGGCATTGCCTTGCTCACCACTCTGCTTGACCGACGACACGCTTTCCATCGGGACATTTTGTTAGCAAAACTTAGTCCTTATGACCCAGAAACCAATCAGCGCCTCGATGCACTCAACGGGGCACTCCAAAGCCAAGGCATAGATGCGGCAACCGCTCAACAACAAGCACTAGCTTTAATTAGTCAAATACTAGATACCCAAGCTGCTGTTTTATCTTACGCAGATTGCTTTCGAGTCGTAGGGATAGGGTTCCTTTGCTCATTACCTTTGTTATTATTCCTGGGTAAAGGCGGTGCAGGAGCGAAAGCGCCAATCGGTCACTAGTACCGCAAGGCGGAAGTCAGCCCCTACGGGGAAGTCAAAAGTCAAAAATAAAATTAAAAGCCCCACTCAGTTTTGAGCAGGGTTATGTGAAGTTTTATTGCTAAAATTAGAAATGTTTATTTTAAAAAAAGTTCATTATTGTAATAACGCTAACGCTGGTCAACATCATTAAAGCGCCCATGATTATAGATTCACCTAAGCGATTGGGGGATTTTGAAGTGTTCATTTAAGTAAAATCCTTTTTATTAATTGTTCCTTAACCATATCAAAATCAGTATAAGTATCTATAAGAGCATTGTAAAACTTAAATTACCGTAAACTTTCTTAGTAATTACTTAATTTATACTTAAATATTTTTACTGAGAATGTGTTATTCTCCTAGTTTCTCCAATACCGTTGGGTTAAGGAATTTCTTGGTTGAGGCAGACAGGGGGCAGTTCGGGAAGAGAACCTGTTCTTGAGAGAAAAATTACTCAACAATAACCCTCTTTCTTCAAGAGACTCCCCTGCCTCCCCTGCCGAACCGTATTAATCATTTCCCCACTACCCATTCTCCAGTTCCACAATGTAGTAATTTCCGAACAGAATAATTACCTTATCTCCGGGCGGAATACGTGCCTTTGTGGGGTAAAATAAATCTTAGTCAAGGTAAAAATATTTGAACAGAAGATTATCATGACAGTATCCACGGCATCTAGAAACCAAGCGATCGCTTTTGACTTAGAAAAATTAAATGAGCAATTTGAAACTGCCACTCCCAAAGAAATACTGGCATGGTCTATAGAGAATATCCCAACGGGACTGGTGCAAACAAGCGCCTTTAACGTGGATGACATGATAATTACCCATATTCTTTACAGTGAACTGAAGCATCCCGTTCCTGTGATCTTTCTCGACACCTTGCACCACTTCCCTGAAAGCCTAGAATTAGTAGCCAAAGCCATACAAATCTACAACCTGGATCTGCAAACTTTCAAAACTCCAGATGTAGACACCCGCGAAGCCTTTGAAGCCAAATACGGCGACAAACTTTGGGACAAGGATATTGCCCAATTCCATCACATTACAAAAATTGAACCATTGCTACGGGGTCTAGACGAACTCAACAGCGTCGCTTGGATAACCGGACGCCGCCGTGACCAAGCAGTAACCCGTGCGAATATGCCCATATTTGAATTAGATAATAAAGGTCGGCTGAAAGTAAATCCCATAGCTACCTGGACACGTAAAGACAGCTGGGTTTACGTGGCTGAACATGGAGTCATCTACAACCCTCTACACGACAAAGGTTATCCCAGCATAGGTGATGAACCCATCACCACCAAAGTCGGCGAAGGCGAAGACGAACGCGCCGGACGCTGGCGGGGAAGTGATAAAACAGAATGCGGAATTCATATTTAGTTGTTATGTATTAGTCATTAGTCATTAATATGTTAGACAAATGACTAATGACTAAGGACAAATATGATTAAAATCCTCCATCTCTCCGACATCCACATGGGAAGCGGCTTCTCTCACGGACGAATTAATCCCACAACTGGATTAAATACACGATTGGAGGATTTTGTCAATACTTTGTCTATATGTATTGATCGAGCGCTGACAGATGCTGTTGATATGGTGATATTTGGTGGCGATGCTTTTCCAGATGCTACACCGCCGCCTTACGTACAACAAGCTTTTGCCAGCCAGTTTCGCCGTCTCATGGATGCCAATATTCCGACAGTGCTGTTGGTAGGCAACCACGACCAACACTCCCAAGGACAGGGAGGCGCGAGTTTAAATATTTACCGCACTTTGGGAGTGCCAGGATTTGTTGTCGGTGACACATTAACCACTCACTGCATCGAAACTCGCAATGGCAAAGTGCAAGTAATCACCCTTCCTTGGCTCACCCGTTCAACTCTGATGACTCGCCAAGAGACTGAAGGTTCGTCTTTGGCGGAAGTCAACCAACTCTTAACGGAACGTCTGCGAGTTGTTATGGAAGGGGAAATTCGCCGTCTTGACCCCGATGTGCCAACTATCCTTTTGGCTCACTTGATGTCTGACAATGCTACCTTGGGCGCAGAGCGCTTTTTGGCAGTAGGTAAAGGCTTTACTCTGCCCTTATCTTTGCTAACGCGACCTTGTTTTGATTATGTAGCGTTGGGACATGTCCACCGCCACCAAAATCTGAATAAATCCAACAACCCACCGGTGATTTATCCAGGGAGCATTGAGCGGGTAGATTTTAGTGAAGAAAAAGAAGACAAAGGCTATGTGATGATAGAACTTGAGCGAGGGAAGGCTGAATGGGAATTTTGTCCCTTAACAGTTCGGACTTTCCGCACCATTGAGGTGGATGTCTCAAAAGCAGATGATCCGCAAGCGTTGTTAATGAAAGCGATCGCTAAGTATGATATTCAAGATGCTGTAGTGCGGCTAATTTACAAACTCCGCTCCGAACAGATGGATTTAATTGACAGTTCTTCTCTACATACTGCTTTAAGTCTCGCTCACACCTACACCATTCAAGCAGAATTATTGAGTCAATTAGCTCGCCCCCGGATTCCTGAATTGACTGCAAGTAGCAGCATCGACCCAATGGAAGCCTTGAAAACTTACTTGAACAACCGCGAAGACCTCAAAGACATAGCAACATCAATGATGGATGCAGCACATAAGTTGCTAGCAGATGATGTAGAAGTTTGGCTGGAAGCAGCAACTAATGAATAGGATGTCTGCCAATTATATATTCATGTTTTAAGGGTAGCGATCGCTTGATTATATTTTCTCACTGTAGGGGCGATCGCTCTTTCAATAATGAGAGAATTTGACACTCTCCGGGCTGAAGCCACGGAGATTCTTGGTTCAACGAGTCCACTTAGATTAAACCCCTTGCGGTATCTAACCCAGAGGTGGTTCTCTCCCCAAGCGTTGACTTTCCGAGTGCCCCTCGGTAGTTGGATTGCTCCAAGAATTTGTTTTGAATTAATTCTGTGTTGCCTAGTCCCCATGAAGATTTTACCTATTCCTGGGCAGGAACTAGAACTATGGAATAGAACCCCATATCTTCAATTGTCAAGGTACAGATTGCCGCTAGGCAGTTAGGTTTTTATACAGGTTAATTACCGTTCCTGTTGAAAACATTTTACCACTATGAGCATCTTTTAAGATGCAACTAGCTTTCATCCCCGTCTTGAAAGCGCGGGGTTTTCAGCATTTTCTTTATAATATAACTTCAGGGAAGTTGATGATGAAGCGAGAATTTAATGTAATTATTGAACGAGATGCAGACGGCTACTTTGTTGCTTCCGTCCCAAATCTTCCTGGTTGTCATACGCAAGCCAAAACTTTAGATGAGTTAATAGAGCGTATTAGAGAAGCGATTGAACTTTGTTTAGAATTTGAGGAAGAACAGCAAGATTTACTGGACTTTGTTGGTATTCAGCGAGTCGCAGTTGATATATGAGTCAATTCCCAAGCGTCACAGGAAGGGAAGTTATTGCAGCCCTTAGCAAAGTCGATTTTGAAGTGGCTAGGGTACGTGGTGGTCATCATATTATGATACACAGTGATGGGCGCAGGACAGTAGTTCCTGTACATTCAGGTGAAACAATTGGTCGTGGTTTACTGGCACAAATATTACGCGATTGCCAAATAACTCGTGAAGAATTTAGGGAATTGTTGTGAGTATTAATAGCTATTTGTGATCAGCGATCGCCTGCTTATATATTCTCACAAAATGTGCGATCGCTGCATCTCAAGACAAATTTTTTAGAAGGATTTAACAAAGGCAATGCCAAACCTACCAGCGCTTGCCTGACTTTACAATATTTTAGGATAGGTATTTTCTAGATAACATGAAAAGTCAACTACTAAATGGGGTTCTTTGAGAAGATGCTAAAACCCTTTGATGGATTGTCCGATATCGGTTAGGATAATCCATCAATTAGAGAAAAAACTTAAAGTACGCTTAATCGCGCTGCAACACGAAAATCACCCAAATATAAATTTGGACAGACTTTATAGGAGTTTGCTACTCTACTATCAATTGTTGTTTTTCTTCTAGCCAGAGGAAATTTTGGACTTAGTATATTAAAGTTATTGAGCCTTGAATAAGCTATTTTTTACACGTAAATCTTTTCATTTTATGGCTTTTGTCCTACCGCTAATGAGCTGGTGGGGATACAAAGAAGTACAAAACCAAATTGTACAGCCGCAAGCAGTTGTAGTGTTGGGTGGTTCAACGAGACGTTTAGAGCGAGAGAAGTTTACGGCCGACTTTGTTCGCCAGCATCCAAATATACCAATTTGGATTACTGGGGGTAGTCCAGCTAGATTCACCCAACGAGTTTTTAGCAAAGCTGGTGTTGATCCCAAACGTTTACACTTGGACTATGAAGCCGTAGATACTGTTACTAATTTTACTACCTTGGTAGATGATTTGCAAGCTCGTGACATCAAGAGCGTTTATTTGATTACTTCAGATTTCCACATGCGCCGGGCTTGTGTTATCGGCGAAATTATTTTGGGTAGTCGAGGTATTTATTTAAAACCAGTGCCAGTTCCTTCAGAAAAACCACCTGAATCTATTGAAAAATCTATTCGCGATGGAGCTAGAGCGATACTTTGGATAACTACTGGTTACACTGGTGTGGATACAGTTAAAAATAAACGGTAAATCAAACCAATTTTGGATTTTGGATTTTGGAATTGAAAATCTTCAGATTCAGAAGGTTTATCGATTGGAAACGATACAAACTATTCCAATTTTGTATCATTTATGAGAATTTGTCTGATCTTGACCTAAGCAAATATAGGTAAATTAAGAGAACTAATGCCAATAAGATTGACATTAACTCAGTAATAATAGACACTATCATTGTCCAATTGCCACAAACTAGCGCAACACCAACTCTCAAAGAACACAATATAAAAACCAATTAACAATTTTTGCTCATTTAGCTCCCTGGTAAATAATTTGCGTCCATCAAAGTTTCGAGCGGCGGTTTGCTTGGGTAGCTCAAATTTATCTGTGTAGTTCAGGAAAAAAACGCCCCAACATATCTCACAATTTGATACCCTAGCTTAAACAGATTTAAGAAAAATTAAAGCGTGGAAATTCAACTTGGGCGGGGAAAAACAGCTCGCAGAGCTTACGGAATAGATGAAATTGCTCTAGTCCCTGGTAACAGAACACTAGACCCCAGTTTGGCAGATACTAAGTGGCGTATTGGTAATATTGAGCGAGAAATCCCGATAATTGCTAGTGCGATGGATGGTGTAGTAGATGTTCGTATGGCTGTACGTTTGTCACAGTTAGGAGCATTAGGTGTCCTCAATTTAGAGGGTATTCACACTCGCTATACTGACCCAGAGCCAATATTAGATCGGATTGCCTCTGTGGGGAAAGATGAATTTGTTGCCCTGATGCAAGAACTCTATGCCGAACCAATAAAGCCAGAATTAATTGAACAACGGATTCAGGAAATTAAACAACAAGGTGGCATTGCGGCGGTAAGTGCGACTCCAGCCGGTGCAAGTAAATACGGTGAGGCAGTAGCCAAAGCTGGGGCAGATTTATTTTTTGTACAGGCTACAGTAGTTTCTACTGCACATCTATCACCAGAGTCTGTAGTACCACTTGATTTAGCAGAATTTTGCCGTTCCATGCCCATTCCCGTGGTGTTGGGGAATTGTGTGACTTACGAAGTCACTTTGAATTTGTTGAAAGCTGGGGCGGCTGGCGTACTGGTGGGAATTGGACCTGGTGCCGCTTGTACGTCCCGTGGGGTGTTGGGTGTGGGTGTACCACAGGCAACTGCGATCGCAGATTGTGCAGCAGCACGAGATGATTACTACAAGGAAACTGGCAACTATATTCCCATTATTGCTGATGGTGGTTTAATCACCGGTGGCGACATTTGTAAATGCATCGCCTGCGGTGCCGATGGTGTGATGATCGGTTCTCCCTTTGCTAGAGCCGCAGAAGCCCCAGGACGAGGTTATCATTGGGGCATGGCTACTCCCAGCCCAGTGTTGCCCCGTGGCACCCGGATTCGCGTTGCCACCACCGGTAGCCTAGAGCAAATACTCGTTGGCCCAGCAGGGCTAGATGATGGCACTCACAATCTTTTAGGAGCCTTAAAGACCAGCATGGGCACTTTAGGAGCCAAAAATATTAAAGAAATGCAACAAGTGGAAGTTGTGATTGCGCCTTCCCTGTTAACCGAGGGTAAAGTTTACCAAAAAGCTCAACAATTAGGTATGGGGAAATAAGGGAATAGGGAGATGAGGAAGAAGCAGGGGGCAGGGTGCAGGGGGAGATGAAGCAGTTCTTGCTGGCGGCAACGGGTAGAATAAAAAATTACCTCTTTCTCTTTCCCCTCTGCTCCCAGCTAAGATCCCCTCTGCCTCCTTCCACTCCCCACTCCCCAATTCTTCAATAAATTTTTCCAGCCCCCTAAACAATTGCTGGAAAAATTCGATATGTCGCCTACAATAGAGATAGCGGAGACGAATGTTTCCGTTCACTCCTCACACCACACTCCGCCCGGACTACTGTTCGGGCGGTTCCTTATGTTTATAAATAAATTCTAGAGCTTCTTTGCAAATGTACATCGTCGGACTTCTAAGCTGAGGTTTTTGCTATGGTAGAATTTTCACCAAGTTCAGATATTATTGACGAAGGTTTTAGGCATGTCAACAGCCGCGCAAGTTACCGATTCTAGTTTCAAGCAAGAAGTACTCGACAGCGAGGTACCCGTTTTAGTTGACTTTTGGGCACCCTGGTGCGGACCATGCCGTATGGTAGCTCCTGTTGTCGATGAAATCTCCGAACAGTACAAAGGTCAAATTAAGGTCGTCAAAGTCAACACGGATGAAAATCCTCAAGTTGCTAGTCAGTACGGCATCCGCAGTATTCCCACATTAATGATTTTTAAAGATGGACAGAAAGTGGATATGGTAGTCGGCGCTGTGCCTAAAACTACATTAGCTTCCACTCTCGAAAAGTATCTTTGAAACTCAATTGGCAATAAACTCCTCTTGAGTTATCCATCTTGTTCTAACTTTAGGTTAATTTTTATAAACAAGTTTGAGAGGCGCGAATTCCTCGTCTCTCAAACTTATTTACATTTGTATACAGTTTCAGAATATTTTTAGGAGTTTTCTAGCTCAAAAACAACTCCCTAATTCCCGTACTACCAATTTCCACGGCTAGCGCCGCTAACAAAAAACCCAAAAGTTGAGTCACAATCACTCCACCTTCTGCACCAATCCACTGGTCAATGAGATTTGCTAAACGCAAAATTAACCAAGTGACAAACATCGCTCCTAAGATACCCACCGCCACAGCAATATGCGGACTCTGTGATTTCGACATCAATAGCATCACCGTCGTCAAAGTCCCCGGCCCAGCTAGCAGTGGTAAAGCTAATGGAGTAATTGCGACATCGCGTCCTTCTTCAATAATCGGCTGATCTAATTCTCCCCGCAGCATTTGCAAAGCAATTAACAGCAACAATAGTCCTCCTGCTACTCGCAAAGAGCCGATACTGATTTCCAAGTAATTTAAAATTATTTGCCCTGCAAAGGCAAATAGCAAAAGAACTACGATCGCAATGACAATTGCTTTATCTATGACTTTGTTTCTTTGGTCTGGCATCATGCCCTTAGTCAAAACTAAAACAATCGGTATATTGCCCACAGCATCCGCCAAGACAAACACAGCGATAAATGTTTGAATGAGAATAGAAATATCCACAGTAGACAGTTTTTATCAAGGTTTGATCACAACCTAATCTTTATCTTGCTCAGTTTGCTATGACCCAGAGGAAGATTAAGATCAGCATAAAACAAGTCTCGTAAAGAAAATCTTGGCTGAGGCATTTCTAATTAAGTTCCACAGATGTTGAAGTAACGATATATTTTGATAATCGCTTTTCCATAAATCAACTGTTCGTTGTTGAATCTATGAAGTCTTATTTAGCCGCCGCTATTCAATTGACCAGTGTGCCCGATTTACAAAAAAATTTGGCACAGGCAGAAGAATTAATAGAGCTTGCCGTGCGTCAAGGTGCTGAATTGGTAGGTTTGCCAGAAAACTTTTCCTATATGGGAGAAGAAAAAGATAAACTCGCGCAAGGTGATGCGATCGCTCTTGAAAGTGAAAAGTTTCTGAAAAAAATGGCTCAACGCTTTCAAATTACGATCTTGGGCGGCAGCTTTCCAGTTCCGGTAGACAATACAGGCAAAGTTTATAACACCACTCTACTCATTGACCCAAACGGTCAAGAACTTTCTCGCTACTACAAAGTACACCTATTTGATGTTGATGTCCCCGACGGCAACACCTATCGAGAATCCAGCACGGTTGTGGCTGGCACGCAACTACCACCTGTCCATGTTTCAGAAAAGCTTGGTAATTTAGGACTTTCCATTTGTTATGATGTCCGCTTCCCTGAACTGTACCGTCATCTGGCAGATAAGGGAGCTGATGTTATCTTTATTCCCGCGGCCTTTACCGCCTTTACTGGCAAAGACCATTGGCAAGTACTACTACAAGCCAGAGCCATCGAAAATACCGCCTACGTCATTGCTCCTGCCCAAACAGGCAATAACTACGCCCGCCGTCTAACCCACGGCCACGCCGTTATTATCGACCCTTGGGGCGTAATTTTAGCCGATGCCGGGGAAAAACCGGGAATTGCGATCGCAGAAATCAAGCCCACTAGGCTCGAACAAGTCCGTCGTCAAATGCCATCTTTACAACATCGGGTGTTCTAGGGAGTGGGGGCACGGAGAGCAATACCGCCCTTATGAATATAGGGCTTCTCGAATGGAAGCAATATACTTTGACCTCACTTCCAAACCTCTCTCCTAAAAGGCTATGCGTTACCCACATCTTTCTTTACAATCTTGAAACCCTGGTTTTATAACTATTTTCAAAACTGAGGGGTTAGGCATACTTGACAAATTTGCGTTTAATACTTTTGCTAAAACTGCGTTTTTATTGAGAATCAATAACGAACGAATAGGGTTATAAAAACCTGAGTGAATGCTTTCGCAAATCTTAAGAAAGATCCGGGTAATGGATAGCCTAAAAGGAGAGAGGCTTTGAATTTTGCTCCCCTTCCCTTGCAGGGAAGGGGCTGGGGGTTAGGTCTATATTCCATGCAATTGAGAACTGCTACAAAAAAAAACCGGGTGTTTACCCGGTTTCTGACAACATTAAAATTATTAGTTTTTTAGGAGCATAGTCTTGCTATGCTCCTATTTATTTGTTGTCAAAATTAAACTTTAGCAGCTGCCTTGGTAACAACGTTGAGTTCACCTTTAGCATACTTAGCAGCAAAATCTTCCAAGGAAATTTGCTTAATCTTGCTTGCGTTGCCAGCTGTGCCAAATTGCTGATAGCGTTCAGCACAAACCTTCTGCATGTATGTAATAGAAGGCTTGAGGAAGTGACGGGGGTCAAATTCCTCTGGTTTCTTAGCCAAAGCTTCACGTACAGCAGCAGTAATAGCCAAACGGTTGTCGGTGTCGATGTTTACTTTACGTACACCGCTCTTGATCCCTTTTTGGATTTCTTCTACAGGTACACCGTAGGTTTCAGGAATTGCACCACCATACTGGTTAATCAGTGCAAGCAAATCTTCAGGTACAGAAGAAGAACCGTGCATTACCAAGTGGGTGTTAGGCAGACGGCGGTGAATTTCTTCAATGCGGCTGATTGCCAAAATTTCCCCAGTCGGCTTGCGGGTAAACTTGTAAGCACCGTGGCTTGTGCCAATGGCAACAGCCAAAGCATCTACTTGGGTTGCTTCTACGAAGTCAACAGCTTCATCGGGGTCGGTTAACAGTTGAGAGTGGTCAAGTGTACCTTCAAAGCCGTGACCATCTTCAGCTTCACCAGCACCAGTTTCTAGAGAACCCAAACAACCGAGTTCACCTTCAACACTTACACCCAAAGCATGAGCTACATTTACAACTTCGCGGGTAACATTAACGTTGTACTCGAAGCTAGCGGGGGTCTTAGCATCAGCTTCTAAAGAACCATCCATCATCACGCTGGTGAAGTTGTTCTTCATTGCTGAGTAGCAAGTAGAAGGAGCATTACCATGATCTTGGTGCATGACAATGGGAATCTGAGGATAGGTTTCTACGGCTGCCAAAATCAGGTGGCGGAGAAAGTTTTCTCCTGCATAATTACGAGCGCCGCGTGAAGCTTGCAAAATTACAGGGCTATCTGTCTCGACAGCAGCCTTCATTATCGCCTGAATCTGCTCCAAATTGTTAACGTTGAAAGCTGGGATGCCGTAACCGTTTTCAGCTGCGTGATCCAACAGCAGCCGCAGTGGTACAAGCGCCATAGATAGTCCTCCTAATGTGGTTGTCAGCTAGTCGGTCTGAGAAAAGCGTATTTATTACGCTAAATCTTAAGAGTTTTTTCAACTTATAGGAAATTATAACTAGTGTCGTGTGTCTATGTTGAAAAAGTTTACGCCTTCGTTATTATAAATGTGTTCTATACTTGCCCTCTACAGCTGTAGTATGCCCTATACTTGCTCTGTATTGTTGTACATTTAGTTACCCTACATTTAGTAGCTCTGGTAGCCCATTATCCAAAATGGTCATCTCAAAGCGATCGCACTCCTAACTATTTTGACATTACCAGCGATCGCATCAGGCAAAAGGCTCTAGTATCTGAACAAATGCTGCGTGTTCAGGAGATTGCAAGCCTGTTTGTAAAACTGTTAACACAGACTGCATATTCCCCGCTAATAACTCTGCAACCTCTAACCACAACCCTGGAAAAATTTGACTTCGCAAAATACCATTACTATCAGTAGCCAACTCTAGATATTCACCCTGTTCCAAATAGAACCAGGTCAATTTCTGATCAAGTACTTGCCAGACGATATATTCTTTGACTCCATTACGACGATAGGCTTGTTTTTTAGCATGGAGGTCGATGGCGACACTACTAGCAGCAATTTCAACAATTAACTCTGGTGCGCCTTCAATATAATCATCGTCACTCAGCCTTGCTTGACCACCCGCTTCTAGGCTGATCAGAAGTACAGCATCTGGTTGGGGTTCGTTATCTAAATCTAAGCGCACGGTGGGTTCTACTCCCAAAGCTACACCAGGTGTAGGGACTTCGTAAGTACCGAGCCATGTAAGAATCCAACCATGCGGTTGACCATGACTTTTAAAACGCAAAGCAGCAGGCATGATGTAGACAATTCCCTCAATCAATTCGGCTTTTTTCAAGTTAGGCATAGCGTTATAGCGACGCTCAAATTCATAAAGGCTGAGTTTGTCGCCATTTTCCAGAAGGGGAATTGTCCAATGCTGTGGAAGTGTTTTTACCATGACAATGGTGTTTGGGATTAGTCTATGCCTATCCTACCGAATTGCAGAAATTTCTTGGATGCTGCGATCGCCTTCTTTTAATCTAATAATATTATGTTAATTTTATGGGTCGCCCGGGGCTCGAACCCGGAACAAATCGGTTAAAAGCCGAGTACTCTACCATTGAGTTAGCGACCCTTTCGCTGCATTTCGCAACTTTGCAATCATAGCATAGACATCTGTAGATTTGTAAAGTGGTTTAGAAAAAATTAGCAGTCAACCTTATAGATGCTGTATGGCTAGCTCCTGGTGCTAACACAGTCAGGTTATCACCAGTATTGAGAGAGTTACGGGTGGCACTCCACGGTTCTAGACAGTAGAATTCTTTGCCTTTGACTGTCCAAAATACCAGGTAGGTAGAGAAATCATCATAATCTAAAGTGAGTTTTAACTTCCGGCTGCCATCTATCGCAGTGGCCGATTTACTCGTTAGCTGTCCAAAGGCAAAATCAATTTCATCACGACTAAAGTCAAAATTGCCATCAAAAGTGTGAAATTCCTTAGTTTGATTGTCTTGATACTGCTTAGAAGGAATTTCAAGCTCTAGCTGAGTTTTATCACCACAGAGAAAGTAGGGATGGAAACCAGCCGAAAAAGGCATTGGTGTGGATGACAAGTTTTGATACTGCTGGCGGACTTCTAGGGTATTACCTTGAAGTTCGTAGGTGAAAGCCAGTTGAAAATCAAAAGGATAAACTGCCTTAGTTTGCTCATTGCTATTAAGAACGACAGTAAGACTAGCTTTATCTCCAGTTTCTTGTGCTGTTGCTTTCCAGGGCAATTCACGGGCAAAACCGTGTTGTTTGAGAGTATATTGTTGCCCGTTGTGAGTGTAAGTATTATCTGGTAGATTGCCACAAATAGGAAACAAAATTGGATTCCCACCTCTGACACTCAACTCAGGATGAGTAAAGCGTTCAGTGTCCAGGTAGAAAATTTCTTGCCCTTGAATGCGCCAACGAGTGATGATCCCACCGCGTTCTGGTACCACTTCCAACTGAGAACCAGCAGTCTCATCTGAAAGAATATAAGTCTTGTACTGTTGCTGTTGAACTGCAATACTAAACACAAATTTTAGTCCTGGGTATAAGGATAGTTAGGAGTTAGGAGTTGTGAGTTATGAGTTAAAAATTCCTAACTCCTAACTCCTAACTCCTAACTTTTAACTCCTAACTTTGTTACTCGTCTTCTGCAAACACGAAACGATATAACTCGCTGGGGTCTGGTTCGGGGCTGCTTTCGGCGAACTTAACGGCTTCGTCGATTACATCCTGAATTTTAAGGTCAACGGCTTTGATTTCTCCCGCATCTGCGAGATTTTGCTCCAGCAAATAAGCTGCCAACTTCTTAATTGGGTCACGGGCAAACCAAAATTCTTTCTCCGCCTTGCTTCGCATTTCATCAGGGTCAGCCAAGGAGTGACCCCGGAAGCGGTAGGTAAGCGCCTCAATTAATGTTGGCCCCTCACCTGCGCGGGCACGGGCTACAGCTTCTTGAGCCACGGCTCTGACTGCTAGTACATCCATGCCATCTACTTCCACGCCCACCATGTTAAACGCACTGGCTTTTTTATAAATCTCTGGCTGAGAAGTGGCTCGTTCGTGAGACATCCCAATGGCCCACTTATTATTTTCGACTACAAAAAGAATTGGCAGTTTCCATAAAGCTGCCATATTTAGCGTCTCAAAAAACTGACCGTTGTTAGCTGCACCGTCGCCAAAAAAGCAAGCTGTCACTTGGTCAGCATTTTTATCTCCCAGCACTTCGCGGCGGTATTTGCTTTGAAAAGCCGCTCCAGCTGCTACAGGAATTCCCTCAGCCACAAAAGCGTAGCCACCCAACAAGCGATGTTCGGCAGAAAACATGTGCATGGAACCACCGCGCCCTTTGCTGCAACCTGTGGCTTTGCCAAATAATTCTGCCATTACCTCTCTTGCTGGTACTCCCGCACTGAGAGCATGAACGTGGTCGCGGTAAGTACTACAAACGTAATCTTCACCCGGTCGCATTGACTGCACAACACCACTGCAAACGGCTTCTTGACCGTTGTACAAATGGACAAAACCAAACATTTTGCCCCTGTAGTACATTTCAGCGCATTTGTCTTCAAACAAGCGCCCTAACACCATATCCTCATACAACCGTAACCCTTCTTCTTTAGTAATGTGCGTAGTAGCAGGATTAAAAGTGGGTAAAGTACGCTCTTGAACCATTATTTTTGAGTATCCCTGTTGTACAACTTAAACTTACGGTCTTAAATAAGTTGGTCTGATAACACCTCAGCTTTTAACAGGCTAGCGTTTGCATGACTCAACAATCAAACTTTATTTATGCACCAAAAAAGGGTCTTAGGGAATAGCTGAATTTTTAATTTTTTGATTTTTAACTTTTCAGCCCATGTCCTATGAGGATTTAACTCTAAGGGCAACATCTGCCGCTTTGGGTTTTTATCTCTCACTATTCCCCTTCATAGACTAGCAATCAAGATAGACTGCTTTCTGCATATCCATTAACAATTTAAAAAAAAGGGGGCAAAAATCTATATACCCAAATAGGTAATTGTAATTAAAGGTAAATTATGATATTATTTGCTTCTCTAGTTATCAGGGTCAGACCTCCAATAGTGGTATTTTTGTTACCTCGTAGTGGGGAAAGTCCCAAAAAAAATCAATCATCAATAGATTCTTGCAACCACAACAATTATGCCGTGATTAAAAGCGGTAGTTGTGGTTTGTGCTATCGAAGGCTGATAATAGTTGTGTTAAACAAAAATACTAAGAATTAAGACAAACGATTGAGGCTTTCTAGGCGAAAGCAAAAAATTAGTACTACAATGTGACTCAAAATTTCGGGGAGGTACAAAACAAGTTGTTGCAATATACACTTGTAGAGTAAATTCTATACGGCATTGTTATGGCACGGTTTTACAGGCCTGGAAAGCTCTAGGTGAATTATGTTGATCACGGTGCAGGGGAAGTAGGCTGTGCGAATTCCGCTAGATTACTACCGAATTTTAGGACTACCGTTGGCGGCAAGTGATGAACAATTGCGGCAGGCATACAGCGATCGCATTGTACAATTGCCTCGACGTGAGTATTCTCAGGCAGCAATTTCTTCTCGTAAACAACTCATAGAAGAAGCTTACGTGGTTTTATCAGATCCAAAACAACGCAGTACCTACGATCATCTCTATCTTGCCCACGCCTATGACCCTGATAACCTTGCTGCTGCCGCAGTAGCAAAGGAAAATCGTCCAGAAAGCACCAAAAGGGGTAGCGATACCCAGAGTCTGGGTATCGAAATTAGCCAAGACGAATTAGTTGGCGCTTTGCTAATTTTGCAAGAGTTGGGCGAATACGAGCTTGTATTGAAACTAGGTCGTCCTTACCTGGTAAATAAAAATGGTGCTAAAAGTTTAATAAAAAGTAATAATTTAGCAGACGAAGAAATATACGAAAGCGCTGAACATCCAGATGTTGTTCTCACTGTTGCCCTTGCTTGTCTTGAATTAGGTCGTGAACAGTGGCAGCAAGGTCATTACGAAAATGCCGCCATATCCCTAGAAACTGGTCAAGAACTCCTAGTACGTGAAGGGTTGTTCACTAGTGTACAGGCAGAAATTCAGGCGGATCTTTACAAATTGCGACCATATCGAATTTTGGAGTTGTTGGCACTACCTCAAGAAAAAACTGCCGAACGACGCCAAGGCTTGGAATTATTGCAAAACCTTTTAGAAGATCGTGGTGGCATTGATGGCACGAACAGCGATGAATCGGGTTTAAATATAGATGACTTTCTGCGATTTATCCAGCAGTTACGCAACCACTTAACAGTTGCAGAACAGCACAAGTTATTTGAAGCCCAAAGCAAACGTCCTTCTGCTGTTGCCACTTACTTAGCTGTTTATGCCTTGATAGCACGGGGATTTGCTCAACGGCAACCTGCTTTAATTCGTCAAGCCAGGCAAATGCTCATGCGTCTGGGCAAACGCCAAGATGTACATTTAGAACAGTCGCTATGTGCATTACTTTTGGGACAAACTGAAGAAGCAACTCGTGTTTTAGAACTTAGTCAGGAGTACGAAGCTTTAGCTTTTATTCGGGAAAAATCTCAAGACTCTCCAGATTTATTACCGGGGCTGTGTCTATATGCAGAACAGTGGTTGCAACACGAAGTATTTCCCCATTTTAGAGATTTAGCAAACCAGCAAGCTTTCCTAAAAGATTACTTTGCTAACCAACAGGTACAAGCTTATTTAGAAGCACTGCCAACTGATGCAGAAACAACTAATGAATGGGCTGTAATTAATCCTCAATATTTTCCTCAGCCCAAGACAAATAATTCTCCTTTCCACAACAATTCAACTAGGACTTCAGGGCAATTTAATCACAGCAGAATACCTGACCCAGATTTGCCAAAAACACCAATAAAAGAAACATCCGAACATCTAAACTTCTCACCACCTATGTGGAATTCATCTGAAAGTGTAAAATCAGAGATTCCTGCTGCTGAACGGATGAGCAGAGGCACTAATCAGCATTTAAACGGTTCAGCTAAAAGTGCTGCACCCGTTCATAATCAAAAGCGTAGGCGGAGAAAACCTACTCAATCTACTATCCGAGAGCGTATACCAGATAATCGTCCTCATTCTCGTCGTCCCCGGCGGCGGCGAACTTTTGCTAACACCATAGAAGGGAAAACACGGCTGGTATGGAGAGTGTTTATTTCTTTGGTGAGCTTATTAGTTCTCTGGGTGGTAGCGACAACAACTTTTGGATGGTTAAAAAATCTGTTTTTCCCTACACCACCTATACGTGGTTCAGAGTTGTTTGTCGAGATAAATCAACCACCAATATCTATTCCTGATCCAATTAGTAAACCAGAATTAGCAGAAGGCCCTCTAACAAATGCAACAGCAGAGGAAGTGATTCGGGCTTGGTTATTAACCAAAGCTGAAGCTTTCGGGCCGAATCATGAAATTAATAATTTAGAGCAGATTTTAACTGGTTCAGTTTTGTCTCAATCGCGGCAGACTGCTCAAAAGTATAAATTAGAAAACCAATACTACAAGTACGACCATAGTCTGAAGATAGACTCTGTAGAGGAAAGTGATTTACTTGCAGATCGTGCCGTAGTGAAAGCTACGGTTAAGGAAGCAAAGCAGTTATATGAAAATGGTCAGTTTCAAAATTCTTCTAACGAGGATTTGCGAGTTCAATATGATTTAATTCGAGAACGAGGTAAATGGCGCATCCAGAGTATATCTGCTGTCAATCAGATAATTAGATAAGTTTGAATAAAGTTTACTATACTCTTCCTCGAAATCAATTGCAGCTTTTAGATGACCTTTTCCATAGTCTGGAAAATGGTTCTGCTTTGATGACTAACCTTAAACAAGGAGATTTAACTATTGAAACTTCAGTAGCTTTGAGTTGGAATAATTTCAAGCTTCAAAATCTGCTTCAACTTCTGAATCTCAAATAGTTTCCAATACACCTAACAAACTCTTCAACATCAAATAAGCAGAAGTCCCTCCTGGATCTGGATGTCCGATACTCCGTTCCCCCAGGTAGCTAGCCCGTCCCTTTTTCGCCTGCATTGGTATAGTTTCCTGCAACCCCGTTTGGGCTGCTGCTACAGCCTGTTGCATAGCTTCCAACGTCCCTTTACTTTCTCCTACAGCTTGCCCAAAAGCGGCTACAGCCGGAGATAGCACATCAACCATTGTTTTATCTCCTAGTTGCGCTTTGCCACGTTGCAGCACGCCATCTAAGCCTGCTTGGAGTAGCCCTAACACATCTTGTTCTGTTAATTCTTGCTTACCAACTACTGCTGTACTGGCTCGTAAAAACCAGGTGCCATAAAGAGGGCCACTCGCACCGCCAATAGAAGAAATCAAGGTCATACTGACGGTTTTGAGAATATTGCTGATGTCTTTGTCTGTAAGAGTTGGTAACTGAGCGCTTACCTTTTTGAAGCCGCGATCCATATTGACCCCATGATCTGCATCTCCGATCGCAGCGTCTAATTCTGTTAAATATGTTTTATTCTGCTCTATATCAGTTGCATAAGCCTGCAACCATTGTAATATCTGCGCTTGAGTCACCATATTAATTCGTAATTAGTTAAATTCCCCAGCGCCAACTTGGTGTTTTGACTGGTGCATCCCATAGGCGGATCATCTCGTCATCTAATTTCAGCAAGGTAATGGAGCAACCTTGCATTTCTAGAGATGTGATGTAAGGGCCTATCAAGTTTCGCACAATTTGCAATCCTTGCTGTTCGCAGATTTGGGCGAGTTTGCGGTAAACAATATACAGTTCGGAAATCGGAGTTCCACCCATACTATTGACAAAAGCTAACAGGCGATCGCCTTTGGCAAATGGGAGATTTGTTAGTTCTACATCTACCCATTCTCCTTTGTCTTCATCCCACTCGCGCAGTGTGCGGCTGTATGCTGCATCTTCAAGGAGCGATCGCGTCAAAATTTCGGTAATCTCGTCTACTGATTTGATAGCTGTACGTTCTGTTCCTGGCTCACCGTGAATACCGATGCCTAATTCAATTTCGCGATCGCTCAATTCAAATGTCGGCGTTCCATTAGCGGGCACTGTACAAGATGTTAGAGCAATTCCCATACTCCGCCCATTCAGATTTACCCGACGACATAAATTTTCTATTTGTAGCAAATCATACCCAGCTTCAGCCGCCGCGCCACAAATTTTCTCCGCTAGTATTGTTGTTCCCACACCCCGGCGTCCTTGGGTATAGAGACTATCTTTCACTGCTACATCGTCATCAATCAAAATATTTAGCGATCGAATGCCCTCACTACGGGCTAACTCCGTTGCCATTTCAAAGTTCATCACATCGCCACTGTAATTTTTGACGATATAAAGGATACCTGATCCTCCATCTACTTGTTTGGCTGCTTCTAGCATTTGGTCTGGAGTAGGTGAAGTGAAAACCTCACCAGGACAAGCTGCATCGAGCATTCCTCTGCCCACGAAGCCAGCGTGCATTGGTTCATGTCCACTGCCACCACCAGAAATAATTGCTACTTTACCCTGTATAGGTGCATCGGCTCGATAGACAAAAGCAGGATCATAATTCAGTTTAATTAAATCGGAATGAGCCGCCGCCATACCTTCTAGACTTTCCCGCACAAAGTCTTCCGGCTTGTTGATCAGCTTTTTCATAATCCGTGTTTGGTTAAAAGGGTGCTAAAACCCAGGTTATAGCGCTTCTGGTTTGTATGCAATAAAATCTGACCTCTCTCTAAATCTCTCTCCTTAAAAGCTACCGTGTACACACAAGTCTTTTAAAGTGGAGTGGCTGCACAGACTTTTAATCTCCCCAACCCCTCTTGAAAAGCAAAGCTGTTTCATTCCCTCAAAGGCTCAAAAAAGACTTGTGTTCTGAACGAAAGTCCTTATGTTCTGAACGAAAGCCCTCGTGTTCTGAACAAAAGCCCTCGTGTTCTGAACAAAAGCCCTCGTGTTCTGAACGAAAGCCCTCGTATTCTGAACGAAAGCCCTCGTGTTCTGAACGAAAGCCCTCATGTTCTGAACGAAAGCCCTCATGTTCTGAACGAAAGCCCTCATGTTCTGAACGAAAGCCCTCATGTTCTGAACGAAAGCCCTTGTGTTCTGAATGAAAGCCCTCGTGTTCTGAACGAAAGCCCTTGTGTTCTGAACGAAAGCACTTGTGTGTACACCGTAGCCTTAAAGGAGAGAGACTTTAAATTTTTCCCCTTCCGGCATTGGGAAAGGGATTAGGGGGTTAGGTTTTTCTTAAGTTTTGCCATATAACCGAATAATTATGAATTATTTGGTCAATTCAAAGATTCCATCAATTCAATACACTTGTGCATCTGCTGGCGTATGGTTTCCTTATCAGCATGAAACCTTCGCCCATGACCTGGTAGCACCCACTCAAAAGAGTAATTAGCCAAGTTACGCATTGATTTAGTCTGTTCTGACCAAGAATACCAGCAGGCATTGTGGAATGCAGCCAGTTGATGTAAGCTTTCTGACCAAGCGAGATGGTCGCCAGTAAACAGAAACTTATTTTTGTAGAGTAAAACAGTTTGTCCTTTGGTGTGACCGGGAACTGGGATGATTAATAAATATGGAGTCAAGGCAAATGGTTCGGAACCAGTTAGCTGTATTTCTACATTGCGAGTATCCGCAGTAATATCATCAACGTGGAGGATGCGATCGCACTGAAAATGCTCGGCAAACTTTTGATGATCTGCCACATCATCTTTATGAGTTAGGTACATATAACGAATTGACCCCACTTCTTCTAAACGCTTGACTAAAGGCGGCGTAAACCGGGGAGAATCCACCAAAAGATTACCTTCTGGAAGCTGAATTAAATAGCTAGCAGCACCGTAAGATTTTTCAGAATGATAGCCGCAGTGGTAAATATTTTCTGTTACTAATAGTGGAAAACTTTGTTGAACAGCTTTGATATCTTTTGGCTTTTCAACTGTGCCAATGGAACTGGTAGGACAAGCTAAAAGTGCTTGCAGTGCGGCTAATCTTTCCGCCTCATTCGATGGTTGATGATAAACAGCCGATTGATCATCTACATCATAAAATACTTCAGGAGCCATCCAGCGACAGGTATCACAATCAATACAGGTAGTATCTACATAAAAATCGCCGTTGACATTTTGGGGACGACGCTGATTTAAATGAGCCATATTAATCCTTTTGCTTCCAGGCGCTTACTGGGGAGCGATAAACCTTATATCCCTACGCTAGCAAAAGTAACTTGAGACTGTAGCCGTCACTAGAAAAAAATCTGCTCAAAAATATTAAGACTCGTGAAACTCAGTAAGCAGAAATTGGGAAAACTGAACATAGACACTATCTGTTGATATATTCCCAAATATGCTTTACTGTTCTAATTCCAGTTGTTCAAATCCCTTTAACCCTGATGACAATAAGTTTTGCATTAAGTGTGGACAAACACTCACACCATTATTCAGAAATCGTTTCCGGGTAATACGACTTTTGGGTGAGGGTGGATTTAGCAGAACTTATGAAGCCAGGGATGTAGATAAGAGAGACGAACCTTGCGTAATTAAGCAATTTGTTCCTCAATTTGAAGGAACGGCTGCACTTGAGAAAGCAACAGAGTTATTTAAGCAAGAGGCGAAGCGTCTGTATGATTTGGGAGAACATCCACAAATTCCCCGTTTGATTGCTTATTTTGAACAGGATAAGCGGCTTTATTTGGTCCAAGAGTTGATTCAGGGGCAGAATTTATTACAAGAATTACAGCAGCAGGGAGCCTTTAGCGAAGAAAAGATAAAACAGCTTTTAACTGATTTATTACCTATCCTGAAGTTTATCCATGAACGCGGTGTAATTCATCGAGACATTAAGCCAGAAAATATCATGCGTCGTCTGGATGGCAAGCTAATATTAATTGATTTTGGTGTTTCTAAACAAATTACAAAAACTTTTGTAGGTGTTGGCACAACAGTAGGAACGCCTGGATATACACCATTAGAACAAATGCGTGGTCAAGTTTTCCCTGCAAGCGACCTTTATAGTTTGGGTGTCACTTGTATTCGGCTATTAACCCAATGTTTACCACAAATAGATACTTGTGATGAACTTTATGATGCACTCAAAGGTTCCTGGGTTTGGAGAGAACGCTTGCCCCAAGGTCAAAGTGTTACTCCTCAATTGGGACAAGTTTTAGATAAGTTGATTCAGAATTATGTGAAAGAACGCTATCAATCTATAGATGAGATATTAAAAGATTATTGTAATGATTTGCCACCCGAATCGAATATAGAATTAAAACTTTTACCTTTTTCAATAGTTGGTACTTGGTCTGGCAAATCCAGAAGTCGAAACCATATATTTGTTACTCTCTGTATTGCTAAACAGGATGGGAACTCATTTGATGGAAATTTAAATGTTAGAGATGTAGGTTTAGGCTGGACTTATCGCATTAAAATCAAGGGAACAATTAATCCTAAAACAAGTGAGGTCATTATTCAAGAAGATGACGTTTACTCAGAGCATTGGTGGTGGAAATGGGAAAAGGGAATAAGTGAAGCAAAAATTTCTGCCGATGGTAACGGAATTTTTGGCAAACGGAAGACTTCAGCACAGTCAGATGATTTTTTTCTTCTACGAATAGATCACGAACAGATGTTAATTAGTTTGCTAGAAGCAGGTAAGTGGAAAGATGCTGATCGAGTAACTGGCACACTGATGTTGAAAATATCTTGTCAAGAACAAGATGGCTGGCTTAACTCAGAGAGTATCAAAAGATTCCCCTGCCAAGATATTATTAAGATTAATGAACTTTGGCTAAAGTATAGCAACGGGCGTTTTGGCTTTAGTGTTCAAAGAGAAATTTGGTTAAAATTAGATTGTGATTGGATTAAAGTAGGCGATCGCTTAGGTTGGCGTGTCAATAATTGCTGGAAAGAATATTCTGAACTTACTTTTAGTATTGATGCACCAGAAGGAGCATTTCCTACTTTTTGGGGTGGAGAGGGAAGAAAGTTGATATTTGGTTATTCAGGCGCTTGGGAAGATTTTTTGGCTCTTATCAGGAGTTGTAAATTGTAAAATTTAGTAGTTAAGGAAAGATTCACTATGACTGAAATTGTATTTATCGTTGAAGATGATCCTAATGGTGGTTATACAGCAGTAGCTCTAACCGAGTCAATTTTTACTCAGGCTGACGATATAGAAACACTACGCGAAATGATTCGTGATGCGGTTCACTGTCATTTTCCTAATGAAGAAAATCGTCCCCGAAGAATCTTACTTAAATAATAAGATATTAAAAATTTTCAGTTTTGGATTTTAAGTTTTAGAGATATGTAGGCGTAGCCCGTCGTAGACATCGCTGTTCTCAATTTACAATAATTACATCCCAGAGGATTAGCTATGAAATGGCGCGTGATTCTTGAATCAGACCTAGAAACAGGCGATTGGGCTGTATGGTGTCCAGAGTTACCTGGCTGTACTTCAGCAGGAGAAACTGAAGAAGAAGCTTTAGAAAATATTAAAGAAGCAATTCAATTGTATTTACAACCAGAATCAATTGAGTTAGCCCCTGGTGCGATCGCACGAGAGATTATTGTCTCATGAGCGACCGTATTCGGCGCATGACATCTAGAGAAGTTGAAACTATCCTGAGACAATATGGATTTCAATTAATTTCTCAAAAAGGTAGCCACCGCAAATGGAGAAGTGAAGACCTGGGACTACAAGTAATTGTCCCTGAACATCGAGGGCGCACTTTACCTATCGGTACATTACGGAGTATCTTTCAAGGGGCGAAAATTCCTGAATCTGACTGGAAATGTTGATATGCGATCGCGCCCCTTTACCAAACGCGATCGCTAAATTTTGCATCCCCTATCCAATAAAATGCAGATGATTACTCACCGCACTAATTAAATTATGGGTAACGGGAAGACTATCAACTACCATCCCCAGACACAACAGCATCATGTAAGAGATGGAAAAGAGAAACAACTCTTTAGCTACAGCGCGATCCTCTGGATTGTGCAACAACCGCCAAGATTTGTGGATAAATAATCCTCCCAGAATTAGGGCGATCGCAGCATAAAGAATTCCACTCGCGCCCAAGGGATAAACCAATAACACGGTTGCAAATACTGTTACCAGCGTATAGTACCAAATCTGCTTTACAGTTGCCGTAGTACCTTCAATCACAGGTAACATTGGTATCCCAACTTTTGCGTAGTCATCTTTAATCATCAGAGCTAGCGCCCAGAAATGGGGTGGTGTCCACAAAAAGACGATGGCAAAAATTAACCATGCTGACCAGCTTAATGTCCCCGTGACAGCAGCCCAACCCACTAAAGCCGGAATTGCCCCAGCCGCACCACCAACAACGATATTCTGAGGGGTGTGGCGTTTTAGCCAGTGGGTATAAACCAAAATATAAAAGACGATGCCAGAGAAGGCTAGCAGGGCAGCTAGCAAGTTGGCAAATACTGCTAGGAGTGTAAAAGAAATCGTTGCTAGTGCGATCGCAAAAATTAGAGCATCGCGCGGTTGAACCTTACCGGATGGCATCGGACGATGGCGCGTCCGCTCCATGTCATAATCAATATCCCGGTCATAGACACAGTTAATCGTCTGGGCGCTTGCAGCAGCCAAAGTGCCACCAGTGAGAGTTACTAGCAACAGCAATGGATCTACTTCACCCTTAGCAGCAATCCACATACTCCCAGCCGTAGTAATCAAAAGCAACGGAATAATCCGAGGCTTGGTTAGCTGGTAGTAACTTTGAATTACCTGTAAAAATGTTCCGTGGTGGCGAGAGACATTAGTCTCGATCATTTTGGCTCTGGTTCCTTATTTTTCAACAACTTATATGCAGCCCCCGCTCAAGCTGGCTCTTTTAGGCAAACGAAAACACAGATTTTCTGCACCTGCATGGGTCGCAATACTCGCCGTTGCGGCTTTCGTCGTTTAGTGGAGAGTGGGGAGCAGGGGGAGATTAAGGAGAAGAACCAATGCTCAATGCCCAATGCCCAATGCCCCATTCCCTACCCAGCACTTAACACGGGCTAAACGCCCCGCTACCGCTAACGTGAATCAGCACTTACTGAGTCACGCAGTGCAAGAACTGTGAAAACCACCAAAGTACCCAGCAAAGTAGCTCCTATAGCTTGGTGAGAGACGGTGAGAGGCTCAACTTGGAGATGTAATTTGAAAGTGGCGAATCCCAACAAGATTTGTAAGGTTAACAACCCACCAGCTATATTTGCCAGTCGCCGTAAGGCTGGATGTAGTGCTGGTGTCCGCCAACAGATAAATACCATTGCCAAGGTTGCCACTGTTGGCGGCACCAAACCAGCAATATGGCTGTACATTACAGTACAAAGTTGAGAACCGCCGAGGCATTGGTGTAGCGCCCAGCGAGAGCCTACCAAAGCACCTAGCAGACTTTGCAGGTAAACCAGAATAGCGGCAGTTAAACCGACCCAAGGCAACTTACCAACGGTTCCATTTCCCTGATAGGGCGTGAGCGCCGTGCCGATAATCAGCAGGGTGCAAAAAAATAACAGCGCCGTTCCTAAATGAGCGGTAACGATATCAAACCGCAACAGTTCGGTAACGGTGAGTCCCCCCAAGATGCCTTGGAAGACGATTAAAAACAGGGCGAATGTTGATGCCCAAGGTAGCCATTTGGGTAAGAAACGACGATGCCACCAGGACAAACCAAAGAGTGCGATCGCGCTTACACCAATTAAAGCTGCATCCAATCTGTGAAACCACTCCAAAAACACTTGGAGATTCATTTGCTTGGCTGGCACTAGTTCGCCATAGCATAAAGGCCAGTCTGGGCAAGCAAGTCCAGCATTCATTACGCGGGTGGCGCTGCCTATTGCCATCAAAATTAAGGTGGCTATGCATATTTTCCACACCAAGCGACGAATCATTTCCTTGGGTTTTTGCTGCTGAAGCGCCGCTTCATTTTGTTGTTGTAGGACAAATTCGCTCATGAAGGATACCTTCTGCCCGCTCTTGGTGGATCTCTTAAAATTTTCAATTTTCTTTTAGTGTCCCATCTCCACCCTAGCGTATAGGCTAAGGGTTTATAGATTAGCACTCACTTATACTTTGAATCACTCCAGAAAAGTTTTGCCTGAAGCTTTAGGTATTTTTCAAGATGTGAAAAATTGATTAATCACAATTAATTTAAACATTCTAAATTTTTCCTTAAGTTTTTCTACTGATTTTCGGCGAAGGCACAAGGAAATAATTATGAATCAAAACTTTAATTTTGGGTATAAAACCCAGCCGTTAAATCCCATGCTTTTAAATACATCTGGGTTACTCCTACCTCCTGCCTTCTCCCTTCTCTACGAGACGCTCCGCGAAGACGCTAGCCTCTCCCTTTGGGAGAAGGGGAGACGCTAAAAGCGATCTGCCTCCTGATAGTCACCTTGTACCCAAAATTAGTAAAATAGTTAAAAAAATTAATAAAATTTTCAGACCTTTGTACTCTATGCCTTCCAGCCTAGACTACCTTAGTAAGGGAGCAGCTTTAAGATAACGTAGTAAATTCAATTAAGTAAGCCGTGAAGATTCCAAGTTCAATCTGGACATTACTCATTGGCATCGTGCTAACGCTCGCCAGCTTTTGGTACGGTCAAAATCACGGGCTGTTGCCAGCAGCAGCAACGGATGAAGCCGAATTAGTTGATGGTCTGTTCAACGCGATGATGATCATTTCTACAGGTATATTCCTACTCGTAGAAGGTATTTTAATTTACTCTGCATTTAAATACCGTCGGCGTGCAGGTGACAATGAAGACGGCCCACCAGTTGAGGGCAATGTACCTCTAGAAATTCTCTGGACGGCGATCCCAGCAATTATCGTTATCGGTATTTCTGTTTATAGCTTTGATGTCTACAACGAAATCGGTGGCTTTGATCCCCATGCTATCCATCAAGCGCCGATGATGAATCAGGAGTCAATGGCAATGCCTGGAAGTGCTATGGCGGCAACTTTAAGTGATACTCCTCCTAGCACCGAACCCAACCTCAATCAAGAAAAATCTGATGAGGCAATGCAAGACCCAGCTACGGCAGCAGTTCGTAATGCTGACCAGATTCCCCAACTGCGGAATGCTCCAGGTGTCGGTAGTGTTGCCCCGACAATTGGGGGAACTCCTGATAAAGCAGGCAAACCAGCAGGATTACAGGTCAATGTCACAGGTCTACAATATGCTTGGATTTTCACTTATCCTGAAACTGGTATAACTACAGGTGAAATGCACGTCCCCATCGGGCGTGAAGTGGAAATAAATATGACAGCCAACGATGTCATCCATGCTTTTTGGGTGCCAGAGTTCCGCCTGAAACAAGATGCGATTCCCGGTAGGCAAAGCGAGATTCGCTTCACCCCCAAAAAAGCAGGAGATTATGTCCTAGTCTGTGCTGAACTTTGTGGCCCCTACCACGGTGCGATGAGAGCAACAGTAGTCGTTGAGCCAGAAGAAGCCTTTGACAAATGGATGCAAGAACAGCTAGTTGCTAGCAAAGAAACACTAAATCAAGCCGTTGCTATTAACCCTGCGAATCTATCCCCAAATGAATTTCTCGCTCCTTACACCAAGGACATGGGAATTAAACCAGAAATCCTCCATCAAGTTCACCATTAGTCAATATGTTATTTAGTCAAAATCCAATGACTAACGACTAATGACTAATGACTAATGACTAACGACTATGACACAAGCTCAGTTGCAAGAAACTGCCAATATCCCCGCCCTTAGTGAGGAACCAGGGGTCAGAAAATGGCAAGACTTCTTTGGCTTTCAAACCGACCATAAGGTGATTGGGATTCAATACCTAGTCACTTCGTTTATTTTCTACTGCATTGGCGGCGTAATGGCTGACTTGGTTCGCACAGAACTGCGAACTCCAGAGGTAGATTTTGTTACCCCCGAAGTCTACAACAGTCTGTTTACACTGCACGCCACGATCATGATTTTCTTGTGGATCGTGCCAACCGGGGCAGGGTTTGCTAACTATCTAATTCCCCTGATGATTGGGGCAAAAGATATGGCATTTCCTCGCCTGAATGCTGTTGCCTTTTGGATGATCCCCCCTGCGGGTATATTGCTGATCGCCAGTTTAGCGGTAGGCGATGCACCGGATGCAGGTTGGACTTCCTACCCTCCCCTGAGTTTGGTAACAGGACAAGTGGGGCAAGGCATTTGGATTATGAGTGTCTTGCTGCTGGGTACATCATCTATTTTGGGGGCGATAAATTTCCTGGTAACATTGCTGAAGATGCGTATCCCCGGCATGGGCGTTCATCAAATGCCCTTGTTCTGCTGGGCAATGTTCGCCACTTCGGCGCTAGTTTTGGTATCAACCCCAGTCCTCGCAGCAGGTCTAATTCTCCTTGCCTTTGACTTAATTGCTGGGACAACATTTTTTAACCCAACTGGCGGTGGCGACCCAGTAGTATACCAGCACATGTTCTGGTTTTACTCCCACCCTGCGGTTTACATCATGATTTTGCCCTTCTTTGGCGCAATTTCAGAAATTATCCCCGTGCATTCCCGCAAGCCGATTTTTGGCTATAAAGCGATCGCTTATTCATCTCTTGCAATCAGCTTTTTGGGGCTAATTGTTTGGGCGCACCACATGTTTACCAGTGGTATCCCCGGTTGGTTGCGGATGTTCTTCATGATCACTACCATGATCATTGCCGTACCCACGGGAATTAAAATTTTCAGTTGGTTAGCAACAATGTGGGGTGGAAAAATCCAGCTTAACAGCGCCATGCTGTTCGCCATCGGCTTTGTTGGCACTTTTGTAATCGGCGGGATCAGTGGCGTGATGTTGGCAGCAGTGCCTTTTGATATTCACGTTCACGATACTTATTTTGTGGTGGCTCACTTGCACTACGTCCTATTTGGCGGTAGTGTGCTGGGGATTTTTGCAGGCATTTACCACTGGTTCCCGAAAATGACGGGCCGGATGATAAATGAATTTTGGGGTAAGGTTCACTTTGCCTTGACCATTGTGGGTTTAAACATGACCTTCTTACCCATGCACAAGCTGGGTCTAATGGGCATGAATCGCCGTATTGCCCAATATGACCCCAAATTCACCACGCTGAACGAAATTTGCACGTATGGTTCTTATATACTCGCAATTTCGACATTCCCCTTCATCATCAATGCCATTTGGAGTTGGTTATACGGCGAGAAAGCTGGTAATAATCCTTGGAGAGCATTGACCTTAGAGTGGATGACGACATCACCACCTGCGATCGAGAATTTTGATCAAACTCCAGTACTGGCTACAGGCCCCTACGACTACGGCTTGGAAAGGGCTAACGAAGATGTACCTTTGTCTGATCCCAATCCAGTCTTGTCTGGTGGCCCGAACTCAGTATTAAGAGCAAAACCCGATCCAGCAGTTGCTGCTAATCCCGAAGACCGGAAATAGAGTTAGGAATGATGAGTTTAATAAAGTTATTAGTTAAAAATTTTTAACTAATAACTTTTAACTTCTAACTTCTAACTCCTAACTCCTAACTCCTAACTTTTAACTCCCCATTCCCCACTTATCAAAATTCATGCAAAGTCAAACTATTGACCCAGCTAAAACCGAACTAAATCATCACCACGCGGCGGAAGCCTCCGTCGGTCATCACGAAGAACATCCAGATCATCGCCTGTTTGGGCTAATTGTCTTCCTGATTGCTGAAGGGATGATTTTTATGGGGTTGTTCGGAGCCTACTTAGCTTTCCGTGCTACCTTACCTGCGTGGCCACCAGCAGGGACTCCAGAATTAGAACTATTGTTACCCGGAGTGAACACCATCAATCTGATTTCTAGTAGTTTTGTCATGCACAATGCTGACACTGCTATCAAAAAGAACGATACGCGGGGGGCACAAATCTGGTTAGCAATTACGGCGGCGATGGGTGCTATTTTCTTGGTGGGTCAAGTATATGAATATACCCATTTGGAATTTGGTTTAACTACCAATTTATTTGCCAGTGCATTTTATGTTTTGACTGGTTTCCACGGATTGCACGTTACCATCGGCGTTTTAGCAATTGTTGCCGTGTTGTGGCGATCGCGCGTTCCGGGTCACTACAGTAACGAAAAGCACTTTGGCATTGAAGCAGCCGAAATCTACTGGCACTTCGTTGATGTAATTTGGATTATTCTGTTCGGATTACTGTATCTACTGTGAGTATTAATTATTAGTTGTTCATTCCACGCGGACAACTTAATAGGCCCCCATTAGGGGGCTTTTTTGATTAATAGAATACTACCGTTGCAGCTAACTAACTACCCTAAAATCACATTATTTTATCTATTGGCTGGCAGCAAAATCTAAATTAGGACTGTTTCTAAAAGGCTAGATATCTAAGAAGTTATCTAAAACATTTTTTTATAAAACAGTTTTCTCCTTGACCTAGCAAGAGCTACAAAAAATATATTAAAATCAGCGTAGACTTTTCCTACTATGAGTTTTGCTAAATGCAACTGAGTTATTGCAAGTCATAGAGCCGCGAATAAAAGGTGAGAAAGGTCGGAAAAGTTGCATGTTTTGTAGAAACTATTGAATAAACCTAAAAAATTGACAAGTTACACCTATTTTACGTAAAAACTCATCATTCGATATTTACCTTAAAAGCTTACTTGTTCTTGCTCTTTTTTAGTTTTGTCGAACTTGTGTTGATATTACAACGCGATCGCAGTTAATAATGGCTAAAATCTGGTAACAAAATTTTGGTAGACACTGTAAAGATACTTGTGCCTTTAAATGCCACTGTCCCCGATTTTGTCAGCAATCAGACCCAATTTAAAATTAATCTCTTGACTCTTGAATATTGTCATCTGCCGATAGTTATAACTCCTGTGGACTAGTATTAAATTTACATAAATGATAAAATTATAGAACTATTACAGAAATAAATTTTTATATTAAGATACCCATATAGGGTATGAAATCAACCAATCATGGGGTTAAGCATAAAACTGCTCAAAAGCATAAGTCGCCTGAGAAGCTGACTGGCTCAAATAGCAACAAATTTAGCGGCAGGTGTTCATAACCTCACCCAAGCTCTAAATGGTCAGTAAATTCACAAGTAGTATACGCCACATGAGCCAGAACCCTTTAGTTAGAAAAAAACTCCGGAGTCGCTTTGAGACAGTCAAACTGCTAGAAAGCGGAGGATCTGGTAATACTTACTTGTTATCAGGTGGTAGACGTAAAAAACATCAATACTCTCTGGCTAGAAAAACACTTCGGAATCGCTTTGAGATTGTCAAACACTTAGGAAGTGGTGGTTCTGGTGATACCTACTTAGCTTTAGACCTAGATTTACCAGGACAACCCCATTGTGTCGTCAAACATTTCCACCCAAAAGATACCAATCCTGCTGTTCTACCCATCGCTAAAAGCCTATTTGATCGGGAAGCGGAAGTTTTATACCAGCTAGGCAACGATCACGACCAGATTCCTAGACTATTTGCCCATTTTAATGAAGATGGGGATTTCTATTTAGTTCAGGAGTTTATTGATGGTCATGCATTGACTCAAGAAATTTTACCGGGTCAGCGTCTCAGCGAAAATGTAGTCTTAAATTTATTAAAAGACATCTTAGAAGTCTTGTCTTTCGTCCACCAAAATGACATTATTCACCGGGATATTAAGCCCCAAAATTTAATGCGGCGGCACTCCGATCAGAAAATTGTGCTAATTGACTTTGGGAGTATTAAGAAAATTGGTGCTTTAGGAGCAGGCTTAACAATTTCTGTTGGGACTCCTGGCTATATGCCAAGCGAACAGGCTAAAGGAAAGCCAAAACTTTGCAGCGATATTTATGCAGTAGGAATGATTGGCATTCAAGCTTTGACAGGTTTAATACCTGAGCAACTACAAGAAGATCCCAATACCGGAGAACTTCTCTGGCGCGATCAGGCACAGGTAAGCGACGCTCTGGCAAATATTTTAGATACAATGGTTTGCGATCGCTATAGCCAGCGTTACCAATCCGCCGCAGAAGCTTTGCAAGCGCTTAATTCTGATGTGGCATTGTCAGAGTCCTTACAATCTACTGCCATAAACCAAGATACTGATGATAGCCATTTTCTAAGTTATAAAAATTTTATTTTGCTATTGGGAATAGGGCTTGGTGCTATCACTAGTTTGATAGTAGTAGTTTTAATGTATACATTTATTAATACAGGTACATCACCTCCAAACCAACCTACTCAATTAAATAATTTTAGACAAAAATTGCTTGAGCCACGGTTCACTAATTATTAAGGTCAATCGCCAAGTAGCTAAATCACTAGCTAACAGAGGAGTCTATAAAAGCAATTCTACCATTGCAAAGACTACCAAAGAGGAAATTGAGCCTTACTACATCAGAAAGACTTAATCATTTCCCCGCAATCATAAAATTCCCTATTAACTGGCTTATTGCAGATTTGTTCTTAACCTAAATACTTATAGATTCCTGTAGGATAAATAGAATAAACAACATTTAAAGATATGGACAATACAAATCAAAGAAAAGCTTTAATTAACGGTGAACTTGGCCTCTTTCTTAGAGGTTTGATTATTGGGAAAGTGCTGACACTTATGGTTATTGGCGGACTGCTTTGGTGGTTACTGAAGCCGAATTTATTGTCCCGCAATAGCGCTAATTCCTCTAATCAAAATTTAAACAGCCTCTCTAGTACTGCATCAACTTTTCAGACAGTTACTGATGTCCCCAATGCCTCATTTAACTACGGAGGCAGTACAGCTTGGGCATCTATCCGGCAATTGGTAGATTCTCAGATCCAGAGCGATCGCCCGGAATTACAATTACGCTATGTAAACCCTGTTAGTGGTAGCCCTGGTTCTAGCTCAGGTATTCGGATGTTACTTGATGGGAAACTAGACTTTGCTCAATCCTCCCGTCCCCTGACAGATGAAGAACAAGCGATCGCAAAAGAGCGAGGCTTCACCCTTGAGCAACGTCAAGTGGGTATGGATGGAGTAGCAGTAGTAGTCAACCCATCACTCAATGTGCCTGGTTTAACTGTTGACCAGTTACAGCAGATTTATTTGGGGAAAATTACTAACTGGAATCAAGTAGGTGGGCCAAATCTACCCATTACACCTTTGTCTCAACGGCCAGAGGACGCAGATACAGTAATATTTCCTAGCAACAGCAACTTGAAGGGGCAAGCATTTGGCTCTAATGTGCAGTATGTCTACTCTAGTACAGAGGCAGTGCGCCAACTCAGTAAAACTCCTGGTAGTGTCTATTACGCTTCTGCCCGTTCAGTATTACCTCAATGTAGTGTGAAGGCTTTGCCATTGGGTAACACTTCTGGTCAGCTAATTGCCCCCTACCGCGAACCTCTGGTATCACCTGAGCAATGTCTACGTCAGCGCAACCAGCTAAATACTCAGGCTATAAAAGATGGTAGCTATCCCTTGATCGCTAACTTGTATGTGATTATTAAGCAGAATAAAAATCGGGAACAGCAGATTGGAGATGCTTATGCCAAGCTTTTATTAACTGATGAGGGACAAAGGGCAATTGAGCAAGCTGGTTTCGTCGCAGTTCGCTAGTACAGCGATGTCTACGACGGGCTACGCCTACGCATTTTCCACTACAGATTATTCAGATCCCCGACTTCTTTAAGAAGTCGGGGATCTTGGGGAAGCGATGCCTACGGCGGTAAACTACGCACCATTCACATGTATTTATCATCAAGTTAAAAATATTTACATTCATTCGACAGCATAAGAAGTAAATTGGCGTTTAAAAGGAGAATGGAACCCAATGACGATATCAGAAGGGGGTACACCTAATTCAACCAATCGTTCAGCAACAGACTCTTCTGTACCGTTATACTGAATCCATATTTTTCCATTTTGAATATCAAAATGCATGACCGGGCCAAATACCCGCTTATCTCCTTGCCAGCCAACGTAAGCTAATTGATAATGGTCGTTTTCGCTATCAATAATTAGTTGTGAATTGACTGTATCCGTGTTATTTATAATTTCTGCATGTTTTGTCAATATTTGTTTTATTAGTTGTCGATAATGTTTTATCTTATCCATTGCCGAATCTCCTCCTGTCTGGGATCATAGACTATTAATTTAACTTGGTAACGTTGAAGACCACGTTGGACGAAGGGGAGTTGAAAAAAATTTTGATAGGTTTCGCTAGGGACAGCTAAATATAGGATTCTGTCAGCTTCTTGTTCTTCGAGAGCTTGGCAATAATTGAGATATTGTCCGAGTGCAGTATGAAATTCACTGATGTCTGAATCTGCAATAAAACTTTTAATTTCGACAGCTATTTTCTCTGTATTACGTTCTGCGGCAATGGCATTTTCAGCCGCTAAATCTATTTGTAGTTTAATTGCTTCACTAATACGAATTGTGAAAGGATCGTGAGTAATTATCCACCCATCTTTAATTAGTGCTTTTTTTACCTGTTGATGGAAAACGTCTTTAGCCATTTTGCTATCTCTAGATTGGAGTCAGCTTAACCCAAAATAATGTTTTTGCTCTATGTAATGCGTTCCCCGAAGGGGTTGTCGTTCGCCCAGCGTGTCGTAGACAAGACATCGCACTCTCCATTATTCTGCATGACTGCGGCGAGCTTTTCTAGATTTTGGCGAACTGTCACACTACGGAGATGATTTACACCCCAGACTCGTTCACAAATATCTAAAGCTTGCAAATAAAGCGGTTCTGCTTCGCTGTAACGTCCAGTTTCACGATAAATTTCTGCCAGATTATTGAGACTTTCAGCAACATTGGGATGATTTTCTCCCAATAGATGCTTATCAAGTTCTAAGGCTTTTATACATAAAGGTTCCGCTTCATTGTAACGCCCTTGCTCCCTGTACATAAAACCAAGAGCATAAATAGTATCTGCTAAAAGCGGATGCGCCTTTTGCAATAGACGTTGCTTGAGTTCCAACGATTCCAAAAACAAAGATTCGGCTTGATCGTAGCGTCCTTGAGCGCGGTATATCAATCCTAAATTATGCAAATCTGTTGCAACATCGGGATTCTCTTCTCCCAAAAATCGCTTATCTAGTTCTATTGCTTGTTGCGACAACGGTTCAGCTTCAGTGTAACGCCCTTGATGATAATAAAGTAGTGCTAAATTATTCAGTATAAGAGCCAAAGAAAGATTGTTTTCGCCAACTAAACGTTTTTCGAGTTCTAATGATTGCAGATACAGAGGTTCGGCTTCGTCATAACGTTTTTGTTCATCATATAGTAATGCCAAATTGTTGAGACTGATGGCGACATCAGGATGGTTTTCTCCCCACAGGTGTTTCCTCAGTTCCAAAGCTTGTTGATATAAGATTTCCGCTTTAGTATATTGTCCAGTAGATTTGTAGAGTCCTGCCAAATTATTCAGGCTAGTAGCAAAAGAAGGATGGTTCTCTCCTAGCAGGCGTTTCCTCAGTTCTAAAGCTTGTTGATATAATGGTTCGGCTTCGCTGTAGTGTCCTGTTGCACGATATATTCCTGCTAAATTGTTGAGGCTATTAGCTAAATCTATCTGCAAACCTGATTCATTTTGTATCTCAATCGCCTGACGCCAATACTTTATTGCTAGTTCTTGTTCTTCTTGATAATTCTGAGACTCACCCCGCTCTAATCTGCTGCGGTAAATATCACCTAAACTTGAGTATAAAGTAGCCAAACTAGGGTCTTTAGTTCCCCCTTCTTGTTCTACTTTCTCGATTAACCCTTGTAAATCTTGGATGGGCAAGAAAAAAGAGTTATCTTCATTAGTATCTGTGCTGGCTAATTCTGTGTCTCTAAAAACAAAACGGATATTTTCTAGTTCTTTACCAGGAATAGCATTCGTCTTTTTAGATTCAAACCGAAATACACCGTTGCGCCAACTCCAAAAATCAGGGGCTTTTTTAATCAGATTAACTAAAATTTGGTTAGTTACCCAAAGCACAATAGCAAACGGAAACTCGCGCAATCCTTCCCTTGTCCATTGTAAGTAACCAAAAAATTTCTCCTGTTCCGATTGCTCTTTTCCCAATCTGAGAAAATAAAGTTGTTCAGCACCCGTCACAGTAATCACCGCCGGGTTTTGCTGACGAAGATATTCTTCTTGTTGTAACAGTTGGTTAAGAGCAGCTTTTAGGCTTGGTTCCTGACGCGCTAAAGTCTCTCGATATGCACGGAAGGCGGGTTGTAGTTCGGCTTCATACTGGGCAATAATCTCATCACGAAAGCTAGCATCATCGCAAACTGCAATCAGTAAATTTAATCCCCGTTTTTGAGCTTCAATAGAAACAATTAAATCATCATACGCATCTAGATTTTCTCCTTCATCATCTAAGAATTGCTCATTTAACATTAATAGCTCCCTGTCTTCTCAAGCTTTCTATAATAATTGGATGAACATCGTACCAAGTTTCATCAGTGCGATATTCTAGAACATATAAACCATGTAACAAATCTAAAAACTCTGCTTGTTTGGGGTCATTGGGCATAAATTGTTCATAAACACTCTGTAAAATATCTATATCAACCTTTCCTAAACGTATAGAAAAATCATTGCGGATTTTATTGATTGCCTGAAGGAGAATTTTATCATCAATGATAACCTCGGCAGTGGGATTTCGCCGGATCATTCGCAAACAAATACGGCAACATTCCTTAGAAATCCGAATTAACTCTCGCAATACGCCACCACTGTAAATTACAATTTTTTCAGCAGTTTCAGCCGTGATTAATTCACTGGAAATTCGCTTTTGTAAAACTTCACCGAGAATCTTTGTTGCTTCCGGGCGAGGTTGGGCATTAGGGAAGCGATTTTTACCTTTATCAAATATTTTTAACACAGGCATTGCCACAACTTGATCATTGGTTTCAGTGGCAATTATTGTGCTGATAAATGTTTCCCGAAGAACTGCGATCGGGATAGTGTAGATAATTTGAAAGTTAGGTTGACAAAGAGCTTTAATATTATCTCTATAAATTTCGTTAACTCTTCCTAAGTCAAGTTTATCTAAATCATCAATAATTACTAAAACGTTTTGCTTAGTTGCAACTTGAATAAGAGCAGCAATTTCATTAATTCTGGCAATTAAATCTGATAACTTGCGTTCAAATTCTTGTTTAATTTCATCCCGAACGCTAGCATCAGCTTTTAATTTAGAGCTAATCAATTTTAAAAGATCAAAACCTACACTAATTTCTGCTTGCAAATTTGATTCTTCAGTGCGAGTGCGGGTAGCAAACCACTTATAAAGAGCTTCTTTAGTAGATTGCGGAATATCTACTCTGCGTGCCTCTGCCTCTGTCATTAAATTAACTGCGATCGCAAACAGTATATTAATATGATTAACAGCCGACATTTCAATTTTGTCAGCAATAGAAAACAGAACTACAAAATATTTATCTTGAATTTGTCGGCTAAATTCAGCTAACAAGGTAGACTTACCACATCCCCGATGTCCTGTAAAGACAATTTTGCCATCTCCATTAGGACTATCTTCCACTAATTGGTTCAGGTCTGCAATCAAATCATCACCATATTCAACTCGAAATCTTTCCATTTCATTCCGTTCCATCAACGGAAACAGTTCGAGATTACTGTATGCTTCTTGAAAGGAGTTTAATAAATCTTCAGACATTGGATAGTGCCGTAAACGTGCTAACTATTCATATAATGGCTCATGATTTTTGAAGCACAAGTTCAGGCAATGTCTAGGATAGAGTATGCCAACATAACTTCTCAAATTCCGTTAATAAATAACGACTAGGTGAGTGGTATGTTATGTCTTAAAAAGAGATGTCCCAATACCCAAGTTTCAACCGCTCAATAAGTAACAGAGGTCAATAATCAATAAGACTGAATGATAGATTATACATTCGATAATTCAGACTGAATGATAGATTATACAAATAAAATAGTGAAAGCTACTTAACATATAAATAAAATAAAATTTTTAGTTATAAAAATAAATTTTTAGCGTGCTTTGTCTCATTCCGCTCTAGCCGATGCAATGGGTAGCTGTTGTTACTATTAATTTACTAGGCGGGTATCTCACTTTTGCAAATATACTTAGTACCGCAAGGCGGAAGTCAAAAGTCAAAAAGCTTAGAAGACAGGCTTTTGAACGATTTGAAATAGTTGCTTTATTTACGCCGTGCTGTTTTACCCCACCCTAACCCTCCCCTTGCAAAGGGGAGGGAACTGGATTTCTTGTTTCCTCATCACTGGAAACGACACCCACAAACCGCCTGCGATCGCCTTGCAAAGGGGAGGGAACTGGATTTTTTGTTTCCCCCCTTTCTAAGGGGGGTAATTCGACTTGTGTGTACACCGTAGCCCCCGAAAATTCTTGCTCCCCTTCCCTGCAAGGGAAGGGGCTGGGGGTTAGGTTTGAAAGAAAGTTACACACGGTGCTAAAAAGTATTATTTTAATTTTTAATTCTGCCTTGCGGTAATAGTCGCAACCCCACGGATTTATCGTGGGGTTGTTCTGTTGAGCTAATTAAGGGTTATGGAATTATTTGAACAACTTTCATCAAACCAGCTTTTGCGACTTCAAAACCAGCTTTTGCGACTTCAAAACTAGCTTTTGTGACTTCTAAACTTGCTTTTGCAACTTCAAAACCAGCTTTTGCAACTTCTAAACTTGCTTTTGCGACTTCAAAACCAGCTTTTATCAACGAATTTCAGCAAATATACCCGCATCTATCTAGTTGCCTAATACCATCCAATGCTCTTAAAATTCTGTAACTTCACTGTATTCGCTCAAATCCAGCTTCATTGGCCAGAAACTCTTGCATTAACAATGCATCCCGCTTGGCATAGTTTAGCGGTTGCAGATAATCATACTGGTTAATTCCGATCGCGATCGCCCAATTTTTTGCCATCTCACCCTGGTTCTTGGCGCTTAAACTTCAGCTTAATCGCTCCTTTACTTCCAGCTTTAGCACCATTACCAATTAATTTAACTTCCCCTTCTGCACTAATTTCTACCGATAGCTCAATTTCATCTAGCTGCATCCGGGAGTTGACTTTTGCTTGCTGTTCAGCTTGACTAAATAAACTTCCCACTACTTTGAGAAAGTGAGTCATATTTTGCTCTAATGTTTGAGCGCTAACCTTAACGGCATCTCCTACCCCTTTGCTACCAGTATTATCCCTGATAGTTTCCTCTCCCCAACCCCGTGTATTAGTACTCCCGCCTTTAGCACCATCAGGAATCGATATTTGCGGCACTTCATCCGTCACAATCCAAATGCCGTCGTCTTGGGGTGTTTCTGACATATTACTTTAAATATTTACATTAAATCTTCCCACAAATATAGATACAACGCTAGAGATAGCGATTCCGATTACCAGGAAATCTCACTGAGCATCTTAGCGATCGCACCAATTATGATACAGATCCTGAAAGCGATCACATAGTCTCAAATTATCTCAGATTGGGTACGATGATTTTCTCTAAATAGTCCAATCAAAAATCTGAATATCTCTAATCCAGTCTTAGAGGATGTTTGAAAAGCCATGATTGATGCATCAAATATTTTTTTACCTCACCCTAACCCTCCCCTTATAAAGGGGAGGGAACCGGATTTTCTTGTTTCCCCCCTTTATAAGGGGGGATTAAGGAGGGTAATAATTTGATTAAATATCACAGCATACTACTTTTCAAACATCCTATTAAGTACAATTATTTGATAACTTTAAGTGCATTTACAACCCCATGATCAAACCCGCCGATGTCAGCACCAAACGCTTAATCAGCCTTGCAACAGTCAATGAATTACAGCAAGTTTTGTCAACCGACTTGACATGAAACACCAAAAACATAACCCCTCTCCGCCACCGGAAAGGGGTTAATTACTGCCGAAACTCAGCAATCTCTAATAAGCGTCTTGCAACTCGTAGAAATCAGGCGAGATATAATCCTTCCGCAAAGGCCAACCTACCCAATCTTCCGGCATCAAAATCCGCTTGAGATTTGGGTGTCCTTCGTAGATAATGCCCAACATATCGTAAGACTCGCGCTCTTGCCAATCTGCGGTTTTCCAAATCCAGTACACAGAAGGGACTACGGGGTTTTCCCGTGGTAAGAACACCTTAACTCGAACTTCTTCAGGGCGATCGCTATTATCACCCACTTTAATCAAGTGATACACACTCACTAATTCCTGTCCTGGCCCAAGGTCAACACCACCTTGAAACTGGAGATAATTAAACCCGTAGGCATAAAGGGCAGTAGCAGTAGGAAGCAAGAAATCTGCCCCCACCTTAATTATCTCTACACCATTCTTGTCTGGTGCTAAAAACTCATGGTCAAAGCCGTTTTCCGTTAACCACTGGGAAATTTTACCCGCTTGTACCAATGCCTCTTCTTTGGCTGCTGGTACTGGTTTAGATTCTTCTTCAGCCACGGGTTTGTTCCTCCTTTTGCGCCTTTTCTGTCAGCAGTGCAGGTGGTATTGGCATACCAATCGCTTCCGCCAATTCCTTCGGTGGTGCATAGCGAGTTTCTGACTGCAAATACTTACCAGTTAAGATTTCATCTACTGGCTTCAAATTATGAGTCGTGCTGTAGTAGCGGTGGGTTTGCTTAATTTTATCCCGCTCTTGCATCGATTCATTGGAGATTTTCTTCCGCAGCTTAATGATTGCGTCGATAATTGCTTCTGGACGGGGAGGACAACCAGGCAAGTACACATCCACAGGAATCAGTTTATCAACTCCGCGCACTGCCGTGGGCGAATCAACACTGAACATCCCGCCAGTAATTGTGCAAGCACCCATCGCAATTACATACTTCGGCTCTGGCATTTGTTCATAAAGACGCACCAGTTGCGGAGCCATCTTCATCGTAATAGTCCCTGCCGTAATAATTAAATCGGCTTGGCGGGGGCTAGAACGGGGAATTAGCCCAAAACGGTCAAAGTCAAATCGGGAACCAATTAAAGCTGCAAACTCAATAAAGCAGCAAGCAGTACCAAACAACAACGGCCACAGACTAGAAAGCCGTGCCCAGTCGTAGAGGTCATCAACCGTCGTCAAAATGACGTTTTCTGAAAGGTCTTGAGTGATTGTAGTCCGCTCAATGGGGTTGATGATTCGTTCTTTGCCCTGGGTTGTTAAGTTAGAATTCAAGACCATTCCAAAGCTCCTTTACGCCATGCGTAAACTAAAGCGACTACAAGAATTGCAATAAAGACTAGCGCTTCAATAAATGCCAGTAGCCCCAAACGGTGGAAAGCTACCGCCCAAGGATACAAGAATACAGTCTCCACATCAAAGACGACGAAGACCAGAGCAAACATGTAGTAGCGGATATTGAACTGAATCCAGGCTCCCCCGATGGGTTCCATGCCAGATTCATAGGTGGTGTGCCGTTCTGGGCTGTAACCACTGGGTCGTAAGAGCTTGGAAGCTGAGAGCGCTAAGGCAGGAACTAGGCTACAGACTATGAAGAAGCCTAGAAGGTACTCGTAACCGCTGAGGACAAACACAATGAGTATCTACCGCTTATGGAGTATTTTAAGTTGGGAGTGGGGGGTGGGGAGATGAAGGAGCAGGGGAAGCAGGGGAAGCAGGGGAAGCAGGGGGAGAATAACTATTGATTTTTAACCAATGCCCAATGCCCAATGCGCCATGCCCAATGCCCCATGCCCCATCCCCTAACTGCGTAACTTTCTTTTACATTATATCTGTTTGGTTTTTCTGAAATCTGGGAAACAGATACACTTCAAGTATTTAATTAGCTTTTGATAGTGATAGAAAAGCCTAACAATTATGTCATAATTTGTAACGTATATTTCAGATTTCTCCTTTGCGAGGCCCTAGCCATGAGCGAACCAGCTGTTGAGACTACGGTGTTAGACCGCTACGAGTGTCGCGCCTGCGGTTATGTTTACGAACCTGAGAAGGGAGACGACACGCATGATATACCTTCAGGGACATCTTTTGCAGAACTGCCCATAAATTGGCGCTGTCCAGTTTGTGCTGCTAAGACAACCGCTTTTGCCAACATCGGCCCTGCGGGTACTGCATCCGGCTTCAAAGAAAATCTCGGTTACGGTTTGGGTGTTAACAACCTAACGCCAACTCAAAAGAATATCCTAATTTTCGGTGCTTTGGCTCTTGGCTTCTTGTTTTTTATCAGTCTTTACGGCTTACAATGACAGCCGTTATCTCAGAAACAGGGAATAGTGAGTAGGGAAAGAGATTTTCATTATTGGTTTTGTGATTATAATCACACAACTATGCTGTTTTACTTATTCCCTAGAGCCTTGAATTAAGCTAAAAATGCTCACTTTTGCTTACATTGATTAACAGTGTATTCTCTGATAAAATATCAGAGATTTAGGTGAGAATCCGTAATGTCAAGCAACCTCTATACTTACTGATAAGTTGCCTCTGAGTTGTTACAGCAAGTAATTGCAAATATGTTGCTTCTCAAAGCAAGAATCACGCTAGAAGCAAACAAGTAAGAGTGCATAGAACTTGTTTTTATGCATCTATTGATACAATTTGGTTGAGATTGAACTGCTCAACTTATGTATTTGTTAGCAAATGTTAGCAAAAAAGTATCAGCAAACCTTTTAGAGAACAGCTACAGAAATTTAGAAACAACTTAAGAAATACTAATGCATTCAATTGTGAAAGGTTGGCAACGAATAGCTACCTTGTTGATAGTAGTCCTCATGTGTATAGGTTGTAGCAAAGTCCCCTCTGTTAGCTACAACCCTTGGAAAGTCATTTCTGTGCCAACAGACTCGAATCTCCTGGATATTGCTTTTACTAATAACCCTGAGCATGGCTACTTAGTAGGTAGCAATGCCACCCTATTGGAAACCAATGACGGTGGTAATAACTGGAAACCAATAATACTGCAACTGGATGAGCAAAAGTATCGTTTTGACTCAGTAAGTTTTGCAGGAAAAGAAGGCTGGATTGCCGGAGAGCCTGGACTGTTGCTACACACTACTGATGAAGGTGCTTCTTGGTCGCGTATTCCCCTGAGTGAAAAGCTACCAGGTAGCCCGATCGCAGTTAAGGCAGTAGCAAAAAACACAGCTGAAATGGCTACTGATGTAGGAGCCATATATAAAACCACAGACGGCGGCAAAAACTGGAAAGCTCAAGTGGAATCAGCAGTCGGTGTGGTGCGTAACTTAGAACGTTCTCCTGATGGCAAATATGTTGCCGTTTCCGCCAAGGGTAGTTTCTACTCGACTTGGGAACCGGGACAAGATGCTTGGGTACCTCATAACCGCATTAGTTCTCGGCGCGTAGAAAACATGGGTTTTGCTGACAATGGGCAATTGTGGTTACTAGCTAGGGGAGGTCAAATTCAGTTTAGTGACCCAACTAAACCTGAAGAATGGCAAGAGGCAAAATATCCAGAGTTATCCACTAGTTGGGGTTTACTGGATTTGGCATATCGCACACCCGATGAAATTTGGATAGGTGGCGGTAGCGGTAATTTACTACGAAGTCCCGATGGTGGCAAAACCTGGGAAAAAGACCGTGAAGTGGAAGAAGTTGCTGCTAATTTGTATAAGATTGTGTTCTTAGAGCCAGAACGGGGATTTATAATTGGCGATCGCGGCGTATTGCTCAAATATCTACCAAACCCTGAAACAACTTCTCCAGAAGCGGCTTAATCGGGACTGGGGACTAGGTAAGAGTTTTCCCAGTACCCAATCCCCAATCCCCAGTACCCAATCCCCATACCTAATTTCTGAGAAGAACGTTGCAACTTGTAACTCTTTCTTAACTTTGTAGGATAATAAACTCAATAACACTCTATGTATAAGGTAGGGATCTAAATGTCAGGTACCACTGGAGAACGTCCGTTTTCGGACATCATTACTAGCGTTCGTTACTGGGTAATTCACAGCATCACCATCCCAGCATTGTTTATTGCTGGTTGGCTATTTGTGCAAACTGGGCTGGCTTATGATGCCTTTGGCACACCTCGTCCCGACGAGTATTTCACAGCAGCGCGGCAAGAAGTGCCCATTGTGAAGAACCGTTTTGAAGCTAAAAAACAAGTTGACCAATTTATCGGAAAGTAGTTTGAGATCATGACTAGCGGCAATAACATCAATCAACCAGTTACCTATCCAATTTTTACCGTTAGATGGCTGGCAGTTCACACATTAGGTGTACCAACTGTATTCTTTTTAGGCGCGATCGCCGCAATGCAATTTATTCACCGTTAGGAGCAATTATGGTAGAAAGATCGCCCAATCCCAATAATCAACCGGTTGAACTAAACCGGACTTCGCTATACCTGGGACTACTACTAGTTTTCGTTCTGGGAATTCTGTTTTCCAGTTACTTCTTTAACTAAGTAGAAGTCCTGTTGTTAATTTTTGTTTATTGAATCTGTGTTGATTAGTTGTTAAGGGAGGAGAGAAGCTGTGTCTGAAAGTGGGAGAATTCCCCTGTGGGTCGTCGCTACGATCGCAGGTTTAGGTATAATTACAGTCTTGGGCATTTTCTTTTATGGTGCCTACGCCGGGCTCGGTTCTTCGATTTAACATGAGTTAGTTTGAACCGAACACTATAAGTTAGAATTTTCTAGCATTTGTTGAGAAATCAACCTTAAAAAAACCGCCTGTCTCTATGAGATAGGCGGTATTGATTTTGGTCAATAGTCTAGAAACATATCCGACAGAATTGATAGGACTACGGTTCCGATAAGATCCCCCCGCCTGTGGCAATCCCTGATCAACTGGGGCTAAAGGAGGAAAATAGCCTCCCAATTGATCGGGAGTCACTGCAATCTTGGAGTCTTCCCAAGTGGAGTATCTGGCCTGGTTTTGGAGGATCTTCGCAGGGTAAACAACCTAACTGAACTGTATTGGAATTGATAGCACTCGCTTGTCCGAAAACTTGACTAATGACTAATGACTAGATTAGCCAATATCGTCTCTTTCAATGTATAAAAAGAAAAACGCGAAGGTCACAGCTGGTAAAACCAAACCAGTGAGCGGAACTAAGATAGAAGGCAAAAAGGAAGCTGCCATAGTAAAGGTTCCTGTTAAATAACACTACAATTCAAAATGAGCTTACTGCAAATTCTGCCAATATTTTTGAAATTCTAAAGATTTTTAACACAGCTAATGTGGGGAGTGGGGAGCGGGGAGGCAGGGGAGGCAGGGGAGAATATTTAATTAATCAATGCCCAATGCCCCTCATACCTGAAGTTACATACCCAGGAGTTCATCTAGCTGCAAGTTTGGCAAGTCTGGAGGAATCACAGTTCGCACTATTGTGACTTTGTGACTTTCCTGTTGGGTTATCAGATCAAGTGCGATCGCTTCTAAGCGAATTTCCAAACACCCAAAGGGAATATTTAATTGCGTCATCACTTCTAATCCTCCCAAGGCGTTAGGTAGCAAATTTGTCAGTAAATGGGGCCCCTCTAGTAACCAGCGAGTTTGATAATCTTCAAGCCATAACTTGACAACAACCTGGGGAGGTACTTCAGGCAGTACTACGCGCACTATGATAAATTTGCCAGCGATTAGTTCGCCGTCTGGTACATGCAGTTCTGGAATTGGCAAAGGCTCAATGGCAGCCGAAGTTATGGGTGGGGAAGAGGATAAACCTAATAGTGGTTGCTTCTCTTTTTCAAACGAGTAATTCTTCGTCCCATTGGCTTCCAGTTCACTATGTTCACTATATGTATCATCGACAACGATTTCTTGGGCCAACCAAGCTGACGCTATATTCATTTTTATTGGAGGAGGGGGGGGCGGTAGTTGTGTTACCACCATTGAGAGTGTTGGCTCAGATACTTCTACTACCGTATCTTCCCCTGTTTCTAGATCAGCTTCCTTTGCTGTGTCTGCATCTTCCCCAAAGTTCTCAAGATCAGAAACCGACTTTTGAACTTCTTCCGATGTCTCTGTGTCAGCATCCACGTTTAACGGCAAGTTGTCATCAATATTGGGAGTTTCAGCACTAAGAGAAAGCTGGGTCTGCTGGGCTGGAACATACCTATTCTGGTCTTCGGGTTCTAGTTCATCGATGAATTCAGGCAAAGAGTATCCTTGGCTGTGCATCCACTTTCTGAGCAGGGGAGATGAGTAAAGGTTCCCTGTTGTAATGAATTGTGCATTTGGCTGGGCTTCTACTTCAGCAACAGATTCTTCTTGAAATTCTACATTTGGCTGGGCTTCTACTTCAGCAACACATTCTTCTTGAAATTCTACATTTGGCTGGGCTTCTCCCTCAGCAACAGACTCTTCTTGAAATTGGGCATCATCTACTACTAATTCCGGTGTATTTTCATCAGCTACACTTGTATCCAACTGCGGTAAGTCTTCATCTGCTGGAACTTTCGCATCTGGAGCATTGTTTTTTACTTCTTCTGTATCATCTGGCAAAGCTTGTAGCCGTTTCAAGTATGGCAAAGCACTATCGAGTATTGGCATTCGACGTTGCTTGATGATCAACTGCTCCAAGTTGATGGCAACCATAGTAGTATCCTTTTCCAGAACTTCCTCTTTTGTAGAGGGTTCTGCAACAACGTCTGTGGGAGTGTTGGCATGGGTTTGAATAGGGGGCAGTTTCGGCAATTGAGGCGAAGTGCCTGAATTCTTTAAGTTAGATGTTCGCAGGATGGCTTCTCGCAGAACTTGTAAGTTAATTTGTGGTGGTAAAGCTGTATTTGGGGATGGATTAAGTATCTGAAACTGGTCTGTTTTCGAAATTTTGACCAGATTGAATAGTTTCAAATCTATCTTTACAGCAGCCTCTGGCTCCGTGACAGCAGCAGACGAGTCCGATGGTGCTGTGGTGTCATTTAAAGATGTACTAGGTGTTGCTGCGGCTGTGATTGCCAGTAATTGTGTTACATCTGCTGTAATGGTGAAAGACTGGCTGGCTAACCTGATGACTTCACCAACATCGGCGAATCGACCATACAAAGTGATATCTGCCAAAATTAACTTGGATTCAAAGTCAGCAGGAATATCAATTGAGGTATTGATGGTGAAGGGCAACTCTTGATCCGGTAAGGGTTGCCGTACCTGGGTCAAGATTTTTGAGTTTTTGGGCGATCGCAGTTCAATTTGTAGTTCAAGCGCCTGCAAGCTTTTGGGGAATAATGTTTCAGCCTGATCTAGATTGATCTTTTCTTTGAGTTCTACGTGTCCATTGATTGTAAGAGGTTGTCCCCAAGGAGCAATGTAAGTATCGTGAGCTAAAGTTAGCAGTAATGGAGGCGGTGGTTGTGTTGCTAGAGAATCTGCAACCTTTTCATCATTGAGCAGGGCTTCAGAATTGGGTAAAGCTAAATCTATTAAATTTTGTAAAATCTGCTCTGCCGTCTCACCTTTGAGCCATACAGAACTCACAGGCTCATCAATATCTTTTTCCGTTTCATCTAGCAGAACAGTGGTATTAGGATTGCTGTCTGTAGTAACCATCTGTTCTGTAGCGATCGCTTTATCTAAGTTAATTTCGGGTTCTTCTGGGGCAGTGTATTCTAAGTTGCCTTCATCTGGCACAACAATTGTAACGGGGTTGTCATCTGTAGCAATTAGCAGTTCTGCAAAGGCTGCGATCGCTTTATCTAAGTTAATTTCGGGTTCTTCTGGGGCAGTGTATTCTAAGTTGCCTTCATCTGGCACAACAATTGTAACGGGGTTGTCGTCTGTAGCAATTCCCAATTCTGGGGAGAGTGCGATCGCTTTATCTAGCGCAATTGGGGGTTGTGTTGGGAAAGTGAATTCCCAGTTTTCAGAAACAGCATCTGGGCGATCGGATGAATTTGATTCTACATTCTCCCCCTGCTCTCCCTGCTTCCTCTGTCTGCTCTGCTCCCCCTTTACTCCTTGGCACAATACTTGAAGTTGGATAGTGTATTGCCAAGATTTACCGAGTAGCTCCGACATCAAATCGCCCATACAGCGCAACTCCCAAACTCCTGGCTCGAAGTAGGTAAAAGGAATTAGCGCCATTAAGCCTTCTGAATTAGTGCGACCCGATCGCTTGAAAATTCGCCGCTTTGGTAGAACTTCCTGGGTTGAAGAATGAGTTACCCGTACTTCCACGTCTGTATTAGGAAGGTTAGAACGAGCCAAAACTCTATACTCCCCTTCCAAAATTTCCAAATTTGGCGATTCTAGGATATGCCACGAGCGATCGCCTTGTTTCTGTATCAGAAATTGCCAATGTTCCATTGTGAGTGATGCCCAGACCGACGAGCCGCCCAATTATATTGTGTATCAACTTGCTTGCAAGTTTACCCCAGTATTTTGTAAATGCATCTCTTAAATGGCTATCTAGTTAACTCAGTTTTACTTACTTGCCTTCTGGCACTTTAACTAGTCCCATCAAGGGAACTTCAATGGATTGTTATGTTGCTTGTGCGTAAAGCTTTTGTTGTTTCCTCAATATTAAGTTTGACACTCTCCAGTGTTAAGTTAACAGGGATGCAATAAAATTGTTCGCTGTATATTTTCAACTTAGCGCCAACTTTTTTTGTATGATTTTTTACCAGAACGTCCATTTGCCATAGACACAACATACAATAAATGTAAGATTCACTTGACAATTTTTATTAAATTTTGATTCCCCACATTTTTGCTACAAAGAGTTAGGATGTGGCTCTTAAGTGTCCTCTGCGATCGCCCACGGTGGGCGCAAAGCACGATCGCAAATCACAACACTTAACCGCGCAGCAAGCGCCCAACCTACAAAGCAGCGTTTCTTTGAACCTCTACAAAGCGTATCCTCACCTGAGTAGAATGTGGGTGACAATGAGGATTTACAGGAGGGATTCGATGCTAGTCATTTTAATGGACGAGCAAATCCTTGCCCCTGAGCAAGTTTGCCAGTCTTGTTTACTCGCTGACAGGAGCGGTCAACCCCGTTGGCGTGGGGGTCAACTGCGTTGTGGTCAAGCCATTCGCAAACTTACTCAACAGCAGCCAGACCAGTATGAGTGTGTTATGGGTTTTCGCATCGCCCATATAGAATAGTTGAATTTGCTAGCAAGACGAAGCAACTGCGTTATCCTAAGCTCAAGTAACTATTAAAATTTAACCACAGGAGAACGCATAATGTCTTGGCGCGGATCTATAACGGTTTCAGATCGGATTTTTGCTTCCTTGCCTTATTTGCTTCCTCTAATTGAGGTTTTTGTATTTGGTAGATATTTGCTCTCAGAGTTTCCACCGCTACAGCTGCTGTTTCTGCCGCTTTTGCCATTGTTGAGAATTTACTACGGCGTGCGTTATGCAGGAATGATTATTTTCTTTGGTTTATTTTTGCTGGTAGTGAGAAACGAAAAAATTAGTCACTTTATTCGTTTCAACACTATGCAAGCAATCCTTTTGGACATCATTATCTTTTTGTTTAGCATCCTGACTGATGTTGTGGGACTAGTTCCCGTTGGTGGTTTTGCAATCCAAACCCTATCCACAACCATTTTTATTGGCATAGTAGGAGCAGCCGCATATTCAGTCATCCAGTCTGTAAGCGGACGTTATGCGGAAATTCCGGCAATTTCCGATGCAGTGTACATGCAAGTGCGTTAGAAATTAACGGGGCGCTACGGTGTTTTCCAAGCGACCAATACCTTCAATTTCAACCCGGACGCGATCGCCTGGATGCAATGGGCTTACACCCTCCGGCGTACCTGTAAGCACCAAATCACCAGGTAGTAACGTCATAACCTGACTAATATAAGAAACTAGAACATCGGGAGAAAACACCATCTGATCGATACAGGCAGATTGGACTGGATTGGCGTTGTCATTCACAAAAGTCTGCAATCTCGCTCCTGGATTTAATTCCCGCACGATCCAAGGACCCAAGGGACAGAAAGTATCAAAACCTTTGGCTCGCGTCCATTGACCATCCCGTTTTTGTAAATCCCGCGCTGTTACGTCATTAGCAATGGTGTAGCCCCAAATTTTAGTTTGGGCTACCTTTGGTGTACATTCAAAGGCGTAATCGCCAATCACTAACGCTAACTCTCCTTCGTAGTCAACTCTTTGTGACTGGGGAGGATACCTAATTTCCCTCTCAGATGGAATAATCGACGTGGGTGGCTTGAGAAAGATTAGTGGCTCAGAAGGGACTGGAGTTCCCATTTCGGCTGCATGATCTGCATAATTCTTACCCACCGCCACAATTTTTGAGGGAGCGCAGGGAGCCAGAATTTGGTAATTTTCTGGTTTCAAAGTTAAATCAGTGGGTTGTCCTTGTAACCAGGGCGGAGCATCTAGCACCTGCACATTCAGGGATAGTTGTAGTAACCCATAGTAAACCTGTCCTTCTTGATTTTGAATTCGCACATAGCGTTGCGCCATAACCTTGATGAATATCCTTTTATCTGCTTTTTTGTTGCTGTGAGCGGGTAGCAATCATCAGTTAGCTTTTTAGCGAACCGATTGAGCCTTGAGCCTGAAAGCGATCGCTCGCTATAAGATATGTCCCAATACGTTTCGGTTAAGTGAGAGGTTATTTTGGAATAAGCTAAAGAAATCTGGGGGCCGGGAAGCGACCTATTTTTCATTAAGGACATCCAAAAAATTCAAATTTCGGCGATTTGGCTAATGATTCAAATTTAAAACTGGTAAGATTATAGTTCCTTGTTGCTTCAGATGTTGATTAATACCGACATTTTGAATTAAAATAGGTATAAATTAGCACCAGCAGCCATTTCTGTCCATAAGGAGACTGAAAAATATGACTACTAGTTACGAAACAATGTACATTCTGCGCCCTGACCTGGGAGACGAACAGGTAGAGCAAGCAGTGACTAAATATCAGAACTTGCTTCGCGACCAAGGCGCTGAAGATATGCAAATTCAAAATCGTGGTAAGCGTCGTCTTGCTTATGAAATCAAAAAACACCGCGATGGCATCTACATCCAGTTAAACTACACTGCGCCTGCAACTGCGATCGCCCCCTTTGAACGCGCCATGCGTTTGAGTGAAGAAGTGATTCGCTATTTGACAGTTAAGCAGGAAGCCGAAGAGGAAAAACCCCCTAAAGAAGAAAAAGAAAAACCCACTAAAGTGGCAGCACCGGTCTAAGGAGTATGGAGTAGGGAATAGGGAGCTGAGGAAGAAGCAGGGAGCAAGGGAGCAGGAAGCAGGGGGACATGAAGAAGAACTTCTTGCTGGGGGCAAAGGAGAGAAGAAATTATCTCTTTGTCTCTCTCCTTTGCTCCCTGCCCCCTGCCCCTCTGCCTCTTTCCACTCCCTAATACTTCATTCAATAAAATTTTGTTTTTTCTTTTTTCATGACTTGCTTGGGAATGCTACATTAACAAATACTTGCCAAAGGTAGTACTCCCGCAGTTATACCTAAGAGTGGACAAGATTCTGAATGGGAGCTGTAAGCTACTGTGAGCCAATCTGATACACCCAATATTCAAGTTCTCTCTACGGAAGTATCGCAACTACGCCAAGAGTTGCAACTTCGTGATTCCTTAGTACAACAACTATCTCAAGAACTATTCCGGCTGGTAAAGGGTAACACTAGTTTTATGCCTCAGCAGCCGGATATTGAGCGCGACACGACCCAGTTACAGGCTTTACAAGAACAACTTCAAGCTGTAGAGCAGCAAGTGGCGTTCTACCAAGAGCAAATTACAACTCGTGACTCCGAAATTTACCAATTGCGACAGTCAGTTCAAGAACTCACCGATCGCACTCGGATGTTGGAGCAAGTAGTACAAGAGTTACCTCAAATTTATCGGCGGAAGTTTGAAGAACGGATGACGCCAGTGAGAGAAAAGGTAGCAATGCTACAACGGGAAAACCGCCAACTACAAGCAGAACTACAAAGTGTGAGTTACCGTTTAGCACTCAAAACTCGCAATGCTAGTCACAGTGGCATTGATTTGCCAAATTTTCCCCGCCCAGCATCGGAAGAAACTAACATTTCGACTCCCCAGAACGCCTAAAGTTTATCATTATACTGGAATCTAACAGGTAAAAAATTGCCAAAAAAAGTGTCTTGGATACATCCAACTAGTAGACCAAGGCATTAACAATTCAAAATTAAAGACATTTCAGACTGGAATTTAAACCCTGACTGAAACCTATGCTAAGTAGGTAGGCACAATTAAACCGAATTGTATAAACTTATGTAAAACGCCAGAAACGCTTTGAATATAAGCTTTTAAGCGATTTACATTTCTTAATCTAGTTGTATTTTTTAGCGTCCACCTACTTATATGTAAATGTAACGTTCTTAAAGCCTTTGATTTACGATAAATAAAAACTATGGAGTTATAAATAACGCAAAGGCTGATAGTATAATCTTTCTTACCTTATGCTTTTTTGCACTAGTGTAAGTTGGTTATAGAACAATTAGCTCAGAGTAATTTCAAAAGCTGGGGAGTCTCACAAATAATTGCATTGTTTTGACCGATTTTGGTTAATTCTTACTTCACTACTTTAGGTCATACAATGTCTAAGATAGTTTTGACGGTTTGTAGTAAACACAAAGCGTCCTTAGAACATCAGGACTAAAGTTCTTAGCCAACGGGAAAGTTAGTCGCTCATGGGAGAGGCTAGCGCCTTCTCTACAAATTTGCTTATCCATCAATTTAAACTTGACGCACTAGTAGATGGTTTTCAACAAGCAGGTTCATTCATCTGCTTATTAATATTAACTACGTCGAAGCCATGAGTTTCCCTCAACATTCTTCTCTAGAAAAAAAGAAAATTAGCCTGCTAGCACCAGACTGTTCTCTTGGAGAATATGAAAAAACGCAAATATTGCTTGACTCCACCATCCACCTATAGGTAGATTTATTATTTAGGCTGCTAGCACCAGACTTTTATCTTTAACGGTAGTAAAAATGTCTTCGTAAGTGGGAAAAATTTCAAACACTGAATCTAGTTGGGTAAGTTCCAAAATTAACCGTACAGGAGCTTGCACGTTGCATAGAACCAAGCGACAGCCACTCTGACGTGCAGCTTTCAACCCTTTTACTAAGGGGACTAATCCAGAACTGTCCATGAAATTAACTTCTGCTAGGTCGATAACCCAGAGTTGATGAGCTTGGGGCACTACTCTAGCCATCTGTTCACTCAAAGTCTTACCGCCTTCCAAATCTATGCTTGATTGGGGTTTAAACAAAATAACTTGAAGTTCTTGTGTGAGAATCATAAATTTAACAGGGTAGTTGGAATACTTGACAAAAAATTGAAAAAATACATCAATACCTTTTCTCTTTCACCAGCAAAACTAGTGTTTTACCCTGGTATTTGGGTAAATACAGCCGTGTAGTTGAGAAAGATTATTTCAGTATTCATGCCGTATAATTTGTGATAACTTTTATCAATATAGGCATAAACGCCTAACAATTTCGGTATCAACCGTATCTTTTACGAGATTTTCATCATTTAACTGGATATTTATAATTTTTTTATAAATATTTTATTTTTTTTGTAATAAATTATGAACTTGTGGTATTAACCCCTAAAAATGCATATTTAATAGTCAAAAATTAATAGTTGCCATAAATTCTAATTTATGGATTATCAAGAATTAAACTAATGGTTCAATTAGCGGTTTAATTGACACCACGCGGATAAACAAGCAAAGAAAGATATAATAAAAGTAAAAATTTGTAAAGACGGTGGTGCGGAATGTCTTTAGAGCTGATTTCACTAGAAAATATCCAGGAAGTCGCCCACACTTACGGGTATTGGGCAATTTTTTTAGGAATTTTGCTAGAAAATTTAGGCATTCCCCTTCCTGGTGAAACCGTGACCTTAGTAGGCGGGTTTCTAGCTGGCAGTGATGAACTGAATTTCTGGCTGGTTCTCGGTGATGCAATTATGGGTGCTGTAATTGGCGGCACTTGTGGCTACTGGATTGGTAGAGCTAGCGGTTGGCCTTTTCTGGTAAAAGTTGCTAGCATATTTCGGATTTCTGAAGTGCGGCTGGTGACTATTAAAGATCAATTTAGTCAAAATTCTGCTAAAGCAGTATTTTTTGGACGTTTTTTGGCATTGTTACGAGTTTTTGCTGCACCACTAGCTGGGATAGCTGAAATGCCCTTTGGAAAATTCTTTTTATACAACTTTTTAGGAGCAGTTGCTTGGGCTAGTTTGATGGTGACATTGGCTTTCTTTGCTGGCAAAATTGTCTCTTTAGAGCAATTGGTTGCTTGGGTGGGTCAATTTGCGATCGCAGCCTTACTGATATTGGCTGCCTTAATTATTGTGCCCCTGTGGTTAGAGTCTCGCCAAGTAAAAGAAGCGAGTAGTGAGGAGTAAAAAGTGAGGAGTTAGGAGTAAAGTAAAAAGTTATTTTTTTACTTTTTGTATTTTGCTTTCTTAACTCCTAACTCCTAAATCTTAACTTTTAATTTTCTGCGACCAAATGCGAGTCGGTAGTCCCCAAACGTAAATAAAGCCTTCAGCAGCTTTGTGATCAAATTGATCTTCGGCTCCGTAGGTTGCCAAATCGGGAGTATAGAGAGAATTATCACTCGAACGCCCAACTATCGTAGAGTTGCCTTTGAACAACTTCACTCGCACAGTTCCAGAAACTTGCTCTTGTGTCTTTTGAATAAAGGCATCTAGGGCAACTTTGAGTGGACTGTACCACAAACCGTTGTAAACGATTTGGCTATAAGTTTCTTCAATCCCACGCTTGTAATGGGTGACATCTGCCGTCAAAGTCAAGCTTTCTAAATCCCTATGTGCCTGAATTAACACTAACATCGCAGGTGATTCATAGATTTCCCGCGATTTGATGCCCACCAGACGGTTTTCGATCATGTCGATCCGTCCGATACCGTGATTTCCTACCGCCTGATTGAGTTCGTCAATTAGTTCAACTGGCTTTTTAGCTATACCGTTGAGGGTTGTCGGAATACCACCGTGGAAGCCAATTTCGATGTACTCTGGCTCGTTGGGAGTATCCACGATCGCTTTGGTCATTTCATAAATTTCTTCTGGTGGCTCAAATGACGGATCTTCGAGTAAACCAGCTTCAACACTACGACCAAGCAAATTCTTATCAATGCTGTAGGGAGAAGATTTTTTGACTGGTGAGGGGATACCAAACTTTTCACCATAAGCGATGGTTTCCTCGCGGCTCATACCCCATTCTCTGGCTGGTGCGAGGATTTTTAAGTTGGGGTTTAAGGCGGTTACAGAGACATCAAAGCGAACCTGATCGTTACCTTTGCCAGTGCAACCGTGAGCGATCGCATCAGCACCATATTTTTCAGCCGTTTCGACTAATACCTTAGCAATCAGTGGACGAGCAAGGGCAGTTCCGAGAGGATAACGATTTTCATAAAGGGCGTTAGCTTGAATCGCTCCAAAGGCGTAATCTTTAACAAAGCTGTCTTTGACATCCGCCACGAGGGATTCACTTGCACCCGATTTCAGAGCTTTTTCTCGAACTGGCTCTAATTCATCTCCCTGGCCTAAATCTGCTGCTAGGGTAATCACCTCTTCTACACCCCACTCCTGTTTGAGGTAAGGGATGCAAACGGAGGTATCTACTCCACCAGAATATGCCAGGACAACCTTTTTGGCGCGACCCATTAATTTCTCCAGTTAGGAAAACAAACAATGAGTCATTATTATATCTAAACTAATCCATGTATATTTTATTCATGCAACAAGTAATAGGTTAATCAACTGCAAACCCAGACATTACGGTTAACTCTTGTCTGATGCTAATAAAACGATGTAGCAATTCTAAATTATTATGTGAATAACAAGATTCCCTAACTTTTTAGAAAAATTGGGAATCTGAGCTTTGAGACTTTATAATTTTAAAAATTTGCGGGGTGGATAATCCCACCCCGTTATTCGTGATAATTTGATTTAAGCTTTTGTGCTTGATGGTTTAGGAGATGTTATTTTTTTACTCAAGAACAAACTCAACCCGAATGCAGACAATCCAAGCATTAAACTTGGCTCTGGAACACTGGTATAAGTGACAGTCTGAACACCTGCACTAATGGAATCGTTTAGATTGATAAAATTTTCCCGGTAGACATTAAAAGCGCTAGGTGTAAAATATAACCCTAACCCCGCTTGGTTAAAAATTGTTCCCGAAAAGTCGGTGAAAACTGACGCTAAAGGATCATCGGCTTCAGTGTATGACTGGCCACCATAGCTAGCAGAAATCTTTAAACCTTCTGCGATCGTTACTTCTTGATCTTCTGCTGCTGCTTGATCAAATGAAAAAGTGCCTGTGAGAGTTTTATCGTCATTAGAAAAATTATAAGTTAGGGCTGCTGCAAGAGCCGGCATAGTTTCCCCTAACGAAAAAATCAAAGCAGTTCCTACCGTTGCAGCTGCTAACTTCTTGAAGATGGAGTCAGTCATTTTTTCCCTTGATAAAAGAACAGGTGCAATAATACCGCAATAGTTTTTTGAGACAGAGACGTGTGTTAGCACGTCTCTGCAACAGAAAGCTTTTCAGTTAGTGTCTTAGTGAAGCGGCGTATTCAATTCACGGACTTGTGATCGCCGAAGGCGGGGCTTCTCTCCGAGAGGCTTCGCCAACGCCCATCGCAGTTTTCATGGCTTGGAAGATATGACTTTGGTCAACCACGCCCCGAACACCAGGCACAGTATAAGTACCAGAGCTATCTGTAATCTGGAAGCCTTGTCCTAGCGATCGCGTCAGAGTTGATGCGTAAGCACCCTGGTAGTAAACAGGTACAACCCGGCGGCTATGGCTACCCCAGAGATATTTGTAATTTGGATCAGACCCCCAGAAATGACCAGCATCAGTAGGATTGTGCTTGACAAAGGTGATGTCCTTGGCGTTATAGTTCAAGCCTTTAGCCTGATTTGGGTTAGGATTGGGAGTCAATTTAGAGGTGAAGTCATTATTTAGAGTTAGATAGTGGTCATGGTCAGCAGTAACCAGTAGCAAGTTCTTACTCCAACCACCATGATTATCTACCCAACTAATGACCTGCTCGACTGCCTTATCAAAATCATTCATGGTACCAATCAGGTTATCCATGTTGTTGTCATGAGCAGCCCAGTCGATATCGCCTCCCTCAACCATCAACCAGAAGCCATCTTTGTCTTTCCCTAAAACGGTTAAAGCTGCTTTGGTTAAATCAGCCAAAGTCGGATTTTCGTTAATCTCTTTAGCAATAAAGCTGGCATCAGTTTCACCGGGAGCCAGAGGACGGACAGTATCGGGTGCAGGAGCATTAGGAGCAATGGGATTACCAGCTGCATCAATAACAGGAACACAATCCCCAGCAGTACCGGTTATTATCTGACCTGATGGACAGGTATCCGGCGTTCCAGGCTTGACAACAGAGGTATACAGAGAAAAGTTATCCAGACCTGTCAAACTATAGTCTCCCTTAGAGGAACTAACAGGAATGTTGCCATTTTGCCCACGCGCACCATATAGACCAAATAATCTGCCTCCCTTGTTGGGGTCGATTTTAGCAGCCGTTTTTAGCAGTGTTTTAGCTGCATTAGGGCCGCGTTCCAAAAAGGTATAGCCGTAACGATTGGACGTAGGATTATTCTTCAGATGCTGGTAAGTGTCTTCTGTAATATACGTATACTTAAAGACACCTTCTGCTGTACTTGTGCTTTCTCTATTTTCAAAATCTTTGGGATGACCGCCACCCAACAAAATATTGGGTTTAAAGTTCAGCAATGTCTGTTGCAAAATGCTGTCTTGGTTGGTCTTGCTGGGGTCGTAAACACTGTCATACTTACTACGACGATTTACAAAAGAAGCCGCAGCACCAGGCGTTGCATGGCTAATAGGTACGGAAGTTACCAAGCCTGTAGACTTACCTTTTTCTTTGGCAATTTCTAGGATGGTTTTCAACTTCTTCTCGTAAATGTCTACCCCCATCGCATTGTTAAAGCTCTTTACTCCTGTATACAGAGTTGTAGCTGTGTTAGCAGAGTCGGGATAACTGTACTTGATGTAATCTTTGTCATAAGTACCAGCATTAGCAGGGGTCAAAGGAACCCAAGGAACAGGGCCGCCCTTACTGATGTCATAACCCGCAAGATTACCATCCTCTAGGCTATTACCATCAGCTCGATTGCCAGGGTTAAAAGGAGTAGGCTGGAACGAGAAGTTGGGACGAATAGGACTTGCACCGGTAAGTGTATCAGACCCATCCAGAGCAGAGTTACCTGTTAGATGGGGCTGGTCTGTGGGATTGGCTGGTGTATTTCCCTGAATAGTTGTGCCGTAAGTAGTCACTAATCCATATCCACTTAGCTTTTGGAAGCTCAGACCTGAGCCTTTACCACTGGTGTAAAAAGGAGCGCCTTTGGCAACGGCTGCGGCCCGTGCCATATTCCAACCCATACCATCGCCAATCATGATAATTACGTTAACTCCATTACCAGCCGCCATAGTCGGCTGAAAAACAGAATTACCAAATACGAGTAGAACGGTACAAAAGAAGCTAGCCATAGTAAAGGCTAGAAATCGCTTGTACTTTTGCAAAAATGAAATCATTGAAGTGTGCCTTAAAGTTAATTGAGCAAGTGTTAGCCGTTAATACTGATAAAAATTTGGTTCTAGATGAGTAGCACCAAAATCTGAGTATGTATGAGTCACATCTGGCACAGTTGAGGCTGTGACTTGACTTTGCTCAGAGGCAGTTGCTGGTTGTTGATTTGATGTTCCTAAAAACAACAAAGCTGCCATAACCAGACCAGATATAAACCAAGCCAAGGCGCGTTTGTACTGTTTCAGGAATGAAATCATTTTGGATTTTTGAATGAGAGTCATGATCAGGAAACCTTTTAGTAAATAACCGAGTTGCAATCAACGTAGGCGTAGCCCGTCGTAGACATCGCTATGCTTTGACAATTGGAAAAAATGCCAATAAGCATTATGTTTAAAAACTCTTTAAAAACTCAATACAGACAAACATTTGGAGGATTGATTATAGTAGTAATTAGCATAATTATCGATTTACGTATGTTCCATGTTTGAATTATTTTTACTTGCAGACAACATGAAAACTAAATCTTGGTTAAATAAAGGATGAATTGGTAACGCTGAAGGTTTTATACAGCTAGTTAGCTGCAAAGTTATCTCAGCAATATTAAAAGTTTTTCGGATGTGAGTTTCCAACTTAGTAAGTAAGCGATCGCGTTCCTGAATAGTTGTACATTCAACTGTCAAATTGGCACAAAGCATTACCTTATTTAAGCTAATTGTCCAGATGCGAAGTTTTTCTACTTGCACAACACCAGGAAAAGATTGGAGAGATATTTCCACCTCAACAGGGTCAATTGATTCCGGTGCATACTCCAAAAAAATCTTTAAACTTTCTTGCACTAAAGGTAAAGCACTCAAACCCGTAAAAGTTGCAACGACTATACTAATAGCGACATCTGCCCACCACCAATCCCAGAGATGAACTGCTAAAGCAGCTATAATTACACCAACAGAACTAGCAGTATCGGCGATGACATGAAGCAAAGCTCCTCGCAGGTTTAAATCGTTGTGAGTGTGGGGATGAAGCAAATTAATATTGAGTAGATTGACGATTAAACCTAATACTGCAATTGCTAACATTGGTAAGCCTAAAATTGCTGCTGGATGTTGCCAGCGCTGAATAGCTTCCAATATGATAAAAGTAGCGATCGCCAGCAAACCTAATCCATTCAGCAAAGCTGCTAAAACTTCGATCCGGTGATGTCCAAATGTTGCCTTTTTTTTAGCTGGTTTTTGTGCTACAAAACTGGCAATTAGCGATATTGCTAAAGCTGCAATATCAGATAAAATGTGTCCTGCATCCGCCTGTAGAGATAAACTTTGGCTCCATAAACCCACACTCCACTCAGCAACAAAAAAAACAGCAAGTAAACCTACTGTTATCCACAAAGTTTTTGCTTTCTGATAATTATTAACTACTTTTACCTGATTATCTGCACATCCACACCATTGAAGTGAAACCATTACTCAAAAGCCTTTTTGCAGTACAGTATTAGCTTCAAACATTCTTACCATCTGTATCTGTGGTGAGTATGCTCTCAACTTTGAATGTATATCTTCAAATATTGTCTTTTAACAGCCTATGTTTAAAGACTTTTTTCATGCCTTTTTTATAATATTACTCACCAATCTTTTTTTAAAATCTATTTTGTTAGATTCAGAAGTATATGAATACTACACAAAATATATGCCCATAAAAAATCTATCTTACTTAATTTAAGAAATGGTAATGATTTTGTTAAAATCAAAAATTAAAGCATATTAATATTTACAATTTACAGTAATCATCATATTAATCACTAGTTACTAATTACACATAATTTTATTGGTAACTAAAACTTGGAATCGACCTATTATCCTCATTGAGAGGATGATAACCATTATCTTTTAAGCTCCTACTGATATAGACAATAAACGCCTTTGGGGCAGGCGATATACCTCAATAAATACATATTGAGAATAAGAATCTTTTTTACCGATTTTTCTAACTTTTGAATAAAATTTTAAAGATTATGAGCTTCCAATTTGGATATTCACTTACTACTAATACGGTTCAGTGAATTATTTTCACCTGATTTCATGACAATTTGACAGTAACAATACAAGGACTAAAGTCAGAGGCTTGAAACCTTTTGATACTGTGTAGATGGGTGAAATTGCTATTTTACAGAAAAGTTATATACACGTGAGAAGCTTAAAGATTTTATAATGATAATCTTTTGTTTGATATTTCTTAACCTGTACGCAGTGGTTAAAAGCTTATTTAAGTGGAATTACAGGACTATTAATTTTTTTCCTTTGGAGTATTTTCTGATGAAATTAGCTACGAATCTTGGTATTGCTACCGTTGCAGCTGCCATCTCCGTTGCTGCTGTTGGTACTAAATCGGTGCAAGCTGCCTTGGTTAATTACGGTTTCACTGTAAATGCCACATCTGGCGATAATCCCGGTCAGTATTTCGGTTCTTTTCAATACGATGACTCGACCTTAACCAATACAGGTCTTGAGACATTAGGAGTTGAGAATGGATTAGCAGTTGCATTCAACTATTTAGGTACTAATTATACACAAGTAGATGATAGTGATTTCGACAGTTTTCCTATAGCCAGCTTTAATAATGGCGAAATTTTGGGACTAAGCTATTTTGTTGCAGACCAGTTTGCGATCGCAAGTGATCCAAATACTCCAAATGTAGGAGGAAACAACTTTTATCTGATTGATCAATCAGTAAATACAACACAAGTAGGTACTGTAAGCTACGCTAAAGTACCCGAACCGTTAGCTGTTGGTGGTACAGCTATTGCTGCTGTTATGGGATTGTGGATGCAACGTAAGAAGAGAGCAACAAAAGTTGTGGGTTAATAGCTACAAGTAAATCACCTTACCCTTACCCATGTTTAGGGTTAAGGATTAAGGTGATTTAAAACTATTTAAGATACTGTAGTGACAAAAGAGCGATCGCTAAATGAATCTGTTCCTATCGTCTTTAAAGACCACCAACAACGCCACCGTCATTTCGGGTAATTACTACCACTGATGAACGTGGACGACCTGATGGTCCATAACCTTGACTGTTAGGCCAATTGCTAGCGATCGTGGGATTCGAGGCATCTCCACGATCGCCTGGGTGCTGGATGTTGATAAACATCGCTTTGCCATCGGGTGTGCTGGTAATACCAGTTACCTCACAATCCGTAGGGCTGGTCAAGAAGCGCCTAACTTGTTTGGTGTTGGGGTCAGCACACGACATGGTGTTGCTACCGATGTTTACTAAATCACCGATACCATCGCCTGAGTGGTCGGTCTGAATCCAAAGGCGACCAAAGTTGTCGAACCACAGACCATCTGGTGAACTTAAGTCGTCACCTTTAATGTTGCCCTGAAGATTTGGTTCGGGTTTAGTTTTGTCCCCAGCTTCAAAGAAAATATCCCACTTGAAGGTAGTTGCTGTAACACTGCGTCCATCTTCGCGCCAGCGAATGATGTGACCGTAACGGTTGTCAGGACGTGGGTTGGGAGGATTTACGGGAGGACGCGCACCGTTTGCTGCTGTTGTGCCGTCTGGCTGATTGGAGGAAACTGGAGTTGTGCCCCGACGATTATTGTTGGTCAATGTGCAGTAGACTTCAATCTCTTTATATCCGCCGATGCGAGGACGTACAGCTACCCACTCTGGGCGATCCATCATGGTTGCGCCAACTCGATCACCGACTTGTCTTGTCTTAACGAGTACTTCAGCTTGGCTTCTGAAACCATTCTCTGGTGTCAAACCATTCTGACCGTAGACCAAAGGAATCCACTTGCCAGTACCGTTGTCATTGAATTTGGCAACGTACAGAACACCGTTGTCGAGCAAATCTCGGTTAGCATCACGATTGCCGGGATTTAAAGGTTGGGCACAAACGAATTTGTAGATATACTCGTTGCGCTCGTCGTCACCCTGATAGAAAGCAACACGGTTATTGTCATCAACAACAACCTGAGCGCTCTCGTGCTTAAACCGACCAAGGGCAGTGCGTTTGACTGGTTTGCTTTGTGGATTGTAGGGATCAATCTCAACCACCCAGCCGAATAAATGGGGTTCGAGTGGGTTGGTGCTGGCATCGAATCGTGGATCAACTTCTGGCCAGCGATAGCTAGACTGTTTGAGTACACCGTATCGATTCTGCCCTGCTAAGATGTCAGACTTTTCGATGCCTGGAATTGCAGCTACATCTCCTGTAGAGTTAGCAAAGTAGCCGTTCCAGTTCTCTTCGCAGGTCAAGTAAGTACCCCAAGGAGTGTAGCCATTGGCGCAGTTGTTGAGCGTACCATAAGCGGTATAGCCGTCGTTGAGTGTCCCAGTGTCAACAGATCCAGTTGGCTGAATTGAAAACTTTTTTGACTTTAAAAGTGCATTGCCAGCCGCAGGCCCCGAAACTCGCATCTCCGTGTTGCCCGTAATGCGCCGACCATAAGATGAATTGCGATTGAAACTCCACTCATTGCCCTTTTTGGAAATTTCCACAACAGACACGCCATGAGCAGCCTGAGACTTACGTACTTTGGCAATAGTGACTACATCCAGACCATCGGGATGCAAAATTGATTCTTGGGTATACTCATGGTTGACGCACAGTAGACCAGTATTGATGGGCTGGTTTAAAAAGCCTCTTAACGATCTTGCTTGTGAACTTACTGTCCGACCAACAACATTCCCTGGTTGTAAAGGGAAGTAGTACATGCCGTCATTGTGCATACCAAACTGCTTTTCTTGAGCAGCTGCATCTTGGGAGGCATCTGGTAGCCAAGTTGGGCCACCAGGTGCGATCGGATCTCCCCAAGCAACCAGTACTTTTGCTGTGTAACCTTCAGGAACACTGACAAGATCCTTTTCCAGAAGTCCTGTAGCTGGGTTGAGTAGATTCGGTGGGATGCTCTTAAAGCCTATGCCAGCAAATCCCGTTCCTTTGGGAATCGGAGCTGCATCAACACTTTGGAGAAAGCCACCGATAGAAACATCGCCCAGAACAGTTAGCACCGACGTACCCACAGCCGTCATGATGAACCGCCGCCGACTCAAACTAACGCGGTCAATCACATCACGAATTGACTCGTTACCGGATGGGTTGAGGGTCAAATTGTTTTTAGGGTGAAAGCGTCCTTTCATTCTTTGTTCTCCATTTAAGGCTTACGAGGTTGTTATTCAGTTCATCTCTCAATAAGATGAGGAATTTGGTAAAGAAAAACTTTAAATATTTACATAAATTACTTCGATGTTTATTGAAATTTGACACATTTTTAACAGCCAATAAATAGCAGTGAATAACAAATTAAGACTGGCTGATGCTGCTTACGCAGGCAAAATAGTCAAGTTTTTATTAATTTAACTACTCAGTATTAACATCAGGTTATATATTGATTAATTTGAATTTATCAACTGTTATTATTTACGAAAAAATAAGCTTTAATACACATACAAAAATGCATATTTTCAGATTTTAAACGTGGTAAACTTATATACCTATTTTTAAATGCCCAGCAAATATTGCATCATTCAGTAGATTGACCATTTCCGTAACCAGAATCAGACAAGGAACAGTGTCAGCGTCGCATCTGTCCTATCCTGGAGATGGATAAATAGTGTTGTGGGTGAGACTGTGTTTTTCAGCGTTGTGATACCGACTTATAATCGCCAACCGATTTTAGAAAAGTGCCTCCGCGCCTTGGAGGTACAGGAATTAAGTCAGCCAAGTTCGGTTACTGATTACGAAATTGTCTTAGTGGATGATGGTTCTACTGATGGCACATTGGAGTGGTTAGCAGGACACAAAGAAGATTTTCCCCATGTGCGCTGGTTTCAGCAAGATCATGCTGGCCCAGCTGCGGCTCGGAATTTGGGGGTAGAACGGGCGCTGGGAGATACAATTATCTTTATTGATAGCGATTTAGTGGTGCTGAAGAATTTCTTGCAAGCTCACGCAGACGCGCTAGTGCAGGGAAAGGAGAAATTGGGGAGCGATCGCTTTTTCACTTACGGTGCAGTTATTAATACTTGTAATTTCAACAACCCAACTGCTGAACCCTACAAAGTCACAGATTTTTCAGCAGCTTTTTTTGCTACGGGAAATGTAGCAATCCCTAAACATTGGCTAGAGAAAGCCGGACTTTTTGACACCAGCTTTCAACTCTATGGCTGGGAAGATTTAGAACTAGGTGTACGGCTGAAAAAACTAGGTTTGACACTAATTAAATGTCCCGAAGCTGTCGGCTATCATTGGCATCCAGCATTTAAATTAGAGCAAATTCCTCGATTGATTGACCAAGAAATTCAACGCGGACGTATGGGAGTTTTGTTTTATCAGAAGCATCCCACATGGGAAGTGCGAATGATGATTCAAATGACTTGGCTGCATCGCTTACTATGGGGCATTTTATCACTCAATGGTGCGCTAAATGAACGAACAATGGCTCCATTGTTGCAATGGCTAATTAACTTAGGTAAACCTCAATTAGCTTTAGAAATCGCCCGAATTTTTCTCAACTGGTACAACGTGAAGGGTGTCTATGAAGCTTATGCTCAAATGCAGCAAGTATTGTGATTGAAAATTAGGTGTTAAATTAACTATTAACAATTGTATTGATTCGTGCTTATAGAAGGATTGCGAGATTGCGATCGCTCTACCTTTAGGCAAATCTCTACACAGCAATCGAGTCTGGAATGATCACTAGCTAGATTGTATAAGGTAATCGCGATCACCTAAGCATTAACTACAGTAAGAGAAATTCGTAGCAGGATAGATCGTAACAGATTTCTCTATCCAATTTATTCAATTACTCTAGGTTCAGGCTTTCTGGCTTTCGCTCGCCGTCGAACTCACGTTAAATCTTACTGTAACAGAACAATATAGATTTATATTTTTGAGCTTTTTCAAGTAATATGTTATGAGTAATAAGTGTTATTACTGTAAGGCTGATGTCTGATTCCCAACCTTCTACCTCTTCTAGGGATAATGCCTTAGATAATTTTGAGGTGGAGTTATTGAAGCAGGAATATTTCTTCCTGCAAACCACCATTGAAGACTACAATAAGCAGATTTGGGCAATTAAAGCTCTTGGTATCACTGGAACTGGTGCTGTAATTGTATTAGCACTGCAACAGAATAAGAGCGTTCTTGCTTTGGTTGGCTCCACCATTCCAATCTTTTTTTGGGTTTTAGAGAGCCAGTGGAAGCACTTTCAACGTGGTTTTTATCCCCGTGTAGGCGAAATTGAAACCACCTTCTTGGAAACTTGCCAATTGCGAGGGCCTGCCATATTTAATAGCTGGAATTATGCATTGAAACGGGCTACATCTCCCAAACGTAAAGGTTATGTCTGGGATGGTTTGCTAAATCCCACCGTCTTTATCAGTTACATTCTAGAAATCGTTTTTCTCCTAATTGCTTGGAAGGCAATTCCCTTAATTTGAGGCTGGTTATTAATAAGGAATTCTCTCAATGGCTCAAACACTGACTTGGCTGCATCTTTCAGATATCCATGCTTGTAAACCACTAACTGGTTGGGATGCTAAACGAGTTACTGATACTCTCTGCAAGGATCTTAAAAAAATGCAGGAGCGGTATGGGTTAAGACCGGATCTGATTTTTTTTACGGGTGATGCCGCATTTGGTAACATTGGGAGTGGTGCAGGAAAATCAATAGCCGAACAATTTCGTGAAGCCCATGATTTCTTAACAACAGTCCGAGAATCTTTTCAGCCAGCCATTGAGTAACGGAACCTTTTCCTTGTACCGGGTAATCATGACGTTAATCGAAATAAAATCTCAAGGTTCGAGAAACAAGCATTAGAGAGTATTAGCTCACTCGATGAAATTACCAGTTTTATTAAAGATGCTGGTATAGATTGGCAACGAATTATTGGTCGTTTAGACGATTATGCTCACTTCCTACAAACTTATGGTTATGACCATTTACTTACAGGACGAGAGCATTTAATTTATGCAGATGCTCGTGAAGTTGCCGATTTGCGTGTTGGCATTGCTGGTTTTAACTCTGCGTGGTCATCATCAGGAGCAGGTCGCTTAGAATTAGGTAGATTATGGATGGCAGGTCGCTTTCAGTTGGAAACTCTGCTACAAAAACTTCCAAAGAATGATTTTGCTATTGCGCTTTTACATCATCCTACAAATTGGTTGGTTCCTGAAGAAAACCCAAGCTTTGGTAGGCAGTTAGAAAGAGATTTTCCTTTTATTCTACATGGTCATGAGCATCAGGATTTTGTTCGATCTGATGCTTCAACCGGGCATACAGTTATTTCAGCAGGGGCTTGTCATGAATGGTCTGAAAGCAAAAACAATGGCTATAACTTTGTGCAGCTTGACTTTGCAAAAGCAACTGGTGAAGTTTGGTTGCGCCAATACGATTCTACAGGCGGAGGTTGGATTCCTCGCATTATTCACGGTCGAACAGATGATCGAGGATGTTGGGCTTTAGAACATTTAAAGCCTTGGATAGAAAACCTATGTAGTTCTATAGCTGCAAAAAAAAATTCTAACCCTGCTGTAGAAGTATCAATAGATAATATTCCGATTGAGATTACTTCTGAGAGTAAAGTTGATCGAGCAGAAGATTATGAAGTTCGTTATCGTAAAGCTGTCGCTGATAAGTTAGATTATGTGCAGCTTTTTGGCATTGATGTACCCAGAGAATCGAAGGAATATTCATTGACTGTTGCCTATGTATCCTTAAATTTGTCCGATGAAGATAAGGAGACTACAGAAGCGGAAGAATTAGAAGGTGACATTAACGAAATAACAGCTAAAGATCAAATTACATTTCCGGCAGAGCAGGTCTTTGATAATCTTTCTGATAAAGAGCATTTGCTGATACGTGGAGTCGCTGGTAGTGGAAAAACAACCCTTTTGCGTTGGGCTGCTGTTCAATCTGCCAGAAATGAACCTGTTTCTAGAGACACAGCAAGACAAAGGCTAGCAGTGATTAAGCCTTCCTTGAGTAAGCTTGATGGAGAACCTGATATTCAATTTTCAGATAATTCTAGTGACTGGCGACAAAAAATTCCCTTTATTATTCGCTTGCGAGATTGTTCTAATGGTCAGTTACCCCGACCAGGCAAATTTCCTCTTTTACTTGCAAAAGAGCTACCTGATCCTCCCGCCAATTGGATTGATGATATCTTAAACAGTGGTCGTGCCCTGGTAATGTTTGACGGTGTAGATGAAGTTCCGCAGCAAGCGCGGGATGAAACAATGCGGGAAATTCGTCAGTTAGTTAAAACTTACCCAGGTAATTACTATGTGGTGACAACACGCCCTGAAGCAGTTGAACGAGTTGAGTTTATTGAACTTGGGTTTGTATCTGCGCGGGTTGAACCGATGACCCCTCCTGACCGGGACACCTTCATTGATCGCTGGCATGATGCGATGGAGGTTCGTTTACGAAATTGGAACGAACCTACCGATTTACGACCTTTGGCAAAACGCTTAAAGCAGCGACTTGAGGCGACCCCTGCTGTAGCTCGACTGACCAGTAATCCTTTGCTTTGTGCAGTAGTTTGTGCGCTTCATCGGGCACGAAATGAGAACCTTCCAGAAACACCTGTTGAGCTATGCGAAAAGCTATGCGAAATGCTGCTCGATCGCCGCGATAAAGAACGTTTAAGCTTTGAAGCCCAAAAATGGATTGATGAAGCCTATGGAAGATTAGAATTTCGGATTCGTAAAGGATTGCTGTCTCAACTTGCTTTCCACATGGTTAGTTCAGGTGTATCTGCAATTAGTGAAGCCGAAGCCGATCGGCAAATTACTGAAGCGTTAGAAAGTTACAAGCTTTCTCACATCAACGCCATTGCTATTCGTCAAGCACTTGTTGAGCGCAGTGGGATACTCCAAGAATCAAGTGAGCAAAGAATTGAATTTCTGCACAACACTTTAAAAGAGTTTCTCGCCGCTGAACGTTTTGTTAATATCGGTGATGTTCAAATATTAGCAAATAACACTGACGAAGCTTCCTGGCAACCTGTTATTTTGTTTGCTGTTGCACTGCCACGAGATGGTTCTAGGTTTGCTACTGAGCTTGTAAGAGCGGTTCTTGAAAAAACTCCTTTAAATGCTCCATCCAAAGCACGGTCGAAACAAGACCAATTAGAAGCTGCAAAACTCAGGTCAAAGCAGTTCTTTTTCCTTCGGTGTTACACAAATGCCTACCAGCTAAATGATCCAGAAATTAGCCAAGCCTTTACTCAGTTATCAGAACAGCTTTTGCCACCTCAAAATTTGACAGATGCAACAGTCTTAGCATCCTGTGGTGAAGCGATCATACCTTATCTGAAAAAACAAACAGGCTGGAAAGCAGCAGAACGTGCAGCCTGTGTGCGAACACTGGGATTAATCGGTGATCAAAGAGCAAGGGATCTTCTGAAAGAGTTTTTGGATGATTCGACTGTCAAAGTTGCTCAAGAACTAGTGAACTTTGTTGATGATTGGAGCCAAATATCAGTCATTAGACAACACGTTGAAGAAGATGGGCTTCTTCCAATTTCAATTCCAAGAAAATTGCATGACTTAAATTCGTTATCCAAACTGACCAACCTCACATCCCTATATCTTTCAGGAACGCAGGTGAGCGATGTTTCCGCTCTGGCTAACCTGACCAACCTCACAGAGCTAAATCTTTCCAGAACGCAGGTGAGCGATATTTCAGTTCTGGCTGAATTGACCAACCTCGCACAGCTAGATATTTCAAACACGCAGGTGAGCAATATTTCAGTTCTGGCTGAATTGACCAACCTCGCACAGCTAGATATTTCATTCACGCGGGTGAGCGATATTTCAGTTCTGGCTGAATTGACCAACCTCGCACAGCTACATATTTCATTAACACAAGTGAGCGATATTTCAGTTCTGGCTAACCTGACCAACCTCACAGAGCTAAGTCTTTCATTTTTACAGGTGAGCGATATTTCAGTTCTGGCTGACTTGACCAACCTCACACTGCTAAGTCTTTTCTTAACGAAAGTGAGCGATGTTTCAGTTCTGGCTAACCTGACCAACCTCACAGAACTATATCTTTGCAGAACGCAGGTGAGGGATGTTTCAGCTTTAACTAAACTGACCAACCTCAAAGAGCTAGATATTTCACAAACGCAAGTGAGTGATATTTCATCTCTAGCCAATCTGACCAACCTCACATTGCTAAATCTTTCAAACACGCAGGTGAGCGATATTTCCCCTCTGGCTAACCTGATCAACCTCACAGGGCTAAATCTTTCAAACACGCAGGTGAGCGATGTTTCCCCTCTGGCTAACCTGACCAACCTTAAAGAGCTAAATCTTCGAGGCACGCAAGTAAGCGATGTTTCCGCTCTGGCTAACCTGACCAACCTCACACAGCTATATAGCAATCCTAAATGAATCGTGAAAATCTCTGATTTCTCTCTCTGCGTTCTCTGCGCCTCTGCGGTTAATTTATTTTTATAAATGATTTAGGATTGCTATAGTAGCTGTTCATCATCAAGACAAGATAAATTAAGTCAAAATCGCCCCACCCATCAATCGCTCATACCTATACTTCAACTCTTCTTTCATCAAATACCAACGCTCTAAAGTTGCATCCATCTCTATTATTTTCTCTGCTGCTTGCCGCGCTAAAAGTAAAACTTCTTCATCTTCAACCAAACTCGCTAATGTAAAATCTGGCACTCCTGATTGACGAGTTCCTAGTACTTGTCCTGGGCCACGAAAACGCATATCCATCTCAGAGATGAAAAAACCATCCTGAGATTGTTCCAACACCTTCAATCGTTGTTGAGCATCAGGACTTCTGGAACTGCTCATCAACAAACAATAAGACTGAGCCGCGCCACGACCGACACGCCCCCGCAGTTGGTGGAGTTGCGATAAACCAAATCGCTCCGCATTTTCAATGAGCATCACCGTAGCATTAGGTACATCTACACCAACCTCGACAACGGTAGTAGAAACCAAAACCTGCGTTTGGTTATCACGGAATTTGGTAATAGATTCGTCCTTTTCGGCTGAACTCATGCGACCGTGTAGCAGCCCCACTTGAAAGTCTGGAAAAACACTTTCTTGTAGCTTTTGATGCTCGTCAACAGCTGATCGCAGATCCAGTTTTTCTGATTCTTCTACTAAAGGCAAAACCACATAAACTTGCCTACCTTGGGCAATTTCTCGCCGGATGAGATCGTAAGCATGGTTGCGTTGCTGACCTGACAATACTGTTGTCTGAATCTTTTGTCGTCCTGGTGGTAACTCATCAATCTGGCTCACATCCAAATCCCCGTGTATCGTCAGTGCTAACGTTCTGGGAATCGGGGTAGCTGTCATAGTCAACACATGGGGTTGCTCACCTTTTTGCTGCAAACGCGCCCGTTGTTCTACCCCAAAGCGATGCTGCTCATCTATGACTACTAAGCCAAGTTGATGGAAGTTTACGGGGTCTTGAATTAAGGCATGGGTTCCCACTAACAGAGGTAATTCACCAGTTCCTAACTGAGAATGTATTTGTCTTCGTTTAGCAGTTTTAGTAGAACCTGTCAGTAATTCTACTGGTAAATGCAAGAGGTTAAACCAGCTAACTAACTTCCGATAATGTTGTTCTGCCAAAACTTCTGTGGGAGCCATCAGCGCCGCTTGATAGCCAGATTGAATTGCTGCGAGGATAGCTAGTACGGCGACGACTGTTTTACCAGAACCGACATCACCTTGTACCAAACGATTCATTGGTACAGGTTTTTGTAAATCGTTGAGGATATCGTTGAGAACTCGTTGCTGTGCGCCAGTGAGTTGAAAGGGAAGTATTTCGTGGAATTTCTCTACAAGTTGACCGCGTGGAACTAGGATGGCGCTGGTTTGAATCGCCCTTGCTTGCTGCTGACGTTGCAGTAACCCAAGTTGTAGATAGAAAAATTCATCAAAGACTAGGCGACGACGGGCAACTTGTAAGGCGGCGCTATCACTAGGAAAATGGATGTTAGCGATCGCATCTTTCAATTCCATCAAACCATACTTTTGTCGCAAACCACTTGGCAAAGGGTCTTTCAGGCTAGCCGCAGCAGGTAAAGCAGCAATTACCGCCTGTCGTACTGTATTCGCCACCACTCCTTCTGTCAGTCCATAAATTGGCACTACCCGCCCAATATTTAGCGACTCAATCGAATCTCCTGGATTTGCTAAAACCTCTAGTTCTGGATTATCCAGTGTCAAGCCATATTTACTTTCTTTCACCAACCCACACGCCGCCAGAATACTACCTACTGGATAACGGCGTTTTAAACTTTCTTGCCAAGCGCGACTGCTAAAACGTGTACCTGCGTAAAAACGACCAATTTTGATTTGACCACTGTTATCTTTTACTACCAATTCTAAAATTGATAATTTCTGATTTTTAGGGCTAGTAAAGCAGTTACAACGCTTCACTGTAGCCACTATTGTCACCGTCTCACCGGCTTGTAACTCGCGGATATTCACCTGACGCGCATAATCAATGTGGTCACGGGGATAGTAGAAAAGCAAGTCGCGAACGGTGTGTAAACCAAGCCGTGCCAAATTATCAGCTTTTTTTAAGCCTATTTCTGGTAAATCGCTGAGTTTTTGCTCAATATTTGGTGCAAGCCTCCGACTCACCTCAGGGATAATTTTAGATTTTGGGTCGCGCCTTTGGATTTTGGATTGATAAATTCTCCCTTGCTCCCCTGCTCCTCTGCTCCTCTGCTCCCCCTGCTCTCCCTGCTTTCCCTGCTCCTGTTTCTGTAGTTGAGAGAGATATCTACGAGTTTCTGCTACTAAATTTTGTCTTTCTTCCAGTGCTAGATGTGGATAACTAGCAAATTGCACCGCTAGTCCTTGCCAACGGCGGCGTTCAGTTTGGGGTAAGCCTGTTGGAAATTTGCCCAAAGTTAGGCTAAGAAATTCACTAAAGCGGTATTCTCTGCCCATCAAGTCTGTAAAGCCGCGTTCAGCTTCTATTGCCAAGGCTTTGTGCAATCGTATCCAATCTGGTTTTTCATTAGTCATTGGTCAGCAGAGTTAAAAGTAATGAGTAGAAACGCGATTAATCGCGTCTGTACAGGAGTGAGGAGTTAAGAGTTAGGAATAAATAACTCATAACTCATAATTCATAACTCATAACTTTATTCAAACCAACTAGCACGCCATGCAGCTTCGGCTTCAGCGATCGCTCTTTCTCTATGTTTCTTTTGATACTCTCGTCCTAGCTTGTTTAGCTGAACTAAAATACTGCGGATTTGCCTGCGCTCAGAGGAGAGCGCCACATCAGCAAATTCAATTTCTCCTAACCGCAGGTTAATAGCCATGATTTGCGTCAGTCCAGGATCTTCTGACTGCTGCTCATTTTCAATTTCAATTACTAAGTTTAATAAGTTGGGTGGCCCTGGCATTACCTCACCAGACGCTTCTGATGCCGCCGCAGCAGCTGCTGCTAAAATCGGTTCTGGTAATTTTTTAGGCAATACCCCAGATTTTTGTATTAAAACATTAGCATCATGCGACAGTTTTTTCAGTATCTCTTGCGTAACCTCTTCTAAGTTCTGTTGCCATTTTACTAGTTCTATAGGATTAGAGGTGTCGGCAGTGAAAGACTGAGAATTAGAGGTATCCAGAAGTTCAGAAGATAAAGAGGATGTTACTTCTTCATCTCCCACCCTGCGGGAAGCTAAAGCTACATCGCCCTCATCTACCCCAACTTCCTCACTTTGAATACAAGCAAGCAATTTCTCCCCTGCCACTTGCCCCAAGTTGCGGATGGCTTGTTGCAATTGCTGGCGCTGATTCAATGACAAATTCAGAAAGTTTTCAGGATACCCCTGAGTACAAAGGTGGTAACTCGCCAGAATCAACTGTTTTCGTACAGCTAGCCCCAAAGTGGTTAGATAACTAGCATAAGCATTTTGTAATTCTACTGCGATCGCCCGAATCGCTTCTTTTATTCCTGCAATATCCCGTTCAATTCGCTCGATTGCTCTTGCCATATCTTTTCGTTCTTGCCCATGTGAACTATTACATAGTACAAATGTACGAATTTATTTTAGGATAACTTCCCAGAGGATTTTATATTTTAAATTAAATGCGATATTTCGCGTCTCTACTAAAAAAATACAGGCCAGGCTATTTGCTTGACCTGTTTAATAAAGAGTCATTAGTCATTTGTCCTTTATCCTTTGTTCTTGCTAAAGACTAATGACTAATGACCAATGACTAAGTATTACTTAGTACCCATTTGTGCAGCGACTTCATCAGCAAAGCTAATTTCTTGCTTTTCAATGCCTTCGCCAAGTATATAGCGGACAAAGCGGGTAACTTGAATCTCTTCGCCTAATTGCGCCTTTGCTTGCTTCACCAAGTCTTCCACGGAAATACTTTGATCGCGAATGTAAGGTTGATCGAGCAAAGTCAATTCTTTCAGGCGTTTTTCAATTCGTCCCTGAACAATTTTTTCTTTGATGTTATCTGGCTTGTTCGCCAAATCATCCTTGCCCATTTCAATATCTTTTTCCTTTTGGGCAACTTCGGCGGGGATTTGGTCTACGCTCACATACTCAACATTTGGACAAGCCGCAACTTGCATTGCAGTATTCCGTGCCAAGCCTTGGAACTCTTGATTGGTAGCCACTGACTCAGTTTGAGCACCCAGCTCTACCAATACACCAACTCGACCGCCAGTGTGAATGTAGCTGTCTACTACACCTTGTGTGCCTTCTGCTAGTGCAAAATTGATAAAGCGACGCACTTGAATGTTTTCACCGAGCGTAGCAATAGTTTGCTTGATGAATTCTTCTACAGTTGCACTTTCATGTTCAATATAGTGTTGAGCCAACAAAGACTCAACACTATCAGCAGTCGCTGCTTGCTTTGCTAGGTTCTTAACTAAAGCTTTAAAAGCCTCGTTACGAGCAACAAAATCAGTTTGGCAGTTGACTTCTATGAGTACACCCACCCGACCACCGGGCTGAATGTAAGTGTCTACTAGACCTTCTGCCGCAACGCGATCGCTTTTCGCGCCCGCCTTAGAAATGCCCTTTTTCCGTAGCCAGTCTATAGCTTCTTCTATGTTGCCATCAGTCTCTATCAGCGCCTTTTTGCAGTCCATCATGCCGGCACCAGTTTTTTGGCGTAGCTCTTGGACGAGTTTTGCAGATATTTCCGCCATGTTGCCTCAATTCCTAACTTGACCTCGAGTTGTAATCGCTCACGGGTGTTGAGTATTTCTATCTTACTCAGGGCTGGGGTAGAAAAAATAATGAAGTTATGAGGTATGAGTTTTTTCGTCTCTACCTTAGCCTACGATTTGCCGCAGGCTAGGGCGGCTTGCTGCTACTCTGCCAGCCACCGCCCTCCTTCGGACAATTCACCCCTGCTTTACTTATTCGTCTGTTGCTTCCTCGTCGGGAATTACGGCGTCAGTATATTCGGTTTCTTCGTAGTCATCGTCATACTCACTGCCGTCGTAATCTTCGTAATCATCTTCAGCCTCAAGCTGACCGTGACGACCTTCATAAATGGCATCCGCCAATTTTCCAACTATCAGCTTAATTGACCTGATAGCATCGTCGTTTGCTGGGATGGGGATATCTACTACATCTGGGTCACAGTTTGTATCCAGCATGGACACAATAGGAATACTTAGCTTTTGACATTCTTGAACTGCGTTATATTCCCGGCGTTGGTCTACAATCACCACGATATCGGGTACTTTCCGCATTGTTTTAATGCCGCCCAAGTATTTTTGGAGCTTCGTCATTTCCCGACGTAGCATTGATGCTTCTTTTTTCGGTAATAAATCTAGTGCGCCAGTTTCTTCACGGCGTTCTAAATCTTTCAGACGGTCTACCCGTGTTTTGATGGTCGCCCAGTTGGTCAACATTCCGCCCAACCAGCGTTGGTTAATATAGTGGGAACCGCAACGGGTGGCTTCTTGGGCAATAATTCCAGCTGCTTGGCGCTTGGTGCCGACAAAAAGAAATTTTTTCCCTTGTTCTGCGTGCGATCGCATGTAATTGTAAGCATTATCCATCAACTGGGCAGTTTGCACCAAGTCGATAATATGCACACCATTGCGGGAAGTATAAATGTAAGGAGACATTTTTGGGTTCCAACGCCGGGTCTGATGCCCAAAGTGAACCCCTGACTCCATCATTTGAGCCAATGAAACTACTGGCATATTTCTAACTCCTATTCGGGTTAAACCTCCATCCAAGTTGCATCCCCCAAGTGGGAAACACCCGAATTCTCAGATGTGCGAGATTAGTTAACCCTACTAGGTTAACACAGACTGTTGACCCACACTGTTAACCCAATAGAAAAGTTATAAATTGATTGGCAGAGTGAGGGCGAGATAATAGGGCTGCCCACTCAACAATCGGGCACGCCATAACGTTTTCATGTATGGTCTAAAATACTACTCATTTCTTGCTGATAACGCTTGGGAGTTGTGTGTAGCATTCGTTGAAATACAGATGTCATGTGACTCTGGTTGCCAAATCCGGCTTCTGCGGCTACCTGTGCCAGCGATCGCCTTTGGTTTTGTAACAGTTGTTGAGCAAGTTCCAGCCGACACCGGAGGACATATTGATAAGGCGACAGTCCAGTTGTGACTTTAAATGCTCGTGCAAAATGGTAGGGACTGAATCCTACCGTGCCAGCTATGTGGTTCAGGTTAAGTTCTTGGGATAGATGCGCTCTGATGTATTCCAAGACAAACTTTAACGAATTTGGGTCTAAAAACTCTGGCGGACGTTTAAGCCGTTTAGATAGGTTTGAACGTCGGTGAATAATCTGTGCCAACACCGTCGTTGCAACTGATTCTAAATAAAATGCACCACCAATTTGTCCATTATAAAAAAATTCTTGGATAGCGATCGCAGCACTTAAGCCCCAATGAGTCTTGGGAATTTGCCCTGGCTGTAATTCAATTCTTTGTCCCTCTGCTTCCACTTTGACTATTCGCTCTAGAAAAAATTGGGAATATCCAAACACCACAAAACAAGAAGCATCTTCCACCGAACTATAAGTACTGCCTTGAGGCACAATATCAAAACCTCCTGGTAGCGCTTGGTAAGGTTGCAGTCGATCAGTATTGAAAGCAGCAATCCCACGAGTTTCCCCAAAGCTGGTTACCACAAGGTTAAGTGGTGAGCGAATATTGACTTCTAAATGTCCTGGCGGAATGATTGCTACCATCAACTCTGGTGTTTCTAACCAGTGTCCCCACTGGGGTAGAGCTTCTAATGGGGGCTGATCTAGGGGAATTTTCCGTTCTGGGGGATTGAACAAAAACTCTTTTAGCAGATTCATAAAGCAGATTTCGATATTCCGCAAGAATTGAAAAGACAGTAACAATTGCAGCCAGGTATTTTCAAAGTTAGAATTTTGATTCGAGTGATTGCTAATGCCTGTTCTGATTCCTATTTCAACCTTCTTTATCGGCTGTCATGGGCTACTTGCTGTGGGTTTGTCCTATCGAGTGGCAATGGAACGCACCCGTACTCGGATTTGGCATGGTGCATCTTCATCTGAGGTAGCTTCACAGCCCAATTACCTAGATCATCCGAATGCTTGGGCAGAGTTTGTGGAAAATATAACACAACAATCTATTTTCACGAAAAACATAGAAGATGGGGCGTTGCAGCGTACTATCCGAGCGCATGGTAACTTTACAGAATACGTACCCCTTAGCCTCATGTTCCTAATTGCCCTAGAGTGGATGCAGGCTGGGAGGGGACTGTTGTGGATGCTAGGTACTCTACTGACACTAGCTCGGATTGCCCATGCCTGGGGATTAATACAGACTTATGGCCCATCACCGGGCAGGGCGATCGGTTTTTTCGGAACTTGGTTAGTTTATATCGTCGGCAGTCTGGCTTGTCTTTACTACAGCGTCCAGCAATTTTTATAGTCCAGCGACGACCCTAACTGCAAAATTATCATGCTTAAAGCAATTGATACCGACCTTTGGGTTGCTGAACAACCCCTAAAATATTTTGGCTTGGAAGTAGGGACGAGAATGACTGTGATTCGTCTGACCAGTGGTAAATTAATGGTTATCTCACCTATTGCCATGGATGACGCAACTATCAATGAGCTAAATCAATTGGGAGAATTGACACTCTGCGGTCTAAAGACACGCAGATTCTCTAAGACTTGCTTAAAAGGGATAGTCAAATATCCCCCTAGACGCTCAAAACAACTACCAGTACCAGAGGTATTGCAATTGCGCTTACTTAGGATTCAATTAATGCTTTGGGAGTTCATCACAAGCCAGTTCGGTACGCTCCATGTTTTCCCATTACTTGTTTACCCAGGGCTACAACTTGTGCAGGTACGAGGTAAATCAGGGGTCGCTCCTTACAAAACACTTCGAGTGCGTAGATGATTATTCCTACTCACATCACTAATTCTATCATTTTTCACGGTGGTTAAAACCACCCGTGGCGTGTTTCCTCCACGCACCTTTTGTCAAGTGGCGTATCCTCTCGACCCGCGATGTTTTTGTGATTTTCATTGTCGTCCCCAACTTGTATCATCATTTATTTGTTGCTGACTTCAAGCTGTATTACCCTCGTGCCAAACTATGGGCAGTGTCTGGTCTAGAGCGCAAACGACCAGATTTGCAAATCGACCAAATTATTAGCGATCGCAGCATTCACCTGATTGATGGGGTTGAGTATTTATTAGTACAAGGATTCAACACATTGGATACTAGCGGATGTTCACCGCTCAATGAATGGGTCTTTTTTCATATCAAAAGCAGAACTTTAATTGTCACCGATACAGTTTTTCATTTTGATAATCAATGTTCACCAAGCACAAGATTAATAGCCAAACTTATAGGTGGTTACAACCAACTTCGTCCATCGTTATTGGAAAAATTTGCAACTCAGGATAAAGTCAAAGTCAAATGGTCAATTCAACAGCTTCTCACTTGGGATTTTGAACGAGTAATTATGGCGCATGGCAGCATAATCGAACAAGATGGTAAATCTCAGTTTAAAGCAGGTTATGAGTGGTTTTTAGAAATGTCCTTGTAGCGATACTTCTAATAAATACAGTAGCCGTGATGATTGTAAAATCAGTGCTACGAGATTATGTTTTCCCTAACTTTAGATGTGCAAGCTTTTCAAAATATAACTAGATAACTCACAAAATCCTTCCCCTTCGGCAGCGTTAGTAATATAAGTAGGGAGATATTTCAACTGATTCACGTATTCCAGTACGTTTGCCACGCCTACAGAAATAGGAAAATAACGCTGATCAAATAAACTTTCATCATTGGGGCTATCGCCAACAGTGACAATTTGTTCTGGTGAGTACTGGGGCAAATATTCGCGCAATACTTGCAACAATCCCACAGCTTTATCTTGCCCTTGGGGTTTAATGTGACACTGCACGTTGCTATAGGTAAATCCCCAACCCATTTGTTGACAGAGATTCTCTAAGGTTTGTAGTTCGTCTTGATGCAAACCAGCTACATCAAAAGTCCAATCGGTGATGCGAAAGCGATTATCAGCAGATTCTTGGATTTGAGGAAATTTGGTTTGTAAATTCTCAAAAGTTGTAGCCAAGTGCTGGCGATGTTTAGCTAAATCGAGAATGGGTGTTAAGACTACTGGTTTCTGGTTTCCAGGTGGAAAGTACAAACCGCCATTTTCTGCCATAGCACCTGCCACTGGCATAATCGCACTCAATCCGCTTACCCACCCAGCAGAACGTCCTGTGACAATCAGCACCTTAATATCAGCTGCCGCTAAATCCTCTAAAGCTTGCAGCAGCGCTGAAGTAAATTTTCCTTGTCTAGTCAGAGTGCCATCCATATCTGTAGCTATAAGACGAATATTGCTCAAGCTTGTAGATGAAAACTCAGACAGGGCAAGGATGCTCTGATGTCTAGACATAGGTGGTTTGTAAAAGGCTGTAAAAAATATTAATCATACAGCAAGATGGCATTGAAGATTTGGGCATCCTAAACATCAGGAGTCAAGTTTTTCAGTTTCCAACCATGTCCACTTCGATGTTTCTTGCCCAATCCTCCGGGATAAAGACTAAAAAGGCATCCCAGGAAGTGCCAGCAAGTAATCCTCAAATACCACCATTATTGTTGGTAACTTCAGGAGGGCTGGCTTTAGTGGTGATTGCTTTGATTGTATATAGTAAGCTCCAGAAGGATAAGCTGGAGAAAAAACTTAAGTTTGAACAATTCCGTGCGCGAGAATTAGAGAAAAAATTTAAACTGGCGCTGGAAACGATTCGCAAAATGGAAACTAATCCTGATTTGGTCAACTCACGAGACTTTAACCTGGATTATCTGCGAATGCGGATGGCGGAGGAGGTGTTTCATTTTGCAATCCTTAATCAAGTGAAGATTCAGATCAAAGAAAAAGTTACTCAAGCCCTGCGTCCAAATCAAGCACAACTTGGATCAGTCGGAATTGCTAATAGCGCTGGACGGCAAGTAGATGAAATTTTTGATGTAGAGTATGAAACTGGTAGTCTAGGGAACTCTGCAAAAAAAGTACTATTTCGGATTCAAATCCGGTTAATGAAGTTACCAACGCAAGCGACTTCTGCAACTATTAGTCAAATTATTGACTGTATAGAAACTTACCTAAGCCCCATAGAAAACGAGGATAGTTGGCAACCAACAATTCAAGGTCGGATTGCTAGTATGCATTGGGATCAAAAGGCTAAACCTACGCCTCTACTGGTGCTGGAGCAATCAAATGAAGGCGTGAATGTGACTTTTCGTACTAGTCGCCAACCAAATGCTCCAACTTCGCCAAACCAACCTGGAATGAAAAAATCAGGTTCGGCTAGATAATAAATTATGGTTGTTATTAGTCATTGGTCATTAGTCATTAGGTATTCACAAAGGACAAATGACTAATGACTAAAATCATGGCTGAATAACTGCATTTGGGGAATTACGGGTTAAAAGACCATCTTCCATTTCTACGATGCGATCGGCTATATCTAAAATGCGGTTGTCGTGTGTCACTAATAAGATAGTAGTTCCCTGATTTTTGGCTAAACTCTGCATTATTTCTACGACATCGCGCCCTGATTGTTTGTCTAATGCTGCTGTTGGTTCGTCTGCTAGCACTAGTGGGGGACGATTCACTAAGGCGCGAGCGATCGCAATTCTTTGTTTCTGTCCACCAGAAAGATTATCTGGGTAGTAATCAACTCGTTCTTCTAGACCCACAGACCCCAGCATAGCTTTTGATTTAGCTACTGCTTCTGTTTTAGAAATATTATCATTCAATTCTACAGCCATTTGCACATTTTGCTTTGCTGTCAAGAACCCTAGCAAATTGTGAGCTTGGAAAATATAACCAATATTGCGTCGCATCTGCACCAGTTTATTTTGACTGACGCCAACGAGTTCTTCGCCTAAAAATTTTAAACTTCCCTCTTGTACAGACCGCAAACCACCAATTAAGCTCAGTAATGTTGTTTTGCCTGAACCCGATGGCCCGGTCATAATTACAATTTCACCTGAATAAATTTCTAGGTTGATGTCAAATAATATCTGTTTTCTCAGTGGCCCTTTGCCATAGTAATGGTTGAGATTTTTAATGGAAATTACAGGCTCTTTTTCTATCATATTCTTATTAGTTACAAGTTAACAGTTTTGAAGCTTAACTGTAGCGCCTATCAATAATTAAGCTTTCTTAATTATTGATTATGAACTAGAGTTCTCAATAATTTATTTTAATTAATATTGACTTAATTAAAATATATCTGCTGGATCGGCAGAACGTAATTTGCGGACTGCGATCGCACCAGAAATAATGCACATTAGCATAGTTAAAATCAACACCATTACCGCCCGATCAAAACTCATAAAAACTGGTAAAAGTGTTGCATCTCTGGCACTTTTATACATAAATAAAGAAAAAACTATTCCAGGGAAATATCCTAAAACTGCTAACAACAAAGCCTCTTGAAGAATGACGGTTAATAAATAATTCTGTGTATAACCTATTGCTTTAAGAGTAGCGTACTCAGCTAAGTGATCTGCAACTTCTGTATAAAGAATTTGATAAACAATCACAGTTCCCACGATGAAACCCATGACAGTCCCTAATGTAAAGATAAACCCAATAGCTGTACTATTTGCCCAATAATTTCGCTCAAAATCAATAAATTCTTGCTTAGTTAAAACATTTACTTCATTAGGTAAATATTTTCGCAATTCTTGGGCAACAACGTTAGCATCCGCTCCCGGCTTTAATCTAATTAGCCCAATATCAATTAATCCTTTTTGACGATTATTGAATATCCGCAAAAAGTTAATATCACTCGTAATTAAATTACCATCTGCACCAAATGATGCACCTAATGTAAATAGTCCTTCGACTTTAATTCGCCGCCTTCGCACTTCTGCTGTTACAGTCTTTCCTTGGTCATAATTAGCAGTAATTGGGCCATATTCCACTCTAGAAGAACGATCAAATAGAACTACATCAGGCAGTTTAAGTTTATCTAAATTTTCCTGAACTCCAGGTAAGTTAACTATGTTAGTTTCTGGGTTCATTCCAAATATCAGGATACTACGAGGGCGGCCTGTTACAGGATTTTTCCAGATTGTAAAGTCCAAATATATCGGATGTACCGATTGTACTGCGGGTAACTCTAAAGCTTTATATAACCGTCTTTGAGAAAAACTTCTCATGGCCAGAACAGCACTGGATTGGCTATTGATTAAAACAATATCGCCCTGTAAGCTGTTATGAAATCTAACGTTACTATAATATAAGGCATCTCGGAAACCGAGTTGCATAAACATTAAAATATCAGCAAAGGAAATTCCTGCTAAAGCCACAGCTAGGCGAGTTTTTTCTCTTGTCAGTTGTAGCCACGACAGAGGGATTTTTTGACTCATTTTATAGGCATCCAAGCACAGCTAGCAATTTTAGATTTGTCATTGAATTCATTCGGATGACTTGGCTCGAATTTATAAAATGCTTAAAATTGATTAGGCAACTTAATTCAGAACATTTGTAATCCAAAATATCAAATCATAAATTGGTATTACTGCTCGCCAAGAACTTGATTAGTTATTAATATCGACAACAACTTTGGCGTAAGTTAAACCAGAAACTTTCTGGCTATCTTCTGGAGACAGAGCAATTTTCACTTCTACGACTCTGGCATCCACATCTGCTGCTGGATCTGTATTCAGGACATCTTTTTTACCAATTTTTCTGCCAATTTCAGTGACAGTTCCCTTTAATTCGCCGCTAAATGCTCCATTATCGCTGCTGATAGTGGCGTTTTGACCAATACGCACTTTACCAATACTGTCTTCAGCGACTTCAGCAATGACAAACATTTGGCTAGTTTGTCCAATTTCAGCAATGCCGTTTGCACCGATCGCTTCGCCTGATTTGGTGTAAACTTTTAAAATCTCTCCAGCAATTGGTGCTTGAACGTAGCTTAACTTTAGTTCTGCTTCGGCTCTTCTGATATTTGCGATCGCATTACTAACTTGGGCTTGCGCTATTTGCACACCGGTAGGACTAACGTCTAAGATTCTACTCAGTTTGGCCTTTTCTTCATCGATTTGTCTTTGCAAAGTTGCTACGGTTTTATCACGGTTAACTTTGGCTTCGATTAGCTGCTGTTGCAAAGTTGCTAAATTTTGTATTTGAGTAGCTCTGGCTTCGGCAATTTGCTGTCGCAGGGTTGCCAATGTCTGCCTTAGCGTAGCTTGGCTTTCAGCAACCTGTTGATTAGAAGTTACTGCACTCAAGCGTCTTCTGTCCCGCTCTTGCTGAGAAATAGCACCTTCTCTGTATAAATAATCATACCGTCCGGCATCGACTTGAGCATTGCGCTGTTCGGCTCGAATACGTGCAACTGTTGCTCTTAGCGCATCTCTTTGCCCACTGAGTTCAGCTTCTAAGCGATTCACGGTTGCTTGTTGGACAAGTTTATCACCACTTAACTGGGCTGCAATCCGCGCGATCGTTGCTTGCCCTGCATTCCTTTCCCCAATTAACTGCGCTTGTAGGCGAGCAATAACTGCTCTTTGGGCTTGAATATCTCTTGGAGATCCGGCTCTAATTTGCGCTAAATTCGCACGGGCTTCTTGCACTTTGGCTTTTGCCTCTTGTAGTCCGGCTATTTGGGTATCGCGGTTATCCAAAATTGCGATAATTTGGCCTTGCTTTACCTGTTCACCCTCTCTCACCAGAAGTTGCTGAATTCGTGACGATGGTGCTAATCCTGATGATGGCGCAGATAATTTAACAACTTCGCCTCGCGGTTCCAAACGCCCTACAGCACTAATGCTATTGCTAGATGGCATTACGGGGGCAGATGTAGTTAATTTTCTTAACTGCTCGATTTTAGCTGTACCTAGTATCCCAGCAGCGATTACTATTGGCACGGCTACAGCGATGCCCCACCAAATTTTAGGTTGTTCTTGATTAAATGCCTGCTCACTTGGCTTTGGTTTTTCAGTCACCCTTGACATAGTATGTTGCCCATTTACCTGAATTGTGCTGATGGAAGTAAAAATAAAAGGGTTTTTAATCAACAGCCAGCCGCTTAGGACAAACAACAGTGGTTTAAAGCTGGGTATCGCTTAAAATTCATTGCGTGATGAACGTCAACACTATGGCTTTATAAAATGATGTTTTCTATAGTGCTTCTTGTTTGTATGCAATACATTTTGACCTCACTTCCATTCCTCTCTCCTAAAAGGAGAGAGGCTTTGAATATTACCCCCCTTCTCTTGTAGGGAAGGGGCTGGGGTTAGGTCTGTATTGAAACCTAGAAACGCTATATTAGCTGGCTATTCAATAACTCTGAGTATTATTGAGACAGGAGTGCAATGGACGTTAGCAAAATTCATAAGCAGTATGAATTTAGATATATAGACACGATGTATCGTATCTCTACACAAAATCCCAAATTGGTATGATGCGGTACTTTACTGCTACATTCACTACGACTATAGTTAATCACAAAATTGAAAAGAAATGTCAAAAATAGACTGTTGCCTTTGGTGGATACAATCTTGGTACAAAAGTTAGTCTTCCTTAAGTGAATCAAGGATTAATTAACTAAAAAATATCTGTCAACTTGAGCATTTTTAACATTAGAGTTTCCTTAAGTTTCTGGTCAATGACTTAGCAAGGCTAGTTGCTTGCACCATCTATCAAGACAACAAACCATTTTGTGATATTTGCTTCAAAGACCTTACTATTCTCCCTGTTGCTGTTTTGGGACTCCATTAAACTCTCGTTGAATGAATTCTACATTTATCCGTTACGCGAAAACGTAACAGAGCCTACAGATGGGGGAGATGAGGGGATGATTAAGTTGGGAGGTCGAATAGAACTGTGGTCATGTAATTTTCTGCCCAAGCTGGGCCAAAGGCTTTTTCTAGTACGCGGCGAGTTTTATCGTTTTGCTGCTGTTTGGTGCAGTAGTTGTGTTGTCCGGCGAGATTTTGTGTAACTTGTTCAGATGAAACTGGATGTGAGGCGATCGCTTGGGTGCAATGAATGTCTAAAAATTCTCGCACACGCGAGAGAAACATTGTTTCTTCTTCAGGGGAACCGGGGCGCACAAAGATACAAAAATTTGAAAAAATATCTCCCCATTCTGGTAATTCACGGGGTTGGGAAAAGTTAAGCACTGTTAGTTGTGTCAGTGCAGAAGTATAAGATTCTGGTAAGGTGCGCTCTAATTGAATAGGAGAAAGGTCTGCGATCGCAGCACTAATTTGCCCTCTACCTCCAACTAAATCGCAACCAAACATCGGCAGGTTGTATTCTGGACGGGGAAACATCACGCAGTGCAAAATATCCAGCATATTTCCGATTTTTGCCAGTTCCAAATGCATTTTTCGGAACTGTGGCGTTTGATAGCAACGGTTTTCAATTGTCAGTTTTTCCCCTTCTAGTCTACCTTCCACATACCCCAACTCATCAGGCAAATGGTAGGGCGATAAATCCAGGTGCTGATGCCAAGCTGCCTCAATACAATCAGCTAGCTGACGAATTAGGGGATGTTGTTGCTCACGCAGCGAGGGTATAGAAGTAAATGACATATTCTAGTTGGGAATGCGATCTAGTGGCCAGTCTACAACCTGTTGTGTCATAGCTGTTGTGGTCTGCAATATAAGCAAACACTTACACCCAGCCAACGTAAATTTATAAGACAGATCCTTTTCAGAAGGATTATTTATTTTGTAGTCTAGGTTACAGAATTAATTTGAGATTAGCCCATTCGTAAAGGCTAATAGAAAGCTATGAAACTAGATTCTCGTAGACCAGATTTCCCTGTGCAACCAAGAAGGCACAATCTGGAAGGTTTGCAGCAGTTAAAAGCTTCTACTTGGGTGAAGCTTTTGCAACTTCCCAATCCCTTTAGTTTTGACGAAGCACTTTTATTGTGTCAGGTTTCAACAGATGAGTGGCTAGCCTGGGTTCCAGATCATGGGGAGGCAATACTCAATATCAGGCAATTTAGTTATTAGTCATTGGTCAATAACTTTGGACAAAAGACTATTGCCAGAAATCAGTGGCATCGTATCCTAGTTCCCCTAGCATGTGCCGCAGCAGGGGTAAGCTGAGTCCAATTACATTGGTGTGACAGCCTTCAATTTTTTCGACAAAGAAACTACCAAAACCTTCAATTGCAAAGGCTCCAGCACACTTAAGGGGTTCACCAGTGGCAACATAAGCAAGAATTGCGCGATCGCTCATTTGGGCAAAGTAAACTCTTGTAACTTGAGACTTGACTATAGTACGGTTTTGGGATAAATCCATTAAGGCATGACCCGTGTACAAATCGCCAAAGTTACCTTGCATTATCTGCCAACGTGCGATCGCTTCAGAAGTGTCTGGTGGTTTGCCGTAAATTTCACCATTCATGGACAAAACCGAATCACAACCCATAATCAAAGCCGATTCAAACTGTGGGGCTACAGTTTCCGCTTTGTATTGGGCAAGAGTTTTGACCAATTCTGCTGGTTCACTTAATTCAATTTGCGACTCATCAAAATCACTTGCTCGCACTATCGGTTCAATACCAACAGTTTGCAACAAGCGGCGTCGGGCTGGGGAAGCTGAGGCAAGTACAAAAGGTGGAATTTTCATGATATTTCTGACAAACTTCGTAATTGGAAATAGGCATGAGACATTAAAGAGGCAAAGGGGCGGGGAGCAGGGGGCAGAGGGGAAAATTATTCTCCCTTGCTCCCTGCTCCCCTGCTTCTTCCCCATTCCCCACTCCCCAATTAATAAATAGTAAAAGAATTGACAACCTCATCAATCATTCGTTTAACTCTCGGCCAGCGTTTTTCAGGAATTGAGGCGTTGAGGGTAAAAACTTTACCACGGCTAACAGCGACGCTGGCGATGTTGTGTCGTTGCTGTTGATTGGGGAGTTTAACCTCATACTCTAAAAGGTAGTATATTTTACCGTCTACTTCTCGCTGTGCAGCATTGACTAATTCAGCTGAACGACCAGAGCCAGGAGGTGCAAGAGCTGCTTTTCCCAACTTATATCCCACTTCTGTTGGGGTTCCCAATTCTGACAAAGTTTTGCCTTCTGGCACTGGGCTAATCACAACAGAAACATTTTCAGACACCTCAATCAAATCGTGGAAAACTACATCTGGCCCGTTAGCAACTTTAACTTGCAGCCAGCCGTTAGGATATAAAAACTGATAGCCATCATTAGTGTCTACAAAGCTTTTGAGTCCAGATGCTGCCGCTACATCAGAATTACTCAGGCTGAAGCTCAATACCAATAGCAAAATTAATATAATTCGTTTCCACATTTTTACAGATTCCTTTGGGCTGGAGATAACACCAAGCTTGTATCATTTCTCGTTATTATTCTCCCACCAACCGACACGCTTCGGATGAGGCATTATATGGTGAAGCAGGAGGCAAGCAAATCATGCCTTAATTTGAAGAGAGGATGATTTGGAGTTACTGAACTCTTGTAAAGTTGTAACCCTACCCGCCTCGGAATGAATTCCAAGGCTAATAGCTCAAGCCATCTCAAAGATGACTAAAGAAAAGTTAAAGAAATTAAAGGCTAATTGAAAACACAAAAAACCCCGACTTCATAGCCGAGGTAGATGGGAGAATTCCAAATGTCGATGGGATATACCGATGCCGAAATCTTTTTTTCTTAGCTAACACCAGTTAGATAGTTAAGTTTGGTTTTTGCTAAGTTATGTAAATAAATTTAACAATAATATTACAAATTGTCAACTATACTTGACAAAAAAAGACTGACAACTCTCATAAGAAGTACTTATCAGGGACAGTATGGGATTCTTTTTGAAGGTGTGGTGGGTGAAGTAGCGAAAACACAATAGTTACTGGCTAAGATAGTGAGATGAAAATGAGAACCCATTTACTGTAGAGAGTAGAAAAACTGAGCGATTAACTGGATAAATCAGGGTAGTTGGAATTAAGCCAGAGATTTGAGAAGCTAGCTACTAGATCACTAAAGTCTTTACAATTCCTTTGTTACCTCAAAAAATATTTCTCGACCTATGACGAATCAAGCTCCTATCCCGGTTATTGTCAACGGTGCTGCTGGTAAAATGGGCCGTGAGGTGATTAAGGCGGTGGCACAAGCGCCAGACTTAAACCTAGTGGGTGCAATTGACCACAGTTTAGAACATCAAGATAAAGACGCTGGAGAGTTGGCGGGTTTAAGCGAACCCCTGGAAGTACCAATTACCAATCAATTAGAACCGATGTTAGGGTATGTGGCTGGCGACAGACACTCTCCTCCAGGAGTGATTGTAGACTTTACCCATCCCGATTCAGTTTATGACAATATTCGTAGTGCGATCGCCTACGGTATTCGTCCAGTAGTCGGCACTACTGGGTTAAGTCCAGAACAAATTCAAGACTTGGCAGACTTTGCCGACAAAGCTAGCACTGGTTGTCTAATTATTCCTAATTTTTCCATTGGCATGGTGCTATTGCAACAAGCCGCGATCGCAGCCTCTAAATATTTTGACCATGTGGAAATTATCGAACTGCATCACAACCAAAAAGCTGATGCTCCCAGTGGTACTGCCATTCAAACGGCGCAGTTATTAGGAGAATTGGGTAAAACTTTTAACCCTGCTCTTGTAGAAGAAACGGAGAAAATACCAGGAGCAAGGGGTAGTATAGCAGATGAAGGAATTAGAATTCATAGCGTCCGCTTGCCAGGATTGATTGCTCATCAAGAAGTTATTTTTGGCGCAGCAGGACAGATTTATACTTTACGACATGATACGAGCGATCGCGCTTGTTATATGCCAGGAGTGCTACTAGCGATTCGCAAAGTCTTAGCGCTAAAGTCGTTAGTATATGGATTAGAAAAAATACTTTAAACACACTATTGCTCATTCATTACTCAGCACTCATGTTAGTACCACTGACTCGCCAGAAATTTGAACAAGTTGTCCCCCTAATTGCAACTGGTTTGCAGTACAAGTACTACTGGGGGAAGTTCTCAAATTTTTTGCAACGGCTGTTAATTTCTGTAGTTGCCGTAGTTGTTATATTGCTTGTAACAGTCATTTTTAAGCTTGAGTTTGCTTCAATAGTATTTGTGCTGGGAGTAATTAGCGCTTTTTTTTGGCTGTGGTATCCAGTGTTTCAAGCAAGTATGCGGAATTTGCAATGCCGCCGTTATAAGTATGGCGGCTTTTTCCGTGGTCGAGTGCTAGATTGGTGGATTACAGACCAGTTGATGGGTAAAACCGAAACAGTCAACAGCAAAGGCGAATTGGTAATTATAGAAAATCGAGAAAAACAGATTAACCTAGAGGTGGGTGATGAAACAGGATTTAGCATTGAGTTTGTAGCACCATTACGTTCTGCCCACAAAGTTATTACTCGCGGTCAAATTGCAGAAATGGTAGTAATGTCAAATCGCCCAGATTTGAGCAGTATTGAAGAATTCAGCGATATATACTTTCCTAGCCGTGACTTGTGGGTTAGCGATTATCCTTATTTACGGCGAGATTTCTTTAACGAAGTTGGTCGCCGCTTGCGTGAAGACCAACAACAAAAGCCACGTCGCCGGCGGCGTAGCACAGAAGAGTAAACTAGTTAGTAATCAAAAGATTTACGAACGAGAGAATCCAGGCTCCTGGCTCGGCACTAATTAGGGACTTCCAAATAAAAAAATAATCAATCGTGATTGGTAAGCAGGGGGAGCAGGGGAAGAAGAAATCGGATAGTCGTATTGGATACAGGAATTGAGTAATTTAATTTTTGGAAATCCCTTAACAAAAATATCTGAATCTTCAATATTTTAAAATAGTATTTGCCATAGAGAGTCCGATAGAGTCAACATTCCTAACTCCCGCGATTTCCATCTTGTCCATAGGCTTGCCAAGCCAAGTCTACCAATCCATCAACGATCGCAGCTGCTACAACTGCATTACCTTTGCGGCTGTCAATTGTAATGTGAGGCACTAAGGAGTCTTGTAAACGCCCCTTCGCTTCATCAACATCTATAAATCCCACTGGAGTTGCAATTATCAAAGCAGGTCTAATTTCCTCAGCTTCAATTAAATCAACCAGTGCTGTTAGTGCTGTTTGCGCTTGTCCCACCACAAAAATGCCCTCTGGATAACGCCTTGCTAAGGTTTCTATTCCCCATGCTGCCCGAGTTTTTTCTTTTTGAGGACGTGTCAGAGCTTCCATGCTGCAATATAGGGGATTAGCAAAGGTGTTTTGAATCTCGTAGGCAATACCTACTTGCACCATTGGAACATCTACCACAATTGTAGTACGCGCGGCTAGTGCTGCTGCTCCTGCTTGCAAGGCACGCTCAGAGAAACGAATCAAAGACTTATACTCAAAGTCAGCTGTAGAGTATATTACCCGACGTACAATCTCATACTCTGCGGGTGAGAAAACATGATTTTCAATTTCACTATCAATGATTGCTAAACTTTGAGCATCAGTTACGTGCCATTCCATTTTTGTTGAGCTTCTCAAATATTAGCTTTCAGCTTATCAGCTTCAGAGAGTGAGTAGTTAGGAGTTATAAGTTAATTAAAAACTCCTAACTACTCACTCATAATTCATTACTGGAAGAAGGCCGGCTGAAAACAGGAGATAAGTAGGCAACCAAGACGCCAATAAGAAACCCAGAGATATTGCGAACTAAAGGTAACCAGTCGCTTGTGCGTGTCACTACTGGGCCAATGCCAAAGGCAAGAAACAAGATTCCCCACAAAGGTGAGAAAATTAAAGCCCATTGCCAAGCGAAAATTTGTCCTTTCTCGCGGGGTTGAGCTGCAAATCCACAAATCACCCCACCAATAATTGAGGTAATTAAGGTGAGAATCCACTGCTCTCGTGGCAGTCCGGGGACAACATTGCAACCACCCTTGAGTAAACAGCCTTTAACGGATTCTAAAGCTTGCAGAATGGCCTGATCTTCGCCTTCTTCACGGACAAAGTACAAATTACCGAAGCGGGTTTGTAGTTCTATCCAGAACGTCCGGGGTAAAAGTTCATAAACAGCATCGCCGACGCTAAAACTGAGGATGTTACCGCCACGAGAATCGGCAACGAGTAGAATGCTTTTGTCATCCAAACCCCAATATTTTATAACTGCCCTACCTGGGGTGCGGTCATATTGGGTTAATACTCGCAGTTTCCAGCCCGTATCAGTTTCAAACTGCTCTAAATCTTTGACAAGCTTTTCTTCTTGCAGGACAGGAAGAGATTTTGCTAAGTCTACAACTGGGGTAAAAGTGCTAGGGAGTAACTCAGGATTGTCATAAGCCAGTGCTGGGGGAGAATGCATGACCCAAATTGACCCAGCCAGAAAAAATACTGCAATAGATACCAGAATTCGTCGCCAAAAACAAGATTGCATGAACGTTTTTATACAAATATCAACGGTAAAAGCGAACAAGTTGTTTTAAAACAGTAGTGGAAAAGTGATAGTTCTTTACACTTGTTTACTTTACTCTAATCTAAGGGATCAAAGCAAAGCGTTTTTGGGGAGTGGGGATTGGGAGCGGCATTCGGGATAAATAAAGATAAAGTGCATTTTGTCAATCAGTTAAAATACTCAAAATACTTTTAATGACAATGATAATCGTGGATGGATAGAGGATTATGAGTTATCATTTCATGCCTATGGTAGCTTTTTGATTATCATTATCATTAAAAAAATAATAACTCAAAATTGACTAAGCCATAGCGGAGTTCCCCATACAATAAAAAATGAATGATTAAAGGTGAGAGATGACTAACAAAGAATTATTAATTCAAGAAATAGAAAATTTACCACCGAAGTTGCTAACAGAAGCACTCGATTTGATATGTTCTATTAAGGTTAACTATACAAAAAACGAGTTAGAGCCAGGTAAGCTTGAACCTATCTCTTTAAGCGATTCTAGAGAAACTTTTAGTGAAAAAGATAAAGAGCAACTTACATACCGTCCTGCTTCCAAGCGCTCCATCCTTCGACACCTGGCACTTGGAAAAATGACGACTTTGAAGAATGCCTTCAAGCAGTATATGGTACTCGTGGTAAAGCTAAATTTGATGACGAAAACCTATTTGAATAATGTATTTACTTGATACGAAATCATTGTAGTGGCATTATTTTAGGTGAGCCAAATGTTATCTGTCGCGTGAATGAAGTTGGAGAAAATAACATTGCCACTTGCGTAATTGTCCAGGATGAACTGACATTCATGATGGAAAAATCCCAACGCAAGCAAAATAATATGGCTCGCTTGACAGAATTTTTAAAAGATATTCGTATATACCATATAACAGAAGAAACAGCAACAATTTACGGTCAAATGAAGGCAGCTTTATTCAATCAATTTGCACCCAAAGATAAAAACAAGTTGCGAAAAACTAAAATTGTTGATTTGGGTTTTGATGAAAATGACATTTGGATGGATAGCTGCTATTGCACTACAAAATAATTTAACTATCGTTTCCAGTGATAGTGACTTTTTGCGAATTCAACAGGTGAGAACTTTTCGCTGGAATCTTGAGTTTGATTTGCAGCATACAGCTATAGCTGCTTAATGCCCTTTTTTTAATCAATCTTCATCATCGAAATTGTTTTCCCAGCTAGCGGCATCGTTATAACCGTCATTAACGCGGTACACTTCTGCTTTGCTCCGGCGATTTTCTTGCTTGAGTACTTCTCGTTCTCGCAACGTTAGTGGTGGTTTTTCATTGCTTGGCAAGCGATCTGTTCGCCTTGTGGGTTTTTGGCGCGTGAAGTTTCTCCAAGCAGCTTTCGCGCCAACAAAGATGCTGCGTGTACTTACTTGCAGATTTTGAGCCTGAATTCTTGCACTATCAAGGCTTTGATCGACTTGTTTCACGACTTGATTAGCACTTTTTACACCTTCACTGACATCATCGGTTAAGTCAGTGATTTCCAAACCAGTCACACGGATAGCTTCTAGAGTGGGCGGTAACTCCCGCGAGAGTGTATCAAATAGCTTCTCTGCACTACGAGCAGCGCGTGCTAACTCCTGCAAAGCCGGTATTGCCGCCACTAAAACCGCAGTTAAACTTGTGGCGACTAAGAGTAAAGAAAGTCCCAACCAAAACAGGGGATCAATCACGGTTATGTAATTTATGAGCGTTCTAATTGCTGGGGAAGAGAATCTGAGTCTTCAACAGATGTTTGCCGCTTCAAGACTTGGGTTTCTCGTTGACTGGCATCTACACCTGCTGCGATCGCTTCCCGTAGTCTATCTAAAGTTTCATCCCAGTTTCGTAGTGCGCTAGCAGATAGACGATCTGCCTGGATTTGCACACTCGTTGATAAATCCTCTGCCAAGTCTGGGATAGCATTGGCAGATTTTTTCAAAATTTTACGCGTTTCGCGCCCTGTGCGTGGAGCCACTAGCAAACCGGTCAAAGCACCGATAGTAGCTCCCAGCATCAAACCGCCAAAAAATACTCCAGAACGGTTATTAGACATCTTGTTGTTTCTCTCCTTACACCCATTTTAGGTGGGTTTTCTTTCCTTGTAAGACTTGACCGATTTTATTCAGTTAATCTATCGTGACAACATATCAGCCAAAAATGTTGCTTTTATTCATTAAAATATCAAAACCGCTAATTACTTAATAATTCAAAATTCACGGCATCCCCGTCTTATAGTGTCACCGCGTTCCTGTGTCAGCACTAATTATAAATGTTCATGTGAACTTGGCATAACTCATTTTTCAACAGTTCTTTTCGCTGGTGTTAATTCTAGCCTACGAAAATAACGCTGCCAGATTTTTTGTCCTAGCAAAAGTAGACTGATAATCTGCCGCACTTGTTGGAGTTGCATTTGTAGTACTTGATTTTTCTGCCGTAAGTTATAAATACTCTCCTGACTGAGATAAATATTTTCCGGTGCTTTATTAAGTGCTGCATGGGTACAACTTTCATAGGCGGTTAACCTATCTGCTATGTATGCTAACTTCTGCTTGAGTTGCCACACTCGCCAAGCCACATATAGTAGTATCAGCGAAATGAGGGTGTTAATGAGGATAACTAAAATTACCATTCTTTCTCTTCACCAATATCAGCTTTGAGGAATTTTTCTATATACTTGACTTGGTTCTTATTTAATGGCTAAGAAACTAAAAAATAAAAATTATGCCATAAAGTACAGCTAGGATTATGCAATAAAAAGCAGTTAGATGATGCTCCGAGCGTTATTGAAAGGCTTTACTAGGTGAAATTTAGTCTAACAAAGGCTGATGGCTAAAAATTACCAATTCGCCAATTTTGTAACCACCAGATGCCCACAGTTGGCAAAACCACAGTTACAATTGCCTTAGATTCACGACTCGGTTTGCGAAATCAACCCGTATGCTCAATAAGCCCCAGCATTACTACGTTCCACTTCTTAACCTGATAATCCTAAATCATTTGCGACCTTTGTGGAATGTAAGCACAATTGTATAGCCCCTTCAACAGACGGTGAGAGAACTACACTACACTCTTTACCGGAGGCTCCCCAGCATCACCTTTATTATTGTGCTTTTACCTCTACCAGTTCTCCTGTTTGACAATTCAGATCATGTGGAAAAGTTAACGATTGACCTCTAACCCCCTAGCTGCCTTACCGTGTCGGTAACGGGGAAAATTCAAATCTCTCCTTGTAGGAGAGAGGTTTTCCAGTCTGTCGTGTAAACTTAACTAACATTTTGCCTGCAAAAATCTCACTTGAGGTTCACCAAGCAAAAATTGCCGGGGTGCGATGGGGAAAGGAGAGAGTCTATTAATTCCTCTTCCCTTAAAAAGGCTTGCTCTAATTCCCTCTTTGTTAAAAAGTGTTAAAGAGGATCAAGCCTTAACCCAAGCGTATTGCCTTTAACCTCTTCTTTGTTGAAGGTCCCCACCTGGTATTTAACTAATCTGTTACTGATAATGATTATTTCTATACATCCAGTAGGAGTTTAGGATGTCAAAAAAATTACCATCAACTAATTCCTTCCGAGCTATTCTTGTTGCCTTGACGATTGGATTTGTTGGGTGTGGAAATCAAACTGCAAGAACTGCATTCACTCAGACTACCACTCAGGTAAATGAGAATCTTCCTAGAGTCGTTGCAACTACAAGTGTATTATGTGACTTAACCAGACAAGTTGCCGGAAATACAGTTAACCTCACTTGCTTAATTGACCCTAGTGCCAACCCCCAATTTTATAAACCAAAGCAGGAAGATCGTAGAGCCATTGAGCAAGCTAATCTTATTCTCTATAGTGGCTATAATTTAGAACCAAATCTGATCAAATTAATTAAAGTGACTAAAAACACTGCACCGAAAATAGCTGTTGGTCAACTTGCGGTGTCTAAGCCACAAAAATTTCAGAAAGGCGACAAGAATGTAACTAATGCTCATCTTTGGCACAATACCAAGAATACTATCAGGATGGTGGGGGTAATTAATAGTAATCTGAAAAAATTAGAATCTAGCGATGCGGAGGCTTATACCAGCAATACCAAAAGAATCACAAATGAACTCACTCAACTAGATAGCTGGATTAAGTCAAGAATTGCCAGTATTCCTGCCAAACAACGCAAGTTAGTTACAACCTCTAATGCACTGAGTTATTACGCCAAAGCATACGGTATTCCATTAGCAGGGGGATTACAAGGTATTAGTACTAACGAAAACCTGACAGATGCAAGAGTCAAAAATTTGGTTACAAATATTAAACGGGCTAAAGTATCAACAATTTTTCCAGAGGCGGCAACTAACCCTAATTTGCTTCAATCTGTAGCAAGACTTGCTGAAGTTAAAATTTCTGACAGGAAGTTGTATGCTGAGGGACTTGGTGAACCAGGAAGCGAGGCGGACACTTATCAGAAAATGATGATTGCCAATACACGCACAATTGTAGAAGGGTTAGGAGGGACGTATTTAATGTTTCAACCGAAAGCTGCAAAGTAGTTATAACATCCATTGATAAATCTGATAAACCGAGTTTTTGTAGATTATCTAAAATTCGATTTATCAGTTTATTCTTTAAAGACGAAAATGTGAATTCTATTTGTCTTTTAATCGGATATCAATAACAGTTGCATTAAAGTTGTAGTTAAAGCCTTCCAACTCAAATGGCATTCCAATTTTAACTTTACTGTTACCGATAACGGGGCCAGTATCAGTGAGTTGAGCTTTGCCACCTAAAGTCAAAAGCAAATCTGTACTAAAATTGTTGGTCTTTGGATCTGGTAATTCTTTAACAGTGCCATCAGGTTGGGAAACATTGATTGTTCGAGGTAGCTGTTGAATGGATTTAATCTCAATTGCCCCGTGGGGCTGATTGCGGATAATCACATTTGTTTTACCGCCTTTTTTTAATCCTTTATCGAATAATTGTTCAGGGTCACGGACATTCAAACCACGAACTACTAAGTCTACTTCTATGGGTACTGTTTTCGCACCGACTTGGGCAACCGAACCAGAGGTGCCAGGAAAGATAAAGATGCCAAATATAACTAGCAGAATTACTAGCGCAGCAGCTAAATCTAGGAGGTTGATTTTGCCGAACAAACGGCCTTTTGAATCTAAAATAGCCATAAAAACTTTTCCGAGGTAATAGCGAAGGAATTGATTGTAGCAAGAAGGTTTTCAATGGGAATAGTAATTTTCCCTATTTGCTAATAACTCAAAGCGACTGGGCGTTACGGTTATGCGACAGTTTATCACGAGTTCGTAAGTTTGCAGGGGTAGCAGCTAACGCTCAAATTTTTGTCCGTTAAGACTGACGCACCGAGAAAGTAATATCTAGTGTTTAAGCCTATCTTTAGAGAGAATCTTTAACCCCCTGTAATTCAGTAGATTTGCCTAAATATTAGCTGGATCACAACTCCTTTGACCTTGAGTTAAGAATGCAACTTAGAATACTCTAAATCCGTCTCATAATTTGTCCCATAATTTTATGTTCTCCCGAAATAATCTTTAGAGCGTATTATGTTCAATTGGAAAGGTTTTGTTGCAAGTTACCGTGTGTGGCGGCGTCGCTGGTTTTATCCCCTAATTTCGGTGGTAGTCGCCCTGAGTCTGTGCCTGAGTACACCCTTGCCTGGAAGAACTTTAGACTTCTTGCCTCTTATATTGCAGGGAGTCCAGGTACTTCAGCTTTCTAATATATCCGATCGCCAGGAAACTGATATTGGCAAGCAGATTAATCAGCAAATTCTGGGGAGTCAAGTCAAACTTTACCGGAATTCTGAAGTTAATCGCTATGTAGAACAAATTGGTCGGCGTTTAGTAGCTAGTAGCGATCGCCGCAACCTTCCTTTTACCTTCCAAGTAGTTGATGATGATGCTATTAATGCCTTTGCAACTTTAGGAGGCTATGTATATGTCCACACAGGTTTACTGAAAGCCGCAGATAATGAAGCAGAACTTGCAAGTGTTATTGCCCATGAAATTGGTCACATTGGCGGGAAACACCTGGTTAAACAGATGCGGCAAAAAGCGATCGCTAGTGGTTTAGCAACAGCAACTGGTTTAGATCGCAATACGGCTGTAGGGATTGGTGTAGAACTTGCTTTGAATCGTCCCCGCAGTCGTCAAGATGAATTTGATGCCGATCAAAGAGGGCTGCGAACTTTAACACGCGCTGGTTATGCCCAGTCTGGGATGGTTACTTTTATGCAAAAGCTGCTGAAAAAGGGTGGTTCTGTCCCGACATTTTTGAGTACGCACCCCGGAACGAGCGATCGCATTAATGGCCTCAGACGTGCAATTAACTCTCAACCTAGTAAGGAAAATTATGGCTTGGATAAGGCTAGTTATAAAGCTAATATTCGACCATTAGTGAGGTCTTGAGGGTATTAAGCATTGGGCATTGGTTATTCCCCTTGTCTCCCTCATCCCCCTCATATCGAATATTGCTCAATTCTTATTCCGGCGATCGACTTTGATTTTAGCTGGATCAACTCTGATCACTACATCTTCTAAGGGCAGGGTACGGAGATAGTTTCTAAAAATGTTAACTTGATAAACTAGGTTATTTGTGACATCTAGTCCAGTCAACCAGCCACTCTTAGGATGATAAGCGCCAGTATCTATGTCTAGCCATCCCTGTCCTTGTGCCAGTTTGCCAGGAGAAACACCCGGCAGAGTAAAGGTAATGGTGTGACCGATGATAATGAGCTTATCTGGAAAGTAGGGTTTTTCAATGCTGTGAAATTCTTCTCGTATCCAGCACAGTTCATCGGCAGTTTGTTCTGTTACAGACTTGGAAGGATCAACACCAGCATGAGTTAACCAAATATCCCCTAAGTCTAGATATGTAGGCAAACTCTTGAACCAATCCAGATGGTCATCAGGGATTGAAGCCTCGTGGTAACTGGCTACGGTAGCTTGCCCCCCACTGTACAGCCATGCTTGCATCGTTGGGGAGGAGGTTCTTTCATTGGTCAGAATGTTTAATAACATCTGCTCATGATTTCCCAACAAACATGAATAGTTATGTCGCTTGACAAAATTCACCACTTGTGAACTATGAGGACCACGATCAATTAAGTCTCCCAGGAAATAGATTTGATCGTCTGACGTGGGGGCGATCGCCTCCAATAATGTCATCAAACCTTCATAGTGACCATGCACATCCCCAATTACAATTCGTCTGGGGCTAGTTTCGCTCATTGTCTTTTAGCTTCAATAGTTTGGCTAATACTTCTGCTACAGTTTAAGCTGTCTGATTTCCATAATAGAAGGTAAAAATACTGAATAAGTTTTATTTTAATTTAATTATTACCCCATAAATAAAATATATTTATGATGGCAATCGGGTAAAATGCAAAATCTTGAGCGCCAAGAAAGAAAATCAGCAAATTTCCTTCGCGTTGTTAGCTTAAAATTTAAGCTGTTGCTGTATTGCTCACTTTCTATCTCAACAATGTCTAAGGATTTTTCTGCTGATATTAGTTCGCGCATCTGCAAGCACATGAATGATGATCATGCTGATGCCATAGTTCTTTATGCTAAGGCTTTTGGTGGTATAACAGATGCGAATGCAGCACAAATGCTGTCACTTGATTCACAAGGTATGGATTTAACAGCGCAAGTGAATGGGGAAGCTGTGCCAGTTCGCATTCAGTTTGATCATGTTTTAGCAGATGCGGAAGATGCCCATCAAACTCTAATTGCGATGGTGAAGCAGGCGCGGGTGAAGGGAAATTAGAAATTGGGCTAATTGGTATAACTAATGCTTAGGTGTCTTTAGACACGCCGTTTCGCTTTATCTTAGCTGTCAAGGATATTAGCTACTGTGGCATAAGCCTTAGTTTGGATGATTTCAAGCTTCCAGTCTGAAGAATAATCAGGCAACTCATAGCCAACACTCTTAACATGAGCCAACATCAACTCATCCCGTTGATGCCAAACTGCAAATATTCTCTCCCTGCCATCATAAAGTGTTTCTAGGTCGATTTGATAAACTTCATTTACCCGCTTTAGTTTCAAGCCCAACAAATTTAACAGTCGGCTGAGTATTTTTATTGCTGAAACCTGCTCTTTATCCCCGACTAAGTTAATACCAAGCGCTCTTTTAATATGCTTACTATGCTGAAAAACAATATTTTTCAGCAATATTAAATCTGGATTACTCTCAGTAAACTCTCTTTCTGATTCGAGAAACTGAAGCATTCCCAAAGCTCTCATCGCCTCAATTTTGAGCGTGTAAGTTTTTAAATCTGGCAGAAAAACTTTCCCTTCACCCCAAGACAATTGCTGATGCCATTCTTGCTGATCTCTGACATGAAAATACTCGCTTTCGTGAGTTAAATAATAATGAATTAACAATTGACGATAATATGCGTGGTCATCCTGCAATTTCAGCCAAGGAGTAACTTCTACACCATATCTTTGCCTGAGAACATATTTATTAATTTGGTTGCGTTCTCCATCAGTCAGAGAATGCTTTACTAATAGCTGCTCATATTCTACATAATCGATATCTTTAGCATTAACTACAGCAGTTGCTAGCGATAGTTGATTTTGTTGCTTAATATCTTTAATTTTGCGTTTAATTTCTTTAGCTTTTTGACGGCTTTGAGCCCAATCTTTTTGAACTTTGACAATTTCCAAAACTAATCTCCTGCGGGTAGCTAAATCATCCGCGTCAGTTGCCAAAAACGCAAGGCGTAAATCTCGAATAATATTATTGTGAACAGCATTACTCCGCATCTGAATTTGATGTCCATCAGCAATTAAACCATCTTGCATCGATTGACGGTAGAGGCGGATAGAGGCATTTACGCGTGCAGATAACTTGGCCCAAGTTCGCAAATGAATCGGGTCATGAACTAAAGGTAAATCCACATCTATTTTATGTAGTGGACTAAGTAAAGCTAAGTTTTCTTTTTGATTTTCTTGATACCAATCAGATAGCAAGCGATAATTTGTACTACCACTACCAATTAAGCCAATACCTCGTTTAGCGCACCAGACAACACGCGGCACATCATCCCGCACTCTTGCTAATGCTTGTCTTGCTTCCGAGTCAGGAATTACGCCTTGAAAAATGCCATAAACTCGGTCGAAATGTTGGACATCAATACTAATTCCCGTACCAAGGCTAGGGGTAACAAAAACGCCGTCATATTCAGAGATTTTTTGATTGATAGCTGCGATAAAATCAACCGCTTCGTGGCCAGGTGTGTTTGTAGTGTGGCTACTAACTACCAAAGTTTTAGGAAATTGCCTTCGTAATTTTTGTAACCGCTCTTTCAGATAACGTTCAATTGTTTCGCAACTGTAACGTCCAGCGCGACTATCGGTAGTAACATAACATTTACGTCCAGCAAGTAAATCCAATTCCAGTTGATGAATTAGCGGTGTTGGGTTCGGCGAATCATAAAAAGTTACATCCCAACCATGCTGAGGTTTCCACTGGTTGAGAACTACCCAAGGTGTTAATTTAATTCCTGCCAATCCTTGTAAATATTCAAGTGACACATCTGATAAATCAGCATCTTGAGCAATTACTAACCCCCCCGTTGTTAAAACTGTGGAAATTAGTTGCTGGAATAATTTTAATATTTTTACACGTTTGTGTTTACAAGTATTACTATTTAATAGATGCCACAAAGACTGCTCTACTTCATCCAGAATTACTATTGCTCCTCGCCAATTTTCCGGGTTAAGTTTCCAAATAGAATCAACGCACAATCCAAGAGATTGCTGAGGTGAGAGTGAGCGGAGAATGGGAGGTGCGGGGGTAAGTGTTTTATCAATCCTTTTATCCCCATCTTCTTTATGTCTTCCCCATTGAATACCAATTTTCTCACACAAGAATCTTCCTAATAGGATTCTGTGAGTAATTAACAAAACAGGTTGATTTCTAATTTTTGCTTGCTGAACAACGGCTTGCAGGGCTGTAGTTTTACCTGTTCCTTTTGCTGATTTGACTCCTACTAATCCAGAAGTGGGGAAAGGTAGTTCACCTATATAAGGGCGATTTAAGGTGAATGCAGCAGGAATAGTTAACTCAGTGTGGGGTTTGGTTTGAGCAAGATAAATTTCTAAGTCAACGCTTTGCCGATAAACTTTATCAAAACTAGTTGCACCTTTCGCAAGGATAAACTCATCAACTCCTTTTTCGATTCCTGGAAGTTCGATGACTTTAACAGTGCAATTTTTTTGCTGGAATAAACAACCAAGTTGAGAAATAGCATTATTTACAGCAGCAATTGTTTTAGGTTGAGTTTCAAAATCAAAGCAAATATAAAAGCTACGCTTTGTCATTGCAAACGCAGCTAAGTCAGGAATTAGCTGACGACGGGTAACTTTGCCAAATTCATCTTTAACAACCCGATAACCACTGGTAATTCCGGGAATGGCAATAGCTACATATCCTTGCGTCAACAGTGTGGCTGCTTTCTTCACACCCTCGCAGAGAATCAGGGGAATATTCTGTTGCATCACCCATTGCCAAAAGCCTTCAGCTTCACCATCAGCAGTAATGGTGATATTGTCAGGCATGACCAGATTGTAACGTCCAGCGACTTGCTGCCAGACTTGCAGCGTTACCCGCAAACAAAACACCCGCGTTGGTGTGCTAGGGGGATGCTCGTATTTGATGGACTTACCATTGTGATTCTGTCGGGGTTGGTTTGGCTTAAAGCATCCCCATTCCATCATTTGCCAATTATTCAAAGGGTCTAGCCCGGAACACCACCAACCACCTTCAGTGATATGAGCATAACGTTGCAACCATCCACTTTTCACCATTCCGGTATTGGTGCGAGGGAGTAGCTCAGAAATCAATAGGTACTCATAAGCAGTTACGCCTTGGAGCGACCTAAAATTGAGCTGCACTAGGTGTAAGTCTATACCACTACTCTTGACTAATTCTTCAAGGTGTTGGGGGTGTAAATAGTGCAGATGCATAGGAAAAGGCACGAAGGGAAAGTCAATGAGATTAAAACACTAACATGCATCTGCTTTTTTTCTATAAGAGAGATTGCGAGGGTTTAATGATGCTTTTTTTACTTCGTTACGGGAGACACATCGGTTAAGGCTTTAGTAGGTTATTCTGCCTATTAGATCCCCGAAGTAATAATTTTGTATTGTGATATTTGTTCGCTATTAATTTTTATTTATCAGTAAATTTCTGCATTAAGGAATGCGATCGCTTGAGGGGTTGTAGCAGCGATCGCTATAGGGTAACATCTTTCTAGTCCTACCTCTTCCGTCATAATTCCGTTTTTAACCAGGAGAGGAAAGAATTGGCATTGAGGCTTGGGTACGATTGCCCAAATTCAGCCGCGTTAATATATGAGACATATGGTTTCTCACGTCCCATCAGAAATTTTAATTTTTAACAAATTTATTATTTTTAATTTAGCAGCCAAAAATATAAAATCATAAAAACAGGGAGTCAAGATTGCTCTTAACTCCCCAATAAATTTTATTTATTGGCTGAAAAACTACGCTCCGACAGCTTCCTTCGCGGCGTATAATACCTCAGGCTTGATTTCCTTAAAGCCGCGCTCGCAATTAATCTTCTTGGTGCTGTACTAGCTTGTTGCTGAATAGGACGTAAAACTTCTAATTCACTAGGATGAGTTAAAACCTTGCCTAATGGCTCACTGAAATAAACAACTTGATAATTAGGCGCAAGTTCCGTTTGCAGTTGCTTCCACAGACTAATTCCTTCATCTTCAAAAGCCGCTTCAGCCTCTGCACTCAAATCTGGTGAGTTAGCAGGATCTTGCCAATTTAATATTTCATTGTAAGTAGATGCCCATTTTCTCAGATGGCTAATGGTTTCTTGACTGAGGGGCAATCTTGCTGGATCAATATTACCAACTTTCTCAGCATCTGCCCACCATAGGGGGTCACACCCATAATCAGCCATTAGTTTTATCTTTACTGCCATAGCTATTCAGGTGAAATTATGGTAATGAGGCGAGATTAGCTCCGACTATATAACCATTATCGCCCACAGTCAGTGCTATATAATGTGTTTCTCCATTAAAAATTAATTCATAGATTTCCCGGCGAGGTTCTATGGTTCCTTGATAACCACGAAAGATTCCTTTTGTCACAGCAGCCATAACAGCATCCGAGATTTCATTCTCGGATATTCCACGTTTGGCAAAGTCCTCTTAATGTTTATTTAAGATGTGTGCTAGTCCACTTCCTCTTATACCAGCTTTTCCTTGCTCTAAAAATACGATTTTGTCATCGGCTAGCTTGGCAATCTGCACAATCTTTTCCGGACTGTGATTAATACCAGCCTGACATAATGCCGCAAACAATGCCGCTTTGCCATCGTTCATATTTAATTTAGTTATTTTAAATAGTTGTTGATAGAAATATAAAAATTAATATTAAATCTATGATATATCATCAATTTAATTTTTATTACTAAAGCAAAAAAAAGGGGTAAAGAGTATGTATAACTCCTCACCCCTCAATCTTCTCGATTAACCGCTAATCTAAGCCCCGACAGCTTCCTTCGCGGCGTACAACACCTCAGCATTGATTTCTTTGAAACCGCGATCGCGGGCAAATTTTTCAGTATTTCGCTTCACTTTACCGCGAACAAATCCAGGAATCTTATTCAATTCTGCTTGACCATCTTTTGTCCAATTCAAATCAGAATCAGCAGAAATTCCCCTAGTAATAACTTCTTTAGTATCATGACCACCGAAGATTTCTAATAAGTGATCTTCCATTCCTAAAGTGAAGGAATTGTAGATCAAATCTGTAATCTGATTTGTGCCTTCGTAACCCATAAATGGTTTGTAACCAATGGGAAAGTTTTGGACGTGGATTGGTGCTGCAATTACACCGCAGGGAATATCCAAGCGTTTACCAACGTGGCGTTCCATTTGGGTGCCGAAAATCGCAGAGGGTTCGACACGAGCGATCGCATCCCCAATTTCACCATGATCTTCGGAAATTAGCACTTCATCGCAATACTCGCTAACCTGTTCGCGGAACCAATCTGCATCATATTTGCAGTAGGTTCCAGCCCAAACAACATGAATCCCCATTTCTCGCGCCAGAATCTTGGTAATGGCGGCGGCGTGAGTATTATCACCAAAGACGACAGCTTTTTTGCCAGTCAAGTTTTGACAGTCAATTGAACGGGAGAACCAAGCAGCCTGAGATACATGCAGGGTTTGCTCATTGATGAAGTTTTCGTAGTCAACTTCTGCACCTTGAGCGTTAATAACCTGCTGAATCTTGCGAATACAACGGGCAGTTTCCACTACACCCATTGGAGTAATGTCTATATAAGGTGTGCCAAATTGTTCTTCCAGGTAACGAGCTGTGGTCAAACCAAGTTCACGGTAAGGCACCAGGTTAAACCAGGCTTGGGACATCTTCTTCAAGTCTTTCACCGAAGCACCTTCGGGAATTAAGGTATTTACCTCAATTCCTAAGTCAGCCATCAGCCGTTTCAGTTCGGTGCAGTCGTGATTGTTGTGGAAACCAAGGGTAGTAGTACCGATAATGTTCACCGAGGGTTTCGCAGTTTTGCCCTCTGCCAATTCGCCCCGCTTCCGGGCTTTTTCAATGTAGTATTGGACGATTTGATCCAAAGTGCGATCGGCGGCTTGCAGTTCGTTGTAGCGGTAGTGGTTCACATCCGCTAGCATTACATCTCCTTTGGCTTCCAACTGCGCCCGTTCGACAAAGTTGTGCAGGTCTTCTTGCAAAATGCTGGAGGTGCAGGTGGGAGTTAACACAATCAAATCTGGGTGTTCCTCCGCATCCTTGCGGATGATGTTATCTACCACCTTCTCTTGAGAACCGCGTGCCAAAACGTTGCGATCGACGACACTGGTTGTTACCGGAGTGAAATCCCTCTCCCGCGATAGCATGGAGCGCATGACGTTAAAGTAGTCGTCGCCAATGGGGGCGTGCATGATCGCATGGACATTTTTAAAAGAGCTAGCGATTCGCAGAGTGCCGATGTGGGCTGGGCCTGCATACATCCAGTAAGCCAATTTCATGTTTGTGTTCTCCCTTTTCAATAGAAATAACACGGAGTCCGATAAGAGTGGACTATAAGTGCTTGATTATTATTAAATCGTTTCTGATTGTCTCAAAAGTTGTATCCCTGATGAAGTGAAGACTTGTAAGGATTTTAGCTGCGCTGTGTAGGCGTAGGCATCGCTCAAACCTTGTTCCTGATTAGAATCCAGCTTCTGAATTTAACAATATTACTGTTGCTTTTTTAAAATAAATCTTAATTTTTCGGCAAATTTGTTTTCAATTTTGGGCGGTGTGTTAACTATCACCAATAAATTTAGAAAATTTATGTACAACTTCTCCAAAATTACAAACATCCTTTAAAAGGATGTTTGTAAAGAATCAGGTTGTATTAATATTCCCACTAACCCTCCTTAAACAAGGAAAAAATGCGGGAATAACACTAGTGCTATTTCTTCATTCAAGGGAATAGAAATTAACCTAGAGAGGTATTAATTACTGCCGAAAAATTTCTACTTTTTCTAACACTACGTCTTGATTCGGACGATCTCTAGTTGTAGGCACATTGGCGATACGGTTGACTATATCCATACCTTCGACAACTTTACCAAAAACACTGTGTTTGCGGTCAAGATGAGGCGTTGGCCCTTCTGTAATGAACCATTGCGAACCATTAGTACCGCGTCCTGCATTTGCCATTGAGAGAATACCGGCACTAGAGTGTTTCAATTCAGGATGAAATTCATCTTCAAATTGATATCCCGGGCCACCAGTACCCCATCGGTTGGCCATATCTGGATAACGAGCCAGGGGATCGCCACACTGAATCATGAAATCAGGGATGACTCGGTGAAAGCGAACTCCATCGTAGGCAGGAGTCCCTTTTTGAGATTGACCTGTCTTAGGGTCTTTCCAGTCGATTGTCCCGGTTGCTAAACCTACAAAATTTTTGACGGTGTTGGGGGTTTTGTCTTCCTCCAAAAGAACTATAATTTCACCCAAGGAAGTAACTAAACGAGCGTGCAGTGTGCCTTCACCGGGAATATTAATTTCTGGAAAATCCATGAGCTATCCTATGAATGAAAACTTCTAGTATTTGACCTACGATAAGCTTATCAGCATTCAAGTTACAGGTTTACAGATTACGAAAAGACTAAACTAAGGAAACTTTAGAAAACGAATATTTTACTCTGGTAAATTAATTGCTGGATTACGGCTAAAGAATCCTCTAGGTACTAGCTTAAAGCCAACTTGGTGAACAGGCATCACAGGCCAATCTTCCGATCGCGGAACATGAGTTACGCCCATTGTGTACCACAGCACTATATCTTCACCCATCAAGGATTCATCGTCTGCAATATATTTAGGTAAACCCTGTCCTGGTTGAGTCTGGTTTGGATAATCGCCGCCAGCATAGAGTTCAGCAGGTTTATATTTTGTTACCCAGACGTGGTGAGTCGCAAATTCTGCCTTTTGACGGATGTTTGAGCCTTCCACAGGGAAAAATATGGAATTTCCACCAGGCATCAGCATATATCCAGGTGCAGCCCCTAGCGTATTTCTCTTATCTGCACTAACAATCATCCATTCTCGACTACTTTTCATATCCAAATCGCGGACAGCAACCGTTTCATTTGTGAGTGGGGTTTCTGTAATTGCGATCGCATTTCCTAAAGGATTTTTCTCATCCATTGACGAAGCTTTCACATTCATTTCCATCACAGAATTAGCCTGACCATCGACATCGAAATCTAGGCGATAGTTGAAAAAGTGCTGGTGATTTACTCCGAAGATATTCTTAGCAATTAGCCGACCATAGGAATCATCCTTAGATTGCTTTTGGGCAGCCGTTCCCTGCGCCAGTACGATACCCGTTAATTCATTTTGGACTTCCAAAGTCCCATCCTGGTGAAAGATCCAATTGATGCTGTAATCATAGTTGTCAATGGCCGCAGTCATCGTCATGACTAATTCTCGACTGCGACGCACATCATTACGCTGAGTGCCATACTCATAGTGCTTCCAGAGCATACCGTTATTTCGCTCATATATGCCGATAACCCCTGGCATGACATAAGGTTCTCCGTCACCATTAGCAAACACAGCATCCAGCAAAAGACCGTTTTCAGAAATTTCCTTACCTAACTCCATCGTGGTTGCTAGGGAACCAAAATTGTATTCCCCAACATCAAAGGCATTTCTGAATGACCAAGTGGGATCTGGATCTCCGTAAGGCACTACCGTCTCTGATAAGCTAGCGCGGTATAAAACTGGTCGGACATTTTCCCCGTCGGTGTGTGTCACTTGGTATAGCACCAATCCACTGCGGGGATGCATTACATAGCAAAACTTCCAACCTTGCCAGCTAATTTCATTGCCTTTAATCTGGAAACTTGCACCATTTGGTTGGAGAATCTTTAATGCTTTAAGTGGTGAAAGTAATTTCCCTAAGGACTTTATATCATAATTCCAGTTTTTCTTGGAAAAAGGAACTATCCCTCTATCCACGAAACTGGAAATTTTACCTGTGTTCAAATTAACGGTTCCCAATATTCCTTCAATTGGACTGCCGTAATAATTCCAGCGTTCCCTTCCAGCACGCCGTAGGTGTTCGCCCTTATAGTAAAATAAACCCCGACAAAGACGGTTTCCTGCTGCTTCTTCCTGTTTACTTAAGATTCCTGGGGCCCAACAACTGATTTTGACTTGATTTAAATCTGTAATTCCCCGCTTTCGCATCGCTGTTTGCCATCGGGGATCGGATTTAAAAGCTTGAGTTGCTAGTTCATATTCTGAAGCGACGATCGCAGGTTGAACAGAGGATATTTCTTTCCACGAACTTAAGGTTTTGCCTGTTAGGTTAACAATACCCTCATAGGTTTTATTTAGCGATCGCTCATAGATAATCAAAAAAGCTTTTCGCCCAAAAGCTTTACCAGGTGTAAATTTGAGAACTTCTTCTTTATCTGGTTCTTGTAAAGCAATAAGTGGAAAAGCTACCATTTCGCTCAAAGTTTTTTCTCTTTTGATGATCGAAACGGCTGTACTAATTTCTGCCTCTGTTAGCGAAGTGAGAGGATGGGAAATTGAAGGCTGTTGAGCCGTCAATCTCCCCATTAATCCGAGTGATATAGAAATGGCGACAATGATGGCAATAAATAGCCACAAAAAACGCTTTAGCCGCTTAATCATCTTTTACATTTTTAAAAAAGACTTATAGTTATCTATTTCCAAGCCTAAGCATGAAAACCGATAAATTAAGAGGCTAAAGCCAAATTAATTTGTTAATAGTTGGGCAGTAGGGAGAAATAAACAATGCCCAATGCCTAATTTACGCAGAAACTAAACGACGTAAAGATTCAGCACGGCGTTTAGCAATTTGGTTATTTGGAGCCAATTTTAGTGCTTCTTCGTAACTTTGTAACGCCTGAGTAGTTAACTTTTTTTTCTCGTAAGCGTGACCGAGATTATTCAACCCTGTTACGTAGTCTGGTTTAGCTTTTAGGGCTTCTTTATACTGACGAATTGCTAGGTCATATTGCTCTTGGATAAAATAAATATAACCTAGCCCGTTGTAAATAGGGGCAATATTTTCTTCTCCCTCTTCTTGGGCCGCTTTGATAGCTTTTTGAAACAGCAGTATTGCTTGGGAATACATTTTTTTGTCTGAATAAATACTGCCTAACTCATAATATTCTTGAGTCGTACCCTTTTCTTTCTCTAACTTCTTCCGCAATTTTCCAAAGGAACCTTCAATCTTGCGAGTTTTTAAAATCTGGCGGAAAACACTCACGGCTGCAATTGTGAGTATAACCACTAAAACTGAGAGATAAACAACGGCTAGACTGTTATCCATTGCTGCAAATACAAATATTAAAAGTTAGTTCTGTAATCTATTATCAGCTTATTAGGCATGATGGAGATAAGGATAATTATCTTAACTCCTGTACAGACGCGATTAATCGCGTCTCTCCTAACTCCTAACTTACTTACGGTAAGCCCCAATATTGAACACGTTGCTGGAGCCAACCTGATGCTAAGTAACGAGCGATCGCTTCATTCACATTTCGTCTTAACTTATCGTACTGCAATCCCTTGGGCATGACTACAGACAAGGGTTCAGTTGATAGCTTAATTGGCAGTAGCCGATATTGGGGATATTGTTGCACCCAACCACTCAGAACGCTAGCATCTGCGGCAAAGGCAAAGGCTGCATTAGTTTCTATTTTATCTCGCGCTTCTTGATATGAATTCACTCCTACCAACTTGGCGTTTGGCACATAGTACCGCACTTGGGCAATGGTGCTGGAGTTATTGAGTACAGCAATTTTTTGTTTTGCAAAATCACTCAATTTCTGTACAGAGGGATCTTTTGTAACTAATACAGTGCTATCCAAATAGTAGGGAACACTGAAACTAACTATGCGGCTGCGAGATTCAGTTGCTGTTACCCTAGCGATCGCAAAATCAACTTTCTTGTCTAAGACTACAGACAAGCGATCGCGATTCGCTACGGGTTTCAATTTTACAGCCTCGGCTTTACCAACCAAGTCAAGTGCCAATCGCTGCGCCAAGTCAATTTCTAAGCCTTGCAAATTGCCGTTAGCATCTCTAAATCCTAAGGGACGCAAGTTATCTTTGACGGCGACAGTTAGATAGCCTCTTTGCTGAATTTCTGGCATTTCGGCAGCAGACGCAGTTAATCCTGTCCCCACTATGGAAAAGCAAGATATCCAAAAAATAGTGGCGGATAATACCAGATGTAAACGGCTAATTACTTCCCATCTGTTACATCCGTTATACATCCGTTGCCACCTTTATCCTTTAGCTTGATTTGCTAGTTCAGCAACTTTGCCAAAGCTAGCTGGATCGAGGACTGCTAATTGTGCCAACATCTTGCGATTTAGTTGGATATCAGCTTTTTTCAAGTTACCGATCAACTGGCTGTAGCTCAAGCCGTGTTGCCTTGAAGCAGCGTTGATGCGGGTGATCCAGAGGCGACGAAAATCGCGCTTTTTCTTTTTGCGATCGCGGTAGGCACTCCGTAGCGCCTTCATCACTTGTTGGTTGGCAGTTCTAAACAGAGTTGAGTGAGAACCGCGAAAACCTTTTGCTAGTTTGAGAATTTTATTGCGGCGCTTCCGAGCTACATTACCGCGTTTTACCCGAGTCATAACTTATTTCCTAAAATACTTACAAATATGGGAGCATCAAGTGCACGTTAAGTTCATCGCGTTCATGTACAAGCGCACTCTGGCGCATACTACGCTTTTTGTCAGAAGATTTATGTTCTAAAAGGTGGCTTTTGCCAGCTTTACGACGGACGATTTTGCCGGTGCCGGTGGCACGGAATCGCTTCGCTGCGGCTTTACGAGTCTTTAGTTTAGGCATTGTTTAGCTTTAATTCGACACGATCCATTATTATACTAATAAAATTGCTGGAATGGAAATTAAATAAAGGATTTAACCAACTAAGCTAAAACACATCTAAATTTGCATATCAAAATTTTATCAATATCTTGTGGGGTGGGCATCTTGCCCGCCCTGATTATGCAACTTAAATGCCGATTAGCTTACCACTGTTATAGACAAAATTAATTTCACCTATGGATGAAGTAAATATAGTCGAATATGACCCAAGTTGGTAGACACTAACATACCAAGGCATAAATCCATCGACCCAATTACCCAAACAAAAGACTTGAGTCCCTTGTTAAAGCTTTAAAACGCAATTAATTTTGCGGCAAGTTTTCGGAGCGATAGCTAGGCTTATATTAGTGCTAAAAATCACTATAACCGTGGTTTTATGGCAAAAGTACAGTTCAGTAAACTGATAAAAATCAAAGCCAGTAATAATTTAACTTTTACCAGTGGCGCTAATTTTAGGATCTATCTAAAGGAATTTGCAAATAAATTTTCTGGTCTATTTTCGAATTGTACCATCGGGCATTATTGTTTCTTTCAACTGTGCTTGTGCCAAAGCATTGGGATACATTTTGGCACTCTTCAAATTAGCTTTGTTTAAGTTAGCACCAGTGAAAATTACATCCATTAGATTGGCACCACTTAAATTAGCACCACTTAGATTAGCACCACTTAGATTATTACCCTGACCTTGATATACGCCACTTAGGTCAGTATCACTTAAGTCAGCGCCACTTAGATCAGCTTTAGAAAAGTTACCGGAAAGTCTAGTCCCACTCAATTTGGCATCTTTTAAATTCGCACCTATTAAAGATATATAATTTAGCTGGGCTTTGTTGAGAATAACACTATTCAAGTTGGCATCACTCAAATTTGCTTGGTTCAAAATAGTACCATTCAAGCTGGCATTACTCAAATTAGCGCCTTTTAGCGTTGCACGGCTGAGATTTGCTCTGTCTAGGTTGGCATTACTCAAGTTGACACGACTTAAATCTATACCCTCAAGCTCGGCATCAGCTAAATTTGCTCCACTTAAATCACATGCTGGGCAAGCTTTATTTCGCTGTAAACGTTCAAGGTCTTTAGATACTAACGAAGGCGTGGCGGCTGTCTCTGGCGTTTGAGATGCAGCCTCAGTTGTTTCTGTAGGAGTTGCGACTGCTGTCTCCGGTGTTGGGGATGCAGCCTCAGTTGTTTCTGTGGGAGTTGCGACTGCTGTCTCTGGCGTTGGAGATGAGTTATTAGCTTTAATTTCCTGACTTGAACATCCTGTGATAAGTGTCAAGGTAGTTATAGACAGGGCAAGAGATAAATTTTTTAGCATTTGTTTGAAGTCCACTCTGGTATACAAGAACTTCTCTCAAACTTACCGATTTAGACATTAGTAAATTTACTCAAATTGTCTGATTAAACAGTTGTAATTCAGTATTTTTACTTATAAAATAGTGATTAATGTCCTTGATGTCTTCCTTGGCTGAAGGCGCTAAAATACACTTACTCATTATTTAGCAGCCTCAGCTTGTTGCATTTGGGCTTGGGCGCGTCGAATGTCTTCTTCTATTTCTGCAAATAGCTCTTCACCATCAATCCCTTCACCACGTTCGAGTTCTTCAATACCAACTTGGATTTTAGCTTTCAATTCTGCTAGACGCTGATCTCGAATGCGTTGGCGTAGCCCGCCGCAGGCATCGCGTTCTTCTAGCAATCTCAATGCTTCACCCATCACTTCATTAACTGAGTGATATTTCCCACTACTAACTTTATCCTTAACCAACTGCTCCAGTTTTGGGGTCAAAGATATATTCACAACTATTACCTCATTCCATTTACCCTATATCTTAACCAACAGGGGTTAGAGCAAGATTAAAATAATTCGTAATTGATAATACTCGCCAGTGGCTAGTATTACAAATGACAAATGACAAATTAGTTAATTCGCTGCTGTTTGGGCTTCTTGATAAACTATTTCTTGAAACTGGATCATATCTTTTTGCGGATCGGCATGGCTAACTTTCACCAATATCTGTTCGCCCAACTTCACAGAACGTTTGAAAACCATTGGTAACTGCAAGCCCAAATCTTCTAACAAAATTAGGGCTAAGTTGCTGTCTTCTCGCAGCCACATTAACACTGTTACCTCCCAAGTTTCCTCTGGATGACGGCGTAAATACTCTAGAGCATAATATCTATTAGTTTGCCGTTCCACCATCGTCACTTCTTGGGTGATGCTGGTGACAGTCATCATCACTTCTTTAAGTTGATCTGCGGTAAATGGTAAAACTTCACCCCGCAAATGGGCTTTAAGTTGGAAGTGGGTAAGCAAATCACTGTAACGACGGATGGGAGAGGTTGCTTGGGTGTAGGTATCCAAACCCAAACCAGCATGGCGCAGAGGCGTAATGCTCATTTCGCTCTTGGGCATACAACGACGCATAGCGCAAGCGCGAACGAATCCGGCGGGAAGTAGCAGCAATTCTTCTTCTGAGGGTAATTCCGGTTGCGGCTGACCGCGAAAGGGCAAAGGTATGTTATGAGCTTTACCATAACGAGCCGCAACTTCACCGGCAACAATCATCATTTCTGCGACTACTTGCCGCGATGGAGAATCGTCCAAAATATCAATATTGATCTCATCATCTTTGACTTTGATCATCGCTTCCGGCATGGTGATGCTAATTGCCCCTTGAGCATAACGCCAAGCTTTGCGCTTCTGCGCCCAAGTAGCGATCGCAGCAATTTCCGGTTCTGCCTGTACCCGTAATTGCAGCATTTCATCTACATCTTCGTAGGTGAGACGATAAGTCGGCTTAATCGAACTGGTATGAATGCTGTAATCTTCTACTCCCCCAGTTGTATCTAAAATAATCCCGAAACTGAGGGCGCAACAAACCCGCCCCTGGAGCAGACTCATTGGCCCAGTCGCTAATACCTCTGGGAACATGGGAATCATCCCCGTAGGTAAATAGACTGTACTACCCCGCTTTCTGGCTTCCAAATCTAATTCATCTTCCGGTACTAACCATCGAGTCGGATCGGCGATATGCACCCACAGACGTTCTCGCCCATCGGCTAGTACTTCCCAACTCAGACCATCGTCGATCTCTGTGGTAGTTTCATCATCAATGGTGTAGACCTTCAGGTGAGTCAGATCAAGGCGGTTTGTATCTGAGTCAATTGGCGGGAAATCCCAACGCTGTTGCGCCACTTCTAATACCTTATTAGGAAATTGGATCGGAATTGAAGAACGACGCAGGAACAAGTTTTCATAAGGACTCCAGCAACCCAAATCCACTAACAGCTGAAAGGCTCCTTGGGGTGTTGTGGGCCGTCCCAGCATGGTCATAGTTTCTAATACTGGAGCGCTTGGCGGATAAGCGCGAGCCAAGGAGTCATAATTGACCCCTGTCCGCACGGTGTCAGCAAGCAACGCGGCGTATTTTTCGAGTCCTTCTAAGCGTTGGCGATCATGGCGCTGCCACTCTACTGCTTCACCTTTGAGCGCCTGCTCTACACGAGTTAAAAATTCCTGCTGTCCCTTGGCTTTTAGTGCCTCTACTTCCATCTGGTGCTTGCGTTCTGCCACCTGAGCAGCAGTTCGCGGCTCGTAAGCGTCTCCTTTTTGCTTGAAATAAAGTTTGTCGTCTGATAACAAGCAATGGGCGGCATAACAAGGAGGCGCGTCTGATTCTGAAAATAGCAGATTCGCCATTTGGTCGGGGGTGACTGTTTCCCCATCCTCAACCAATAATTCCCAAGCTACTTCTAAGCTAGATGGGTCTAAATAAGGCTTGATCTGCTCCAAAAAGCTGGCAATCTCAGAAGGCTTGTAGGTCTGCCCGGTAACTGTATAAGTTATTTGTCTAGGCGCGAGGCTGTGGGATTGACCACGTTCGTCTACCACAAACCAGCGGGTTTTACCGTCTGGGCGTTCTACGATGCCCAGACGGCGATCGCCTTGAACCCTAAATTCAACTAGCGTCCCCTTCTCCACAACTCTCGCACTTTAATTTGGTGAACAGTTTAAATAGTTTGAAGTTAGGAGTTAGGAGTTAGGAGTTTTGATTCTTAACTCATCACTCATCACTCATAACTCATCACTCTTTTTAGCCTTCCGCATTGATAAATGGCAACAAAGCCACAATCCGCGAACGTTTAATTGCTAATGTCAACTCTCGCTGTTGCTGAGATGTAAGCCCAGTAATCCGACGTGGCAATATTTTACCCCGCTCGGTGACAAACTTACGCAGTAAATCAACATCTTTATAATCGATTGGTTCTCCTGGCTTGATCGGAGAAAGGCGACGACGGAAATAACTCATCTCTACTTAATTTCCTTGTGAACGGTATGTTTGTTGCAGTGGGTGCAGAACTTTTTCAGTTCTAGCCTGTTAGTGGTGTTGCGGCGATTCTTGGTGCTGGTATAACGGGAAACACCAGCAGAACGCTTGTCTGAATTTGTCCGGCACTCAGTACACTCTAGTGTGATAATAATGCGGGCACCTTTACTCTTAGCCATAATCTTACAAACAGTGAAGCCTGAAGAGAATTAACACAAATGACTATCTTCTCACATTCCGCCGCATATTATCAACTAATCTTTTAATTTTTATGTCAAGCGAGTAGCCACGACGCGACGAAACTATGAAAGTTCCACAATAGCGATCGTGTAAAGCCTGCCGCATCTGAGTATCAGAGAAGGCAGTTCCACAATCAATTGCTAGGGGAAGTACTAGCAGTATAGCAGTGGGATTGGCTCTAATATTGCTTAGGGCAATTGACACTAAAAGGGCACCCAAGCCGATGATCGCCTCTCGCTTTAATAGTGAGAGCAAATCTGGAATTCTGCCCACTACTTCCCCATCTTCAACTTCCAACACCTTTAAATCGAACGCCCAACGCCCTAAACTTTGTCCTTGATTGTTGTATACCACTAGCACCCGCAAAATCAGCCAAAATATCACAAAAACTAGGATTTGCACAAATTGAATCCCGATATCGCCGCCTCCCAGTAGGGAACTGACTAACCAGACACCGAGAAAATCAAGCCCCAATGCCATAACTCGCCGCCCAATTTCAGCCTTGGGATAGTGTTTTTGGGGAAGTCGTTCGATAGTCATACAACACAGGTATTTTTATTTAGGGGTTGGGAAATAATTGCTCCTGTTTTTAATATTAAGGTGATGACTTGAGTTTGGCGTTGAGACTAGTTTTGGATGAATGGAGCGTTTTTGGTAAAGTTTAGTAAATTATTAAACGTTTGTATCTAAAGAGCTTCAAAAGCTTATTTGAACAGTGGGCCGATCATAACTACTAAGGATTTTTAGAGGTTTTAGAGGATTGCTCTTGGTGCCATATTGGTTTACATGTAGATCAATAGACAGGTGAACCGAAAGGTTCTACAATCTGACTGATTGCGGTAAATTTACCTATTGCCCAATCCACATAAGCATAGTAAAGATTTTCTAGTGATTACGTTTGATTGCGAAAGCACTAAATTAATATAGGAAAGTCTTTAAGTAAGGGGCAGCAAAAAAATGGATGTAAAGCTGATTCTAGCTGGCTTGACAGTTATCTTTACGCTTTCGTGCTTATTTTTTGGCACGAAAAATGGATTCTATGATTCAGATAACTATCACGGCAATGGCTCTGCACATTGAGATAAATCTGTAAACGCTTGGGCGACTTCCCGTAGGGTGAGTTGGCTAAGATAGCTCAGAACTTGCAAAGGGAAAAGAAACAAGAGGCATCCTTGAGCTAGTAGTTTGATGGCTTCTCGTTAGTCCACCTTTCTGAACCAGTGCGGGTTCAGTGGAGGCGTCCTCCCCAATCAAAAATCTGTATTCTCAGGGTGTAGGGGCGCACGATAAAACTTACCCCCTAAGTCACAAAACCAAAATTTGTGTAATTTTTGGCTTTTGGGATATGTCCATGATGATGAGGTTTGAGGGGAGGAGAGCATGAGGGATAATCTGTCGGCATCCTCTCGCGTAGATGCTGCGGAAGGGGGTACTGAATTAGAATGTTTCCCCTATAGTGTCCAGCATTACGATGAGGGTGTGTGTTTATTGGTGAAGATGGGCCCACACCGCATCCTATTGGATTGTGGTTTGGAAGATATTTCATCGCTGGCGAAGGGGCTTACTAAGTCGGTACGTGGAACTGGTTCGCCCCCACCAGCAGATTTTGTTTTGATTAGTCACGCCCACCCAGATCACGCCAGAGGCTTACTGGCACTTCATAAAGCTTTTCCAAAGTTACCTATTTATGGTAGCGAAGTAACCAGCAAGTTACTGCCGTTGAATTGGCTAGACCAAGATCCTGAGAAAATTTCCGAATTTTGTCATGCCTTGCCGTTGCGATCGCCTGTGGAATTCCAAGATGGTTTGGTGGCAGAATTATTTCCCGCAGGGCATCTACCGGGGGCTGTGGCAATTCTTCTTACCTACACCACTAAGCAGCGTACTTATAAGCTACTGTATACAGGAGATTTTTTCCTGTCAAACTCCCGGTTGGTAGAAGGTTTGCGTTTAGAGGAACTGCGAGGATTAGACTTGGATGTGCTAATCATTGAAGGCAGTTATGGCACATCCCGTCATCCTCACCGCCGCAACCAAGAAAATCAACTAGCAGAACGAATTAATCGCGCGATCGCTGACCATTGTTCTGTGATTTTTCCCACTCCGGCTTTAGGATTGGGTCAAGAATTATTAATGCTCTTACGCTCTCATCACCACTTCACCGGACGAGATATAGATATCTGGGTAGATGGTGCTGTCGCAACTGGGTGTGATGCCTACTTAGAACTGCTACCCCACCTTCCCGCATCTGTACAGAACTTTGCCCGCCATCAACCCTTATTTTGGGATGAACGGGTGCGTCCCCGCGTGCGTCGTTTACAAGCAGAACATCGTCCCACTGTGGGTAAGTCACCTTGTATAGTCCTCACCGACTCTACAGATGATTTGAGTAAGCACTGCCAATTAGACACTGGCCCTTGGCTAATTCTCCTACCAGAAAAAATTGATATAAAAGTTAATAAAGAATATTTAGCACCAACCACTGTTGAAACTTATCTCTTGGCTCAACATAGTGATGGTCCTGGTACTACGCAGCTAATTCATAATTTGCGACCCCAGCACGTCATTTTTGTTCACGGTTCACCTGCCTACTTGGCAGACCTGACTAGCTTAGAGGAGTTGCAAAACCGCTACCATATCCATTCCCCGGCGGCTGACATTTTAGTAGAATTGCCTATCGGCGATACATTTTTACAACCGGCAGCACCAGAAACTAATTACGAAGGCGAACTGACAGAGTTGGGAACAGTAATCACAATCACTCTAGCCGATGTGATTACGACTGATCCTCGTTGGCGGCAATTTGCTGATACTGGTTTGATCGAAGCTCGTTGGCAAGGCGAAGAACTAGTATTGAGGGGATTGTCTCAACGAGAATTGCTGAATCAAAATAGCGATCGCTATACATGGACAGATGTAGACTGTTGCGGTACTTGCCGACATCAAAGGGGGCAGCGATGTTGGAATCCAGCTTCCCCGTTGTATAACTTTAAGGTAACTCTAGAAGGTTACTGTCCTGCTTTTGAAGGTTTGAATGATAGCCAATAGTCATTAATCCGGTGTCTTTTGCCATTTTTAATTAATGACTAATGACCCTTACGGGTGACGCTCGTGCCTCGCTAGCGCTGCGCTAACGCCAGTCGCTCATGGGGGAAACCCCCTTGGCGCTAGCCTCTCCCTTTGGGAGAAGACCGCGCTGGCTCACTAATGACTAATGACTAATGACTACTGACTAATTACTAATTATTCTGGATTCGAGTCAGTGTAACGGTTGTGGATGCGTTCGGCTTCGGGACAGTCTTCAGTCATCAAAGGTTCCACATTACCGCGTGGTACTGAAGCCAGTTTTTGCGTTACAGCACCAATGCTCTCGAGGCGAACCATTTCTTCCCAAGAACAAACTTCGTCCTCTTCTTCTGTTTCATAACGTAGAGTCACTAAATCTCCCTCTATGTCGATGATGCGGGCGCGTTCAATCCAGCGTTGCTGGTCCCGCAAGAAAACACATACCTCGCGCCCATCGCAACAGAGTTGATAAATCTTGCGGTGTAGCATCTACTGTTTCTGCCTTTTTAAACAACGTAGTTAAACCTGTCAAAATCTGGGTTCTACCCAATTACATTACACCTTTAAGAGGTTAATTTCACTGTTCAGAACAAGTACGCTTCATTACCCAATCCAAATACTTGCATGTAGTTGTCAAATATTGGAAAATTTTGGGTCAGAAATCAATGCTTGCAGCAATGAACTCAATCTCCCTCCGGCTCATTCTACAAAATTTCTGCTTCATCGAAGTCAAACAATTGGGAACCTGTCCTAACCAGGTTCATATTTGCTGGTGAGTCCTTGTTACTATTCTGTAATAAAGAATACTCAAAACCAATCGTTGATTGCAGTTGTTTAACTTGCCTACTTATAATCATTGGCATTGCTGGGAAGTCCGGGGACTTGCTTTTACTTTTACCCATGTATATATGATCTTAACTCATTCTCTTGCTGACCTTGATGTTTTTCAACAACAACACCTAAATAGTTTTAAGTTTTGCAGGTTTTTGCCTGATGATGGCTAAGTAAAAGGCAGCGGAGTACAGGGAAGAAGCTTCAGGGGCAAAGGAAATGGGGGGATAAGGGACTTCTAAATAAAAAAATATACCATCCCTGCGGGACGCTATAGAGGCAGGGGGCAGGGGGCAGGGGGCAGGGGGCAGGGGGCAGGGAGCAGGGGGAGGGAAAGTCGTAGTGAAGTCCAGAAATTGGATAATTTATTTTTTGGAGTTCCCTAAGGGGAAACATGGGAAAATTACCCTCTGCTTATTTTGGAGTATCAGTAAGATTTATATGGTAGCGGAAATTCCATAAGTATGTTCGATGGGGAGGCTTCTCGTTTAATTTTACCTGTCCGAACTGCATCGTATAGGGCTGCGAGGGCTGACAAATCCTCTTCTTTCCAGCATTTAGTGACAAGCACTTGATGGAGTAAACCCTCAGATTCAACACTAAGATATCCAGTTTGGAAAGCAGATTCAACGAGTGTGCGAATCATCTTGGTTAGGACAGAGTAAACAGATTGTTATGTCAAGTGTGGAACATTTATCTCTGATATTAATTGATATGGAACATGAATATCATGTGATTATCATTACACCTAGTTAGTGATTTAGATCACATCAATGGGTTGCAATATGAAATTTGGGTGCATTTATCTATTCATGTACGCAGATGATGGTTACAAAAAACTTTAGTTCCACTACTGAGGTGGCTTATAATTTGACAATATTAAAAGATAGGAAAATTTTTAAGCAAGTTTCACAAAAATATAGTGAAACATAAGCAATCAAGCAAAAAACTGGCGGAAATCTTCATCCTTTTGGCTTAATTGCACCCAGTCTAAATTTAAGGACTGGAATTTTTGCACTAAGCGATCGCAAGCTGGACGTTCGGTAGCGTAATGTCCGGCATCGATTAAAATGAGATTGCCATCGCGGCTTTCTTGAAACTGATGAAACTTACAGTCAGAAGTTAGATAAGCTTGAGCACCAGTTTTGGCGACGGCTGAAATGTAACTAGCCCCCGAACCACCCAAAACAGCAACTCGTGAAATTGTTTGCTGTAAATCAGCACTTGGTGAAAAAATCAAATTAGGGGGAGCAAGTCGGGTTTGAATGGCTGCGAGTAATTCCTGTAATGTTAGAAATGGCTCTAGCAAACCAACACGACCATATCCTAATCCTCCTTGTGTCGGTACTATGGGAGTAACTTCTTTTAGTTCTAAAATTTGAGCCAAAACGTCAGCAGTACCATCCTGCACTTGATCGAAATTTGTGTGGGCAGTGTAAATACCAATATTGTGGGTAAAGGACAACCGTACCATTTCTGCGATCGCTTCACCAGTGCGTAAAGATTTGGGAGGAGTAAAAATTAAGGGATGATGGGCAAATATCAGATTAGCATTCAGAGCGATCGCTTCCTGCATTACTACCAAAGTCGGTGTTAAACATACCAAAACCCGTGCTTTTTCCTGCAATACTCCTGGTTCAATCTGCCAGCCGCAATTATCCCAGCTTTCACACCAAGCGGGATTTGCCCATGCTTCAAACCAAGTAATTAAGTCAGCAATTTTCATAAATATTTTCTATTTTCTTCAGCAATTTTTAATTTTAATTGCTAATCAGTGTTTCTGTGGTTGAATGTTTAATTTTAATGCTAATTGCTGGCGTATTTCTTGGAAAGGTTTGTTCCAGACAGGGCTAGCATTCCAGTTCCACACTGCTACTGGGATAAGTTCTTCTTCAGCAAGACAAGTTAACAGACGATATTCATCTTCTGGTTCACGAGAAAAAGTGAAGGGATTACGGTAGCCTGTGTCACATAGTTTATAAGATGTAACCTGACCGTGATTAATCCGTTGTAAAAGTTCTTTACCTTTGACAAGCAAATGATCTAAAAAAACTGGACTAAAAGGTTCTATATGTGCGCGTTTTTGTGGCTCTTTTTGTACCCACCTTGCCCACTCAAACCCATACATAAAATCGTGAACATAACGAAAGCGGATTTCTGTTTTACTTCCGAACATCTCTGTCAGTAAAACCATCTTTTCACCAAAAATATTTAAAAAAGGAACAGCACCCTCATCTGCTATAAGAGCCTGTCTTAGCATACTACTTACCAAAAAATCAAAATCCCAGAATATATTTTCTGGAAAGTTTTGCAATTGAGTACGGACTATAGATTCGATAGTTTCTTGAAGGGTTATTAGGAATTGAATTTCGCTGTTTTCTTCAGTAATTAAATTCCCCAATTCTGCGAAACTGGTAATTAATGTTTTTTTGGGATTAAGTGATAATAGATTAATAAACTGTTGGGCAAGGATTTCATCAATCAATTGGAAAGTATGAGTTGGTGTCAATTCTTGCTTCATAGTAATTGAAATAGCCCAAACAGCTTACACTAAATATTAGTTTATATCGAAACAAGTAGGTTTTTAAATAACCACAAATAAACTTTACTTTTGAATTTACAAATTGACACAAATTATTTGGCGTGTATCTGATTAATTTTCATTACAAAGCGATCGCGGCGAAATTTACTTCATATATATCACCGCGAGTTTATGAGATTATAGCCAAAAGGTAAGCGGGATAACCAGAGTGTTTAAACTCTACAGAACTCCACCTTAAATAAAACTTGAGAATCGGTTATCCAGAAATATGGACAACCAATTCTCTTAAATGACTGCGCTGGCGATGTTCCCAAATATAAATTCCTTGCCAAGTTCCCAGTACTAAATGACCACGATTAATAGGGATATGTTCAGAAGTGTGGGTGAGTGCAGTACGAATGTGTGCCGGCATATCATCGGGGCCTTCTGCATCATGAATGTATTTTCCCGATTCTGGCACGAGTTTTGCAATAAAGTTAGCTAAATCCACAAGGACATCGGGATCAGCATTTTCTTGGATGACTAAACTGGCTGAAGTGTGGCGTAAAAATAGAGTACAAAGACCAGTTTCAACTCCCGATTCTGCAACTGTTGCTTCAATTTTTGCAGTGATATTGTAAAAAGATTTACCAGTGGTGGAAATTTTTAGTAGCTTTTGGTAGTGAGTCATCTAGAACACTGTTATTGATGTTGGTAAGAGCTAATTAGCGGTTGAATCTGCTGGATGTTGCCATTGTTATACTATTAATTTATGTTGTTTTGAAGAACTTTATTCGACTCGAAATAATTAATTACAGCATGAGCGATCGCTTCATTACCATTCTTAGCAATTGGTTCAGATTGCTTTGGTAATTGGGGTAACTTATGCAGAAAATCCCAAGTCCCTTGAAAAAACTCAGATGGTGTGATGATTTGATGCTGGTTATAATTTGTAATGCCTTCTATTAGAAAAGTTGCTTCGGCAAAGTCCTCACGGGGAATGGTAACAATAGGTACTCCTAAGACTGCGGCTTCAGCAAAAGTACTGTAACCAGGTTTAGAAACGACTCGTCCACAAATAGACATAAAATCTACAGGGCGGTATTTGCGGTCATCAATTTTAACTAAATTAGGTAAATCAGGAGCAGATTGATCAAAGACGATAAATTGCCAATCTGGGAATCGCCGCAGGTTATCGTAGGGAATTTGCTGTAAACCCAAGCCGCCAAAGGTTAATAAAATAGTTTTTTCTACTGGTGCAGTTATTCCCCAAAGAGAACGTAAATTATCAGCAGAGTGACGGGGGGAACCGCCTGTTAAACCGACATCTGTGATATTGTTAAAAGCTTGCATCGGTTCGTGGAAGGGTAGACGAAACAGGCGATCGCATTTTGAGTACCAATCACTAATCCAATCTGCAACTGCGGTAAATTCGCCTCCCCAATCTCGGTAGATAAAGTCCCAGCCAAAGTTACTCATCATCCAGCAGGGAATATTTGCACCTTTAGCAAACCCAGGAGCGAGGAAGGGAATATCTGCCAAAATGAGATTAACTCGATTTTGGCGGATAAAATTCACTTCTGAGGCAATGAGGGAATTTTGATGCTTCTTAATATCCAGCAACTTTTCTAAAGTCGCTACTTTATCCATTGTCAAACTATCGGTTTGCACCACACCCAAATCAAATGCACGGGGACGATAGATAAAATCGCCTTCTATATAACACTCTAGCAACCAGCGCGGGGCAGTAGTTACTAGAATTAGCAGAACTTCTGGACATAATTTTTGAATTGTCGCAGCTACAGAAGCAATGCGGGTAGCATGACCAAATCCGTGGTTAGTTATGGCTAAGTATAAAATTGGGCGTTCCATTTTCAAGTTAGGAGTTAGGAGTTAGGAGTTGGGAGTTGGGAGTTGGGAGTTAAAATCATTATTCCCAGACTGGTAACTTATAACTCCTAACTTTTAATTAGTTTTGCTAAAACTTTGAATCGCTTCAATCAATTGGTCGATTTCCGATTCTAAAGTAAAGTAATGGACGGTGACGCGTATACAGCTAGGATCGGCAATTGTCCGAGTTAATATTCTTTGTGAGTCTAAAAACTGCACCAACTTGAGATTAGGCTGGGGCTGATTATTTATGAGTTGAAACGAGACGATACCGCTTTCGGGTGGGGAAGTTCGCAGACACTTGACATCAGGTAACGCCACTAAGCGCCGCCAGAGGTAGTCACTGTTTTGGCAAATTTGCTCGTAACGTTCCTGTGACGTTCCCCATTGCTGATGGATTGCGATCGCCTCCCGTAATCCAACATACAACGGATAAGCTAATGTAGAAACTTCATATCGTCGCCCATCTGGAAGCCAGTCTACAGGCTGAGATTGACTATCTACAACAATGCCATTCAAACCAATAAATGTAGGTTTCAGGCTTTCTCGTGCTTCTGGACGGACATACAAGCCACCAGCACCCGCAGGGCCACATAGCCATTTATGACCAGTGAAAGCATAAAAATCTACACCCAACTCTGTCAAGTTTAAAGGCAACAAACCAGCAGATTGGGCAGCATCTATCAGTAAAAAAGAATGATTATTCCTGCATACTTCGGCAATTTTATCAAGAGGTAAAACTTGACCAGTATTCCAGAAAACATGGCTTAATATTACAAGACGGGTATTCGGGCGTAAGTGCTGGGCAATAACTTTTACAGGGTCGCCCTCATTTAAAGTCCCCTTGAGAGGACAGGTGGTAACTTCCACTGCAAATCTTCGCGCGATTTCCTGTGTTGTGGCAATTACGCCTGGATGTTCGCAGTCTGAAAGCAGTATATGGTCGCCAGCACGCCACTCGATGCCCCACATGGCGATATTACAACCAACGGTAACATTCTGGGTAAGAGTAATTGTTTCGCTTGGTGCATTTAACTCAGAAGCGATCGCAACTCTTGCAGCTTGAGTTTGGGGCGCTATCCAGCGATATGCCTCATTACCAAAGGGGCCTATTTGCTGAACATAAGCTTGAGTTTGGGCGATCGCATCCATTGCCCTTTGGGGCATCGGCCCTTGTCCCCCATAATTGAAATAAGTCTTATTCCCCAAAGCCGGAAATTGCTCTCGATGGCTATGCAACCTGGTTTGTGTGGCAGAAGTACTGGTCATACCAATTTTAGATTTTAGATTGTAGATTTTGGATTAGTCAAAAGTAATTAGACCTTTTGCAAAAGTCCCTAACACCCCACCCCCAAGTGCTTGCGGGGCAGGGAGACAAAGCGTAGCTTTGGCGGGGTGGGGTTCTTATTTTTGATTTATGCAAGAGGTCTATTGATCGTTAGTTATTTTTTACTCATCTCCCTCATCTCCTCCATTCTCCCACTCCATCATTAATTGTCTGAGTTACTCCCAGACTGTACTAATTCTTGTTAACTTAAAAGAATGCTAATTAATGCTGAACTCCTACTGCAATACCAACGCTGTAAACGTCGGACTTTTCTAGATATCCACGGTGACAAAAGTCAGCGTGATGCTCCCAATGAGTTGCTGCGAAAACTACAACAGGATAAAATCGCTCATCAACTGAGTGCTTTGGCAAAGGTGACTTATCACCAACCAGATTATTCTTATGGAGACTGGGAAACGGCAGAGGCAGCAACTTTAGAATTGATGCAGCGTGGGGTTGAGTATATCTATAAGGGAGTATTGTTAGTAACTTATTCTGAAGGATACACTCTGCTAAGTCGTCCAGATTTACTCGTCAAACGGCCAGGAAAATCTTGCTTTGGAGATTGGATGTACGTTCCGGCTAGTATTGAACTGGGTAAGCGCCCTAAGCAAGAATATCAAGTTGTTGCCGCATTTCACGCCCAGGTATTGGCAACAATACAGGACTTAGCACCAGAAACAGCTTGGCTGATATTGCGTACCAAAGAGAGAAATTATCCTGTGGATTTGCTCAAATGGACACCACGGATGCAGCAGATTCTGGAGGAGTTGATTCAAGTTTTAGAATTACAAAATCCGCCAGAGGTGTTTATTTCTCGGCAAAAGTGCAATCTTTGCCATTGGTATACTCAATGTTATGCGATCGCTCAATCTGAAAAACATCTCTCATTATTACCAGGTGTAACACCTCTTCGCTACACTCAACTCCAAGACGTAGCCATTACCACATTAGAATCTCTCGCTAACACCAGTCCCAGTACCTTAGAAAACCTAGTTGGTTTTGACAGGGAAGTAGCGCCAAAACTCATAGTGCAAGCTCAATCTTCACTGGAAAAACGACCTTTAATATTACCCTACCCGCTACCAATAAAAGATATTACATTTACAGCACCTATAGAGCTTTACTTTGATATTGAGGCACAGCCAGACTTAGATTTAAATTATCTTTTAGGGGTTTTGGTCGTTGATAGACTTGCCAATACAGAAAAGTTTTATTCGTTTTTAGCAGATAAACCAGAAGACGAAGAATTAGTTTGGCAGCAATTTTTGGATTTGGTTTGGCAATATCCCGAAGCGCCAATTTACCATTTTTGTGTCTACGAGTTTGATACAGTTAAACGGTTGGCAAGGCTTTACAAGACTCCTTCCTCCTTAGTGCGTCCTGTACTGAGTCGATTTGTGGATGTATATGAACAATTAACCCAAAGTGTAGCATTGCCTGTAGAAAGCTATGCCCTGAAAGCGATCGCCCGTTGGTTAGGATTCGAGTGGCGGGAAAAAGAAGCTAGTGGTGCTAAATGTATTTACTGGTATGATCAGTGGCTAGAAACAGGCGATCGCACCTTACTAGAAATTATCCAAAGCTACAACGAAGATGACTGTCGCGCTACCCTCAAAGTGAAAAACTGGCTGGTAAACTTTTTTCAGGATGAATATGGTTTGCGCCTAGCTTAAGTAATTTCGGATTTTTTAAAGCTTTTCAATTGCTTAGAATACATGTTATTTGTAGCAGGGTACAGATGTGAACCCCGCTTGCTTTAGCGTGATATCTTATTTATAATTTTCCCACTTCAACAAAAATATATGCAGCTAATTAAAAATATCTTCAAACTTCCACGAATTATTTACTTCTTTATCCCAATTATAATTATCATCATTTTATTCAAGTTTTTACCCATAAATGCTGTTGAAATCAGTAGCATAGAGTTTATCGGGGAAGCTACTTTAGCAAAAGGTTTAAATTTACAAAAAACTCCAATTGGAGGTTTATCTGGAATTACATATAATGCCAAAAAAAACCTTTATTATGCTATTTCCGATGACCGTGGACAAAAAGCTAATGCTCGTTTATACACCTTGACAATCGACTTAAGCAAGGGTTCTCTACAAAAGGGTAAAGTTGTTCCTGTCAGCGTTACCACATTATTAAATGAAAATGGTCAAACATTTCGCCCTGGTGAAACTGATACAGAAGGTATTACCTTAACTAATAAAGCAACTGTATTTATTTCTTCTGAAGGCGATGCTGCAAAATTAATAAATCCTTTTATTAAAGAGTTCTCATTATCTTCTGGCAAAGAAATTACCACACTTCCCATCCCAAACAAATTTTTGCCCGACAAAAGTGGTAAACAAGGTATCCGCAACAATTTGGCTTTTGAAAGCCTTACCATCACACCCGATAAAAGGCATCTATTCACAGCTACCGAAAATGCTCTAATTCAAGATGGTGTCGCAGCGAAAGCTAACATCAATACTCCTTGTCGGATTTTGCAATACAACTTGCTCAACAACCAGCCAGAAAAGGAATTTCTTTACCAAACAGAACCAGTTTCTCCCTTTTTGAATGTGACTGGCAAATTCGCTAGTGGATTACCTGATTTACTTGCTCTGGATAATCAAGGACACTTCCTAAGTTTAGAACGGTCTTTTACTGGTTTAGGATTTGCTATTTCCCTGTTTCAGGTTTCTTTAGAAGGATCTGATGATATGCATCAAATAAATAGCCTTTTAGCAGTTGACTCCAAGAATATTAAACCAGTTCAGAAAAAACTTCTGTTAGATTTGAGAACCCTAGATGTGCTGCTAGATAACATTGAAGGCTTAACTCTTGGCCCTAAACTACCCGATGGTCAGCAATCATTAATTCTCATCAGTGATAACAATTTTAACTCCCTACAACGCACCCAGATACTAGCCTTTAAAATTAAAATTGAAACACCAATAATCAGATTATTACGCCGTTTCCTCCCGAATCTCAACCTTTAACTGTACAGAGGTATCAGGGTTTTACAATAATTTATTTTTACCTGTGTATTCACGGAATCTACTAGCGAGCTTTATCTAGCTTATTTGTAGTTTCCGTGTAATTTCTCAACCCTATTGCTTAATAGATATGTTACATAATGTTTAGAAGATTTTTCCGAGAGATTAACCATGATTATAGGATATGATTAATTTCCTACAAATTTTGATACTTTCTAAATTTAAATTTCATAATTAGCTAAGACTTATTAAAGTATTTTGCCAAAAATATTTTTCATAAATGATTTTTATGTTACTAAATAAAATTGAGAATATGGTAGGGCAAAAAGCAGAATTAGACAATTATATTGGAAAGTTTTTAAATAATCGCTATTTAATAAAAGATTTGATTGGCAAAGGTGGCATGGGTAGAGTTTATTTAGCAGAAGATACTGCTAAAGGTGGTATGGCGATCGCAGTCAAAATTTTATCACTCAGTTTGGCGAACCAGCACATGTCCCAACGCTTTGCTAGAGAGATTTTTATCGGCGCTCAATTGGGGCGCAAAAGTAAACATATTGTTCGCATATTAAGCTATGGCATTACTGAAGATAAAACTCCGTTTTATGTAATGGAATACCTGCAAGGAAAAAATCTCAAACAAATTCTTAAAATTCAGCCCTTAACAATATCAAAGTTTTTAGAGATTTGTAATCAAATTTGTTTAGGTTTACAATGTGCCCACCAAGGTATCAGCCTCAAAGGAGAGATTTTTCCTATTGTTCATAGAGATATTAAACCGGAAAATATATTCATTACTGAAGATAGTAAACAAGAAGAAAATGTTAAAATACTAGATTTTGGTATTGCCAAATTTTTAACAGAGCGAAGTGGGATGACGCTAACAGATTCTTTTATTGGCAGTTTACCTTACTGTTCTCCCGAACACATGGAAGGGCGAAAATTCCTAGATGTTCGCTCTGATATTTATAGTTTGGGAGTACTAATGTTTGAGATGCTGACAGGAAAGCATCCATTCCAGATTCAGACAAAAAGTAACTCCTTTGGTACTTGGTATCAAGCGCATCGCTTTCAAATTCCACCTACCCTTGAGGAAGTAAATCCGCAAGTCAAAATCCCGCAGGTGTTAGAAAAAATAGTGATGAGGTGTTTAGCTAAAGATGTAAGCGATCGCCCTCAAAATATCAACCAAATATTAGAAGCTTTAGAAAAAGTCAATATTCAGATTAATCACCCTATTTCTAGTAACAGTAGTGACATTACAAAACTTTCATTCCCGGTTCAATTAATCCCTTCAACTTTATTATCGGAAAAAGAATGTTTGCAGAAGAATTGGCCTAAAAATAAACCAATTGCGCCAATAGGTTTTCCCGATTTACTACAAACAACTGAAAGAGCTATACCAACTTTTTGGGCAATGTTACCCAAACAAGAGATTACAAAGTTTTTCGATAAAATACATGCTACTGAATTTATTAGTAAAATAAATGTTTACCCGATGCTAATGTGGGTAACCGTACTATATGATACCCAACCTTCTATGCCTAAGTGGTTACCTTATTTTCTGGATTTGAAAGATAACAAAGCCCAGAATATAGCACGTACTTTAGCGGAAGTAGGTTACTATCATCTACTATTTTTTGCCATAGAAGATCCAACTCGTTGCTCTCATGTAACAACTTTAAGCCTTACGGGTAACCAGCGCCAGCAACTTATAGATTGTTTAGACATGAGTCAACATTCAAATGAATTAATTCTGTCTAATCAAGCCAAAAATCTTCTAAAAGCAGATTATGAAAAGCTGAAGTTAGACATCTTACACAAGTTAACCGCAGATCAAAAAGCTGAGACAGAAGGTTTAAAAAGTTGGATGGATAAATTTTTGGAAATGTTTTTAACGAACTTTGGCGAGTTTAAGTCCCCGGCTTCTAACAAGCCGTAAGTTTTGTGGCGGGGTCTAAATCCCCGTTACAAAACTGTACTTTCGACTTCCGGCTTATTTAAACCTTTTATCACGTCCTTGAAAGTCTGATACCAGAATAAAAATGCTTGTTCCCATTACCTAATGATATTTTTATGTGTGTATTGCTAACTTTAAATAGACTCAGCAACAGAGGTGAATAAAGTGAATAAGAGCTTAATTACATCTCCAACTAGTACGGGCTTGCTTGCCAATCGTTATCAACTTAAGCAATTAATTGGTAGCGGTGGCATGGGTGAAGTTTTTTTAGCAAATGATATTTTGTTAGGAGGCACACCAGTTGCTATCAAGTTTTTGACTAAAACTGTTGTCGATAACAAAATGCAACAAGACTTTGCTCGTGAAGCTTTAATGAGTGCAGCTTTGAGCCAAAATAGTTTACATATAGTCCGGGCGTATGATTATGGTGTAAATGAGAAAGGAAAACCATATTACGTTATGGAATATCTATGTGGTAAGAGTTTAAAGGATTTAATTCCGCTACCACTACCCATGTTTTTGACTCTCTCCCGCCAAATTTGTTTGGGCTTACAGTGCGCCCATCAAGGCATTAACATTGATGGCAAAATCTATCCGTTAGTTCATAGAGATATCAAACCTGCCAATATATTAGTTATTCCCGATCCGATATTGGGACAGTTAGTTAAAATTCTCGATTTTGGTATTGCTAGATTTTTGAATTATGCATCATCAACAGCTAGTACAAGCAAAGGATTTAATGGCACTTTACCCTACTGTTCACCAGAACACCTAGATGGAGAAAAATTAGATAGTCGCTCTGATATTTATAGCCTGGGTGTGATGATGTTTGAAATGCTCACAGGCAAAAAACCTTGGCAACCAGAAACTGATTACTTTGGTGCTTGGTATAAAGCACATAACTTTGAGCAACCAAAAGCGATCGCAGATGTTCAACCTACTCTTAAAATACCTCAAAAACTAAATAATTTAATCATGTCTTGTCTTGCGAAAAAATCTTGCGATCGCCCCCAAAATATCGCTCAAGTTTTGCAAGTCTTAAACAATTTAGAAGAGTTTAATTATCCCAGTATACCTACAACTTTACGTCCTAGTTCCATCCTTAGCCGTCCTTTAGATTCAGGTTTACCAATCACAGTAGAACAAAGCTGTCATAAACTTTTGTGGCCTCAAAATAAACCGATTCAAGAAATTGTTTTTCCCCAGCTTATAGACACTGCACAGGGAGCTATGACAGCACTATGGTTGATGTTGCCTAAACAAGAAATCAAAAACTATGCCCTTTCTACCCGTTATAACCAGTTTATCTTCATGACATCCCCTCACCCAATGCTGTTGTGGGTCACTGTACTCTACAATCGGCAATTGGCTCCTAAGTGGCTACCTAGCTACTTAGATATGCAAAATCCCCAAAATCTTAGGCTGGTAAGTTTGCTGGCTGAAAATGAACACTATCCTTTGATTTTCTTTACTCTGGAAGCACCACATTCTTGCACCAACGTTCTCAGTAGTCGCATCGAGCCAACTCAGCGACAAATGTTGAAAAACTGGTCGCAACAAATTCATAGTCTACCACCCGCTTCTCAACCCCAGTTGAGCAAACAGCTATTAAAGCAGCAGTATAAACAAATGCAATCTCGCATATTGCAGCATCTGGAATCACAGCCACAGGTTGTATTATCCTGCTCTATTTGAGGAAAAATCTGCACCTTGGAAAGACGGGACAAAAAGAATTCCTAATTTCTAACTCCAAAACGCTTGACAAGTAGAAAAAAAATAGTGATAATAGCAAAGTTGCCAAACAAGGGACTGTAGTTCAATTGGTTAGAGCACCGCCCTGTCACGGCGGAAGTTGCGGGTTCGAGCCCCGTCAGTCCCGTTCTAAATTTATGAGTAGTCAATCACTGAAATGAACTTCGGTGATTTTAAATTTTGAATTCCCCAAGTGATTGACCCAGAATTCAGGGTTTGAATATAAGCTACATTTATCATGCTTTGCGAAAGAGAGAATTAACTGTGACTGTCAGAGTCCGTATTGCGCCAAGTCCAACCGGAAATTTACATATTGGTACAGCTAGAACGGCTGTATTTAACTGGTTATTTGCCCGCCACCACGGCGGGAAATTTATCCTGCGAATAGAAGACACAGATTTAGAGCGATCGCGTCCAGAATATACCGACAATATTCTTGAAGGATTGAGTTGGCTAGGGCTTAACTGGGATGAAGGGCCATTTTTCCAATCTCAACGCCTTGATTTTTATAAGGAAGCAGTGCAAAAACTGCTAGACCAAGGATTAGCTTATCGCTGCTACACAACTTCTGAAGAACTAGAAACTCTAAGAGAAGCTCAGAAAGCTAGAGGCGAAGCTCCTCGCTATGACAACCGTCACCGCAACCTCACCCCAGAACAACGCAGCGCATTTGAAGCAGAAGGTCGCTCCTCTGTGATTCGTTTCAAAATCGAAGATGGGCGGGAAATTGTCTGGAACGACCTAGTAAGGGGAAAAATGTCTTGGCGAGGTAGCGATTTAGGTGGTGATATGGTCATCGCCCGCGCCTCAGAAGAAGGAAGCGGTCAACCTTTATATAACTTTGTAGTTGTAGTAGATGACATCGATATGCAAATTACCCATGTCATCCGGGGAGAAGACCATATTGCCAACACCGCCAAGCAGATTCTGCTGTATGAAGCAATGGGTGCAAAAATTCCAGAGTTTGCCCACACGCCGCTAATTTTGAACATGGAAGGGCGCAAGCTTTCAAAGCGGGATGGCGTTACTTCCATTTCGGACTTTCAGCAAATGGGCTTTACTTCTGAAGGCTTAGTAAATTACATGACATTGTTGGGTTGGTCGCCACCAGATTCGACGCAAGAAATATTTATTTTAGAAGAAGCAGCCAAAGAATTTGGTTTTGAGCGTGTAAATAAAGCAGGTGCAAAGTTTGACTGGGACAAGCTGGATTGGTTAAACAGTCAGTATATCCACAAAACGCCAGTAGATAAACTCACAGATTTACTCATCCCCTATTGGCAAGCGGCTGGGTATAAATTTGATGGTGGACGCGATCGCGCCTGGTTAGAACAGCTAGTAACTTTAATTAGCCAGAGTTTGACTCGTTTAGTAGATGCAGTACCTCAAAGCCAACTATTTTTTACTGACACAGTTGAATTTAGCGACGAAGGTAGTACACAACTGAAGCAAGAAGGTTCTACTGCTGTCCTTGAGGGGATTGTCACAGCTTTAGAAAATCAGCCGCAGCTGTCAGAAGCCACCGCCCAAGACATTATCAAACAAGTGGTGAAAGAGCAAAAAGTCAAAAAAGGCTTAGTAATGCGATCGCTCAGAGCAGCCTTAACTGGGGATGTTCATGGTCCCGACCTTATACAATCTTGGTTACTACTAAATCATATTGGTTTAGATAAGTCACGCTTGAGTAAGGCAATAACAGAAGCTAATTAGCGATTACAACAAATTTTAAATGGATCTCGAAGTGGGGAGTAGGGAGTGGTGAGTGAGGAATTATAAGAATTCTTCCCCCATTCCTCATTCCCCAATTTCAAATCTAAAATAGGTAGTCAATTATCCTCAGGTTGGGAACTTGGTGTGTAAAATTCATGTCTTCAAAAACACTTAGAAGCGAACGTAATTACAATGCCAACAAAAGCGCTCAATAGTGGGATGAAATTATCGTTCATGATAGTTATGCTGTTCATCACATCAACAGTAAATGCTACCGTTGATGCTGAGGAAACGCCAACGATATTTGGAGATGTCACCATTAGCCCTCAGTTTTCTCCAGACCCCCTGACAGTTCGCGGGATGAGTGGTGGTTCAATATCTGGGAGTCAAGTAGGTGGGAGAAGTGAAACAGCCACTGGCCCTTGCACCGGCTTTGTTGATGAAACACCAGACCACACATTAGCGCTAACAAGTAAATTTGACTACCTAAAGCTGCAAGTACAAAGTCCTGAAGACACCACCATCATTATTAAGGGGCCTGGTGGTACTTGGTGCAATGACGATTTTGATGGCAAAAATGCTGGCATGATTGGTGAATGGCTGCCTGGAAATTACGAAGTTTGGATTGGTTCCTACGAAAAAGACAAGTATCTTCCTTACACTCTAAAAATTACAGAAGTTAAGTAGGGAATGGGGCATTGGGCATTGGGCATTGGTTATTTCTCTCTCCGTTGTGCCCTACTCCCTACCATTGGTGTCAACTTAAGCTAAAAGTAGCTTAACTGTTAGCTGACTCACCCGCCTCGAACTAAAGTTCTTTGGCTTTTAGCTAAAGTCTACTGAAGTAGACTAAAGATTTTTTGCTATATTTAGTCATCTTCAGATGACTTCCGCTATTAGCAAGGAACTGAAGTTCCTTGCGGGACATAGCTTTTACGTAAAGTTAACACCTATGACTCCCTACTCCCCTAATGATGATTGAGAGAGCCTGGAACGACACGAAGAACATTCTGGAGAAATTATCCGTGTCTTTGCATCCCGTTGCGCTCCCTTTTCTCGTGCGATTTTGTATTAAAATTAAGTTAACTTTGATTAAGATTCTTGTTGGCATCGCCAAAATGCGCCAATCGCTGTATGGCAGTGCATATAAGAGATCAAATTACACAAAATGGATTTATAAACATCCGTTAACAGCTTAAGGTGACAGAGTGATGAACATTTGGTTACTAAGGCTGATGAATTGTATAGGCATCTAGAGGCAAATTAAGATGAAATTCTCTTGGAAAGTCGTAGTACTCTGGACATTGCCTGCTTTGGTAATTGGTTTTTTCTTCTGGCAAGGGGCCTTTGCAGGCGCTCCTACTGACATGAGTAAGAATGCAGCCAATACGCGCATGACCTATGGTCGCTTTCTAGAATACTTGGATGGCGATCGCGTCAACAGTGTGGATCTGTACGAAGGCGGTAGGACGGCAATTATAGAAGCCCGCGATCCAGACATCGAAAATCGTGTCCAAAGGTGGCGTGTGGATTTGCCTGTTAACGCTCCTGAGTTAATTAGCAAGCTCAAAGAAAAAGACATCAGTTTTGATGCTCACCCGATGCGGAATGATGGCGCAATTTGGGGATTGTTGGGCAATCTGATATTCCCAGTTTTATTGATTACTGGGCTGTTCTTTTTGTTCCGGCGTTCTAGCAACCTCCCCGGCGGCCCAGGTCAAGCGATGAACTTCGGCAAATCCAAGGCGCGTTTCCAAATGGAAGCGAAAACCGGGGTCAAATTTGACGATGTAGCCGGGATTGAAGAAGCTAAGGAAGAATTGCAAGAAGTTGTCACCTTCCTGAAGCAGCCAGAAAGATTTACCGCAGTAGGCGCACGGATTCCCAAGGGAGTGCTGTTAGTTGGGCCTCCTGGAACTGGTAAAACTTTACTAGCAAAAGCGATCGCTGGTGAAGCAGGCGTACCTTTCTTCAGTATTTCCGGTTCGGAATTTGTGGAAATGTTCGTTGGTGTGGGTGCATCTCGCGTCCGCGATTTGTTCAAGAAAGCCAAAGACAACGCCCCCTGTATCATCTTCATCGATGAAATCGACGCAGTAGGACGCCAACGCGGCGCTGGTATCGGTGGCGGTAACGACGAGAGAGAGCAAACCCTCAACCAGTTGCTCACCGAAATGGACGGGTTTGAAGGTAACACTGGCATCATTATTATTGCTGCCACCAACCGTCCCGATGTACTAGATTCAGCATTGTTGCGTCCTGGTCGCTTTGACAGACAAGTAACTGTCGATGCACCCGATATCAAAGGACGTTTGGAAATCTTACAAGTCCATTCACGCAATAAGAAACTAGACCCTAGTGTATCTTTGGATGCGATCGCTCGCCGTACTCCTGGATTTACTGGTGCTGATTTAGCCAACTTACTTAACGAAGCAGCAATTCTGACTGCGAGAAGACGCAAAGAAGCTATCACCCTCCGCGAAATTGATGACGCGGTGGATCGGGTAGTCGCTGGGATGGAAGGCACTCCTTTGGTAGACAGCAAGAGCAAGCGCTTAATTGCATACCACGAAATTGGACATGCCTTAGTGGGAACTTTGTTAAAAGACCATGATCCAGTACAGAAAGTCACCTTGATTCCAAGAGGACAAGCACAGGGTTTAACTTGGTTTACTCCCAACGAAGAACAAGGGTTAATTTCTCGTTCTCAGTTGAAAGCCAGGATTACTGGTGCTTTGGGCGGTCGCGCTGCTGAGGAAGTAATTTTTGGGGCTGCGGAAGTCACAACTGGCGCTGGTGGAGACTTGCAACAGTTATCAGGAATGGCGCGGCAGATGGTGACTCGTTTCGGGATGTCCGACTTAGGGCCATTGTCGTTGGAAAGCCAACAGGGTGAAGTATTCTTGGGTCGTGACTGGACAACCCGATCTGAGTATTCCGAATCTATCGCCTCTCGCATTGATGGACAAGTGCGAGCGATCGTGGAAGAATGCTACGACAACGCCAAGAAAATTGTGCGTGACCATCGCACTGTCACCGATCGCTTAGTCGATTTGCTTATCGAAAAAGAAACCATTGACGGCGATGAATTCCGCCAGATTGTGGCTGAGTACGCTGAAGTTCCTGAGAAACAGCAGTACGTACCGCAACTGTAAGCTCTTAAAGAAAAATCTTGAGCTACTGGTCAATTTAAATGGGGATGGTGTTAACTATCCCCATTATTTTTTGTGGCTTGGGAGATAGAGATACTACTTGTGCGATCGCGGGTGGTATTGTGGCAATATCTATAGGTGTAGAAGGTATTCCTACAGCATGGCTGCAAGCACGAGAACCTTTGCCCAACGGCTATCGAGAAACAATCACACTTTTTCGTCCTACTGGGCCAAAAAAACTGGCTTTGATTAAAGAAAGTGGCGATCGCCACTTTCCTCCTCGACTACTTGAACAGCCTATTTTCTACCCAGTACTTAACGAAGAATACGCCGCACAAATTGCCCGTAGCTGGAATGCGGCAAGTACTGACACAGGATATATCGGCTATGTAACACGTTTTCAGGTGTGTGCAAAGTTTTTAAGCCGCTACTCCATAAAAACTGTAGGCGGTTCTATACATCAGGAATATTGAATACCTGCGGAAGATTTACCTGAATTCAACCGCAATATCGTTGGTTTGATCGAAGTAATATTAAAATTTCGCCAATCACCAACCTGAAAATCCAAAATTGACAGCACAGAAGCTGTATACAAAAGTCTACCCACTTTTATTTGCACAATTTATGAATACTAAATTATTGACTCTTGCTTCCTTAACGTTGGCGGTTTCTTCTCTAACTGTCGGTACAGTTGTAGCAAAAGCGAAACTGACAAATCAGGCAAAACTGTTTATCAATGGAATCGGCACAGTACGGGTTGGGATGACTCTTTCCCAAGCGGCAAAGGCTGCTGGTACTCAGCTAGTAGGTGATCCACCCAATAACAATTGCTACTATGTTAAGCCACAAAATGAACCCAAAAATCTTTCGTTTATGGTGACAGGAGGTCGCATTTCTAGAGTAGATGTGCGGCTAAATGCCCAAATTACCACCCTCAAAGGTGCAAAAATTGGCGACACAGAAGCGCAAATCAAGTCTCTTTACCCAGGACAAATTAAAGTCACACCTCATAAATATGTTCAAGGCGGACACTACTTGACATTTATCCCGAAAGACCGTGCTGACCAAAACTATCGCGTTGTCTTCGAGACTGATGGTAAGCTTGTTACTCAGTTTCGCTCAGGTAAACTACCAGAAGTTGAATTTGTTGAAGGCTGTTCTTGATTTAAGAACTTTCTGCTACTGCTCCTAGTGCCAGTCACTACTAAACACAATAGAACGTACCCAACCTGCGTGTGCTTCCCAGGTTATGCGTTGCTGTCCATCTGTTGTTTGCCACAAAGAATCATGCGATGCCTGCGGTGTTCTCGTTGCCATTGCCTTAAGCTTGCGATGTAATCGAGCAAGATTTTGTCTTAAACGGCTGTTTTCTCACATCACTCTCATCCCGCAACCGTTCATTTTCTGACTCCAAGTTTTTAACCTTTGAGTTTAATTCCTCTACGAGGTTCAATAATATCTCTACGGTGCAACGCATTGATTCATCTGCAATACCTGAAGGGTCGATGGTTTGCAGTAACTCTGATACTGATTTGTCACTCGAAATAAGCTTTTGCTTTTGCGTCATGTGTCATATTTTATGACACTGTGTCTACCTCGCTCACATTATTTTCCTCCGCATACCCCTAATTATTGAGCCGATACGTTTGACGTACTATGGTGTTTTCTTGTCACCAGTTACCTACTTGTAGTTTGGCTTGTCAAGGTTAAAAAAACCAAAATATCTTTTTCCCTCCACTTCCAAGACTTTTTAGGCTGCGTTTGTTCGGCATATCAGAGCGCTTTGATAAATATGCAATGGTTTCACTCCCTGAATATCTCGCTGACTACTCCAACTCTATAGTAGTTTCAGTTTCGCTTTAATTATATCAATCCGATGCACTAACTCTGCTTGATTCGTCTTGAGCAGATTCAGTATTCATTTTTGATATGTGTTGCATAGTCAGGACTGAGCAGGGAGCATTGTGGAGTACGTAATTGCTGACACTGCCCAAGGCTAACTCACTCAAACCAGATAGACCCTGACGTGCAACTACGATTAGGTCAGCACCCCAAGTGGAGGCTAAGTTACAGATGGTTTGACCAGGATTACCAGGGGATTGGATGAATTCTGTACTCACGCCTGCTACAGCTGCTTCATCCGTACACGATTGTAGTAGCTCTAGACCTTGCTTTTCCAAAACCTCCCACTGCTGTTGATTGAACTCCAAAGTTTTTTTACTCATCACAGGATATGGATAGTAATCCTGCCTGGGAAGTATAGGTATATTTACTCTGCCCTGTTCTTCACCCGATAGAACATGCAACAGCATAAGGCTCCCCTTGCTCGCTTTTGCTAAGAACAAGGCTTTATCAAAGACATCCTTGGCGGATGCAGAGGTATCGATTGCAACTAGAATCTTGTGAAACATATAGACTTCCTCCAAACTGTTGTGACTCCATATAAGAGCTGATTTATAAAGGTTCTCTTTAGGCAGCAAGGCGCTTCAACATCAAGCGCACCATTGCCGTTTCGCTGATCAACTCGCTCACGCCTAGCAATAGTTCATAGTCCGTGGCTTGTGCGATGCAACCAGCGAAACCACCCAAATGTACACTCGACAACCCAGCTTTTGGCAATACCTGAAATTATGCTTCGGTTCGCTTGATAATTTCAACTTTGGCACCACAAACCTGGAAAAAGGCTTGGGCGAACTTCCCCTTACTGTAGCCCTAGTCTACCCAAATCACAACTAACAATAGATCAATCTTAGTTCCTTTCTTTCTATCTCCTGTCTCATCAATAATTAAAATGATTGGTCTACCTTTTAGTATCTGTAAAATTAATTAATTCTAAACACAAATATCTTAACTTCTCTATATCCCAAGATGATGTTGTTAAGAAATGACGTAGCCCTTGATACTTATTTAATCCAACAATCTTTACTATTTCTGGGAGACTTTTCCGTTTTAAATCAGAAATACATCCTATATGTAGATACTTAAATACTTGAAAAAGCCTACTATCTAAAAACAGCTTTTTATACAACAGACAATATTCGTCCACAAAGTTGATGGTTTGTACGGGTGAGCGAGGCTCTACCATACTCTGTATCATCGTCCTGAAGTTCGTATATTATTATACTAAAAACGAGGTGACACAACAGGGCTAATAACCCTTCATTCCCTAACGTATCTTTCAAAAAGATTGTCCCAGTAGGCTGATGCACGCCTACTGTTCTCTATTAAACCAGCAATTGAGGCCACGTTAACTCTTTTTAAATTTTAGCTATTCAGTATGTTCAAGGAAGTAGAAGACGAAAGCTTACTAATAAAGCTCCCTCTCCCCATTCAGGAAATACCAGAGGATAGGGAATTAACAGAAACGGTAATTCTTCCCACAAATCTGCCTATTAAACTTTCCAAACCCCAAATTCGCACAAGTCTCAGGGCATTAACTCTTGAGAGTCTTTTCGCTGGGGTTTTTTACAGTATTATCGGTTCAGCGTTGCTCAGTAATTTCTTGCTAGAGCTGGGTGCCGGTCCAGTAGAAATTGGTCTGCTCGCCTCTATTCCTCAGCTGGTGAATCTGCTCCAACCGTTGGGAGCTTATTTGGTAGAACGAAGTACCAGCTTCAACTGGTATTGCATGAGCATCTTCATCCCGGCTCGGCTACTGTGGATAATTCTCGTGCCAGCGATTTGGTTGGTCAGCTCATCTAACCATATCACTAAGCACCAAGTGGTGCTGTTGACATTGGGAATTATGTTAGTGGCTAATATCATTGAAGCTTTCGCCCGTGCTCCCTGGATGACCTGGACGGCTGTGTTAGTACCTGGGCGGTTGCGGGGGAGGTATTTTGGCTTTCGCAATAGTGTTCTCAGTTTGATGAATCTCATCGGTGTGCCGTTGCTGGGCCTAGGAGTATCGATCTGGCCGAGTGGAACACTCCAAGGCTACGGTGCAATCTTGATCCTAGGAATTGTGCTTGGGCTGCTTAGTCAGGGCTGTCAGTTCTGGATGAGCGATGTGAACCCGCAGCTTTTAAAAGTTGTGGGGTCAGATATACCCCAACCATACCGCAGTGGGATACATCTTCGCTTCCTCAATGATGCCAATTTTTTGAAGTTACTGCTTTACCTTGCCATCTGGTGCTTTGCTGTTAACGTCAGCGCTCCCTTCTTTAACCTCTACATGCTAGATAACCTAGATATAGATGTCAGCTTAGTAACAATCTATAACGGTTTAGGAGCTGGTGCTAATATGCTGCTGCTGGTTTTCTGGGGTAAACTGTCTGACCGGATTGGGAATCGTCCCATCATGTTATTAGTAGGAATCTTGGTGGCGGTGACACCTCTATTATGGCTAGTAGCTGGCAATGATTCAATTTCCCTTTGGATATGGTTACCTTTTTTACACGTGTTGGGATCTGGGACGTGGGCAGCCATAGACCTGTGTACCAACAATCTGATGATGGGAGTGGCACCGGTAACAAATCAGTCCACTTACTTTGCGATCGCCGGAGCGGTAGCTGGTGTTACTGGAGCAATGGGAATCATAGCTGGTAGCTTTCTCGCGACTCTGCCTGGTGCCGGTGGCTTACTGGGACTATTTGTTCTTTCAGCCGTCCTACGGACGGCTGCTCTCTTGCCCTTGGTTTTTGTTCAGGAGCAAGGCTCTGTATCTCTGGGTCAGCTTTGGCGAGTCCTATTCTCAGTCAAGCAGCAAAGAGTACCGATTTAACAATATTGAAGGGGTCAAATGAGCATCCGTGCAGAAACTTACACACTTGGGTGTAACCCAAGTGTGTAAGGATTCTGTCCATCAATATTTCTGGCAATTCTTAAAGTATCAATTAACCTATAAGTTATCTTTCTACTTCATCTACTGCTTTGGGAACTCCCGCAGTTAACACCTCATGTCCATCAGATGTAACTAACACATCATCCTCAATCCGAATACCAATGCCAATCCATCGAGGATCGGTCTCTGGTTGGTCTTCTGCTAGTTTGGTGTCAGGCACAATATATAGTCCCGGTTCCACTGTCAAAATTTGGCCTGGTTGTAAAATCTGTGGTTTATCTTCACCGTGCTGGTAAACACCTACATCATGGACATCTAAACCTAACCAATGACTGGTGCGGTGCATATAATATGGCTTATATTTCTCTTCTTCAATTAACTTATCAATTTCACCTTTGAGGATGCCAAGTTCAACTAAACCTTCCGTGAGAACGCGCACTGCTGTATCATGAACTAATTTGAAGGGATTACCTGGTTTTACTTGAGCGATCGCTTGTTTTTGCGCCTCCAATACAATCTCATACAGCGTCTTTTGTTCTGGCGTAAATTTACCCCCAACAGGAAATGTCCGCGTAATATCCGAGTTGTAATAACCGTAAGCACAACCGGCATCAATTAGCAGTAATTCTCCATCTTGCATTTGACGATTATTTTCAATGTAATGCAGTACGCAAGCATTCACACCGGAAGCCACAATCGAAGGATAAGCTGGCCCCATTCCACCCCGCACTCGAAAGATGCGTTCCATCTCCGCTTGAATTTCATACTCATAACGTCCGGGTGCGGCGATTTCTTGGGCGTAATTGTGCGCTTCAGTTGCGATCGCTACTGCTTGACGCATCAACCCCAACTCAGCTTCACTTTTGATTAGTCTCATGCTGTTGAGGACAGGGCCAGTATCTTCAATGGCGATCGGCCCAGTACCGCGTTTAGGATAAGTTCGCAGTAAACTTTGGTAATGTTTCAATATTTGATCGTTGAAAGCGCGATCGCGTCCTAAGTGATAGTAAATCCGGCTAGCTTTTTCCAAATACTGCGGCAACTTTTCATCTAACTCGCTAATGGGGTAAGCTTCATCAGCACCATAAATTTCCTTGGCTGCATCTACTCCTGAAAGATAACCAGTCCATACTTCCTTTTCGCGATCCTTTGGTTGGACAAACAGCACAAACCGATGTTCTGAATGATGCGGCGCTAACACTGCTACTGCCTGTGGTTCATTAAAACCAGTCAAGTAAAAAAAATCACTATCTTGGCGATAAACATACTCGACATCGTTGTGCATCACTGCCATTGGCGCACTGCGAAAAATGGCTGTGCCATCACCAATTTTTGCCATTAACTGCTCACGACGTTGCCGATATTCTGCTTGCATAGCTGATGTATTTATAAAAGTATTGTGTTATTTTACACTTTTTACAACTAGAGAATGCACAAATCATGCCTCTTAATAGTTGCCAATCTAAGTTATTCTAACCAATATTTGTTTCAACTCAAGTCGTAAATTCTTGGAGAATAATCAATTTTATTCAAAAGTTAAGATACCCTACCTTTCAAAGAATCAAGGTATCTCATTATTCATCAATAATTTAGGCTTGCTATACAAACTACTATGTATTCACATTAGGGCTACATAGTGTAAATGGTTTCATGTAATCAAGTAATAATTACATGAATAATGTTTTAATCAAGAGTTTAAAATGTCAAATAAAACAGATAAACTAACAAACTTTATCTATAAATCATTATATATAAGACATAAAATAATATTCGGCAATTGTTTATATAGAGCTTGAATTTTTCACAATTATCGTTTAATAACATTCACAAATAAAACATAGTTTTAAAGAAATATCGAAAATCTAGTAAATGTTATTTGGTTACAGAAATAGGGTTCAAAAAAACGTTAAAAAAATATGACAACCAATCATAAAAACACACCATGTTTGGAAAGGCAAATTCCTCATCCTTATCTTTGAATACATCTGCATTGGCAGAAGAATCTCTCAAAAAATCAGCAATTTTGACATCTTCTTTCGAGAATTTTAATTCTGGTTTTAGATTTGGGGGTAAAAGTTCCTCACTAACACTACAAAATGAACCGTTAACCCGGACTGTCAAAACGTCAGTAAATCCCAATCCTAATCCTTACTTAACCAGTGCCGCGATTGTTCCTGACTTCAATGCTGATGGCAAAACGGACAAACTTTGGGTTAATACCCAAACCGGTGAAATTATCGTTCGCTTGATGGATGGGACAAGAGTTATTGAACAAGGCTCTCTGGGTCAATTTGACCTAGCCGCCTATGATTACAAAATTGGCGAGTTCAACAATGATGGCAAAACCGACTTCTTATTACGCAATAAGACAACCGGCGAGAATAGCATTGTCCTCATGGATGGTACAAGAGTTGCTAATGCGGCTTCTCTAACTAGCGTTGACCCAGCCTGGACTTCTCAGATTGGCGATTTCAACGGCGATCGCAAAACCGATATCTTCTGGCATAATGCTACAACCGGTGAGAACGCTATTTGGGAGATGGATGGCACCACAGTTGTGACTGCAACTGTTCTAGACACTACAGACACAGCACTAAATCCTACCATTGTTGATTTCGACGGCAATGGCAAGAGTGACATCTTCTGGCGCAATCAGACAACAGGCGATAACCTTGCTTGGTTTATGGATGGTACGCAAAAGACTGAATTTGCGCTGCAATCACAAGACGCAGCCTGGACTTATACCGTTGGCGATTTCAACGGCGATTTAAGCACTGACTTGCTGTGGAGAAACGCTACAACAGGTGAGAACAAGATTTGGACGATGAATGGTATCTTAGTCACAGAAGGTGCTTTGGGTACACTTGACTCATCTTGGACTTCAAGCATTGGTGATTTCAACGGTGATGGCAAGACTGATATCTTCTGGCGCAATGGAACCACAGGTGCGAACACTGCTTGGTTGATGGATGGTACAACAGTTGCTACTGAAGCTTTCTTACCGGCTAATAACGCGGCTCTGACAGCATCCCTTGGCGATTACAACGGCGATGGCAAGACCGATATCTACTGGCGCGATCAGACAGCAAGTGCAGACAACATTTGGACTATAAATGAGACAACAGCTGTTGAAACTCCTATCAGCGAAGCAGATAAGCTTGGCCCAGAATGGTATACATTCTAAAAGCTAGGGGCATGGGGCATGGGGCATGGGTAAAAGATAAGGAAGAGGGGGGAGACAAGGAAGAAATTTGTTCAATAATTCTTCCTTGTCCCCCTCGTCCCCCTCGCCCCCCTGCCTCCCCCGCTCCTCAAAACTTGTAACTCAAAACCTGAATTTCGCTATTTTCCGGTAATTTACCAGGGTTAATGGAAATACTATCTCCATTACTACGCCGCACTGTCATACCTTGCATCAAGGTCAGAAAATCATCCAGTGGCGAAATATCGCACGCAGCAGCATCAGCCGCCTGTGTCCGGTAATGAGTCGGAATCACCAGCTTGGGATTTAAGACTTGAACAGCCTGCTTTGCTTCCTGAGCATTGTAGGCTTTTGCACTGCCTCCCACTGGAATCAATGCTACATCTGGCCGCCCCATCAAGATTTTTTGCTCAATGGAAATGGGTGCAGCAGCTCCACCTAAGTGTAGGATATTAATTCCGCCTTGCTGCCAACTCCAAGCGGTGTTTGAACCAAACTGCTTACCACCTTTGCGATCGTGGTCTATGGCAATTCCTTGCAACTTAATGCCTTTAAACTCATAAACTCCTGGTTCGTAGATGAGCTTTGCCTTTCCTGGTAATACGTCCACAGCACCTTCATCCAGCAATTGACTGCTAATCAGTACTAAATCTGCTGCAACTTTTGGTTGACGATACCCAGCAGTACAACCGACCGTCCGAAATGGATTGACAAGAATTTTCGCACCGCCACCAGTAAAAAGAAAGCAAGTATGACCCAACCACTGTACTGATAAACCGCTAGATTGTGCGTCAGCTTGAGATTCAGAACCCAAGTTAGTAACCAAAGCTGTGACTAACCCCGCCCCAGCATAGCCCATCAACTGTCGTCGTTTCATTAATTATGTTCTCGACTGTAACTGTTCCAAAAAATTTCGCAATAACTGTTTTCCTGAAGATGTCAGGACACTCTCTGGGTGAAACTGGACGCCCTGAATATGAGGATACTTCCGGTGTCGCACTCCCATAATGGTGTTATCTTCAACCCAAGCGGTGATTTCTAACACATCTGGGCAAGTCTCACGTTCTATCACCAAACTATGATACCTGGTGGCGGTTAAAGGATTTTCTAATCCTTGAAAAACCCCCACCCCAGTATGAGACACCTGAGAGGTTTTGCCATGCATCAACTCTGGAGCAGGGATTATTTTACCACCGAACACTTGACCAATGCTTTGATGTCCTAAACAAACACCCAAAATTGGCAACTCTTGTCCTAACTGTTCAATCAATTCTAAAGAAATACCGGCATCTTCTGGGCGACCAGGCCCAGGAGAAATAACCACGGCTTCGGGCTTTAATGCCCGAATCTCATCTATGGATATTTTATCGTTACGAAAAACTTTAATATCATCTGCCACTGGGAATTCTGCTGCCAATTCTCCCAAATACTGCACTAAGTTATATGTAAAACTGTCGTAATTATCGATAACTATAATCAAAGCTCATAACTCCTGGTTTTTACCACTCATCAGTTACAAAAAGCATAGACAAATATCTCATGCAATTTGTTCGCTAGGTGTAAAAATAACGCTGACGTGGGCGGCTAAAAATTACCAAGTAACCCTTTATCTAGGATGCTTGGCATCTAGGCGTAGCCCGTCGTAGACATCGCCTCACTTTTGAATTGCTTATAATCTGTTTTCTAGGTGATCAGACAGAGTGTGATCCTCATCAGCTCACTTGGCGATGCCTGGGTTGGGCTACGCCGGAGCAAATCACGTATACAAAGCCGATATAATTAACTTTACCAGAGGAGGGAGCAGGAGCGTACCAGCTACCAGCACAGCTACCAAAGCAGAAACAAGCACTGCACCAGCCGCACAATCTTTAGCAATTTTTGCCAAATCATGGTATGTCTGCTTAACGGTTAAGTCTACAAGAGACTCGATCGCTGTATTTAGTAACTCTAATGCCAAAACTAAACCACTAGTTATACCAATTACCGCTATTTCTACCGCTTGCAGATGTAGAAAAACGCTTAAACCGATAGCCAAAGCGCAAACACTTACGTGGATGCGAAAATTACGTTGAGTTTGAAAACTATAGCTGATTCCAGCCCAGGCATATTTAAAACTAACAAATAAATTAGAGGCTACTTTCCAGGAGAATTCCCGTTCGTTAGACACCAGTGTTTGTAACGAGGTAGGCGTTGGTGATGGAGAAATTTTTTGGGACATAGACTTAAAAACACAAAAACAGAGTTGCTACGTGGGAATATTCGCCGATTTTAATGGCGGAATTAACTTTGAGGCAATCTTTAAGCAATTTTCCACAGAAGTATTATAAAAGTATTACCCAAAATTAACACTATAGAAATACACCAACTACTACTATTCCATGTCAATAGGAATACCTATTGCATTCAGCAATCTCACTTGCTGTTCTAACATTCGCCCCAAACTTTCTTCATCAGGATGATCCCAGCCTAAGAGATGTAACAAACCGTGACTAGCTAACCAGGCTAGCTCAGTGGGTAAGCTATGTTCCTGCTGTTGAGCTTGACGTTGTGCTGTATCTACAGACACGATAATATCACCTAAGTATAATGGTACAGAAGCAAGCATCTCTTTGCTTTGAGGAAAATCCACCTCCAAAGCAGCAAAGGCTAAAACGTCTGTGGGCTTATTTTGTTGACGATATTGGGCATTCAGTTCTTGAATTTGCAAGTCATCTGTCAAACGCAGCCCGATTTCATAGCTTGGCGCTGGTGGAATATGAGGGTGAAGGATTTCCAACCAGTGATTAAACCAATTTTCCCAAGTTTCAGGAGTAATTCGGGGATCAGTATGATCAATTTTTACAGATGTTGTCGGGGACAACTCGTAAAAATCATCTTCTACGTATAGTTCAACGCTCAGGGGCACATAGTCTCCTAATCTGAGGTTTACGGTTTTTTGCTAGTGAGTTAGGTAAGCAAGACCAACAAGGAGAGATAAAAGCCCTACGGCAGTCAACGCAAAATGCTTTAGGGAAGTTCCACCCTTCCGCACCATGTTTCGCATGGCGAGTTTTACGTAGCTAGGTTGAGGTTCTGTTGAAGGAGTGTTGCTCATAGTTATTTGTCCACAGACTCTTTTATAACTGTAACAGTTGGTCTGAGATAGAATGGCGATCGCCTGTATATTGCTAAGGAATTTATCTGAAAACGCCCCAATAAGAAGGAATGCTATGCAATCGCGCCAATCTTAGAAAAATAAATAACAAGTGCTAAGTAATATTAAAATTAATTACTTAGCACTTGCAAACAATCCCAAATTATGCAGAAGTATTTTCTACTAATTTATTTTCTTGGCGCAGATAAGCTTGAATGAATGGATCAAGTTCGCCATTCATCACGTCGCCAATCGCCGTCGTTTCTGTATTTGTACGCAAATCCTTCACCATCTGGTAAGGGTGAAACACATAGTTACGGATTTGGTTTCCCCAGGAGGCTTCCACCATATCGCCACGAATTTCGGCAATTTCTTGGGCGCGTTGCTCCTTGGCGATGACCAACAGCTTTGCTTTAAGACGATTTAGAGCTTTTTCTTTATTTTGCAACTGCGATCGCTCTTCTGTACAGCGCACGGCAAGACCTGTGGGAAGGTGAACAATCCGCACCGCAGTTTCTACTTTGTTGACGTTTTGCCCACCTTTACCACCAGAACGAGTTGTAGTGATTTCCAAATCTTTGTCTGGAATATCCAATTGCACAGAGTTATCAATCTGCGGCATCACTTCCACCCCTGCAAAACTGGTTTGTCGCTTGCCGTTGGCATTAAAAGGTGAAATCCGCACTAAGCGATGTGTACCCATTTCCGATCGCAAGTAACCATAAGCATAGCGACCGGTAATTTCTAGGGTTGCCGATTTAATTCCGGCTTCATCACCCTCTGACTCTTCAGCTAAAGTTACCTTATAGCCGTGAGCTTCGCCCCAACGGGTGTACATCCGCATCAGCATAAATCCCCAGTCTTGAGCATCTGTGCCACCAGCGCCAGCACTAATTGTCAGTACAGCACCTTCCGCATCATAGGGGCCAGAAAGTAACTGTTGTAACTCCCACTGATCCAGGTCACGATTCAGTTTAGTAATGGTAGATTCTGCTTCTTGGAGTAGTGCCTCATCAGTTTCTAACTCCAACAACTCAACAACTGCCTTAGTATCTTCGAGGTTGGCGTGCCACTGATCATATTGCTGGAGGTGGGCTTTCAGGTCATTGAGTTCTTGCAGAGTTTGTTGGGCCTGGGTTTGGTCATTCCAAAATTCTGGCTGTGCTGATATTTTTTCGAGGTCTTGAATTTTGGCTGTCAGTGCAGGTACGTCAAAGATAGTCCTGGGTTTTACCCAGGCGGCCAGACAACGTTTCGATTTCGCGTTTGAGTTCTAAAACTTCCATAGTGCTTGCTGTAATGAGAGATAGAGCGCTAGTAGTGGAAAATTGCTCTTTATTCTACTTATGTTTCTTGATTTTAGCTGTAGTTGGGCAGGTTTTTTCTGCACTACTTGTATAAGTTACAAAATTTACTTGGAATTATCAAGCGCTTCTTGGGTCATTGAAGTAGTGTGATTTAGCTGTTGCAGATAGGCTTTAATAAAAAAATCAATTTTACCGTCTAATACCTCTGTCGCAGCAGGTGTTTCTACATTGGTATGTAAATCTTTCACCTTGGTGTAAGGATGCAAGATATATTCACGGATGAGCTTATTAGATAGAGGTTTTATCTGTCGAGGTTGAATTTTGTCAATTTGGACACCTTGGGGTAGTGCGTAGGCGTAGCCAGTCGTAGGCATCGTAAACAGTTTACTCTTGAGAATAGCTAAGGCTTTCTCTTTGTTTTGCATCAGACTACGCTCTTGATCGCAAAATACACTAATTCCGGTACGAATGTGAACCATATTTACCCATGTTTCTACATGGTTGACATTCCCCCGATAGCGAGGCCAAGTAATTTCCAAATCCTTCTCTGGAATCTCCCACTCAACAGACTCACCCAATATTGGGATAACTTCTACACTAGCGAAACTCGTCCGCAAGCTATTAATAATATCGAAGGGCGATATCTGTTGTAGTTGATGTGTGCCTGTTTCTGATTTGAGGTAGCCGTATACATAACGTGTTGTAATTTCTAAGGTTGCATACTTAATTCCGGCTTCATTTCCCTCAGAAATCTCTACTATATCTAATGGATAATTGTGGCTTTTTCCCCAACGACAGTACATTTGCAGCAACATATAAGCCCAGTATTGACTGTCTGCATTATCAACCTCAGCAGTAATAGTCAGAAATGCACCTTTTTTGTCGTGGGGGTCAGACAATAATTGTCGTATTTCTGCTGTTTCGAGTTCTTGTTGGAGTTGGGTAAGGTTGCTTTGCACCTCTTGCCACAATTGCTCATCGGCTGATAATTCCAACAATTCCAACGCAGCTTTGATATCTTCTAGAATCGAACACCAGCGCTGATATTTCTGATGCTTATAGAATATGGAGTATTCAATTTCTTGAAGTACTTCATAAGCACGAGTTGGATTATTCCAAAAGTCCGGTTGAGCAATTACTTGATTTAAATATTGAATTCTTGCAGTCAAATATTGGAGGTCAAAGACAATCCTCAGCCTTACCCAAGATATTAGACAACTTTTCTACTTCAATTTTAATATTTAAGAGTTCAAGCATAGTTTTGCTCACTTGAGGCTTAACTTATCTACATATCCTACTGTTAAACAGATGAAAAAACCGTGGTTGCTAAAAATTCAACCACGGTTTTTACTTTATAAAACTTTACTTGTATTAGTGTCTACAGACGATTAATCGCGGCCATTGATGGCAATTAGCAACCGCAAGATAAAGACGAACAAGTTGATGTAAGTAAGGTACATCGATAAAGCAGCAGGCAGATATTGGTCATCGCTGTAAGTGCGGGGCAAGATGTAGAAATCGACAACAGAAACCCCAACAAACAGGAATACTCCTAAACCGGAGATGGCAATTTCTAACCAATTTGGCGTATAAACACCAAACATGGCAAATCCGAATTGGGCTAGGCACACAACCACCAAGGCGATAACGCCGAGATTGATGGTTTTCGTCAAAGCCATCCCATCTTGTTCAGAAAGATTTGAACCAATTTGACGGGCAGCAATAAAGGTAACGCCACAACCAAGGGCAGCTAAACCAATGCCTTGAATGCCAACACCTTGGGATCTCAAGGCAACATACACCAAGCCACTGAGGGTATATCCAGACAAGAGGCTGTAGGTTGCCAACAGGGGTAGTGCAAGCCCCTTATTACCTTTTTGGGCAACATTTTGGGCAACAAAGAACAAAATTAACTCCAAAATCACCGCACCAATGAAGGTGGGAAAGAATATGCCGGGGTTAGTACGGATAACTCCCAAACCGCCGTAGGTTCCTAATGCCGTTAGCACCAAACCACCACCGACGTAGGGGAGGGCGTTGGCAATTACGTTTGGGCCAACGAGGGCGTGAGATTTAGCCTCACGGATTGCTTCACGAAAATTACTGGTATTGCTCATATTGAAAAACTGTTTTTTAGGAAAACGTTGTGCTTATTCCTATTGTTACCAATCTTTGCGGTTAACAGCCAACGATTTAATATTGTTGCAAAATCTGAAAGGTAGTTTCGTTGTTAAAAATTGGAATCGTCAGTCTCTGAGGGTTCTATAGGATCTTTAGCGCTGACAGCATACTCTTTAGCCTTGATTGCAAAGGGAAAAGGCAAAGGCAAGGAAACGTCATTTGCAAAATAAGGCCAGCGACTTCGGAGAGAGTGGACAAAGTGAGCTAGCCTGTCGCCCTTGATTTCTGGGTGATGAATCAAGGCTATTTCTAAGATTCTGGCTCTTCCAGCTTGCTTGCTGCCATTATCAAGCCGAGACTGATTTTTTTGTAATATTGTTGTGCCTCGTTCAGTATACAACGCCTTTCTAACGCTCAGGTAGAGCGATCGCTCCCCATAATCACACACACCCTGCCATCGGTAAACTCCACTAGTTCGGCTCCCAGGAGAATCTTTAACAATAGCGACTGGTACTTCACCACTATCTGCAATTCGTAAGCGCACAACCCATAGACGATTGATTTGTTCTTGTGAAAGGTACTGTTTTAGTGCTTGCAGTGGGTCATTAGTTAGTAAATTTTGGTTTTGTAGCCAGTTCAGCATTTTGCGGGCATTTAGTGCCTCTGTCATGAACAGTACACGCGGGGGTTTATTATCAGTAATTGGAGTATTTAAACACTCTTGCAAACATTCAGAAACGAATTTATTGATTAGCTTTTGTTCTTTCGTTTGCTCTTTACGCTTTTGTTCATCATCAAGCTCTTCATTACTTTCATCATAAGAGTTAGAATCCCAGTCTTCATCAAGAAGATGCGCGAGTCCGAGAGGATATGATATCCAGCCTTGTTCTTTAAATAAATCAGGAGTTGTTAACTCTACTTTAGCTGTTATTGGATTTACTCTGATCATCAAAACAACAGTTTTGGGAATGTTTTCGGCATTGGTTTTGCGGGTGCGGCGTAGGACATAAAAGCACATTAACCAAACATCAGGATCAGTGCCATCTTTTTTGCGATTAATTAAAGGAGTATCGGGTAAAATCCCAAATTGCCTTAGTAAGTCTGATACTGCTCGTTTTACTGGTTCCAAACCAGATTTTTTCAGTTTTTCTGCATCATTTACGGTGGTTATTCGGTGAATGTGTTGATTGAGATAGCCTGCTTTCATTGCCCCAATTCGCCACGCCAACTTGGGATCGGCCTCGGATATACGAGGTTTCGGTCTAATTTCGATTAATGCCCCACTTAGTTCTTTACTTTGGGGTAGGAACGCGGTAATTTGATTAATGCGCTCTACTAATAAATTAGGGCGTTGCTGTTGATAAGTTTTCCTTGCTTCAGAGAAATGTTGAATTTCCAGGTCTTGTGTGAGGTCGCCAACATGTTGAGTCTTGATACACAGAGAACCGCAGGAACCTTGATAAATATTTTCTACTTTTGTGGGTGATAAATACAGTAACTGGCAAATTTCAGCAACTAGTGCATCACGACACTGTGGAGTTTCCCACACAATAAGTATGGTACGGAGGGGATTTTCAGCTTCACGAAATACTGCTGGCGCTGCTAATTTTGGTCGCAGCATTGGTGTATGTGAATGATTGGGGTTATCAGATTTCTTGGCTTTTTTAGGCTGGGGAGATTGGATATCATCGTCAGCAAGGAGAGGAATAATTTTCTGTTTGGGTTTCTCCAAAGGCCAGAAAATAAAAACGTTACCTGTCACCCTTTCAGCCTCACCCACTCTCTGAACAGGGAGATGTGCTTCAATAGCTTGATCTAAACTAGCCAAATCTTGTGGACTGACACCAGGGAAACAGGGTGGTTCTCCTAATTTAGAAGTGTAGGCGATCGCAGCTTGAATCCCACTAGGAATTGTATTGACGCCTGACCAGTTTTGATTTGGGTTAGAAACGAAATTATTTGCCTCAGGAAGTTGAGAGTCATTGAGAGAAAAAAGATTGCTGATGGCTTGAGGCCATTTCACTTCCTTTCCATAACGGTTCATCGTCAGTGGAATAAAGCAAAAGGGTTGGCGTTGTCCATCTAACCATCGGCGGTTATCACCAATATGAGCTTTTACACCTGGATAAGGTACATAATTCAAAGGTTTAGTTAGCCACCGTCGAATTGATAAATGATGATAAACAATAGGTTTTTCGCGCCAGGGAACTGTTTGCAAAACAAACTCAACAACAAATGAGATATAGGCTGTTTCTGTTGTTTCCTTGCCTTTAGTTACCGTAACTTCGCTGGGAGGCCATGACATCAACTCAGCGCCTTGGAGGCTGACTACCCGATAAAATGTCAGTTCATACTGCTCATTGGCACCAAAGTAAACTCTTGGGTTTTTGAGAAACTCCTCAGCAAGGTAATCTGGAATTGCTTGGTAAAGGTTGCTTGTTTCGACTTTGTTTTGAGGATGCAGTAATTCATAGATTTGTGAATCTTCCCATTGCCAATCATCATTATTCAGATTTGTAAGCTGTGACTCGACATCCTGCAAGGAACTGAATTCTTCTATCAACCAATCTTTGATCAAATTACCCAAGTCAGAAAGGTCTGTAGTTTCTGTTGCTAATAACCAAGGTATATTGTCTTTTTGCCAGCCATTACGCAAAGTCTTGATAATTTGGGGAAAACTACCAGATATTAAAGGGTCGAGGGAATAAACTGGTACAGCCCGATAACTTTTACCTTGGAGTCTGGCACGCTGTTGAGCAAGGTTGTTGGCGACTTGTCGCCAAGCAGTAGGAACATACATTGCAGAGAGTTTGCATGTTGGATTCGTTGCAGTAAGTTCCCAAGCACCAGGAAGAATAATTTTAGTCATAGTTTAAGTTTCTTTCTCTCATTTGTTTCAACGCATTTAAAAAAGTTCCATAGAGCGATCGCGCCAGCACATCCTCACCTTCTACATAGGGTTCCAGTACCTTGATGATGGCAACCAAAAGTGAAGTACTTTCGCTGTCTTGTTCGTCAATGGCTGAATTTGGCGCGAATTTCACATCTATAAAATGGACTACTGCTGGTACTCCACCACGCACCAAACGCCCGATGATTTGCCAGATACTTACTAACTGAGTCCAGCAAAGTACCGATCGCTCTCCTTGTGTTAGTTGCTTAAAAGCCCATGCTGTATAGTTCAAGTTGACCATCTCGGCAACGGCATTCTGGTAGAAGATATCTGCAACCTGAGTTAGGGTTAGGTTCCCCGATATTGATTGAGCTTCTTCATAAAGAGTGGAGTCTTTTTCGTGTTTCAGCGCCCAAGCGTTGAGTTGCTGAACAGTAGATTGCCAATTATCAGGTACTGGCATAGGTCTGTTGAGGAACAGCACTGCACCAAATGCAGCTTTGCCTTGAGCATTCAAGATGTTATGACCCCGCTCTAGAGCCATCAAAGGAGCAACTACAATTTGGGTGGGTAAATGTTGTAAATTCCTGATTTCGCTTCGCAGAATCCCATGAAGATGAGTAGGAGCATTGTCACGCCGGAGGGTAGCAATACCGTCATCGTTGATGTTTACATCGAAACGGTAGCGCGATTGTAAGATAGACGTGACCCACTCCGATTCGTCATAGCTACCCACGACAATCAAGATGCGATCGCGATCGCTCCACCATTCAGGTTGCTGTTGTTTTCGCTGTGCTAAATCCTGAAATACCCCATCTAGAAAACTCTCTCCACCTCTTACCGAGTAGCACATAGCCTCCACCATTTCTTTAGCAGCAAGTTTGCGTGTTGCAGGTGGCAATCCTGATAAAGCAATATAGTTTGCTTGCGGATTCTGTTTGGGACTAAAGAAAAATTGACTCTCAGCTATACCTGCCTCGCCAGTTCTAGGTTGCAGCAATACTTTAGGTTTTACGCTGATATGATAGGCTGGCGAACCAGGAGCATAGCTAGTACCTGATATCAGAACAGTATGTGGGCCGTCCCAATCGTCAACTGCAAAGAGTTTTGGGAAATTTAACAGTAACGCACGACCTACACCCACATAACGGAAATAGTCCAACTTGCCAGCTTTTTTAGCACTACGTTCTTGCTTATACAAAAAACCTAAAATATTTCCCACTGGCGATTCTGGTAAAACTGGGAGGAAGTCATCCGGTGGACGATGTAAAAGGTCTTGGCTTGAGTCGTGCAAGTTAATTACCCGACCGAGGTCGCTCAGATTATCAACTATAAAACCCAGCCGATTGTCGAGTATGGTGACTAAAATCGCAAACTGGAGATTTCGGGTTAGTTCCTCAAATTGAGTCTCATCTGGTAGGGAAAGATTATGGATTTCTATCCATCTTTTGCACCAAGGAGCAATTTCAGCTAAGGCTTGACGGTCATCTTCCGCAGTTAGTATTGTCAGCGCCAAACCTGAAAGCTCACCACCAAGACCGCGGTTGAGCGGATGTTGTAAAAATCCATCTAGTTGATCCATCATTTGTTTGCGGCGGCGACGTTGCTCTGTGGGAGCCAAATCTGCTTCAATGATGCGTTTACGCCGTTCTTCCATGATTTGTTGGCGAGTTAGTTTCGGTTTCGCTAAGACAGGAATCTCAGGCGGATCAACCAAGTCACGGATAATCCGAGCAAATAGAGAACGACCTGTAAAAGGAAGTGGCCCCAACCACGCAACCAATTTAGAGTGGGTGAGGAGTAGGTGATAGATGCGGTTAGTAGTATTTTGGGTATGGTAATGTGCGCTTGTCCAAGCAACAAAGCGATCGCCTGCCATATCACCGCGATCGGAATTGTAAATTGTCGCCAGGTTAAGTCCGAGTTTATTTAAAAATGAGTTTCCAGAAGCATCGACTAAGACTTCATCAGGGGCAAACTCTTCGTCAAACTGAATCTGCACGCGATCTGCTTCGTCAACAAATAGATATTTACATTCTCGATAAACAGCCTCAGCAAAGGTCAAGTCTTGTTCAAATCCCTGGCGGGGTACACGAGTATGAATGAAACTAGCAGGGGTGAAAATCCAGACTAAGGCTGTAGCAATATCGTGTTCTAAATGGTGACGTGGACATTTGTAATATAAGGGACAAGTGTATTTTTTATCACTTTCCTGCCAGTCTTCATCATCAGAATCATCATCATTATCAGCTACAAGAACTTTTTGATAAAGCTTGTGACAAGGTTCATTGCCAAATTCCCACTTATCTTCTGATTGCACTAGAGGTAAAAGTGGACAGATTTGACTAAACCAACGCCATGCAGGATGCATTCCTCCTTTAGTAACTTCCTTACCCTCATTTTTGAGAATAGGTTCGTAGACTTTTACCAGTTGCTCTTGGCGTTTACTACCCAACACTGGTGCAGCAGGAATTCCTAATTTGTGGCAGAACAAGGAAGCGAGGCGCACTGCTGTAGCAACATCATTCACCATCAACCCACAGCGATCTCCCTGTTTAGCGAAGAAGTAAATCAGAATTTCCAACAGGTAGACTTGCCCACATTCAAAAGCCCAACAATGTGGATAAGACCCTCTAAAGTTAGCTGATCACCGTGCTGGAAATTATCTGATTCAGCATCGTATAGCTGGAAGAGGATATTTTCCAAGCGGTTACGATAATTTTCTTGTTGCCCAAACTGGGACAATTTATCGTCCATTTCTTGGGCAGCTAGTATTAATTCTTCACGGGTAACGCTACACTGTGGATTCTGCTTAGTCCGTGTGCGATGAAGGGATACTACAGACGAAGGTGCTATATTAGCAACTTCCTTGGGAATATCAATAGGAACCTCAACTGGAGAGTTACCTTTTTGGGAAATTTTGGCATACCATCGCCCCTCATCTGCTAATTTGATTTTTCGTTGTCTATGCTGTGGGGTTTTTAATAAAGTTGGAAGATATATCTTCTCTAAACGAGTTGGGTAGGTACTGGATGGAATAGATTGGGGAACATTCCTTGCCTCCTCTAGGCTGTAGATTCTAATAATTTCAGGTAAGTTGATGTACTCCTGAAGAACTCGCAGCCATTGTCTGCCTTTACGCTTAATCAAATAGAAACGAGCATTTTGTATAAGTTGCCAGTTGCGATCGCTTTGTAGTTGTTCAACTGGAAAGCGATATCCTTTGAGCAAAGCTTCCACAGAAGTTGCAGGTTCTTCAGGTGCTACTTCCTTAAGTAGGGTTAATCCCAATTCCACATCAGCAATGAGTTGGGCAAGACGCTTAAGTTCTCGCTGTTGTACCTTAGTATCTGCATTAACTAAACTAGATACTATATGCTGTTGTAATTCATCCGATCTGCGGAGTTTTTTACACAGATCCTTGCGCCAGCTAATGGTGTCACGCATTATTTTTTCTTCCCTAAAATTGTTTGAGCCTGAGTGAGGATTTCGCTAAATAAGCGCAAGCGCACCCCTTCAAGTTCAGGTTCTAGTTGTTCGCGCACTACCTTTATCCGCAAATAGTCTTCGCGTTCATCTGGAAAAACTACAAAGGTTTCCGTTGCATCACGCCGATACTGCACCTTTCGCAAACGTTCTTCATCTACGGATGACCAATCTTTAAAATCAATTGCCCAGCGAACTTTGCGCGGGAACTCTACGAGTAAGTCAAATTCATCGACAAAAGGCCAGAGAGTAACGCGCAAGCCCAATTTTGAAAGTTCTTCTTGAAGTTGAATTTCCCAAATTCCTGGAAGCGTACCGTACAAATGCACACCAGGGGTAACAGCTTTCCAGTCTGCTGCTTTTTCTTTAGAAATAGGTGGTAATGGTTGAAAGTTACTGGTTGCACAAAGTCGTTCACACCAAGGGGTACGGCAGGTATATGTACCATCAGGGCGTTGGCGTTGCAAATACTTGCAGCGCGGACACAGATGATAGACTCTATCCTCTGCCAACTTATCCATATCGACATAGATTTCTAACCGTGACAATAACTCCCGCAGTGGTCTGAGTTCGGGTAAACGTAGCTGTTGGCGATATTCTGAGTAATGAAGAGTGGGTTTAGTAATAATTAGTTGTCGAAAAGCGCGATAAGCATCTTCTAGCTGATTTCCCCGACAGTATTCCAGTACATCTTTCAGTACTGACTCTTGTACCTGCGCCACCACATCATTACCCGAAACTTGCCATTCTCTTGCAAAATCGGAAACTACTCCGTCTTCTATAACGCTGACATCTGGCGAAAGATATTTAATCTCTTGGGCTGGTTTCCAAGAAGTAATTGATGTTTCCGCCCAATCAAAAAATTGGGGTAGGTTCTCTGGCGCTTGTTCTCCCCGTAGCAAGGAAGTTAAGTACATACGAGACATACCAATGCGAAGGGCTTCTGGTACTTGACTTCGCTTTTCTAGCTCAAGTTTTTCCCACTGCACCACGCCAGTAGCCAGATACCGCAGAGTATCGGTAACAGATAGCTGTAAGGAAGATTTTTCCGGTTCAGATGTGAGGAGGCGATAACTGCGGGCGCTGTGGTCATCCCATTCCACATCGATACCACGCATAGTTTGTAACCAGCGCTGAACTGTTGCTTTCTGACGTGGTTGCATTCCTAGTTCTTGACACAACTCTTCTAGAGTTGGCCCTTGTTTATGGATACTAAACCATTGCTGAAGTGCATCGAGAATTTTTTGTCGGTGTTTGGTGATTTTCATTGTTCACCCTCCTGTTTAGCAGAAGTGTGACACCCACCAAACTTGCGTGTCAACAAACTGTTTCTATGTTTCCACTAAGTTTCCGAAGTTTCAATTTTACTATAAATGGAAATGTCCCTCAGCACCCAACTAAGTACAAATTCCCGTAAAAATGAGTCGGGATTCTGTTTTTTGTAGCTTGGATTTTGTTTTCCAACCCAACTGCCAATTTTGATTTCCGAACTTTATTAATAACAGTGCGTACTCAGAGATAAAATTGCCCAGTCTCTTTTGCAATTAATTCAGTGCCGATCCACGTTGCTCTCAGTATGACAGATGGCTATTAATCCAGTTATGCATTGTTCAGCATAAATAGCTAGTTTTTGTTGCAAAAGCTAAAGATTATGTGTCATTGAAGAGTTATGTAAAAAATAGAAACAACCTGCAACAGAGATGTTATCAAAATCATGCGTATAAATACTGAATTGTAGAGTTAGACTCCTCACAAGTTCAGTGAAACGACGATAGCTTATTCTTCCCTGACTAAGCAAAATAATAACAGCTTAGAAGAAAATATACGCAACTCCATTATCTCAGGAATAGGAGTTACAACAAGGGAATGTATATGGCAACAAGTGAGTCCTCTTTACGAACTGATGGTATAGAATTATTACACTTGTACCACCAGAATCCTTCTATTAAACTTCGTAATAAACTTGTACAGTTACATACCGGCTTAGTGCGGAAGATGGCTCATAAATTCAGCCATCAATGTAATGAACCTTATGAAGATTTAGAACAAATCGGTTATTTTGGTTTGATTAGGGCAATTGAGCGTTTCGACCCTAGCCAAGGATATGCTTTTAGTTCCTTTGCTGTGCCATACATTCGCGGTGAGATGCTGCACTTTTTGCGCGATCGCAGTACTCTATTAAAAATTCCCCGTCGTTGGCAAGAATTATATAATGAAGGGCAAAAGATTCGCAAGGACTTGGTAATGTCTTTAGGTCGCCAGCCCAAGGATACTGAAATTGCCAGCCACCTGCGGGTATCTGTGCAAGAATGGCAAGAAACCAAGTTAGCTGCTCAAAATCGGATGCCTTTGAGTTTAGATGCAACCGCAGTTAACTATGTTGATTGCCAAATAACCTTGGGTGAAGCACTTCCTTGTCCTCGTTCTCATGTTCTTCTGCAACAAGAAGAAGAACGCCAACAACTCCAAGGCGCAATAAATATGCTGGAAGAAAAGCCTCGGATGGCAGTTGAAATGGTATTTTTGAAAGAACTTTCTCGCAAGGATGCTGCTAAGAATATTGGCACTAGTCCAATGACGGTAACGCGGTATCTGCAAAAGGGAATCCAAGATTTGATTTGCTATTTGCAACCACAGGTAATGCCCACTGGATCGTAGTCGTGCTGAGTCAAAAATCCAATGACTAATGACCAATGACAAATGACTAATTATCGAGATTTTAAATCAGCGATCGCACCTTTGGTCATGGCAGCAATAGCTTGATCTGTCGCTTTTGGCAAATGATAATATTTACCGCCTGCTGTTTGCGATAATTCTTTAGCAAAGCCAGTAGACACAAATTTACTTTCTGTATCAATTACTAATAGTTGCATCCCCAGAGAACGAATTCTAGCAGCAATTTCTAATAATTCTCCTTTGATATCTGGCTTTTCTCCTGGTTCTAGCTGTTCACCCAAAGAACGCGCTAAGGGAATATTACCCCGCCCATCGGTGATTGCTACAAGGACAACTTGCCCAATATCGCCACTCATCTGAGCATTTAAGCCGACGCGCACAGCTTGAGTTAAACCATGCGCTAAGGGCGAACCCCCACCACAGGGCAACCTTTCCAAACGGTTACGCGCCAAAGCAATAGAACGTGTTGGAGGCAATAATACCTCCGCTTGTTCTCCCCGGAAGGGAATTAATGCTATTTGGTCGCGGTTTTGATAAGCTTCTGTCAAGAGTTGCATCACCGCACCTTTAGCCGATTGCATTCGATTCAGGGCCATTGAGCCAGAAGCATCTACTACAAATACTACCAACGCCCCCGCTTTCCGTACCAGGCGTTTCGAGCGAATATCAGGCTGTTCGACAATAACTTTTCTATCTGGTTGTCTTTCTCTTCGTGCTTTTTGATAAGGAGCAGCTGCTCTCAAGGTAGCATCTACTGCAATGCGTCGCGCTTTCCCTTTGGGCAACATCGGCTTAATGTAGCGTCCCCTGTCATCGGAAAAGATGACGCTGCGACTACCTGATTTACCTTGCCGCTTCGCCATTTGAGTAAAATACAGCACGTTGTCATCAAGAATTACCCCTTCTGGATCAAAGATAAATTCTTCCGGGATGCTGGGGGGTTCTTGCTCTTGATTCTCTTCCTGTTCTTCTTCTTCTTCTTGTTCCTCTTCTGATTCGTCTTGGGGTTCTTCTTGATTCTGTTGCGGTGGCGGTGGCGGAGGTGGTGGTGATTGTTCGGGTGGCGGTGTCTGCACAACTGTGGCGCGTGGTACAATCACCAATTCCACAGCACGGCGCAAATCTTCGGCATTAACTGTTGTTCGTCCCTCCAAAGCCGCAGCAGCTTTAGCAACCCGGGCGGCGAATAACTCGGCGCGATGTCCTTGAACTCCACCGCGAAGGGCCTCATCTACCAAGTAGGCTATTTGTTCATGGGTGATGATGACTTCTTTCAACCATTCCCGTGCCAAGATGATTTGGGTTTTGAGGGAGTCTAAATCTTCGTTGTACTGTTTGAGGAAGTCTTGGGGAGATTTAGAATAAGCGATCGCTTGCTCTACTGCTTCTACTCTTTGATCTAAGCCGAGTACACCGTCAGCAGAGAGTGCGATCGCAATTCTATCTAGCAAATGCTCCCGTAATCCGCCTTCTTCTGGATTGTAGGTGGCAATAAATAGGGATTTGCACGGATGCTGAAAACTAATCCCTTCCCGTTCAATCTGGTTGCGTCCATCAGATAATACTGTTAGAAGCTGATTTGATATTTGGTCATCTAATAAATTAATTTCATCTACGTACAGTACACCCCGGTTTGCTGTAGCGAGTAATCCAGGCTGAAAAATGGTATCACCTTGTTTTACCGACTTTTCAACATCTACTGAACCTAATAGTCGGTCTTCTGTAATACCTAGAGGAATTTGTAAAAAAGGCGCGGGAATAATTTCGACGGGCACATCTTGAATATCTTTGTCTGCGTACTCCGCCAAAAGTTGATCATCCCATTCTTCGGGGTGGTTGGGGTCACAATTGCTTATTGAACCTTTGACAACTTCAATTGGCGGTAGTAGAGCGTGGATAGCACGAGCCATCACAGATTTTGCCGTACCGCGACGACCTGCGATCGCTACTCCTCCCAAACCAGGATCAACGGCTGCTAACAGCAAGGCTAATTTAATTGCTTCTTGACCGACTACAGCTGTCAAGGGAAAGGCAGTGATCGTGGGGTTGATACTAGGCGCAGGCATTGTTTGCTTTCATAGCGAGTCTCGGCCTTTAGCATACCAATTTCTGACGCATTTAGAATAAGTATTATGGATTATGGCAATGAGAGAAAGGTAAGGTTATGAGTATTGCTCAGGCTAAACGCTTCACACTGGATGAATATCACAGGCTTGGAGAATTGGGCTTTTTCCATGAAGATGACCACATTGAATTAATCAACGGGGAAATTATTGAAATGGCATCCAAAGGTAAAGCTCATGAAACTTGTTTAAGGAATTTGTGGAAGCAACTCCCAAAAGTTGTAGGAGATAGGGCAACTTTGCAATCTCAAGCTCCGATTACTTTGCCACCTAAGAGCGAACCTGAACCGGATTTTGCGATTGTTCAAAACCGAGATGATAATTATCTATCATCTCACCCTAAACCGACTGATGTGTTATTGGTGATAGAGGTTGCAGATTCTTCTTTAGCTTATGACCAAGATGTGAAAATCCCTCTCTATGCTAAAGCGGGTATTACTGATTATTGGATATTCAATTTATTCGATAATTATTTGGAAGCTTACAGGGAACCATATCAGGATAATCAAGGCAGATATGGTTATTCAAATAAGCGAATTTCATTGTCAAATGAGATAATAGCTTTTCCCTGCTTCCCTGATTTATCTCTTGATTTAGCTAGAGTATTTCCGCCAAAGCTGAATTTTTAAACTTTGTTATAGGATTCAGTCATAAGACAAAGGAGTAAGTTTTATGGCTTATAGTGATTTTAAACTTATTGAAGTTATTGATTCTTTTGGGTTAGCTATCCACGAATCATCTGGACTATTCGCAAATGTGCAGGAGCAAGAATGTAGTGATTTATTATCTACTATTCTTAAAGAAAATGTTGATTTAGCAGTAGCGATAAGTTCAGAAAAAGCTCGAAGTGAAATGATAATAAGTCCAATTTTATTAGAAATTAGACGCAAATTTAATTATGAAATCAGCTTTTTTTCGGGAGTTGATTTTACTGTTGATAGCCAGCGAGGATTAAACGGCTTTTGTGATTTTATTTTGAGTCTTTCTTCGGAGCAGTTGCTTGTACGCAGTCCAGTGATTGTCTTAGTAGAAAGTAAAAATGAGAATTTGAGGTCTGGTTTAGCCCAATGTATTGCCGAAATGGTAGCTGCTCAGTTATTTAACGAGAGAGGTGGAAATCAAATCAAAGCTATATATGGTGCTGTTACTATCGGTACTATCTGGCAATTTCTAAAACTTGAAGGGAATATAGTTTCGATTGATTTGAGTGAATATTATATAAAGGATATTAAGAGAATTTTAGGTATTTTGTATGGTGCGATCGCACAAAGTAAACCGTAAATTATTTATTAACTAAAAAAATAGTAGTTGTGAAAGAATACCATAGAAGACGATGTTTTACGACAAGCCGCTACGCGTCTACGCTTTTACGAAATCTTCATAAGTAACTTTATTGACATCCAGCATCAGCTATGACAATGTGTACTTAAGGCAGCAAAATAACCGCACTCTAAAGCGCAGGTTTTTGGTGTTGTCTCAGCAGCAGAATTCCTAGTTTCCTGCCGAGCTTCGTGTCATCCCTTCGGCTGATTATTTAGCAAAATGTCAAGTCAACTGATTGATTAGACTTTCAACGGGAAAACAAGATGTTTGGATGAATGTTCAGGGGAAAGGATAACGCGAAACTTGGTAGGAAGCCAGGAGTTCTACGGCTGAGACTTAAACCAAACGAAAGCGACGGTAGAAAGCTTTATTGCAGGGAAGTACTTTTTGAGTATAAATTCCTTGTATCAAGCTCTGCTACTTCTAGATGTGTGATTTGTTGAAGCTGTCCAGTCCATCAAAGAATACTGGATATACTACAATGCCACACGCTAATCAACATTCTAAAAAACAAACAAGCCAACAGCTACCTCTAATTTCCATTTATTGGGATTATCAAAATGCTAAATTAAGTCCATTTAAGGCTAAATCATTGCTAGATTTAGCAAAATCCAAAGGGTATGTAACTAGCACAAATGTCTACTACAATTCACAGCTACAAGAACAAGCTGCTGTAAAAAATGATTTAGGCAATCTTGGTTTTAACTGTCTTGATGTTCCGTGTCCTTTAAAAAATAGTGCAGATAACCAATTGATAGCAGACTGTTTAGAGGAGATTCACAGTAATAAATCTCCAGATATAATTATGCTCGTATCAGGAGATGGAGACTTTGTAAAACTGGTTCATAATCTGCAAAAATTGGGGAAACAAGCTATCATCCTTGCTCAAATAGGTAATGTAAAACAAAAGCTTAAAGAATTGGCTAATGAATTTTACTTTTTAGATGATTTACCACAGTTACCAAAATCCAGAATTATTTTGAATGAAGTTAGATAGACTGATAGATTAAAATAACTTAGAAAAACCCAGTTTCATCATCAAATGCGTTTTTCTAATAAACCGCAATTTGCGGTTTTTCCATGTTTGATTAAAAGTATGATTGTAAAGCTTTGTAACATTCAATTTATCCAACAAAACACAAGATAAAAATGCACAAGATTCTAATATTTCATAATGAAAAACTTCTACGCCATGCACTTACTCACCGTTCTTATGTCCATGAAAATCCCGGAGAAGGTGAACATAATGAACGCCTAGAATTCCTCGGTGATGCTTTGCTGAATTTCTTAAGTGGCGAATATCTATACAAGTGTCACCCAGAAATGGGAGAAGATGAATTAACCCGGCGGCGTTCGGCCCTGGTAGATGAAAAACAATTAGCAAAGTTCGCCGAGGAGGTAGGTTTGGACTTTAGGATGCGGTTAGGAAAAGGCGCAATTCGAGACGGAGGCTTCCAAAATCCTAATTTGCTTAGTAGCACCTTTGAAGCTGTACTTGGTGCTTACTATTTAGATAATGATTCCAATATTGAAACAGTTCGCGCAATTATAGAACCGTTATTTGATTCTGTAGATCCTAAGCATATAGTTGTGTCTCGTTCTAATGTAGACTCAAAAAATCGCTTTCAAGAATGGGTGCAACGCAACGTTACTCCAAATCCCCCCAAATATTTTACAGAGCAAATAGGAGGCCCTTCTCACGCGCCAGAATTCATCGCAAAAGTATTGGTAAATGAAAAATTTTACGGCGAAGGTAAAGGACGGAATAAAAAAGATGCTGAAAAAGCTGCTGCTGAGGATGCGCTAGATAAGTTGAAAAAACAAGGATTGTTGTAATAATGTTTTTTGATTTCACGCAAAGGCGCAAAGAAGAATTTTACGTCTTGGCGCGAAATCAACTTTCTATTTGTAAGGGCAAAATTACGGTGAAAGTAGAACCAACGCCTACTTCAGAGACTAGCTTAATTTCACCTTCGAGTAGTTTTACTAAGCGGGAGACGATCGCTAATCCCAATCCTGTACTATCAGGGAGATAGGGGCGATCGCTAAAACTTACGCGAAAGTAAGCTTCAAATATCTGGGCTTGGTTCTCTGGTGCAATGCCAATTCCAGTGTCAGAAACCGTGATCGCCCATTTTTGATTCTCCAACACCTGACTCATTATAATAATAGTCCCCGACTCTGTATAGCGAATTGCATTACTAATAAGATTTGTAACAATCTGTTGGCATTGAAAAGGATCTGTGATTATTTCTTTGGGAGCGCGATCGCAATCTACTAGGACTTTTAAATTTTTCCCACCAGCTAAAGGTTCCAACATTTCACATACATTATTAATTAATTCACGCACATCGGTGGGTGCTAGTTGGAGTTTTATCTGCCCTGCATCATGCCGCGAAAGTTCTAATACATCGTTGATCAGATGGAGTAACTGTCTACCGTTGCGTAACACGCGCTCAATATGTTCTAGATTGGTATAGTTGTCTTTTATCTCAGTCTTGCGCCGTTGTTGGCGCAAAAACAGATCCGAGTAACCAATAATGGAAGTTAAAGGATGTTTCAATTCGTGGGCTAGTTGCGAAAGATACTCTTGATTTGCACTAATCAAGCGTGTGAGTTCATCATTATGAAGTGTTAGTGATAACTGCAACTGGTGTAATTCTCGCAACCGCTCCTCAACATAACTCTTGAAACACCGAGCGATCGCTTCGTCCATGATAGCGTCAATCAAACGCATGGAACGAATTATCTGTACAGGTGTTCCCTCCATTAAATCTGGTTGTAGAGCATCAAATATTACTGTTCGCAGCAAATGATATTCTCTGGCAATTTCTGCTGGATCAAAGCCTTGTTCGGCTCGAATAGCTCCATGCTCAAAACTGGCAGTAACTATTGACTGAATATCATTATCCTGAGATTTTGAAAGTACTGTCACCATTGCTCTCAAAACATCAGGGATATGATCCTTTACTGCTGTGTAAGATAGGTCATCAGCACTTTCAATCCGTCTATCCTTGCGAACTGCTGCAATCCATTTGTCGAGGATGGTATCCGTTTTTTCAGCCAGTACTTGACTAAAATCCATTATGTTAAATTCAGCTAGGAGATAGATGAGTAAAGTTCCATATCCAATTAGTTTAGCGAGTGCAGGGAGTTTGTACCATATTTACTAATTTTATTCACCTACCAAAAGGAGTACATCGCCCATGTTCTTTTGTTTGCTGATTAACTAACTGTATCTAAAATTTTTCAGTATCATCTATTTTGTATTAAAAATATTAATCAAGCACGTAACATTCTTGATGCTTGGCTCAACTATATTATTTAGCAGTCCGTGTAAGGAGTTCACCACAACACGACTAAATTTACAGGTTTTATTTATTACAAAAACTTGCAAGCTAACACTTAATTATAGTATTAAAGTTAACAACATTTATCATAATACCAATGGCTTTTACTGAGCATTGATGTTATATTGTGCATAATTTAGTATCCATTAGAGTAAGTCAGCCTAATTCAGCGTGTCACAGTGCATAACGCTGGAGCGGAGGAACCAAATTGTGGGGCGTATCTCATAGAAAGTGACGAGTTCAGAGTGAGGATTTAGAAGTTAATAATACTTAACTCATAACTCATAACTCATAACTCATAACTTTCTTCAGAAGGGCATCTCTCAGCCCTAGCCCGTCAGCTAACTTCGTAGGCATTGAGAGGAGACTGAAGAGACGGCATTTTTATAATGTTCCGATCTCATCGGTGTCCAAGGCTGGTACTGCTCGGATTTTTTGTACCTGCACTTAAATCTGTTGAGGTCATAAATGATATTTCAATTAAATTTAGCAGCGATCGTAGCGATCGCTGGACAAGCTGCTTGGAAAAAGGCAAAACCTGTCGTCGTTAGAGACGTCTTCTTTCTACCTGTGTTGGGGTTCTTGGGAATAATTGTGCTGTGGTGGATTATTGCACTTGCCAACCATGAATTAATGCCCACCCCGCCAGAAGCGTTAATCGCTAATCTAGACTACATCTTAAATCCCTTCTACCAGCGAGGCCCGGGCAACTTAGGAATTGGTTGGCTGTTGATTGCAAGTCTGCGCCGGGTATTAATAGGCTTTTTGTTAGGTGCGGTAGTAGCGATTCCTTTGGGGTTTCTAATTGGTATGTCCAGACCGGCAATGCTAGCGCTCAATCCGATCATTCAAATTTTTAAACCTGTATCGCCCCTAGCTTGGCTGCCCATCGCCTTAGCAATTTTCAATTTAGCAGAACCTTCAGCAATTTTTGTCATCTTTATTACTTCCTTATGGCCGACAATTATTAATACCGCTTTAGGCGTTTCTAGCGTTCCCAAAGATTATTTAGATGTGGCACGAGTGCTAGAAATGCCCCGTTGGCGACGGATTACAAAAATCATTTGGCCTGCAAGTTTGCCGTATATTTTTACAGGTTTACGAATTAGTTTAGGCATAGCTTGGCTGGTAATAGTCGCCGTAGAAATGCTTACAGGCGGTATTGGTATCGGCTTTTTCGTCTGGGATGAATGGAGTCGCTTAAACCTGAGTTCAGTCTTTTTAGCTGTGTTGATAATTGGTGTAACTGGGTTAATCCTGGATTACGCCGTGGACAAAATCCAAGAATTAGTAACCCATCGCCCTAAAACTTCCAACTAACAAAATTCGGCTGCTATCAAAACAGCAAGATGTAACGTGACTCTGCGCCTGAAGCGTGAGCAATTAATCACCAATGGAGCTACAAAAATGGGTGATATTAACTGGACTCGGCGAGATATTATCAAGGGAATAGGAGCAACAACGGCAGGAATGGCGCTGTCTTCCTGTGGGATTTCAGGAGATAGATCAGCTAAAGGATTGACAGAAGAAGCTTTAGCTGTGCAACCAGTAGTTAAAAGCGGCGACCTAGAAAAAGCTGATATTACAGTTGGTTATGTTCCTGTTAATGATTGTGCGCCATTTGCGATCGCCTGGAAAAAAGGCTTCTTCCGCAAGTATGGTTTGAACGTTACACTCAACCGCGAAGCCAGTTGGGCCACCTCCCGCGATGGTTTAATTTTTGGTCGCCTGGATGCTTCACCTGTAGTATCTGGTGCAGTTACTAATGCGAGAATTGGTGCTGAAGGCGCACGCCACGCCCCCTTGTGTGCAGCCATGACCATACACCGCCACGGTAACGCCATGACAATGAACAAAGCCATGTGGGATTTTGGGCTACGTCCGTGGTACGAGTATCAAGAAAAATATGGCGATGGTGCTTTAGAAGCCTTTGGGCGCGATTTTCGAGGCTATTTTGACAAGCAACCGCCAGAAAACAGAGTTTGGGCGGTAGTATTAAGTTCCTCCATTTACGAATACTTTATCCGTTACTTATCCGCCGCCGCAGGTGTTGATCCCCTTAAAGAGTTTCGCGTCATCATCGTTCCGCCGCCCCAAATGGTAACAAACGTGCGGATTGGTGCAATGCAAGCTTACATGGTTGCAGAACCCTGGAATACACGGGCAATAACAGGTAATGAAAACATCGGCTTTACTTTCGCACAAGGTAAAGAAGTCTGGTTGGGACACCCAGATCGGCTTTTGGGAGTGATGCAATCTTTCATTGACCAATATCCCAAAACCTATCGTTCCCTAGTCAAGGCGATGATTGAAGCCTGTCAGTATTGCAGCAAAGCAGAAAACCGCCAAGAAGTAGCCGAACTGATAACAGACCGTTCCTTTACAGGTGCTAGACCTAAAAAGAAAAATGCCCCAATTGCGAAGTTTACAAGTCCGGGAATTCTCGGCAATTACAACTATGGCGGCTTTGACGGCAAAGACCGCACCATCAAAGCCGCCGACACCACGATTTTCTTCGATATTCCTGACAACCTTCCCAAACAGCCAGGAGAACACTCAACATTCTTATGGAGATCAAGAAGTATCTGGTTGATGACACAAGCCGCACGGTGGGGACAAATTAAGCAATTCCCCAAAAATGCTGATAAACTAGCCGAACTTGGTTGGAGAACAGATTTATATCGGGAGATAGCATCTGAAATGGGCATTCAGTGCCCCAAGGATGATTACAAGGTCGAGCCACCAGAAGTATTTATAGATAAGAAAGGCTTCGACCCCAGCGATCCTGTGGGTTATCTGAATAGTTTTGCCATCAGGGCTAACGCTCCCACTAACTTTTTCATGTCTTAAATCCCTGCCAATTTTGGATTTTAGATTTTGGATTTTGGTTCCTTGGTTTATGCTCTGCCTCAGCAGCCCTGCATTCTTTTGATCAGGAACAATCTAAAATTGCAAATCTAAAATTCAAAATTGATTGACTAAATTATTTCTGGAGCATTTCGATGATGGAATATACCTCATTACCTATTAATACCCAGACCGAAGTTATGTCCCGAACTGGGTTTTTAGAAATTGAAAATTTAGTCAAGTCTTATCCGACACCTGATAAAGATAACTTTGTCGTTTTAGATGGGGTTAATCTGACCATTGGTGAAGATGAATATATTTCTGTAATTGGTCACTCTGGTTGTGGAAAATCAACTCTACTAAAGATAGTAGCTGGTTTAGAAAAAGCCACTTCCGGCTCAGTACGGCTAGATGGAAAAGAAATTCATAAGCCAGGAGCCGAACGGATGATGGTATTTCAGAATTATTCGCTGTTACCTTGGTTAACTGTGCGAGAAAATATCCGTTTAGCTGTGGATGAAGTGCTAAAAAATGCTAATCGGGCTGAGAAAATTAGCATTGTAAATCAACACTTGGCAATGGTAAACTTGACGGCGGCGGCTGACAAATATCCTGATGAAATCTCTGGAGGGATGAAACAACGAGTAGGTATTGCCAGAGCTTTAGCAATTCGTCCTAAAATGTTGCTGATGGATGAACCTTTTGGGGCGCTAGATGCACTAACTCGTGGCAAATTACAGCGCCAGGTATTGGATATTTGGGAAAATAATCGTCAGGCAGTAATGATGATTACCCACGATGTTGATGAAGCAATTTATATGTCCGATCGCATCGTCTTGATGACCAATGGCCCAGCTGCTAGTATAGGAGAGATATTAGAAGTTCCTTTTGAGCATCCACGCGATCGCGCGGCCATGCGAAACTCAAAAGAATATTTTGATCTCCGCAATCACGCTCTGAATTTCCTTGATCGATATTTTGCCCAAGACGAGTAAATTAGATTATCATTTTTTTTAGTGGGTAGCCTAATTCAAATTCATGAAAGCTGAATTTGGAACGGAGGAACCAATGTTTGGGGCTAATCTTACGAGAGACACCTTCCAGTCTTAGCCCGTCAGCTAACTCCGTAGGCAATGGAAGGAACCCCCAACAGTTTGGCTGTAATACAGTTATTATTGGGGTTTCCTTGATTGATTTAAGATTTTAAATTTTGGTTATCGTCACTCAATCTAAAATCCAAAATCCAAAATCTCAAATTGATCGCCCTGCTTCTCATTGTAAATTCATTTCATTGGGAGAAGTAAAGCTGTGCAAATTAAGCCAATGTTAGCACGTCTGCAAAGTGCCACAGGCCGAGATGACTTAATTGAACAAATGGTACTATTGCCAGAACCAAAAAAACCTTTTTCTAAAAAACCTCAACAAGCAAAAGCAGTTAATTTAATTGTTGCTTATGACGCATCTCCTAACAGTCATACGGCGCTAGATATTGCCTTTTGGATTGCCCATCAAACGCGTTTAGCTACTAATGCAGAAGTCACAGTTCAAGCCGTTTATGTGCTAGAAAACAATTCAAAAAGCCAGTATTCAAATGTCTTGAGCTTACCAACACAACAGCCTCAATTTGAGTGCCAAATCAATGAAATATCACAGTCTACCACACAGGTATTAACTCAACCCCAATTGCAGGCAGTGGTAACTCCCCTGCAAAAAGCAGATATAATTCTCTGGCAAGCTCGAAGTCTGGCTGAAGAATGGCAAGGTTGTTTCAAATCTCATTTACGGTTTGGCTGCATTTCTACAGAACTGAACAAAGTTGTTGAATCAGAAGGTGCTGATATTCTGTTTCTCGGTTGCAATTCTGTCAATCATCCGATGATTGAGGCACTAGGTTCTAATTTCCCCTGCGCTGTTTTGGGTATTCCTAGTTGTATTGATGAATAATCACTGTTAAGAATTTCAGTAATTTTTATCTAATTGTAATTATAAAAAAGTCACCTATAACTAGGTGACTTTTTTCGCTACGATCAACATGGACACCGGATATCGTTTAAAATTTTTTACACTATGTTATGGCAACTTGCAGCTTCAGCTTTATATATATTTGCTCGGTTTTTCCTCTAAATAAAGAAAAGCATGAATAGACAATTCATGCTTGGAAAATAAACTTTTTATAGTTCTAAATTCAGTTTCAGTGAGGAGTTAATAATTATCAGCTTTGAGTTATAAATTAATAGTTGATTTAAAACTCATCACTACTAACTCCTCACTTATCGTTACTAACTAACGATGTGTAGTACGTCACGAACAACGCTATAGCCAGCTAAATCCCAAAGTAAATAGGCAAGAAAGCCAATTGCTGCCAAGCGACCATTCCAAATTTCGGTTTGGGGAGTCAAGCCAAACAAAAATGCATTGCGATCTACGCCGTTGTATTCTGCTGCAACAGGTGGTAAATCAGTAGAAGGACGAGTCTCTTTAGTTGCCATTTTTTTCTCCAATATTTAGTAATTTTTCAAATGTCTAATGTTCTAGTACAGGTCGGCGGAAATAAACCTACCATTTAAAATAGCCAGAAAGGCTAAAATTAAAGCTTTTTGACTTTTGACTTTTGACTTCCGCTTTGCGGTACTAGTAGCTAACTAAGTGCAATACATCACGAAGAACGCTATAGCCTGCTAAATCCCACAATAGATAAGCTAGAAAACCAATTGCTGCAAAGCGACCATTCCAAATTTCGGCTTGAGGTGTCCAGCCAAACAGAAATGCATTTCGATCTACACCGTTGTATTCGGCTGCAACAGGTGGTAAATCAGTAGAGGGACGAGTTCCTTGAGTTGCCATTTTTTTCTCCGATATCTAGTAATGTTTCAGGTGTTAAATGTTCTAGTAGCCAACTATGTGTAGAACGTCACGAAGAACGCTATAGCCTGCTAAATCCCACAATAGATAAGCTAGAAAACCAATTGCTGCAAAGCGACCATTCCAAATTTCGGCTTGAGGTGTCCAGCCAAACAGAAATGCATTTCGATCTACACCGTTGTATTCTGCTGCAACAGGTGGTAAATCAGTAGAGGGACGAGTTCCTTGAGTTGCCATTTTTTTCTCCGATATCTAGTAATGTTTCAGGTGTTAAATGTTCTAGTAGCCAACTATGCGTAAAACGTCACGAACAACGCTATAGCCTGCTAAATCCCACAATAAATAAGCTAGAAAACCAATTGCTGCAAAGCGACCATTCCAAATTTCGGCTTGAGGTGTCCAGCCAAACAGAAATGCATTTCGATCTACACCGTTGTATTCTGTTGCAACAGGTGGTAAATCTGTAGAAGGACGAGTTCCTTGAGTTGCCATTTTTTTTCTCCGATATCTAGTAATGTTTCAGGTGTTAAATGTTCTAGTAGCCAACTATGCGTAAAACGTCACGAACAACGCTATAGCCTGCTAAATCCCACAATAGATAAGCTAGAAAGCCAATTGCTGCAAAGCGACCATTCCAAATTTCGGCTTGAGGTGTCCAGCCAAACAGAAATGCATTTCGATCTACACCGTTGTATTCTGTTGCAACAGGTGGTAAATCTGTAGAAGGACGAGTCTCTTGAGTTGCCATTTTTTTCTCCGATATCTAGTAATGTTTCAGGTGTTAAATGTTCTAGTAACTAACTAAGCGTAAAACGTCACGAACAACGCTATAGCCTGCTAAATACCAAAATAAATAGGCAAAAAAGCCAATTATTGCAAAATGACCGTTCCGAATTTCGGCTTGAGGAATCTAGTCAAACAGAATTTAATTGCGATATTTGCCATTCCATTCTGTTGGAAATAGTGGCAAATTTCTGGAATAACGAGTTGCCATTATTTTTTTATCCTCAACGATTCATTTGTTAACTTTAATGTAGCTGTTTATAACTAGACTTATTTCTGTCTCTGGGTACAAACCGCAGACACTTCTTCTGGACGATTATCAGAAACGTATTTTTTTAGACAAATCCACCTTGAGGGGGTGACTAAAAGCAAATATGTAACAGAATGTAAAGACGCTATAAAAAAACTATAATTCAAAAAGAATCAATCGCTACAAATAAGCAATTCAAAAGTAAAAATTAGCTATACATAATTAAGAGCAGATGGTAATTTGATTAAGATTCTCACCGAAGGAGAATAAAAGTTATATCTTTCGCTGGATACATTTTTCAATCTTTAGAGAGATGCTTTAAATAGCCAAATTCCACGATTCTGAGCTAATGAGTTAGGTATTGCCATAGGTACAAACATACATAAATACTAAGAGTTGCTTCTCAAGAAAATCTTAATTCCCCAAATTTAAACCTTTGAAGAAGGAAATACAATGTTCCAAAGTACGGAAATCATGATGGGACTCTACAAACCACTATTGTGGGTAGCACAGACTCGATCACCATCATTAGATACCTCAAACGTCACGCCAGCACAGGCATCGGCTCTCATTTCCGGGCCGCACTTTTTTGTGGCCTTAATCTCCGGCGTGATCCTAGCCTTTGCTTTCCAATTAGTTCTAACTAATTTATCCCTTGCAGCCGGTATTTCCTATCTGGGGCACTCATCTGACTCGGATTCAGATACTTCAGATACTGGGGAAGCCGGAAGTATGGGCGGTAACATTCGCAAAATTGGCACCGCAGTGGGGTTGTGGACATTAGTCACTGTGAGCGTCGCCTTATTAATTGCTTGTTTTCTCGCGGTTAAATTGAGCCAGGAAATCTTTAGCCCAGGATTGGGAGCGATTCTCGGTTTGGTAATTTGGGGTGCTTACTTTTTGCTCCTCGTCTGGGTAAGTTCCACCACCGTAGGTTCCTTAATTGGTTCAGTTGTCAATACGGCAACTTCCGGTTTTCAGGCAATTATGGGCACAGCCACCGCCGCACTGGGCGCAAAGGCTGTCAATAACCAAGTTGTAGCGACAGCTGAGGCCGCCGCCGCCGCCGTCCGCCGGGAACTAGGAAGCGCTATCGACCCTGGAAGTATCCGCGAGAATATAGAGGATTACTTAGAAAAGATCCGTCCTCCAGAGCTAGATTTGTCAAAAATTCGGAGTGACTTTGAAAATTTACTCAACGATCCGCAATTAAAAGCGATCGCAGGGACTTCAGATATTCGCAACATCGACCGCCAGAAGTTTATCGAGTTAGTCAGCAGCCGCACCGACCTTTCCAAAAAAGATGTTAGCCGGATTGCTGATACGTTGTATAAAGTTTGGCAGCAAGTCGTGAGTCAGCAATCACCCACCGAAGACCGTCTGGGTGAGTTGATGGATTATCTGAAATCACTTCCAGCAGGACAAAACAAAACAGATGAACTCAACGCCAAACTGGATCGGTTATTAGCAGAACAGGGTGGTTCCAAAGAGGCTGACCAAAACCAAAAGCCAGCCCCTGGCCCAATGCAAAGTACAATCCAGCAAGCACTATCCGCTTTAACCGCCACTGTGATGGGACGAGCAGATTTGCCTGATTTGGATGTGGAAAAAATCTTGCGTAGTCTCACCACCGCCAAAGATAAAGTCACCCAACAAGCAGATAAGCTAGGGTTGCCAACACCATCACAACCCTATAGCCCAATTCGGGCTGATATTGAAAACTATCTGCACAACACTTATGCTTGGCAACTGAGCCAAGAAAAAATTGCCCAAGAATTTCGTGATGTCCTCTACGACCCAGCAGCTGACCCTGGAATAGTCCGCAGGGAACTAGAACGACTATCCCGTAACGATTTCGTCAATATCTTGCAACAACGCGGACTCCTTACCCAAGCCCAAATTCAGCGCATTGCAGATCAGTTAGATATTGTCCGCAAAGATGTACTAGTGATAGTTACAGGTATTGAAGAAAGAGAGATAGTCCAAGATTTGCAACGGGCAGTGGAAAGTTATCTGCTGGTTACTCCGAAAGCCGATTTGACAGCAGAAGGTATTGAGCAAACTTTCAAACCACTGTTGCAAGACCCAGATGCAGATTATGAAGCCCTGACATTGCGACTAGCCCACCTTGATCGTCAGGAAATACGGGCGGTATTGCTGCAACGTAATGATGTGCAACTATATGAAGTAGACAGCATTCTCGATGAGTTGGAAAAACAACGCGATCGCGTCCTGGTAGAATCCAAAGGGCTAGCAGAACAGGCGCAATATCAAGCAGAAACCCTGTGGCTGAATGTAGAATCATATCTGCGTAATACAGGAAAATCGGAACTGAATCCTGATGCCATCCGCGCGGAGTTTAAAAAGCTACTAGAAGATCCCCAAGCTGGAATTAGCTCAATTCGGGCGCGTTTGTCTCGCTTTGACCGCGATACCTTGGTACAATTGTTGAGTCAACGGCAAGATTTGAGTGAAGATCAAGTTAATCAAACCATCAATGCTGCTGAGGAGTCGTGGCATAGTATTCGCCACACACCCCAAGCTGTAGTGGATAAAGCTAAAGAGCAATACGACTCTGTTACTACCACGATCGCAGATTATCTGCGGAATACTGGTAAACAAGAATTGAACCCAGAAGGTATTGGGCGAGATTTGACCAGATTGTTTGAAAATCCCAAAGAGGGAGCCGTAGCACTGCGCCGTCGGTTGTCGCAGGTAGACCGAGATACACTGGTGAAGTTACTCAGTCAACGTAAAGACTTGAGTGAAGGACAAGTCAATGAAATCATTGATTCCATGCAAACTTCGATTCGCAACTTTGTACGTGCGCCTCGTCGTTTAGCTACCCGCACACAGCAAAGAGCGGAAACATTCAAAGCTTATGTAGAAGAGTATTTGCGTCAAACAGGCAAGGAAGAACTTAATCCTGAAGGTATTAAACGCGACTTGCAATTATTGTTGCACGATCCGCGAGCTGGGGTAGAAACTTTTAGCGATCGCCTTTCCCATTTTGACCGTTCTACCATCATCGCCCTGCTGAAAATTCGGGAAGATATTTCCGATGAAGAAGCGACGCGGATTGCCGATAATATTGTGTCCGTAAGGGAGCAATTTGTAGAACAAGTGCGGAATATCCAACGAGGCATTCAAGATGCAATTGATGGGGTTTTTGCCCGCATTCGTAACTATCTAAACTCGTTGGATCGCCCGGAACTTAACTACGATAATATCAAGCGCGATGTTCGCACATTTTTTGACGATCCCCAAGCAGGGTTTGATGCTCTGCGCGATCGCCTGTCTGCTTTTGACCGTGATACCCTGGTAGCAATAATGAGTTCTCGTGAGGACATCTCTGAGGAAGATGCCAACCGGATCATTGACCAAATTGAACGGGCCCGCAATACAGTATTGCAACGTGCAGAACGCATACAGCATGAAGCCCAACGCCGCCTAGAACAGGTGAAGCATCAAGCACAACGGCAAGCGGAGGAAACCCGCAAAGCCGCAGCTTCAGCAGCTTGGTGGCTGTTTGCCACAGCAACCGTCTCCGCAGTTTTCTCTGCATTAGGAGGAGTGATTGCTGTAGCTACCCAATAAATTGATAAGTTTTCTCCGCTAATTTTAAGCCTCCCATCGCGGGAGGCTTTTTTTTGTTTTGCAGACTTACCAAAGAGGCAGGGGAGCAGGGGGAAGGGGGCAGGGAGAAAGATACTGGAATTAGCCTGCCACAAGGGTTAGAGAGCAACTACATTCATGTATGGGGATTCCCCCCTGCTCCCTGCCCCCTGCCCCTTTTCCTGTTTTTTACACGCCATTTTCCTTAAACCATGCCAAAAGCCGTTTCCAACCGTCCTTAGCATCTTTCTCGCGGTAAGAGGGGCGATAATCGGCAAAAAAAGCGTGGGGTGCATCGGGGTAGACGATGATTTCAGATTTACTGCTGCTAGACTTTAAGCGATCGCGCATCTGCTCTACTGTATCAACGGGAATACCTGTATCCTTCCCACCATAGAGTCCGAGAATGGGGACTGTCAGTTTTGATGCAATATCGACGGGATACTTGGGCTGAAGTTCGGTAGCATCGCCCACAAGTCGGCCATACCACGCCACACCAGCCTTCACCTTGGGATTGTGTGCTGCGTATAACCAGGTAATGCGGCCGCCCCAGCAAAAGCCTGTAATCCCCAATTTATCGGCATTACCTTTAGCTGATTTCACAGCCCAGTTTACCGTCGCATCAAGATCGGATAACACTTGGGCATCTGGCACTTTGGCGACAATTGGGCGAATTTCGTCTATGTTGCTTAACTTAGTGACATCGCCTTGACGGATAAATAATTCGGGTGCGATCGCTAAATACCCCAACTGGGCAAAGCGACGAGTGACATCCTGAATATGCTCATGTACACCAAATATTTCCTGAATTACCAGAACAATTGGGAAATTTTTACCAGTCGCAGGTACTGCTCTATAGGCAGGAATTTCGCCATCTTTGACGGGAATTTTCACCGCACCAGCTATCAACCCCTTAGCATCGGTGCTGATGACTTGAGCAGAAATGGGTTGCACTGCCAGGGCAAAACCCGTCGCCACGGTGGCTGTTGCGATAAATTTGCGGCGTGTTATTTCTTTCATCATCTCTACCTTGAATTGGCGAAAACTTATATTCTTTGTTATACGTACAGTAATACGATAACAAATACTACTATTTATGAATCAGTATACCGTCATATTAGCTTCGTTTGCTGTCCAAGGGTTCTTTCTCTGTGGCTGTTGTCAGGGAAAAGTCGGACGTATTGGCAAAGAAAAGCTATAGGACTAAACAATTTTCTGTGCTAAGTTCCCTTATAGTTAGGTTTCTGTATGGTCAAATGCGCGGTAGGGTAGGTGTACAAATTCCACAGCCGAAAAAAAGTGCTTCTATCTCAACCCCAGCAAGCATTTCACCGCACTAACGCCCAATTTTCACTCGCGCAAGCTCTAAAATCCTTACAATAAGTAGGTTTCAGCCTTCAACCTTTCCCGATACTCTTTCCAAACGAATTCTCTAATGCTATGATTGCTCTTGAATCGCGCAACCGCACCTTGAAAACTAAATATAGCTTGGGTTTCAGGCTCGCGCTATTGCAATTCATCAAAATCCCTATTAGGGATTGAAAGAAGTTGGTACTGAATCAACTTTACTTGACAATGAAATTGCAATTCATCAAAATCCCTATTAGGGATTGAAAGGTTTCATAGCATTAAGAAACTCACGGGAATAACGATTGCAATTCATCAAAATCCCTATTAGGGATTGAAAGATAACGCGACTTGCTAAGGTGAGATTGCGGCTTGCATTGCAATTCATCAAAATCCCTATTAGGGATTGAAAGGACATAACTTGCATAATAACGCCCAATCCTATAAAATTGCAATTCATCAAAATCCCTATTAGGGATTGAAAGAAAGGATAGATAAATTGAGAATATCAATGTGGAAGTATTGCAATTCATCAAAATCCCTATTAGGGATTGAAAGAACCGCAAACTTACCCAGTCGGACATAGCGAAAATATTGCAATTCATCAAAATCCCTATTAGGGATTGAAAGATTATAAGGCACTGCGTCTACTCCATTTCTTCCGATTGCAATTCATCAAAATCCCTATTAGGGATTGAAAGTGTCTCCGGCGTAAATCTATTTGAGAGACACATTAAAATTGCAATTCATCAAAATCCCTATTAGGGATTGAAAGGATTATCCCACTCCTGCCAGCTTAGAAGATAGAGATTGCAATTCATCAAAATCCCTATTAGGGATTGAAAGATTCAACCACGCTCACAGGCGAATCCAGGTAACTATTGCAATTCATCAAAATCCCTATTAGGGATTGAAAGATCCCTATTTTAATAAGCCCATTAAACTCTGACTTAAATTGCAATTCATCAAAATCCCTATTAGGGATTGAAAGGCAAGTTTATGTCTAGCGGACAAAAGTATTGCTCTGATTGCAATTCATCAAAATCCCTATTAGGGATTGAAAGGCTTTAACACCCAAAGAGCAGGAGGCGATCGCGATTGCAATTCATCAAAATCCCTATTAGGGATTGAAAGAAGAGTAGGATAATCAGACTCAATATTCATTATAATTGCAATTCATCAAAATCCCTATTAGGGATTGAAAGTTGGGATTTCTTGCGCGAAAAATAACTTGCGGGAATTGCAATTCATCAAAATCCCTATTAGGGATTGAAAGTATTTTTTGGATCGTCCCGGTAAGATTTTGATTTTATTGCAATTCATCAAAATCCCTATTAGGGATTGAAAGTTTACGAGTTCCGCCGCCAACTGGACTATAAAACCAAATTGCAATTCATCAAAATCCCTATTAGGGATTGAAAGTGCATTACTCCGCCTGAAGCACGCCTATGGTTTTATTGCAATTCATCAAAATCCCTATTAGGGATTGAAAGTCTAAGGCTTTTACTATTGCCAGAGGGAATAAGTGGATTGCAATTCATCAAAATCCCTATTAGGGATTGAAACATTTTACAAAGAAAAGGTTTATTACTTTTGGGTCATTTTTTACCTCCTACCTGCTTTCCAATCTTCTCCACCGATTAGCTGAGTTAAAATTTCAGCCACAACTGCGGGTAACTCCTTAGCTGAATAGGAATAAGTTAGCGCCAAAAACTTCAACGCAGTGTGAATAATTTAGTTACTATCGACTATTTCAGCTAGTTGGAATTGATTATATGCTCCATTCATTACTTCCTCGCTAGCATAAGCGATCGCATCTTCAATCACTTCCTCTTCTATCAAAATTTTCCACTCATCTAAATTAATATAGTAAGATTTTTTATTATCTTTAATATTAAGTTTTTTAATTTCTCGGATTGAATTACGAATAGAATTTGCCCATGAACCAGTTAATCTTTGTTCTACTTGGTTCTTAATCAAATGAATCAGCAGAATCCTTAAATAAGCTTGAATATTCCGCAGAATAGCTTGTTTACTCATGCCTTCTAATTCATCTACAATTGCCAAGGCATCTGCATAACGTCCTTCCAAAATACTTTTTTTGAGGTCTATTAGTTCCTGGGTCATTTTTTCCCTTCCTACTGGCTTAAGTGCTGTATAACAATCACCCATACTTTATTAATAGCAGAGTCTCTTACCTGCCATTAATAAAGCAGTATTGCTCACTTCGTCGCCTGTATCACTTGCAAACTACCACCTGCATATAAAGTTGGCTCATCCACATTAAACCCAGTCTGAGTTAACAATCTAGGCAAATCAGTTTTCAACAATTGCCAAGCTGTTTCCGTTTCAAACAGCAACAAAAACACTGATACCCCAGGCCAAAATATCGGATTTGTAGGAGCATGAAAATCTACCAGTGTAAATATCCCTCCTGGCTTCAACACCCGATAAACTTCACTAATAATTTTTTGCAATTGCTCAGGCTGCATCTCGTGTAATGCAACGCTGGTATGCACCACATCAAATAGATTATCTGCAAAGGGCATCTTCTCGGCAAAAGCTTCGAGATAGACTGCTAATGGCACATTTTGCCGCGCCCGTTGCAAAGATTTGGGTGAGGCGTCCAATCCTGTTACATTTTGTGATAATTTCACCAAAAATTGGGTTGTTTGACCACTGCCGCAACATAAATCTAAAACCTGAGTATCTGAGCGAATTGTTAAGCCTTGCAAAGCAAGTTGCCGAAAACGGGCTTCACCACCTACACTTAAGGCTGCTAAACGAGAGATACCATCATACAGCCACTGATAACGGTAACTCCAATCCCTTAAAATTGTTGCCATTGCATATTTCCTTGCTATTAAGCTTTATTATTTAATAAAGATATATTGTTAACATTAGTAAAAAACCTGAAAAGATTGGGGGAAAGTAACTGCTATGGGTCGTGTAGGCGTCTTATTACTCAATCTCGGTGGCCCCGATAAGCTAGAGGATGTCGGGCCGTTTTTGTACAACCTATTTTCCGATCCGGAAATTATTCGCCTACCATTTCGCTGGTTGCAAAAGCCCCTAGCCTGGTTTATTGCCTCGCGGCGAACCAGAACATCTCAAGAGAATTATAAGCAAATCGGTGGTGGTTCTCCACTGCGGCGGATCACAGAAGCGCAAGGGCAAGCTTTAAAAGAACAGTTGAGTTATTTAGGGCAAGAAGCCAAGATTTATGTAGGGATGCGTTATTGGAATCCCTATACAGAAGAGGCGATCGCACAGATCACCCAAGATAATATAGAACACCTGGTAATATTACCATTATATCCCCAGTTTTCTATTAGTACGAGTGGTTCTAGCTTCCGGCTTTTAGAAAAACTTTGGCAAGAAGATCCAAAGCTTCAACCCATTGATTACACCGTTATTCCTTCCTGGTACAAAGAACCAGGCTACCTCCAAGCAATGGCGGAACTCATAGCCCAAGAACTAAAACAGTTTTCTAACCCAGATGAGGTTCATATATTCTTCAGCGCTCACGGCGTTCCTAAAAGCTACGTTGAAGAGGCTGGCGACCCTTATCAACAAGAAATTGAGGAATGTACTGCCCTGATTATGCAGACCCTCAATCGACCCAATGCCCACACCTTAGCTTACCAAAGTCGCGTTGGTCCAGTAGAATGGCTCCAACCTTATACTGAGGATGCCCTCAAAGAACTAGGTGCAAAAGGCGTGAAAGATTTGGTTGTTGTGCCAATCAGTTTTGTCTCAGAACACATCGAGACTCTGCAAGAAATTGATATTGAGTATCGGGAAGTAGCAGAAGAAGCAGGAATTGACAACTTCCGTCGTGTTCCTGCTCCCAATACCCATCCAGTATTTATTAATGCACTTGCAGACTTAGTGATTAATGCGCTGAAAAACCCCAGTTTCAAGCTTTCGCAAGCTGCCCAAATGAAAAAAAGGGTGAAAATGTACCCACAAGAGCGCTGGGAATGGGGTCTGACTACTAGCGCTGAAGTATGGAATGGGCGGATTGCTATGCTGGGCTTCATCGCCTTAATCATCGAGTTGATTACCGGTCATGGCTTCTTGCACATGATTGGACTTTTGCAGTAGATGAAAAGAGTTAGGAGCTAGGAGTAGAGACGCGATTAATCGCGTCTCTACATGAGTTAGAAGTTTTAAATTTTTGTTCGTAATTCTTCAACTCTTAACTTCTATTTTCATTCCTCACTTCTGACTTTTTACTCCTAACTTTTCTGCCAATACCAGTCATACCAATGCTTCGCGCTACGAACTGCAAACCAGAGCAGTATTAAAGCAATTAATCCTCCTTGCCAGGGAGCATCAAAGGCAAAAAGTACTAGAGCAATACACAAGGTATCTTGAAGAAAGACTGCCCACAAGGGTAAACCACGTAACCGATAGAACCAACCAACTTGAACTAGTTGGAGTACTAAAGCTAAAGAACCCCCAATACAGGCAATCAGCCAGCTTGGTGTTGCTGTTGCACTAGCTACTGCTAACCCCATAATTGCCCCCACGATGGGAGACATGAATAATTGAACTAGTTGTAGCAATCTTTGCCCCCATAGCTTTTTTGAGGCTAGTAATTCAACTAAAGACCAACAGCTAAGGCAAGCTAACAATATTGGTGGAGAAATATGAGATAAAATCGGAACTTGTGACCACAAGCTACTACCCTGCAACAATCCAATGATTAGCAAAGGTGTACCTATTCTCATTCCTGCTGCCGCAGAGGCTGAAAGTGTGGCTAGGATTTCAATCATTTAGGCACTCGAAGCACTAATAAATAAGTAAACATCTGTTATTTATACTACCCAGTGCTGGCAAAAATTCCAGCACCAAGCTAATAGTCTTCAGCAATGAAATACTAAAGATTTTTGGTATTTTTATATATCTTCTTTGAAAAAGTTTGTGTATTTTTTGAGTAACAAGTTAGTAGTAAGCGCTTAAGCGCTCACTACAAGCAAATTAATCCTAAATTCCCAACCTTTGATAAACCTCTTCTAAATGGCTCAGATGCTGCTGGGGGTCAAAACAGACTTCTAGTTCTGCTGGGGACAACTTTTCGGTAACGCGAGGATCTTTGCTAATCAAGCCCTGGAAATTACCTTCTGGCTTGTTCCAAGCGGCGTGAGCGCTTTCTTGAACGATCGCATAAGCATCTTCTCGGCTACTTCCCTTGTCTATCAAGGCTAGCAGGACTTTTTGGCTGAACACAACGCCACCGTAGCAGTTGAGATTCCGTTCCATGTTTTCAGGATAAACCAACAGGTTTTTCACCAAGTCGGTTATTTCTGACAACATAAAGTGCGTCAAAGTGCAAGCATCTGGCAAAATTACCCGTTCTACAGAACTATGGGAAATATCCCTTTCATGCCAAAGAGCGACGTTTTCCAAAGCTGCACCGGCATGGCTTCTGACGAGTCGCGCCATTCCCGTCAGCCGTTCCGAACGGATGGGATTGCGCTTGTGTGGCATTGCCGAGGAACCTTTTTGACCTTTGGAGAAGAATTCTTCAACTTCCAGAACGTCTGTTTTTTGCAGATTGCGAATTTCTACAGCAAAACGTTCGATGGATGCTGCTACCAAAGCTAATTGTTGCACATAGTCGGCGTGGCGATCGCGGGAAATAACTTGCGTTGAGGCCGTATCGGGTTTGAGTCCGAGTTTTTGGCAAGCGATCGCTTCTACACGCGGTTCAACATTCGCATAAGTTCCCACTGCACCAGAAATCTTACCCACAGCGATCGTTTTGTGGAGAATTTTCAGGCGCTCTTGGTGTCGCAACACTTCAGCTAACCAGCCAGCTAGCTTGAAACCAAAAGTGATCGGTTCAGCATGAATACCATGCGATCGACCAGCCATCACTGTATGACGATGTTCCCGTGCTTTTTCGCGAATTACCTGAATTAAATCTTCCAGACGTTGCAATAATATATCCAGGCTGGCAACCAATTGCAGTGCTAAAGCTGTATCCAAAACATCCGAACTAGTTAAACCCAGGTGAATGTACCGTCCTGCATCGCCAACATATTCGTTGACATTTGTCAAGAAAGCAATAACATCGTGGCGGACTACAGCCTCAATTTCCAACACTCGCTTTGGATCAAAATCTGCCTTGGCTTTAATTTCCTCAACCGCCTGAGATGGAATGTAACCTAGTTCAGCTTGAGCCTCGCAAACAGCAATTTCGACTTGCAGCCAAGTTTTTAGTTTATAGGCTTCACTCCACAGATTAGCCATTTCGGGTAAAGTATAACGCTCAATCACAGTTCGGCACAGAATACAACCGTCATATTTTACAGTTTAATTAATGTAGATCGCTTTTTAGTACTGCTTTTTGCTCAGGGACGGTACTAGTTTTGGAGTCGAAGGTGATGATACTAATGCTGCCGTCAGCCTCCATATATGCAAACTTCACATCTGCTAAAAATTCCACACCTTGCTGGCGTAACTTGCTCATCAACTCATCGTCTGTAATTAACTCTCGTTGCAAATGACGCTCAATCATCCGACCATTTTTTACCAGTAGCAGTGGTGGCTGATTCAGAAAACGTTGAAACTGGGGGATTCTGTAACCTAACCAGTTCAATAAGTAACTCCAAAAAATCACAGTTCCTACCAGGATAGCGCCTTCAGTAATTGATGTATAATTACTCGCCATAGCGTTTTGGGCAGCTTCAGCAAATAGCACAACTACGAGTAAATCAGTAATTCCTAGTGTTCCTAGTTGTCGGCTAGGAAGAAAACGTAGCACTGAGAATAGCGCTAAATAAACCAGCGAACCACGGATAATTAACTCAAAGATGCTGATGCTAGGAATAAAGATTGCCTGCCAATCGATAAAAAACCATTTTTCCATTAGCACTGATTTTCTTCCTTTCTCAATAGACTTCTGGAAAAAATCCAGTATCAGGTTATTTATCTGTGGTCTTATTTCATAAGACTAACTTTTATTAGAAGTTAAATACTTCAACATCTATCATTTTTACAAACCTAAATTCCTAACAATCAGGAATTAAAATCGCTGATTTTTTCTTCTCTGTTTTAAACGCTTGGGCTTCTTGAAAGACTGTAACAAGCGATTAATAAAGTTAGAAGAGGGCTTTTTATTAGCGGACGATTGCCCTGTTGGAGCCTTGCCATTATTTTCCGTGTTATCAGATAAAGGTATAGCATGTTTAGATGGGGTTATGCCACTACCGCACCTTCTGGCATACACTTGGGTAAACTCCGCACCGAAGAAAAGAATCTGTGCGGCATAGTTAACCCAAGCTAAGATTACCACCAGTGAACCAGCTGCACCATAGGCTGAACCAAAACTGCCATTACCTAAATATTGCCCTAACAAAAATCTACCGATAGAAAACAGAAAGGAGGTGAGCATAGCTCCAATTAAAACATCACTCCAACCAATTTCGACATCTGGTAGGACTTTAAAAATGAGTCCGAACAGGAACGTAGTGATGGCAAAAGAGACAATTAAATTGAGAATCTGCCAGAGAAAATCTACACCTGGCACCAAGTTACTAAAGTATGTTGCTAATGCTGCCAATGCCGTACTAATTACCAGAGAAACTAAAAGTAAAAAGCCAATACCGATCACCATTGCAAAGGACAAAACGCGTAAGCGAATCATGTGAGTTACGCCGCGTCCGGGTTTCGGTTTCACTTCCCAAATCGTGTTGAGGGAATCTTGCAACTCGGTAAATAAGCCAGTAGCACCCAATAGTAGAACTGCGACACTAATGATAGAAGCGATCGCTCCTGTTTTGGGTTTATTAGCATTCTGAATGGCTGTTTGGATAAATTCTGCGCCATCTGGGCCGACTAAACCTTGAATTTGTCCAACGATTTGACCCCTTGCCGCTTCTTCTCCAAATACTGCCCCTGCGATCGCAATTACAATAATTAGCAATGGTGCAATGGAAAAAATCGTGTAATAAGCTAGCGCCGCCGCTAACCGTGAGGCTTTATCCTCACTCCATTCTTTGAATGTCTCTTGTAATAACTTCCAAATAGCCTGCAAATTCATTCAATCAGTCTCCTTAAGGATGTCGCTTACTTCCTGATATATTGGATACTGATTTCATAAGTAGAGGCATCCCCCCAAGGGAGTTTGTGCAGCGTCCTGGGGGAGGAATTTAGCAGAGTCGGTAATTTCCTTGACGGGAATATCTATAAATAATTTGCTTTTTGGTAGGCAATAGGTACTGCGGTCGCTTTAGCATATAAAATGCAATGGCAGCGATCGCATAATCCCTTATTGATTCCCCTAATTCGGTTAGCTATTCTATTGCCTCTGACTGAAAATTTATTACCTACTCATATAACGCTTCCGATTCAGTAACCGATTCTCCCGCCTGTTCTAAATTACGTAGGGTGTTTAACGATAGAAAACCAAACCCGACTTTAGAGGCAATATCTAGTAGCGTATAACCCATTGTTTCCCCACCTTGACCAAAAGCGTTAAACCATTCTGGACTAAGAATCCACACAATTGGATAAAGTGTCCACAGCACCAAATGTACAGTTACCAGCTTGCGGAATGCTTGCTTGGATCTGGGATGTTTGCGTTCTGCCTCGATTCGGTAGGGTTTCACTAATAAGTAGAAAACCGCCGCGTAAGCACCACAACTCACAATATACCAGATGTAGCTGATCGGCTTGGGTGTAATTGTGGCAAGGAAGCCAGTGGCAAGCATATAAGCGTTTGCTCCTAACAAGCTACCTGTAATCAGCAGACTGGTTTTTCCCAAGAAAGTCAGATCTAACAACAACAGTGGCGTTGAGCAAAACCAAGTGACAAATCGCACCCAATAAGTTGGACGATCATTGATGATGTTAACTCCTTGACCGAATGCCATTGCTAAGTACAGCCCACTAGCAATTAAGCAAATGAAAAAATTAAGTGTATACAGTATTTTCCAGCGTTCATTTTTACCGTTGTGTGCGCCTACGCCGAAAAAAGCACAACCCAGCGCCATACTGATGACACCAATCCACAGCCAAGTTTGAACCATAAATATTTTCCTGTTTGTTGGTAACTATTAATGATAAATTGCTAAAGATAACTTTTACTAGTTACCCTTATTTTTTTTTGCTTGCATAAAAACCATTATTTTAATTTCTTATTGTACTAGTTTTAATCATTAATAAATACATTTTAAGGGAGATTTTAGATGAGTAAAAAATTAGTAAAAATCTGATTGAAATACAATCAAAAGTTAGACTTTAGTAGCTTGCATTTTAGTTCAGCATAAGCAGTCTCCTCTAGAGCAACACTTTATTGCTAAATCTGCAATAGTCTGTGCTAGTTTGAGAATGCGATATCTACGACGGGCTGCGCCTACCAATTGGCGATAATTAAAGATCCGCCAATGTTGATAATATAACAAAGCAACTGTTACCTAAAAGCAATGACACAAACGGCAGCATTTCCACCAAAATATTGACTTTTAAATTTGCGATCTTTGATTCTGCTAAAGTATTGATTTCCATAAAGGTTGGACTCTCGCTCATTTATTAGAATCATAGCTTTAGCCTTGCTGTTCTAGCTGCTGGTAACACAAAGTATCTGCATCAACCCTTAACAAACTTAAGGCATTATCACAAGATTTCTACTGCATTCTATCAATTGTGCGATATTGAATTGCTTCCGCTACATGATTGGTTTTTAGCTCATCTTCTCCTGCTAAATCTGCAATAGTCCGCCCTACTTTGAGAATGCGATCGCTTGCTCTTGCTGATAAACCTAATTTTCTAATTGCTACTTCTAATAAATTGCGGCTAGCATCATCTAGCTTGCACCATTTCTGGAGATGGCGACTTTGCATGTGGGCATTGCAACGCAGATTTGCTTCTCCTTGGAAGCGGGTAACTGCACGATCGCTTGCTTGTTGCACTCGTTGTAGCACTGTTATTGATGCTTCTCCCGTAGGTTGTTGGGTAATCTCCTCTGGTTTCAACCGATTCACCGCAACTTGTAAATCAATTCGATCCATCAATGGCCCAGAAAGTTTTGCCCAATATTGCTCGCGTTGACGGGGAGAACAAGTACATTGTTGGATGGTATCGCCATAGTAACCGCAAGGACAGGGATTGGTACTCGCCACCAAAGTAAACTGCGCGGGAAACGTTACTGATAGTTTGGTGCGGGAAATCGTGACGTAGCCATCTTCTAAAGGTTGACGCAGAAATTCTAAAACATCTCGTTTAAATTCCGTGAGTTCATCCAAGAAAAGTACACCTCTGTGAGATAATGATATTTCTCCAGGACGAGGGAAGCTACCACCACCCACAAGAGAAGGCCCGGATGCTGAGTGGTGGGGGCTGCGAAAAGGGCGATCGCGTACCAACGAACCGCGATTTTTCAATAAACCAGCCACTGAATGGATGCGAGTCACTTCTAAAGATTCGGCAAAACTTAGGGGCGGCAAAATCCCTGGTAAGCGCCGTGCTAACATGGTTTTCCCACTACCAGGCGGCCCGACAAAAATTAAATTGTGTCCACCAGCAGCAGCAATTTCTAAAGCACGACGCGCATGAGCTTGTCCTTTCACATCATGCAAATCTGCGCCAGGGTAAGATACTGTTGCTATCTCCGTTGTATGATCAACTTGCACAGGTTTGTAACGTCCGGGATTATTTAAAAAATCCACCACATCAGAGAGATGTTTGCAGCCGTAAACAGCCAAGTCTTGAACTACTGCTGCTTCTTGGGCATTATCAGCAGGAATAACTAAACCTGCAATTCCCATCTTTTGAGCTGCTGCTGCGATCGGCAAAACACCAGCCACCGGACGCAAACTGCCATCCAGAGAGACTTCGCCTAAGAATAGATAATCCCCCAACAAATCAGCGCTAACTTGCTCAGAAGCCGCCAAAATTCCCACACTAATAGGCAAATCGAAACAGGGGCCTTCTTTCCGTAAATCTGCGGGAGTTAAATTGATCACAATTTTTCGCATGGGAAAGGCGAAACCTGCATTCTTCAACGTTGCTTTGACTCTTTCTCGTGATTCTTGAATCGCTGAATCTGGCAGTCCTAAGACAACAATTCCCGGTAATCCCCCTGACACATCGACTTCTACGCCAACTTTGACGGCATCGATGCCCACAATTGATGCACTCCAAACTCTGGCAAGCATTTCTTATATAACAGTAAACCTTTCAAATCTCTAGCAGATGAGTCGCTACATTGGCATTAGTGAAATTACAGAGACGATTTTTGAGCGAAATAATTAAATACCACTTTCTGGCTGTTTTCTTGTTAATAAAAAATCTTGAGGAGAACCAATCTAACCGGCTGCAACAACAGCACCGTCATTTATTAACTTGCCATCTTCCATGTAGACGATGCGATCGGCAATATCTAGAATGCGATTGTCATGAGTAACTAAAAGAATAGTACAATGCTGTTCTTTAGCTAGGGTTTGCATGAGGTTGACTACATCTCGTCCCGATTTACTGTCAAGGGCGGCGGTAGGTTCATCCGCTAAGACAATTTTTGGACGACCGACCAACGCCCGAGCGATCGCAACTCTTTGTTTTTGTCCCCCAGATAAATCATCAGGATAATAATTCAGACGATGCCCTAATCCCACCTCCTCTAACATTTGGGCTGAACGGGTTTTCATTTCTGCCGGGGAAATATTATTATGTACTTCCAAGCCCATTCTGACGTTCTGGAGTACTGTCAGGCTACCGTGCAAGTTATGCGCTTGGAAAATATAACCATTACTGCGTCGCGCTTGGGTAAGTTGTCTTTTGTTAGCGCCACACAGTTCTTGTTCCAATATTTGCAAACTGCCGGATTGAGCAGAACGCAAGCCGCCGACTAAAGTGAGAAGTGTAGTTTTCCCAGAACCAGAAGGCCCAGTCATAATAATAATTTCGCCAGCGTTAATATCGAGGTTGATATCAAAAAGAACTTGCTTGCGAAGTTGACCATGACCAAAATAATGGTCGAGATTTTTAACAGATATTACAGGTTGACTACTCATAAATAGCTTGATTACTCGTGATGCTTGTCATTTGTCATTTGCAAATGACAAATGACAAATTTAAAACATATCTGCGGGATCGGCGGACTGTAATTTACGGGTGGCGATGGCACCAGAAATTACACACATAATCATTGTCAGGGTTAATACTGTTAAGGCTCGCGCTACGGTCATATAAAGTGGTAAATTGGTAGCATTACGAGTTAAATGATAAAGTCCTAAAGGTGCGATCGCTCCTGGGATAAAGCCTAAAACTGCCAAAATTATCGCCTCTTCAAAGACCACACCTAATAAGTAGAGATTGTTATATCCCATTGCTTTGAAAGTTGCGTATTCTTTGATATGAGAATTCACATCTGTAGAAAGAACTTGATAGACGATAATCACACCTACCATAAAACCCATTGCTACACCCAGGCTGAAGATAAACCCGATAGCAGTATTTGTTTTCCAGTAATTTATTTCAAATTCGATAAATTCTGCTTTGGTTAAAACTTTAACATCATCATCTAAATAAGTTTCTAAAGCTGTTTTCATCTGCTTTGGGTCGTAGCCTGGTTGTAGCTGCACTAAACCTAGACTGACACCACTGGCTTCTCGCCTGGGAAAGAGTCGCAAAAAGTTCTGGTCGTTGGTGATTAAAGTACCATCGGCTATGAAGGAAGCCCCGACTGAAAATAAGCCGCTAATAGTAATTGTCCGGCGTTCTATTTCGGTTGTGACAGTTTTACCTTGGTCAATTTGGGCGATCGCATTATTATAATCTCCTCTAGAGGCGCGATCAAACAAAACGGTATCTGGTAGCTTAACAGCGTCTATCTGGCGATTCACATCCGCTAAGTTAAACACTTGCTGATCGGGATTGAACCCCATAACTAATATTGTAGTTTTTTGATGTGTTTGGGGATTTTTCCAATCGACAATGTTGATATACATTCCTTCTGCTGACTTTACACCTGGTATATCCATTGCTTGATACAGCCGTCGCCGCGTAAAGCTGGACATATTTGCTAGGTTGCGTGCTTGGGGACTGATGACAAACATATCAGCCTGCATACTCCGATGCAGGATTGTATTACTTTCAAACAGGGCAGTCTGAAACCCTAGCTGCATAAACATCAGAACATCGGCAAAGGCAATGCCTGACAATGCTACCAAAAGACGGCCTTTTTCATGACTCAGTTGCAGCCATCCTAAAGGCGTTCGCCGCCGCAGTTGCTGGATAAATCCAATCACAGTACAATTACCGCCTTAACTTGCAAATTAGTGAAGCTAGAAGCATTTTGGCTAGATAGTTTATCCAGTTGCACATGCACTTCCACTACTCTGGCATCAATATTGCTAGAGGGATCAGCGTTGATCAGATTTTGCCGCTTTACCTGCATACCAATCCAATCCACTCTTCCCTCTAATTCATTGCGTAGGGAATCACTACTTACCCGCACATCCTGTCCCGGACGCACTTTCTTGATATCACTTTGGTAGACTTCTACTACTGCATACATCTGGTCAGTTTGGCCTAGAGCTACAATTCCTTCATTGCCAACAGTTTCTCCGGCTCGTGTATTAATCTCCAAAATTCGACCGGCTTTAGGAGCCACAACATAAGCCTGCGCCAGTTGTACTTTAATTTTATCCGCCGTGGCTTGAGCGCTGTCTACCTCTGCTTGTGCGTTTGCTATATCTGTTGGACGGACTTCAGCAGTTTGATTGAAGTTAGCTTTTGCTTCGTTAATCTGCTGTTGCAAGCTGGCGAGGGTTTGATTCTGGTTGGCTTTTGCTTCGTTAAGCTGCTGTTGTAGAGTTGCGACAGTTCTTGTCTGGGTGGCTTGGCTTTCAATTAACGCTTGAGTGGAAGTTTCGGCGTTTAAGCGTCTGTTATCAACTTCTTGGCTGGAAATTGCTCCTGCTTTATATAAAGTCTCGTAGCGCTGCACGTCAGCTTGAGCATTACGTCTCTCGGCTGCTACGCGAGCCACTGTTGCTTGCAAGCTTTGTTGTTGCCCAAGGATTTCTGCTTCTATACGATTAATTGTGGCTTGCTGAGTTTTAATGTTTCCTTCTAGTTCTACTTGCAAACGATTCACAGTAGCTTGACGCGCTCCAATTTCTCCCTGTTTTGCTCCAACTTTTACCTGGTTAACGCGGGTTTTGGCAACTTGAACTTGTTTTTGTGCTTCAATCAAACTAGCTTGTAGGCGATCGCGGTTGTCCATAATCGCAATTACCTGTCCAGCTTTTACGCGATCGCCTTCTTTCACCAATAGTTGCTCTACCCGATTTCCTTCACCAGTTGAAGAAGGCGCTGACAGTTTTATTATTTCTCCCTTTGGTTCTAACCGCCCTAATGCTGTTACTGTTTTTACCACAGGCTGAACTGCTACTGGTGTTTTTTGTTTTTCATTAGCTGTAGCCTGAAGCTTCATCACCGCATAAACACTGATTCCGCCTATTGCTAGAGATGTAATTATTGCAAGTAGAACAGGCGATCGCACAAGATTATGAGAAGACCTTAAGCCTTCTGAATTCCTGTTTTGCTCCATACTATTTTCCCTTACCACCAGTAGCAACTTGTACTAAACTGTCCAGTTCAATTCATGCTAAACTAAACGGACTAGTTTAGTCAATATGATACAACTAAACTTGTCAATCAATTTACAAAGGCATTATGCAGCGAAATGCTATTCCTGCCCCCTGCCTCCTTCAACGAAGGGTATATTTATTTTCGCCATTTTGTACTGGGGCATTTTGCAGCATCTATTAATATTGTTTATAAGAAAGGATAATTAATAAATGGTACGCATCAAAGCTGGCGAAGTTGATCGAGACAATTCCGTTGATAAAGTGGAGCAAATTTTGCAAGGGGCAATGCAAGAATTCCTCCAACATGGCTATGCTGGCACAAGTATGGATCGGGTAGCAGTAGCAGCAGGCGTTTCTAAAGCGACAGTCTACAGCCACTTTCAAGATAAAGAAGGACTTTTTAAAGTACTGTTAGAGCAACTGGCAAGCAAAAAGAACAGCTCCATTTTTGGCACAGAACCTATTGAGGGAGAACCAGCCGCCATACTGCACCAGGTAGCAACCAAAGCATTAGAGCAGATGCTTAACGACAAAGAACATAGTGCATTTATGCGAGTACTAATCGGGGAATCTGGGCGTTTTCCTGAGTTAGCTCAAATTTGTGTTCGGGCGATGATTAAGCCAGTAGCGGAAACTCTGACTCAGTACTTAGCGGCTCCTGAACTAAAGATACCTGACCCAGAGGCAACAGCGAGAATTCTCATAGGAGCATTGGTGCATTTTCATATTACTCAAAATGTGATGCATGGACAGGACATCATACCAATGGAAAGCGATCGCCTGATTGATGCCTTGACACACCTAATCAATAAATGCGCCGATTAATTGGCTATTTCCCAGCGCTTGTTCGGTCAGAAGATCAAATATCACCTTGATTGCGATCGCACTTATTTTGCAAATTCATGCGCTTTATACATAAACCCCATCCATTTTGAAACCTGGAGTTTTTAAGGAGAGTGTATTAGCCCTCTTTTGTCACTCTCGGAAAACAATAATCGAAGCAAGATTCTGAAACTTTGATTTAGTCGAGCTTTGAGCCTTATTTTCTAACAGTAACTAAAGTTTGTAGCTAAAACCTGAAAATTAAAGCTCCGAAAGGCTTACAGTGATTGGCTTCTCCCAAAGGGTTAGGGAACTCCAAAAAACAAATTATCCGATTTCTGGACTTCACTATGACTTTCCCTCCCCCTGCTTCCTGCTCCCTGCCCCCTGCCCCCTGCCTCTATAGCGTACCCCTTTGGGGAAGCAAGCTACGCGTAGCGTCCCGCAGGGATGGTATATTTTTTTATTTGGAAGTCCCTTATTCGGTTGTAGCTTGAGTTCTGAGCTTTACTCTAATTCCAAAAAACTATGGTTTTCAAGGTAGACGTGGTTTAAAACAAAACCCTGTACAAAGTTTTACCTTCTCGTACAGGGTTGTTTGCTATTCTATATGCTTAGAACAAGCTCATCTCCACTATTCAACAGCGAAAAATCCCCTAGCTATTTTCAGTGGGGATAATCTCAATGTTTTTTCCATAGAAGCTACAATGTTGGCTCCAGCTTTTTTCGTTCCTTACAAGCTGTTACAAATATATCCTCTAGCGATCGCAAGATTAACTAGGCAGGAATCACTTGAACAACTAGTGCGCGTTTATCCAGCGATTGGATTTTACCTACTTGACTGAGATCATTTGCAATTCGGTCTAGCAGTTCTCCCGCTTTGTCACGATATTGATGTTCTCGGCCTCGTAAACGGATGGCAAACTTGACTGAATCGCCTTTACTCAACCATTCACCTGCTTGTTGGATGCGTAAATTGTAATCAGCCACACCCACGTTTAGACCAAATCGAACTTCTTTGACCGTGGGTCTAGCACTCTGGCTCTGACGTTTTTTCTTTTGATACTGAAGCTTGCCATAGTTGAGAATCTTGGCGATTGGAGCCTCTTTACCTTGCGAGACTACAACTAAGTCAAGCTCTAAGCTCTCGGCTAGCTGTAGCGCCTCATTGGTGTCGATCAGACCACGATTGTTATTCTCATGGTCAATCAAGAAGACACTAGGTGACTTGATTTGTGAATTAATCAGTTGCTTTTGGATTGCGATAACGAATTTCTCCTAATTGTTCAACATTTTACATTCCAAGTAATGCTAATTTAACACAACGCTGAATTAGAGCAACTTTAACGACACAATCGACTACAATCTGTTAAGATGGGGTATTGCGGCACTCGCTCTTCAGTCTTTGCGCTATTGCCCATCAGCCTTTCAACGCTTTTTTATCCGTCCGCCTAAGACTGACGCCGCCATTGGCGACAGGCCGATGTTATTTTTGGAGTTTTATGTCTTTTTCTAATCTCGGCTTGTCCAATGAAATTATTCGTGCGGTTACCGAACGTGGGTACACCGAACCCACACCAATTCAAATACAGGCGATTCCTGCTGTATTGTCGGGTAGCGATTTGCTAGCTGGGGCACAAACTGGTACCGGAAAGACCGCCAGTTTTACCCTACCGCTTCTGCATCGTTTGTCGTCTGACAAGAGCATCAAAGGTACATATAAGGGATACCCGCCGATCCGGGCGCTGATTCTCACCCCAACTCGTGAACTTGCCGCACAGGTAGAAGAAAGCGTGCGTGAGTACGGTAAGTACTTGCAGCTAAACTCAATGGTGATGTTCGGCGGAGTCGGTATTAATCTGCAAAAGCAGCGTTTGAAGAACCGAGTGGATATTCTAGTCGCTACTCCAGGGCGACTGTTAGACCATGTACAGCAGGGGACGCTGAACCTGTCGCATATTGAGGTTTTGGTGCTAGATGAAGCAGATCGGATGCTGGACATGGGCTTTATTCATGATATCCGTCGCATCCTCTCACTATTGCCCAAAAAACGACAAAATTTGCTATTCTTCGCTACTTTCTCAGACAAAATTAAGACACTCGCCGCCGGGCTGCTGAATAACCCGACGATGATTGAGGTAGCACGCCGCAACGTTACCGCCGAGACGATCGCACAAAAAATTTACCAGGTAGATCGTGACAAGAAACGCCAATTACTTGCTCACCTGATTCGCCGAGATAATTGGTATCAGGTGCTAGTGTTCACCCGCACTAAGTATGGTGCTGACCGTTTGGTTAAGCAATTGGGCGAAGACCGCATTCAAGCACTAGCAATCCACGGAAATAAAAGCCAGCCAGTGCGTACTAATGCTCTGGCAAAGTTCAAAAATGGCAGCTTACAGGTATTGGTGGCAACAGATATTGCTGCTAGAGGTCTTGATATCAGCGAATTGCCTCATGTAGTTAACTTCGATCTACCCAATGTACCGGAGGATTATGTTCATCGCATTGGGCGCACTGGCCGCGCTGGCGCGTCAGGTGAAGCGGTATCGCTGGTATCCGTTGATGAATACCCTCTATTGAAAGATATTGAAAAACTGATTGAGCAGCGCTTGCCAAGGGAAGTGGTAGCTGGTTTTGCCTCCAACCCCGATATCAACCCCGAACCAATCCCAAATGGACGGCAACACAGAGCCAAACCCGAACGTGATAAGCGTCCGGCTCGTATTGCTAACCCGTTACCACAGACATCAGCTAGACGTAAGGCAGCGCCACCGGCCACAAATGGCGATAAGCCTGGTGCGCGTTCGTCGGCATCGCGCCGTTCTGCTAAACGCGATCGCTGATCTCTGTTAGGTGTTCAAGTATCTGAAAAACCTCACTTCCATTCCTCTCCCCTTCAAGGGGAGAGGAATGGAATTTTTCTAGGGGGTTAGGTTTGACCTTCTTCTTTTCCAAATAACGTGAAAAGTCAGGAGTCCGAGGCTATAACAACTCTGTGATGGAAAATAACCGTTGTCGGTCTATTTGTTGCAGCTTGATTTTTTCAGCGTAGAAAGCCTGATAATAAGATTCATAACGCTCTGGTTCAGCTTCTGGATCAGTTTGTTGCCATAGTTCCAAAAAGTGGCGATAACGTTTTTCAAGCATCACTAAATCCATGCAAGCGATCGCAGCTTGAACTACTTGTGGAGTCCGAAGTATTTCTTTCTGGTTTTTTTCATCCACATGAAACAAATGAGAAATTAACCCCATCTCACTACCAAATTCTAAAAACTGGTCTTGCAGGCGGGAAATTAAATCTGGTGGAGACGCAAAATTCTTTGTCTCTCCATCAACGGATGAAATTTCTAAAATCTGTTGCCATAAAAATCGGTGGTGGGAAAGGCTAAATTGTAAATCTCGCTCCTCTAGTTCGTCAATAATCACTTGACGCTGTTCGGGACAATGCAAGTAAATTCGCAGTAATAACGCCTCTGCATGTTCTAAAAGGCTCCGTTCTGTAGGGAGTGGGGAGTGGAGAGCGGGGAGTGGAGATTTGCTACTTCCCCATGCTTTTCTGGCTGACACAGGTTTAGAGTATGTAGCCGGAGGGGGAGCAATTTGAGTTAACAGATTTTCAACTCGTAGGGCTATAAGTCTGGTATCTCCTAAGCTGAGTATTTCTGCACAGTAGGAAACGTAATAGTTGCGTGTATCGCTGTTAGCTATATTTTTAAGTAATTTGACTATCTGCTGAGTTACTTGCTGAAAATCAGTAGCCTGTTTCAAATCACGGTCTTGAATAATTTGCTGAATTTGCCAGTCTAACCAAAGTGGTGCATTTTTTAGCAGTTCTCCATAATCTTCTGGGGTGTGGCTATGCAAGTATTCATCAGCATCTTTACCATCGGGTAAATTGAGAATCTTTAGCTGAACTTCGCCTTTGTATGCTAATTCAGCAATTTCACCAATCGCCCGTTCTGCGGCATTGGTTCCGGCTTTATCAGCATCAAAGTTGAGTACTAATTGTTTCGACTCAGTGTAGCGTAATATTAACCGGACTTGTTCTAAGCTTAAAGCTGTACCGAGTGAGGCGACGGCGTTATTAATACCAGCAGCATGGAGAGCGATCGCATCAAAATATCCCTCTACCACCACGGCTTGATCGACTTGAGAAATCCCACCTTTGGCTTGATCGAGGGCAAATAGTGTTTTACCTTTACTAAAAAGCTCGGTTTCTGGTGAATTCAGATATTTAGGCTGCTCATCAGTTAGGGTTCTGCCACCAAAGGCAATGACGCGCCCTTGGACATCACGGATGGGAATCATCAAGCGATCGCGGAATACATCATAATAACCGCCTCCTTCCCGCCGTGGCTTAATCAATCCTGCTTTTTCTAGTATCTGCGCTGGGTAATGTTTATCTTCCACTAGATAACGGTAGAGAGTTTCCCAGCCTGCGGGGGCGTAACCTAGACCAAATTGCTGTATTGTTTCTTCTTTGAATTGGCGGTTAGATTGCAAATATTGAAGTGCCTGTTGCCCCTGTGATTGTCTGAGGGCGTGTTGATAAAATTGTGCTGAAGAAGCCAGAACTTCATATAACTGCTCACGCAAAGATAGCTGACGCTGTAATTCTTGGCGTTGTTCAGGTTCTAGAGTTTGTACAGGTACTTGGTAACGCCGTGCTAAATCCAAGACTACATCAGCAAAAGAACGCTTCCCCAATTCCATGACAAACTTAATGGCATTTCCTCCGGCTTGACAGCCGAAGCAATAGTACATTTGTTTAGTCTGGCTGACGGTGAAACTGGGAGATTTTTCATCGTGAAAGGGGCACAAACCGACGAAATCTTTCCCGCGTTTGCGTAAAACTACGTATTCCGAGACGACATCTACAATATCAGCTCGTAGTTTAACTTCCTCAATTGTGTCTGGGTGCAAGCGGGGTATTTGCATTCTAGTTTATCTGTGAAATCATAGGTTGGTAGTTAACACTGGGGTGCATTTCCCAACTGATAGCTATTATATTCTTGTTGCTAGGCCAAGAATGATTTATATAAATGCTTACACTTAATTTTATCAGAGGAATTACTTAAAATGGGACGTATTTTTATTTCAGCAGCTCACGGAGGTAAAGAAGCTAGAGGAGTCGATCCAGGTGCGATCGCAGGTGGTACAACTGAAGCTAGAGAAATGATTCTGCTGCGAGATTTGATTGTCACCGAACTGAGGGCGCGGAATGTGGAAATTTTGGCAGTCCCTGATGACTTGAGTGCCGCCCAAACTATCACCTGGATCAATTCTCGTGGCCGCCGGGGTGATGTCGCCCTAGAGATTGAATCTAATGCCACTAATAGCCCTTCTGTGCGTGGGGCTGGCGTTTTCTATATTGCTAATAATAGCGATCGCAAGAGTAATGCTGAACAATTGCTAGTGGGGTTGTTGCGCCGTGTACCCCAATTGCCAAATCGGGGAGCCAAGGCAGATACAAATAGTGGCTTAGGTAGTTTAGCATTCTGTCGCCAGACAACGCTTCCAGCTTTGGTGATGCAAGTGGCGTTTCTCAGCAATCCAGAGGATCGGGCTTTGTTGCAAAGTCGTCGCCGCGATTTTGCTTTGGGAATTGTCGATGGATTAGTAATTTGGAGTCGGATAATTGACCCTACTCCTGGAACTCCGATCGAAGCAAATTATCCGCCAATTAATATTAATATTAATGGACAAAAATATTCAGAGCAAGGAGTTTTAGTTAATGGTAATGCTTACATTCCCATTGATTTAGTAGACCGTTTGCGGATTGACCTTTCAAAAACGGCTAATGTCAATCGGATTACCTATCGCAAAGTAGTTTATGTTAAAGCGATCGAACTGCGAGATTTTAATATTGCTGTAAGTTGGGATGCTGCAACGCGTACTGTTAGCTTGCGATCGAATTTGGCGGTTTGCCCTGGTCAATTTTCGCGGGTGATGTCGAACGGGAATACTTCCGAAGTACAGTTACAATTATTCCTAAGAAACAATAATGAAAATGCTTTAGTAAGCTTTCCTGACATCCCAAAACTTTATCGAGAAGAATCAGGTATAGAGGGAGTGAACTATGACATTGCCTTTTGCCAAATGTGTGTAGAAACTGGATTTTTACGGTTTGGTGGCGATATTAAACCTGAGCAAAATAACTTTGCAGGCTTAGGTGCGATCGGTGGTGGTTCAGAGGCTGCATCTTTTCCAAGTGCCAGAATTGGAGTGAGGGCGCACATCCAACATTTGAAAGCTTACGCTAGTTTAGAACCTTTGGTACAAGAAGTAGTAGATCCCAGGTTTCGCTTTGTCACGCGGGGAATTGCGCCATTAATTGATCAGCTATCAGGGCGGTGGTCAGCAGATTTGGATTATAGTACGAAGATTTCAGCAATGCTCAAACGATTATATGAATCAGCAGGACTTCTTTAAGTGTTGAGTAAATAAACTTGCACTAATTACTTAATCCCTTTCTTCCTTGTCTACGAGACGCTGTGCGTTGGCAAAGCCTCTCGCAGACAAGGCGTACTTGGCGGTTCGTTTGCATCCTCATAGTAAACCTGTACTAAGGTTTTGCACAGCGCGATCACCTACGGTGGGCGGAACGCCATCGCAAACGTGGTCTGCCTTAGCATAAAAATGTCGTAAAGTTGTAAACTTGATAGCAATGAAGAAGAAAATATGCTCAAGAACGTGAAATGTCTCGTATTTCCATAGTAATTAATGGAGAAATTAAAACTTTATCACCAGGTGGTCAAAATATTTTAATTGAAAAAATTATTAATGATTTTGCCCCTCGTTTTACTCCTAGTGGAAAGCTCATCTATGTTGGGGATGCAGATGAAAAATTTGCCCACTTTGATGAAACATCATTAGCAGATTTGGGCATTTAGATTGATTCTCACGGCAAAATGTCAGATGTGATTATTCGCTTCACAACAAATAACTGGTTGGTGTTAATTGAAGCTGTAACTTTACATGGCCCAATTAATCCTAAACGGAAGAATGAACTTGAAGTCTTATTCAGAGATGTCCAAATACCTCTGGTGATGGTAACAACATTTCTCAGCCGTAAGGCAATGGTGGCATATCTGGCAGAGATTGCTTGGGAAACAGATGTTTGGGTTGCTGAAGATTCACCTCACTTGATTCATTAGACCTCTTGCAAAAATAAATTATGGTATCATAGAGGGTTTTAAGAATTTGCTTTATATCTCTATCAGACATCCCAATGAGGTAACAAAATTTCTCTGTATAGATTCTGATATGGATTTTTTCTAAAACTCTTGATCATACCAGAAAATAATTATGCAAGAGGTCTATTTAAATGGTGATTAAATGGTGAATATCTATTCCAGGCTTACCAAAGAGATATGTATATTTATTAATAAATTATGTATGAAGTATATCTGGTCTATATACTTTCCGTGACATCACTAAAAATTAATTAAGATATGAAACTAATAGCATTAAGTAGTTCTTTGTTAGCTATTGTTGGAGCGGTAGTCGGTTTAACACCGCCTGCAACAGCAATTGATGCAGCATTCTTTAGCAAGACAACACCGACTCTTTTTTTGCCTAGTACTGGAGGTCAGGAACTCGGACTAACAGAAATTGCTCTTCCTGCTGGGAAGTGGATAGTTAATTATTCAGCGACAGCTGTAAACTTTGGAGCCAACGACTTCGTGCGATGCTATGTCCGCGCCAGAGAAACAGGTCTGGTTATTAGTAACCACGTAGCCTTCGTTGGAGCACAAGTGGGTGCATCTCAGGCATCTACAATCAGTGGGGTTACAGTCGTTAATTTAAATCAGCCAACCACAATGGTTCTTACCTGTGCCCACGATACCACTGGTAGGACACCTTACATTGATCCTGGTGCTGAGATAGCCGCCTACTAAGCAGTGAAAAAGAGATGTAGCACTGCTACGTCTCTACAAGATTAATAGAAAATTTAGCTAAATATTTACTTGAAGTGAAAAAGAGATGTAGCACTGCTACGTCTCTACAAGGGTTTTGGATAACGCATATTTAATTTCTGGACATGTCTAGAATTTAGGAGAAGTTCAAACAGTTTGTAGTGAAAAAGTTGCGTTCCAACCTGAATCAAATTACTATTCTTACATATTTTCCTTATATTCTTCTAACAATTGTGGAATGTGATCATATCCATCTACACCAATAACCGCAATGATTTTCGGGCGATGTTGCTGTAAGAACTTTTGGAAGGCTTCTGCCCCTATTTGTCCTTGTAAAATTGTCAGTAACCCTGCTGGTTGACGCCACTCACTAGAAGCAATTTGCTCCAAAAGATACATTCCCAAGCAGCCTGTGTAAACAGTTTTTTCCGAATTTTGTAGATGATAATAAGCTTCTGCTAAATAAGCTAAGTTACGCCCTTGGAGATACAAATCACCGGAAACTTGCGCTGTTTTAAAGCCATCTTCAAGATATTTAATTGCAGTTTGATGTTCTCCAATTACTAGATAGGCAATTCCTAAGCTACTGACACATAAGGCTTTACTTTGAAGATCGCCTAATTTTTCTGATAATTTTAAACCTTGTTCCAAATAGTTAATTGCAGCTTCATAGGTTTCTGGTTCTAAGTTTTCCAGTTCCTGAGCTTGCATGACTTCGCTGTAACCTAAATTTACCAGCGCGTTTGCTTCTCCTGTTCTATCGCCTGCTTGCCGACTCAGTATCAATGCTCGTTGACTGTTATTAATTGCCTCAGCATAATTTTGCTGTTGCACGTATGTGCGGCTAAGGTGGTTGAGATTGGCAATTTCACAGGTGCGATCGCCTGCATTTCTGGCTATCTCTAATGCCTGCTGATGAAAATCAATAGAACGCTGGTATTGTCCTAAAGCACGTTGAGAATAGCCTAAAAGTGTCAAAATCCGCGCCTTTTCTTGGGTTCCCTCGCCTCGCCGCAATGGTTCATCCAAATAATCTAGGGCATCTCGCAAATAAGTGCCTGTAAAAGAGGCAAAAATCCCGCCGTAAAAGGGAAAATACGGACGCTGGGCAAAGGTTCGCAATATCTGGAGCATGATTTGAGAACAGGCATCGCTGTATACTGTGCCAATGCTACTAAAACCACTTGCTAACTGACTCCAAATCACTGCAAAGGTCAAAAAGGTGGAAATGGACAACTTTGGCCCGGCCTTAATATCGTAAGCTTGTTGGTCAAACCAGTTAATTAGTCCCCGTTGCAAGTACTGTAAAATCAATGCCATTTCTACCCAATCTCTAAGGGTGATCCCCCGTTGTCGCTCGGCAAACTCTATTGCAGATTCTTCCATAGCTAAGGTGCGAAGCAGTGCTTGGGGTAACTCACTGTTGAGTTGTTTCGCCCAACTTGCCCAAGGGCCACGTTCTCCCGGTACGCCGCCAAATCCCAAAGATTCTTTTTGCTCGTACATCCAACTGAGCAAGTTGTCTTGCAATCGCTGCCAAGAAGCTAAACCACGGGTAATTCCTTCGGAAAATTGTTGTAAATCAGCATCTGCCTCGGCAAATTGCTGTAATGCTTTTGATAATTGCTGTAGCTGTTGCAAATTTAGCGGATATTTCTGATTGGGATCAGTAACCCGTAAAAATACTGCTAGGCGCTCGTCAGCAGGAGCTGTGGTAATTTCTGTAACTGCGGAGGCGATCGCTTCTGTGGTTTTGTTTTGCTCTTGCCAACGTTGCCATTGACTTTGAATAGTTTTAATGGCTCTCAAACTCCTAGTAGCCTTAGCTTTTTTGAGTTCGTCTTTTTCACTATCGACTTGATTTTGGAGAGCATTCAAGCGATCGCTTAAAACTAGCTCAAAGACTTCCCCTGTACCGGAAGTAATTCCTTTAAGCAGCATTTGATACACCATCTCAACAGAGCTAATTTTGCCCTTGAGGGTGGCTTCGACAATTTCATCGATTAAGGCAAGATAGCGATCGCGCAATGGCAAAGAGTCTGGCATAGCTACTAGAGAACGTCCATTCTAATTCTAGTCTGAGTTTGTCCGACTGGATTAGACGCTTGTAGAGCTTGGGAGCATTCAAGGGGTAGGCAATGTTTAACAGGTGCGAATCGTTTTAAGTTGTTGTTCATTTCGCAGTTTTTGACCTTTTTTATCTCTTTGTGAGATATCCGGGTTAGTTGTGATGATTAAAACAGGTAATTGTTCATCACACCTGCCGTAGGCATTTACCTGCAAAGTTTAGAATGATATCAAGGAAACTTTTTAGCAAAACATAATAATGCTGAGAATTAGCCTAAAAATATTATTTGGTGCGATCGCAGGAGGCAAAAAATGGGCTTGGCTGGATTAAGGATTGTGTTGGTAGAGCCAGCTGGGCCGATCAATATCGGAGCGATCGCCAGGGTAATGAAAAATTTCGGGCTATATAATTTAGTATTAGTGAATCCCCAATGCGATCCGCTATCGTCGGAAGCTTTGATGATGGCTGTTCATGGTCAGGAAATTATCGAATCTGCGGTATTGGTGCCGACCTTACCAGAAGCATTGCATGGATGTGTACGCGCGATCGCTACCACTGGTCGCGTTCGCAGTTGGGAAACACCCTTAGAAAACCCCCGCACTGCACTACCCTGGTTGCTGGAGGAACCAGAAAAACCCGCAGCACTAATTTTTGGCAGGGAAGACCGGGGATTAAGCAATGAAGAATTAAATTATGCACAAAGGTTTGTTGGCATTCCCACCAGTCCAGATTATGTAGCCCTCAATTTGGCTACCGCCGTAGCAATTTGCTGTTATGAATTGTCACAATGTACCCAGCAACCTGACGCTAAAACCTTAACCCAAACTGAACTCGCCTCCTTAGATGTTGTGGAAGGATACTATCAGCAATTAGAATCATTATTATTAAAAATTGGTTATGTATATCCCCACACGGCAGCTAGTCGGATGGAAAAATTCCGCCAAATATATAATCGCGCTCATCTGAAAACAGGGGAAGTATACATGCTGCGTGGGATTTTGCAGCAGGTAGAATGGGCCCTTAAAAACCAGAAGGATGGTGAAAACTTGTAATTATTTGTTTAATATATACGCAATCATCTCCCAAAATATTTAATATGGCTTAAACTAAACACAAAAATGCTACTTAGTGGCAAAGTGGAATTTGAGTATTAATATTATTTGCTTAAAAATTAAGTTTTGGGTTAGGAGTCTGCAAGAAAACAGCCAAGTGGGTCACAAGGAGTAACTGTGTCAGAGTCAGGTGACGAACTAACAGCTTTCTCGCGGCGTCAACCCTTAAATCGCCGTCAGCCGCCACAAAAAGTTCAAAAAGTGGTAAGGAAGAAAGTTAAAGCTAACAGCCAGCAGCAAGCTGCCAATGGGCGAGAAGCGGCGCAAACACGCCCAAAAAATCCGATCAGCCCTCCCCCAACCCCTGGTACTACACGTAGGGTAAAATCGGGATTAGTCATGCCAACGGCAGTAAAACCAATACCTAGTGTAAAGGGCAAAATTCCTCCCTTTCGACCAGGTGCTGTGATGGTGAAAACAGTACGGATGGAAAAGCCAAAAATCGGCAGGCGTTCATCGCCGAAGACGCGGTTAAAGCCAATGGCCAAAACCTTGTTGTATATTGTACGGTTATTGATTGTGGGTGTTGGCATGGGTGCAATTGTTGGCACAGCATTGTCAGTATTAGACCCCGCTAATCGCATCAGCACAACTTCTGCGCCGCAATCTAATAGTAATGTGGTGCGATCGCAGCCACAACCTACCCAAACTCCCCCAGCTGCAACTTCGAGCTTATACCTATCTCAGGAAATGGTCTCCTTAAAAAATTCCGTGCAAAATTTGGCGGCGACCAACCCAAATCTTACACCTGGAGTATTTTTAGTAGATTTAGATACTGGTAATTATGTAGATATCAATGGCTCTACCAGTTTTCCGGCGGCTAGCACAATTAAAGTACCGATTCTAATTGCTTTTTTCCAGGATGTAGACGCGGGTAAAATTCGCCTGGATGAAATGCTAACTATGCAACAGGATATGCTTGCTGGCGGTTCAGGAAATCTGCAATATAAACCTGCCGGAACCCAGTATGCTGCTCTGGAAGTCGCCAGTAAAATGATTACAATCAGCGACAACACTGCGACAAATATGCTGATTGCGCGACTAGGAGGAATGGAGGCGTTAAACCAGCGTTTCCGGGACTGGGGATTGACAACCACAACAATTCGTAATCAACTCCCAGATTTACAAGGGACAAATACCACTAGTCCCAAAGAATTAGGAAATTTGATGGCGATTGTGAGTCAGGGAAATTTAGTGAGTATGCCATCACGCGATTTAATGCTCGATATCTTGCGTCGCACTCAGAGAGACACTCTGCTACCATCCGGTTTGGGAACAGGCGCGAGAGTATACCACAAAACGGGCGATATTGGTACTATGCTGGCAGATGCAGGTTTAATTATTGTTCCAACTGGCAAACGCTACATAGCCTCTGTCATGGTACAACGCCCTAATAATGACCCTCGCGCCGAAAAATTGATTAGCTCAATTTCTAGTGTTACCTACCAAGAGTTTAGCCAAAATTCTGTTACACCCAACAGTACCACAAGCACTGTACCTGCAAATGGTTATCAGCCCCCTGCTGTGAGTCCTGCTTTGCCCAATGGTACGACAGGCACTGTACCCATGAGTGTTTATCAGCCTCCTGTTGTGAATCCTGTACCCAACAGTATGGGAAATACAGTACCCCCAAACGGTTATCAATCTCCAGTTATGAATCCGCAATATTATTCCCCAAGATAAATTAGGATTTTTAAATGTGGAATTGCCACAGCAAGATTTACTAAGGCAGCATATAGTAAGCTAGTCAACTAATGCTTGCAAATTTATGTTTGTTTCTCCTGAAGTTCCACCAAAGTATGAATTAGAGGAACTTGCTACACAGTTTCCTGAGTTAAATATTTCCGCAGTGGAGACTTGTTTAGCCTTTTTGAAAACTACAGCCCTTGTTTATGCAGCATTGGATGCCCATTTAGCTCGCCATCAGCTGTCTATGGGTAAATTTACAGTTCTTATGCAATTATTCCGAGCAAATGGTCAGCGCTTAACACCTTCAGAATGTGCTGAACGTTCTGGTGTAACCCGTGGAACTATAACTGGATTATTAGACGGTTTGGAACGGGATGGATGGCTGAAGCGACAACCACATCCAGAAGATAGACGCCGTTTAGTCGTGCAACTGACCGAGCAAGGGCAACAGAATTTGACAAATATCCTGCCAGATCATTTTTGTCGAACTACTGGACTGATAGCTCATCTGAGCCTTACTGAGCAGAAAACACTGATACAACTCTTGTCTAAGCTACAGGCAGGAGTACCAGCGATGCGAGATTTCTAGTTTAAATAGGTAAATACCTTTAAAGTTAAGAAATTTTATCCTATTATAATAAGGAGCCATATTATATGGGAGCTAATTAATTTTAGCGTTCGTGCATCAAATCTGGAGACTTTATGCCCAAACTCAACGTTAAACAGAAAAACTGGTTACTCTCTGCTCATGTCGCTTCTGGTAGCATTTGGTTTGGCTCTGCTCTGTGCATGGTTGCCATTGCGTTGAAGAATGCCAATATTACCAATGGTGACGAACTGTATGCGATTAACACAACTTTGAAATTGCTTGATGATTTTGTGGTTATTCCCTCTGCAAACCTATCTTTGTTAACAGGAGGACTTCTCTGTTGGCTAACCGTTTGGGGATTTTTTAAACATTACTGGGTAATTGTCAAATGGATTGCCACAGTTACTTTGATTGTGGTAGGAACTATATGGCTAGGGCCGTGGGTTAATGCGGTGACAAGTATTTCGGATGCCACACGGGAGCAAGCATTGAGCAATCCATTGTACATGTTTGACTTGAATGGAGTCCTGATAGGTGGTGCAACTCAAACTCTCTGTATACTTGCTATCATCGGCATTTCAGTTATCAAACCTTGGGGTAGAAGAGTAGTAAAATCTCCAGAGGCGTCTACCTCATCAAGCAGCTAGAAAAATCGAAAGTGCTATCGCCACTAGCTTTTTGTTTCTAAAAGCTAAACTGTATTTTTATCTTTTATTTCTTAACTTTTTTGATACCGCATTCCTGGTAATTGCGAAACGAAACCCATAAGTTCTAACTGTAACAACGCACCGGAAACTGAGCCAGCAGCCATGCCGGTTTGTTGGACAATAAAATCGAAGGGTAAAGCTTCACTTGCGATCGCATCCATTACTGTTTGCAATTCTGGCTCTAAAGTTGGCATTGACTGTTCTGGTGCTGTGGAAGCCTCGACTCCATCAATTTGTGGTATTGCTCCTAGCATTGTTAACAGTTCATCTAATTCTTTAAGGATGAAAGAAGCTCCTTGACTCAGTAACTTTAAACACCCTTGGGATGGGTAATCATCTACTCTACCAGGCAGCGCATAGACATCTCTACCAAATTCATTTGCGTAGGTAGCAGTAATTAAGGCACCAGATTTTATCGGCGCTTCCATTACGAGGATGGCGCGGCTTAAACCTGCAATAATTCGGTTGCGGCGGGGAAAGTGTTTGCGATCGGGTGGGGTTTTTGTGGGGTACTCACTCACGACTAACCCAGCCGTCAAAATCTGCTTGTACAAATCTCGATTTTTATGTGGATAAATAACATCTACACCAGTTCCCAAAACTGCGATCGTTCGTCCGCCTGCTTTCATGGCGGCGCTGTGGCTTTCTGTGTCAATTCCCTCTGCCATCCCAGAAACAACTGTAAAGCCATTTTTAGCCAAAGCTGTACTAATTTGGCGAGTCCAACGGATACCGTATTCTGAGGGTTGGCGGGTTCCGACAATTCCAACCATCGGTTTTTGTCCGAGATTTTCTTGGAGTTCGACTTCACCGCGATAGTACAAAATTGGCGGTGGACTCGGAGTTTCCAACAATAAGCGGGGATAATCTGCATCTGCTGGTGTCCAGAAATGTGAATTTTCCTGCTGGTGTTTGGTAAATAGTTGTTCTGGGTGTAAACGCGATCGCTGTTGTACTACTTTTTCTAGTGTTTGAAAACCAAAACCCTCTACTTCTGCCAACTGTACCTTGCTGGCGTTCCAAGCTGTTGCTAACGTGCCAAAATGCTGCTCCAGCCGCCGCAGTAATACCGGGCCAACTCCCGAAATTTGCGCCCAAGCTAGCCAATATGCGCCTTCTTCTATCACCGTTCCATCCTCACTACTGGATTAAGTATTCCCAAATTGGGGTTGGATGTTGAGGGGAATGTGAGAGCAGGCGAGGCAGTGGAAGAATTGATGACTAATGGCTAACCCCTTGACTTTTGACTCTTGACTCTTGAGTATTAACTATTGACTATCTTTTTATTTTGTGTGATGAAATATTTCTATCGTCTTTTAATAAGCCTATCTGGGTGCTTAATATTTTTACTGTTGCACAGTGGCCTTGGTTCGTTGCCTACTTTAGCTGCTGAGAAAGTTACTGTCAGATACGGATTGTTTGAGCAATCGATCCCTGTGGCAGATATACGCAACTATGGCGAAAACCAAAAGGCTTCTGCGGATCTGCAATCTTTTCTAGATTACCTCAGCCCTAAGGAGAAACAGAAGTTTCAAGATGCCCTTCAGGTAAAAATGTCTCTTGATATTGTGGCTTTAGATAAGCTGATAAATACAGGAATGGGCAAGCAAATTTTATCTTTTGCATCCCAAGCGATCGCCCGTCGCGATCAAGCCAGTATACAAGCCTTACGATCTGCTATTATCATAGGAGCAAAATCACCAGAAGGTCTAGGATTAGTCAGCTTTCTAGCAGCCTATCCCAGCAATCAACTAGTTGTTGATGTGTCAAAAATTTCTAAGCTAGTTGGGATGGCAAATTCCTCTTCTGGTTCTGCTGATGCACCTCCAAAGGACAATGTAAGTTCTTCACCCTTCGGAAAAATTGCACTGCAATATCAAATACTTGCTGCCCAAAATAAACAGTTTTCAGGTTGCTTATTTGGTGATTCTGTTTCGGCTGGGCTTGGTAATACCCTTGGGAATGGTACTTTTAATTTTGGGTTAAATGGCTTGAGTACAATCTCATTACTAGAACAATTAAAAAGTTTAATTCCTACCAAGGTTACATGCGAAAAAGCTATTATTGCCGTAGGTGGAAATGATGCTTGGTATGGAATTAGTAATGAGTTGTTTAGCAAAAATCTGCAAGAGGCGATCGCACTTGTCCGCACAATGGGAAATAAAGAGATTTTTCTCATTCCGGCTTTTTATTCAACAGTTGCAGCAAGCTCAGATCCAACTATATCAGCCCCAAATTCTAGAGTTGAACAAATTAATAGTTTGATTAATAAAGTTGGTGAAATAGAAAAAGTGCCAGTTGCAGCAGCAGAAGTAGCACCATTGTATGAGAATAATCTTCTTAAAGAGAATTTATCGAGCGATGGTGAGCATCTGAACGCAGAGGGCCTAAAAATTTACCGACAAGCATTATTACAAATTCTGAAAAAGTAATATGATGTTTGTCTAATTCCATATAGTAAAAGCACCCCACCCTAGCAAAGTTACGTTTTATATAGCGGTTCTCGGTTTTAAGTTGAGTAGGTACTGAACTCCATTCCGAATCCCCTAAGAACAAGCTCCTCACTTGCTTTTATATAGCTCATAGAAAAAGCTACATAACATAATTCGTAGTTTGTAACTCAAAATTACGAATTACGAATTATTACTTTTAGGATCTCCAATTCAAAAACCGCGCATAAATATAAGCTATGCCTTCATCAATAATTGTCCGTACACCTTGGCTATAATCCCACCATTTGTTTGGATCATAATCTTGTGTTTTGGCAGCGATCGCACCAACTTTGATGTTAGGGCTAAGTAGTTTTTTGAACAGCAACCAACTCCTACGGGTGTGAACGTCTAAAGAAAAAACATTAATTGATTGTAGCTTTAAATTGGAATCGGATAGCCAGCGATTAAATTCGGCAGCAGATGCATAACTACGATCCTTAATCACCACAGGTGTCGGCACAGCTACCACCTTCTCTGATTCTAAACCGAGTTTTTTGAAAGTGGCGGCTGACACTTCTGCAAAGTTTTTGTATTCGCTAAGATAAATTCCTTTTTCTATTGAGCCTCCCGTGGTAATTACTAGACTATAAGAACCGCTTTTAAATTCAGTCAAAGCTTGTTGTATGGCATAATCTGGTAGCCATCCTTCAACAACCAATACTTCTGCTGATTTGATCGGGGAAGTCACGGCGAGAAATGAGTGTACATGAGTAATAGTGAAGAATATTAAATAAGCAATCGAAGCGATTGCAATCGCCCACCCCTGAGCCGTAAGTGTCCACATTTCTTGGCGTTTTATTAGTTTTATTGTTGGAAATTTTCGACACCGACGATTTTTTCTCTGCATTAAGCCTTAGCTAAACGTTGTTCTTTCAAATAAGTAAACACAGACTTATCTCCGATATCAGCAGGAATTGCTTGCACTGTCTTTCGCAAGGCAAATACCAAAAACAACATTGCCCAAATTCCTAATAAAACACTTTCCCCCTGAATTGGTAAAATTCCCACCAAATGTCCTAACAATAGTAGCGGTACTATTAGGGTTAATACTTTGGTTTCCAGGCGATTGAAGCAAAAAGCCTCTTTAAAGTAAATACCTGTCAAAGCAACGAAGATAAAACCAACTCCAAATAAGGTAAGAGGGTGATTGTAAACGGTAAGAGCCAAAGGTTCACTACTAGAGATTGCCAGAATCACTGATGCTATACTACCGATCGCCCAAAAAATTTGCAATATTCGGTGCAGTGATGCCATATAGATATGAATGGTAAATAAACTTACACCAAGAGCGACACTAAAACAAGTATATAGAGGTGTAAGTGCGGTAAAAATAGTCGGGTTATTGTTGAGCAAAACCAAAGCACTGCCTATGGCAAAGCTCAGTGCTGCTACCATTAACCCAGCGCGGTAGATAATTACGCCAGTGCGATCGCTCTGAGTAATTGTAAATTCCCCAAACTGGCCTTGATAAACTTCTGGTGGATGTAGTGTTTGTGTAGTCATAGTTAAAAATATAGTTATGATTTACTAATAGAGTACAACAGTAAATTGCTGAAGGATTACTTTTATTATTATGGGCAATCAGACTAACTAAGTGTCACAATCCCTAAAGTATTAAGGCATTTTTGTAGTATTAGTTGACTTGACAGACGCACTAAAGTCGTGAATTATCTCTACCATTTGACCAGATTTCCTTCGAGAGCGAAAGACATAGCAACAGTAAAGCATGGCGTAAATCCAAGTACCATCTCAATTAATCAAACTAACAAGAGGATTTTGCCCCTTGTTAAAGGTAGGCAAACTTCCGCCATATTATACTAGTAATTAGCAATGGTTTGTATAGTATCTAGTTTAGCTGAAGACTTGATTCTAACATTAGACTTTAGCTATAAACAGTAAATATTGACAAATTTAAAGTTTAGTGCATATAAAAGGTTGGCAATCAGATAACCCCATAATTAGTTGATATAAGAAGATGAGGTGAGCGATGGCGCAAGCGCCCACCGTAGGTGATAGCATTTGTCTAAAGAATTGCAAAACTTGTAGACCCTTCCTCGGCTTGTCGTTAGATATTGCTCTTTGTCGAGGATGTGCGATGATCGCTTAAAATAGTTTCCACTCAAGTCTATAGCGAACGCCTACGGCACGCTACGCGAACGCAATTAGACATATTATGTGTGTTAGCAATATGCCTTAGTTTAGCGTCTACGGATAATTCAGCACCAGAAAGCAGGAATATCCACTCAACAATGTCAGGAATGGTTGACACAACCTTGAGCAGCGCAGTTGGAAATTTTTTCAACTTGCTTCGGAGCTTTTATTTCAGTGAATAGTTGAATGGCTCGATTAAAAACCTAACCCACGGTTGCTAAAAAACTTTTGCCATGCAGTTTGATCCAAACCAGGAAGCCGATAGTGACTCACATTTAGCCCCGGTTCACAAAGGCGATCGCGGCTAGTAATCAAGGTAACAGATTGCACCCTTGCATCAGCTAAAACCCGCAATAGTTCTACATAGTTGCGGTGAGAAGCAATCAACCCACCTTGTTGATCCAATGCAGGTTCGAGATTGTCAATTAACACCCCAATGCGCCGATTGTGGAGTTGGCGCTTGAGTCGTCCCAAAGTTACCCCAAATTCTACCCCAGGTCTTTTGCAACCCTATCATATAAAACTGCCGACTTTAGCCGACTGACAAAACGAAGTGCGATCGCTTAGGCTATTGGGCATAGAGATAAAAATTTAAGTATAAAAATATGCTTAACACCCTCAGCCCAATCACAAAAGACTTAGCAGGTCAAAGCTATCCCAGTCCTCATTACTTACAAACACAGCGCCGCATTCGTTTACTCATAGACAAATATATTGCAGTCGAAAAACTACATGAACGTCTGCAAGATTTATTGATACAGCTTGCCAATCCCCAACCGCGTCCCTGGAAATCCATTGATTGGCAGACGATTAACCGTAATCAAATTATCGGCTTAGACGCAGAGGTATTTTTATCTATATTGATAGGTGCGATGGATACAGAAGCTCCCATTCGCGGTTATACCCAAACCAGTCGCCAGTATTTAGAAAAATTGCATCCTCAGATGGCTCGGTTTGTTGGTGGAACAGTCGGTGAAAATGGCGAACTCCTGGAACCTGGTTTGTGGGAAAAGGAAGAACGTCAACATACACCTGCATTAATCAAAATCTACACCCAATTAACAGGCGAGAAAATTACCCCAAAACTTCGGACTGTTAGAAGCTATCTCCCCACAGATGATGCTCACGAAGACTTATATCGCCACGGTTTACACCGCATTGCCACAGAATACGGTGCTACCTGTCTTTATATTTGGTTGATGGCTCACACCACTGGCGCACTCCAGGATGTTTTAGAGGAACTAGCACAGGATGAAATCAACCACATGACCAAATTCTGGGGGTTTGGAGTCTGGACTTTCCCTGATACTGGGTTGATGCGAATTGGACGCACGCTAATTAAAACGCGATACCTTCTCTACGAGAGGCTACGCCAACGGTGAGCTTTCCTACGGAACGCTGCGCGAACGCTAACGCCAAACTATCAAGCGTAACAACCTCATGCGTACTCTCCACCGCATGATGGCTACCCTCAACTGGAATGCTTGGTCATTAACCAACAAAACAACTCTCCTTTTCACCTTCGCCTACACAATGCATCGTTTATGGAATTGGAACAACACCCTCACACCAGGCTATTTGCAAGATTTATTTAGAATTACTGATTAGTAAAAACAAAGGACAAATGACAAATGACAAATGACAAATCAAAATTACCCACCGATTTAAACCCTCAAAAAATCCCCCAACATATCGCCGTCATCATGGATGGTAACGGCCGATGGGCCACCAGTCGAGGATTACCGCGCATTGCTGGACATCGCCAAGGAGCAAAGATGCTCAAAGAACTATTGCGTTGCTGCAAAGATTGGGGAATCAAAGCGTTGACAGCCTATGCTTTCTCAACAGAAAATTGGCAGCGTCCAGTTGAAGAAGTAGATTTTCTAATGCATTTGTTTGAGCGATTACTACACCGCGAGTTGGCTCAGATGCATCAAGAAGGAGTACGGATCTCATTTATTGGAGATTTATCGGCTTTACCCAAGTCTCTACAGACGGAAATGGAGCGTTCAATGACAGAGACGTTGAACAATCAAGCAATCCACTTTACTATTGCAGTCAACTACAGTAGCCGCAACGAAATTACTAGAGTTTGCCGTCAAGTAGCTCAACTCGTGCAACAGGGCGAACTTAGCCCCCAGGAAGTCAATGAAAGTCTTGTAGAACAACATCTCTACACAGCAGATACTCCAGAACCAGATTTGCTGATTCGTACTAGTGGTGAGATGCGATTGAGTAATTTTCTCCTGTGGCAGATGGCGTATACAGAAATGTATTTCACCGATATTCTTTGGCCAGATTTTAATAGAGAAGCATTTCATCAGGCTTTGTTGAGCTACCAAAGACGCGATCGCCGTTTTGGTCAAGTTAAAGCTTCAGTGTCAGCTTAATGTACCAAACACCAGACATCGCCTAAAAATTAAACCAGATTTTTGCCATGAGCGATAAAGTAAAAGCACCCATATTACCACGATGGTATATGAGCGCTAACAAATAAAAACATTATTGAGGATAATCTATCTGCTATGACAGACCGAAGTAACTATAAGAATAGCAGGCGGTGGGTAAATAAACTGCAAGGGTAGTTACAAATGTTTTGTTAAAAATATTACTTACTGTAGGGTATTGTTTATTGGGCTAAAATGTGATTATACAAGACTACTATGAGGTCTACAGTAGGCTACAACCGCAAGAGAAATTATTTCCATTGTTTTCTTACTGATTTTACCTGCACCCAAATAGATCAGCGATCGCGGTTTCTTAATTTTTTTTGAGTAAATTATTCTTTGGTAGGTATTGAGCTGAGGATTTCGTCCCAATACCTATATTCGTTATCACAAAATTAGACTTATGTAATTATTATTTTGTCAATATAGCAATCTGATTTTATATTTGAACAGAGAAAAATTGTAAGGCTTATGAATCAGGCATCCTACGGAAAGTACTGTTCACAAACCATTTAGCATTTACCATAGTAACTATAGAAACTATCAATATATTTTATTGTTAATTCTTTGCAAAAATAGTATTTACTATAATTTAATACTTGCGATATAAGCTGATTTCCTGGTAAGCAGATTCAGAAAAAATCCTGAAATGCAAAATTTAAAGTTAACAAGGTTCTCTTGCTAAATATACTTTAAATTTACTTATCAATCCATTTTGAAATCGCAATCAATTTTTGCACTATTTTATAGGTGTTGGGAGTTATGATGGCAAAATATCTACTAGCTTCTGCTAGTGGGATGGGATTTTTATGTTTAATTGCCGGGTTATTACCTGTGCAAGCCCTTCCTAGTCTAGAAATTGCAGATAAAAACGTAGCTGTTAATCAAAATGATGGCAGCTATCAAAAAAATGATTCTCATAAAAGCAATTTAGCAAATAATATCTCTAGTCAATTGCTGATAGCTAATGAGAGGCAAAAAAACTTATCCCCAGTCAATCAACAGCAAAAAAATCAAGATTTAGGAGTAGATTCTGCTGTTAACTTTTGGCAGCCAATCATACCACAATCAGCAAGTTTATCTCCATCCTCATACAAACTTGCACAAGTAACATCTGTATCCCAATTGTCTGATGTACAGCCGACTGATTGGGCCTTTCAGGCACTCCAATCTTTAGTCGAACGCTACGGTTGTATCGCAGGTTATCCCAATCAAACCTATCGCGGTAATCGGGCGATGACTCGCTATGAATTCGCTGCTGGCTTAAATGCTTGTTTAGACCGAATAAATGAACTGATTGCGACTGCAACTGGTGATTTGGTCAAGAAGGAAGATTTAGCCACATTGCAGAAACTACAAGAACAATTTGCGGCAGAATTAGCAACATTGCGGGGTCGAGTAGATGCTGTAGAAGCTCGCACAGCAGAACTAGAAGCAAATCAGTTTTCCACTACGACCAAGCTCAATGGAGAGGTAATTATTGCTGGTGTTGGTGCTAGCGGTGGCGCTCCTAATAACAGCGACTCCAACATCATCCTAGTCAATAGAGTACGGTTAAATCTCACCACTAGCTTTACTGGTAAAGATTCATTAATTACTGGATTGCAAGCCTATAACTTTTTGGGTGGGGCTAATGGACAGGGTAGCCTGCAAGAAAGTTTAGGATTAGCTGCGCCGCTTTTAAGTGCAAGTAGCGCCCGTACCAGTTTTGAGCCGCAATTTCCGGGGTTAAATGTCAATACTTTGTCGAGTCTTGGCGCAAACAGTGTTCAGCTTTACAAATTGCTGTATATCTTTCCCGTCGCTAATAAATTAACCTTGTTTGCGGGAACTGCGGCAGAGACATCAGATGCTTTCCCAGCAATTACGCCTTTTTATGGTGAAGGACAAGAGTCAATTTCTCGTTTTGCTGGCTTGAATCCTGTGCTACGGATTTCTGGTGGGACTTCGGGTACTGGTTTAGCATCGGCGGCGGGATTGATTTTTAATATTTCGCCAAATTTGGATTTAAGAGCTTTATACGGCAATCCAAATGCCAATTTAACCCAAAAATCTGCAAGTGAGGTTGCGGGACTACCAGGAGTTTCTACTACACCTTTGGGAGCAGGTTTATTTAGTGGTAGTAGTGTTATTGCCACACAGTTAACCTTCAAGCCAAGTCCCGCTTTCGATATTGGTTTAAACTATGCCCACAGTTATCACGAAATCAATATTTTGGGTACAGGATTAGTTAGTAGTGATATCAATGCTTTAGCAGGGGTTGGACCTGAAACACCGGTCACACTCAACTCTGTTGGAGGTACGGTAACATGGCGATTGTCTCCCAAGATAGCTTTATCGGGATACGGTGCAGCACTATTTGTTGATGCTGCTTCAAATAGCGTGAATGCTTCCACCACCTTTACAAGTTGGATGGCGGGAGTTCACTTCAGAGATTTATTCAAGTCTGGGAACACCGCCGGGATTCTTTTTGGTCAGCCGCTTTTCCGTACTGATACTGGTGGTTCTGCTCAACTTACCCCCACAGGCGAGAATCGGGCCACTCCTTACCATTTAGAAGCCTATTACCGCCTTCAAGTTAGCGATAATATCAGCATTACCCCTGGTGCGTTTATTCTCTTTAACCCAGAAGGTAACAGCAATAATGACACTACGACTGTAGGTGTGCTTCGGACTACTTTTACCTTTTAAGAGGTTGGGATTAGGGAGTCAAAGTCCCCCAGTTTATTGGGGGATTTTGGGATTGGGTAACAAAGTTCACAGTCATAACAATATTGCCCTGTTTCACTAGTATCGTGACAAAAAAATCTTTACTCGATGCTGAAGCGCACTAATATTTCTAGAATCTAAACCCACTAACCGAGATATAGATGGAAAGTGCCCTTTAGGTGCGTCTAAGGTGAAAGTATATTCTTCATATTTAACCCATTCACTATTGGCAAGACTTGCTAGCCATCCAACTTTATAAGCAAAGCGCTTACAATCTTTCTTGGCTTGCCAAATACGTTGTTGGACGCTAAAACCAAATCTGCCTTCACTATATTGAACCCAGAGCTTATTAATAATATAAAGGTCATGACGAGGAAATCTTTTAATTTCTCCATCATCTAACCAGCCTTGAGTGTCGAGGATAAAATAATGACTAATAAATAAGTATAAATTCGGTGGAAAATTATCAAATAATAGTACTATTTAGTGTTTGACAAAATAGTTGCTTTGCCTAAAATCTGTTGTGCAAAACGGTGCCTACCTTGGGATACGCCTACGCTTGCACTAAAAATAACTTGTGCAGGTGTAGCTAATCGTAGACATCGCCCTACAGATAACCTAATTATTTATTTTGCTTGATTGACCAGTTTGATTTGAAATTTGGTGCTTTTCTATAACCCGCTCAATTTGGCAAGTCACCGCATCTATTCTATATTTAACCTTATCAAAATCAATATTCACCCAAATATAGGCTTTGTCAGGTCTTTGCTGCTTGTAATTCATATATTGCTTTACTTGTCAAGATATTTTGTTATATCTACACAATATAGCTATCTCAATTTCTAAAGTACTTCCTCTAGACGTATAAGTAGATATGCTTAATATTTACTTAAGATTTTACACAGTGATTTGTAGGGCTACAAGCTGTGCTAATCCACTAAAAAAGACGCGATATTCCGCGCCTCTGGCAGCTAAAATCCAAATTTTAAGTGTTAGCTTAAACCTTTGTTTGTAGATATTGCACTAACTGCGGTGCTTGCATCACTCCCTCTATCCGATCCACAGGCTGACCCTGCTTAAATAGTACTAAGGTTGGTAGAGCAGCAATTTTATACTGAGTAGCCAAATCTGTGTATTTCTCTGTGTCGATTTTGACAATTCGCAGGCGATCCTTAAGTTGGGCATTGACTTGTTCTAAAATTGGTACCATCATTTGGCATGGGCCACACCAGTCAGCGTAAAAATCTACTAATACAGGTACATCAGAAGCAGACAGCATCTCTTCAAAGCTGTTAAATTGCTTTTTATTTGCCATGTGATACACACCGATTTTCAATTGTTTGTTTCAATAGTAATTCTTAGAAAATAAAAGCGGTATAGGTTTATGAGTTTTTGTTGGGAAAGGATTAAATTAGTCAATATAGAATGATTTGCCAGTAAAAAATCTTAAATAATTATAATAAAATTCGTATATTATTCTTGTTTGTGTATATGGATTAAATATGTATTTAAACCTATCCTGACCAAGTACATCACTATAGCGGTTCTTAGTTGAGTAGGTACAGAACCCCACCCCTAACGCCCTAAGAGAAAGCTGCTTACTTGCTCTGATCTAACTCATTTGATTAGGAAAAGCTATAAACTATACAGGCATTCCCAAAAGTGATGCCTACAATGCTTGTAGCTACAACACTTTCTAGCGTATGCAATAGGGCGATGGCTACGATGGGTTATTGGGCGTCACAGCTATAAATTAAATTAACAATATGTTGCTTCAAGTTATTCATCAATTAAGAGAGAAATAACTATAGATATTTAATTATCGAGACAATATTCAGATGTTCCCTAAATCACCATAAGATAATTAGCGCAGTATTTCTAAGATTGAGGAACATTAAATGACACTATTACAAGATAAAGTCGCAATTGTCACAGGTGCATCACGAGGAATTGGACGAGCGATCGCAATTGAATTAGCTACACAGGGAGCGATCGCAGTTGTCAATTATGCCAGTTCTAGTGCAGCAGCTGAAGCAGTTGTTGCAGAAATTACAAGTGCGGGAGGTCAAGCGATCGCTATCCAAGCTGATGTTTCTAAAAGCGATCAAGTAGACGCACTAGTTAAGTCCGTCATCGAAAAGTTCAACCGTGTGGATATCTTAGTCAACAATGCAGGTATTACCCGCGACAATCTGCTTTTGCGTTTGAAGACAGAAGATTGGCAAGCTGTGATAGACCTTAATCTAACTGGTGTTTTCTTATGTACACGCGCCATCAGTAAAATTATGCTTAAGCAGCGATCGGGGCGGATTATCAACATTACCTCCGTAGCTGGGCTAATGGGCAACCCAGGACAATCAAACTACAGCGCTGCCAAAGCGGGTGTAATCGGCTTCACCAAAAGCGTTGCCAAAGAACTAGCTACTCGTGGGATCACTGTTAACGCCGTCGCCCCTGGATTCATCACCACCGATATGACCAGCGACCTCAACAACCCCGAAGATATTCTCAAATACATCCCCCTCGGCCGCTTCGGTCAACCCGAAGAAATCGCTGGGATGGTGCGCTTCCTCGCCGCCGATCCCGCCGCCAACTACATCACCGGACAAGTTTTTAATGTTGATGGCGGTATGGTGATGGCCTAAATAGTTGAGGGGTAGCGATTGTTCATAGTTGGTACTTTAGCGCTAAAGCGCCAACTACGAACTTATTAATCAACCTAGACGCCACCCGTGCAGCTATCTAGTAGGGTCGTTGCATTAATTTTTTCAGGCAAAGAAGCACTTGTGGGGGCGCTTGCCAATCGCTACTTTGAGCAGGAATATCAGATAACTCAAATAAGTCTGCTTACATTAGGATTTACGCATAAAGATTCTCTGGGAAAATTGGATGTAAATACTATTAACGCTGCCAATCATACATTAATCGTCCATGACGATCGCGCACAAGTTCCCATTCTCCATGACGATATGGTTGTCCGTGATAACGTACAGAGCGATAGCGTCGTCTATAATGTCGTCGATTCCTCTGGCGTTGATAATAATATCTTCCAGTCCGTTGCCGTCTATGATAACGTCTTCGAGTCCGTCGATGAGCTAACAAAAGCTCTTCACTTTGTCCTCCAACTAATTTTGTCTGTGCGTCAAGACTTTGTTCATTAAGAACATTGGTTAGAGTATTATCCTTGGCTTCAGCCAAAGCAGGTGGATAAATGAAGGCTAATAGCAAGAACACAATTGAGGATAGCTTTTGGAAACGGTTCACGTCTTTGCTTTTCCTAGACTATTGGTAATGATCTTATTTAATACTTAAGTTGAATAACTATATAGCTCATAATTCACAAACTTGAGGAGAGCAAAAGTAACACAAGTACTTAATATTAAATGTGAAAATATTTAACTATAACAAGCAACCAAATGATGTACATCTGTTATATAGCAAATAGACACAACAGCGTTCTTAAAAAGAATTCATTTATATTTTCAAGGATTTGGATTTGTAAAAATTGCAAGAAAATATGAGCGCCGATACCTAGATTGCGCCAATATTATCATTTATTGCCATTTTCTAATTGTTTAGCGTATGTTGCTTTTCAGCAAGTATAGCCTGTTAGATAAGTTTAAAAAATCCTTTCAAACAAAACTAATAAATAGATATATAGGACTAATGTTTTATTTCTAAAAAAGCTCGGTACAGATCGAAAAGCCTAATTCCCTATTCCCTATTCCCTACTCCCCACCCACGTAGATAATTTCAAAAATCAAATACGATTCCTATAGATAACTGATAAATAGTAGCTGGGCTATCATACAAATTGCTCCCGTAAAATTAGCAAGCCAAATTTAAAATTGCTGCTCTCTAAAGAGCGGAATATAGAATGTAACTCAAGCTTGAATTTTTGCTGGACTGAATAAACCATAGTAGGGCTAGCATTGCAATGCCTACCCTACAAGGAATTAGGGCTGTTGACGTATCCTTTGCCAGATAGTAAAGCCCAAAAGAATGATAATGCTACTGGCGGTAGTCAGCATCACAGCCAAACTCATGCCTTGTATTCTCATAGCCAGCAAGTTGAAAACTAAGGTAATTGACCAAAGTGTGAACGCAGCATGGCGTTGTGAGAGTCCCCAAGCAAGTAAGCGGTGGTGCAGGTGGTCTTTGCCTGGAGTACTCAGAGGGTTATTTCCTGCTAATAGCCGTCGCACAAATACTTGAGTGGTGTCTACTACTGGCAATAACAGAAATAAAACCGTGGGAATTAGCGCATAAACTGTGTTTTGTTGCAGCCTACCTAAAATACTGGTTGCTGCTAATACATAGCCGAAAAAGTATGCTCCGGCATCACCCATAATGATCCGCGAGGGGTGAAAGTTGTGACGTAAAAAGCCCAGTGCAGCACCTGCCAAGGCTGCTAATACCAAAATTGCTGCTGCACGATTGTTAAACTGGGCTGCAACGCCCAACAAACTCATGGCGGTAATAAAGCTGATTCCTCCCGCTAAACCATCCATACCATCCATCAAGTTGATGGCGTTGGTAATTCCTACTACCCAAAGTACTGTTAACGACATAGACAGGAGAGAGTCTATGGGAGTACCAAACATGACATGAATACTGATGCCATTAGCTACTAGTAACAGTGCCGTAAGAATTTGCGCCCACAAACGAACAGATGGCGGTAAGCCGAACTGATCGTCGATAAAGCCCACAAGGACTAATATCGAACCCCCCAACAGAATAGTGAGCACCTGAGCCAATACGTTTTGGAGTTCGATAGGTCGTAAAAGGCTAGCTAATACAAGTGCGGCAATTACACCCGCGTAGATAGCCAGCCCCCCTGCATTGGGTAAAGGTTCTCGGTTGAGCCGCCGTGCGTTGGGTTGGTCAGCCCAACCTACCCGCAAGGCGAATTTGCGTACTGTCGGAATTAAACGCCACGTTACAAGGCAAGCCAAGAGAAACGTAAATACTACCGCCAACCAGCCGGTGCCGCTAGGGTCGGCAATACCGAGGGACTTAAGGGAGTTGTCTAGATTCATCTCCCAATTCAAGCATTACTGCCTGTATGTAATATGAGCATCACCTGTATATTAATCAATTTTTTTTATTTCCATTTGTAACTTGAGCCGCTTGGAAGATTAGCACTCTGGCGCTGTGAGTGCTAAATTGTCTAATGGAAGCGCTAGAGAAATAAAACATGGCGAAAATTATTGCATTTGACGAGGAATCGCGGCGAGCTCTAGAAAGGGGTGTTAACGCCCTTGCCGATGCCGTAAAAATCACCTTGGGGCCCAAAGGTCGCAATGTCCTTTTAGAGAAAAAATTTGGCGCACCTCAAATTGTCAACGATGGTATCACTGTTGCCAAGGAAATTGAATTAGAAGATCCTTTGGAAAATACTGGTGCAAGACTCATCCAAGAAGTGGCCTCAAAAACTAAAGATGTCGCTGGGGATGGTACAACCACCGCCACAGTTTTAGCACAAGCCTTAATTCGGGAAGGTTTGAAGAACGTCGCGGCGGGTAGTAACCCAGTTAGCTTGAGACGGGGAATCGACAAAACTATTGAGGCATTGGTACTAGAAATCGCCAAGATAGCCAAGCCAGTAGAAGGAAGTGCGATCGCTCAAGTTGCTACTGTCTCTGCTGGTAACGATGAAGAAGTTGGCCAAATGTTAGCCCAAGCAATGGAAAAAGTCACCAAAGATGGTGTAATTACCGTTGAAGAATCTAAATCTCTCACAACTGAACTAGAAGTAGTTGAGGGGATGCAGATTGACAGGGGTTACATTTCACCCTACTTTGTCACCAACAACGAGCGGCAAATCGTGGAATTTGAAAACGCTCGGATTTTGGTTACTGACAAAAAAATCAGTAGCATTCAAGATTTAGTGCCGATTTTGGAAAAAGTCGCCCGTTCTGGTCAGCCCTTGCTGATTATTGCTGAAGATGTCGAAGGTGATGCTTTGGCAACTTTGGTAGTGAACAAAGCACGGGGTGTACTAGCCGTGGCTGCAATCAAAGCGCCTGGGTTTGGCGATCGCCGGAAAGCTTTGTTAGAAGATATTGCTATTCTCACCGATGGACAGTTGATTTCCGAAGAAATCGGCTTAAGTCTAGATACCGCTTCTATAGAAGCGCTGGGAACTGCCCGCAAAATCACTATTGACAAAGAAAGCACCACCATTGTAGCTGGCAGTGTCACCAAGCCAGAAGTACAAAAGCGGATTGCTCAAATTCGCAGACAGTTGGAAGAAACCGATTCTGAATACGATCAAGAAAAACTGCAAGAACGCATCGCCAAGCTTGCTGGCGGTGTGGCAGTGATTAAAGTGGGTGCGGCAACCGAAACCGAACTCAAAGACCGTAAACTGCGGATTGAAGACGCGCTGAACGCTACTAAAGCTGCTGTGGAAGAAGGTATTGTTCCTGGTGGTGGGACAACTCTAATTCATTTAGCTAAGAAGGTAGAAGAGATTAAAAAGACCCTACAAAATGAGGAAGAAAGAATTGGGGCTGATATTGTCGGACGAGCGCTAGAAGCCCCCTTGCGCCAAATAGCAGACAATGCTGGTGCTGAAGGTTCTGTGATCGTCTCGAAAGTCCGGGATAGCGACTTCAACATTGGCTACAACGCCGCTACTGGTGAATTTGAAGACTTGATTGCTGCTGGTATTATCGACCCTGCCAAAGTCGTGCGTTCAGCTTTGCAAAACGCTGGTTCCATTGCTGGTTTGGTCTTAACCACCGAAGCGATCGTTGTTGAAAAGCCGGAGAAGAAATCTGCTGCTGCTGCCCCTGATATGGGCGGCATGGGCGGCATGGGCGGCATGGGCGGCATGGGCGGCATGGGCGGCATGGGCGGCATGGGCGGCATGGGCGGCATGGGCATGTTCTAACTTCTGCTCACCGAAGAGACAGGGGGGAAGGGAGCTCTTAGCTGGGGGAGCAAGCCCTTCCAAGAACTACGTGGAGCGGAGCGAAACACGGGTGAAGCCCCGTCCTTCTTTGCCCGCTTTAACTGGGGCAAAGTACAAGCTCTGTCTCAGTTTTTCCCCCTGCCCCCTTGCCTCTTTTGACCCAGATAAATATTTTTTCAGCAGTTTGTCTTACCAAGGCAAACTGTTTTTTTATACTTACCATTGCTGATTCAGAAGCAATATGTTATCTGTATTGCTGGTAACTCACTGAACGAAATAAACTTACAGCAGTTTTCATCTATTAAAACCACACCTATCGTAGGGGCACAGCATTGCTGTGCCCTTATAACTAAAAATAGCTGTAATTATGAAACTTTTTTTTCAGTGGTTAGTTCTAAATACAACTCACTACCAACAAAATGCTGATGACCAAGTTAGTAACCTAAATAATTACTTAATCTAGAAATTGCCGTATTTGTATTAGTTTTTGTAAAATTACATTTAACCGATTATTAGCCACTAGTCAATTATTTTTACTAATGACTAATGACAAATGACTAATAACTATTAGGTAATATTGTATGGCACGAAAACTGAGTCGCCTTCCCAAAATCGTCGCTAAGTTATATGAAGATGAGTTCTATCACCAACCAGGTACTATACCTGGAACCATTTTTATTGATGCAGACGCTCCACCACCAATAATTTTCCTGATTGACTATAACGAAACCAATTTCATCCGTGAGCAAATAGCAACTCCAGAAGAATGTATTCCATATCTTGATAGCGAATCTATTTCTTGGGTAGATGTGCAAGGTTTAGGCAGTCAAGATATATTACAACGATTAGGTAACGTTTTTGAGTTACATCCTCTAGTTTTAGAAGATGTAGTAAATGTACCAGAACGCCCTAAAACAGAGGATTATGAAGACCAATTGCTATTCATTGCCCGCATGGTAGTACCAAAAAAGAGAACATGTGGTTTTCACAGTGAGCAAGTGAGTTTAATATTAGGTAAAAGTTATTTGCTGACAGTACAAGAAGAACCAGAACATGATTGCTTTGAAGCGGTGCGATCGCGAATTGAAAAAAACAAAGGGATCATTCGCAAACAGGGAGCCGATTATTTAGCTTATGCCGTGTTAGATGCAATTATTGATGGCTTTTTCCCAGTACTGGAGCTTTATGGGGAGCGAATCGAAGAGTTAGAAGAGGAAGTAATAATTAAACCTACTCCTCAAACATTACAAAATATTTATCAAATTAGGCGAGAATTACTGCAACTACGTCGTGCTATCTGGCCCCAGCGAGATGCAATTAATTCTTTAATTCGTGATGATCCCGATTTAATTAGTGAAGAAGTAAGAATTTACCTGCGAGATTGTTATGACCATACGGTGCAAGTGATGGACATGGTGGAAACTTACCGAGAACTAGCATCTGGATTAATGGATGTGTATCTTTCGGCGGTGAGTAATAAAATGAATGAAATCATGAAGGTACTAACAATAGTTTCAACAATTTTTATTCCACTGACTTTTGTTGCCGGAATATATGGTATGAATTTCAATACTGAAAAATCGCCATATAATATGCCTGAGTTGAATTGGTATTGGGGCTATCCACTTTGCTTGGCAGTGATGTTAGCGATCGCAGTTGGATTGCTATTATTTTTTTGGCGACGAGGCTGGCTGCAAAATTCTGTAACAATTAATCGTAATTAAAAATTGTGGATGGACAATGAGTCAGATATACATTCATTAGCATTGGGAGTAAATATTCTAAGTTATGAGGAGTAGCGACCAGAATTTAGTAGTTTTAACGATTTATATTATCGGTGTTTCATACGTTTTTAACCGCATGGTTGAATCCATCGATGACCAAGTTAAATTTGAGTTTAAAAAAGGAATCGTTGATGAGCAACTCAAAGAAAACAATCTCGACGATAAAATTGGGATTTCCTTTAAACTCAAATCCTCATACCCAATTGATGATTTGAAAGATTTATCGATTAGCATTGAAAATAAATCTGAAAATATTGCTGTATACGTTGACTGGGACAACAGTTCTTTAGTAGTTGAACATAGCAAACAATCGCGCCGCGTGATTCGGAAATCACCAGACTTAACTCGCGACTTAGCTGTGCCCCAAAGTCCTAGCCTGATTGCCCCCAAGAAAACACTTTCGGAAACGGTGACCGCAGAAGATGTTTTACAACGCGATCAAGTAGCTGGAACCTATTCAGCAAAAAAACCACTAATTAATATCAACGGGCTGCAAAAAAAATTGTACAACGATTTTATGAACAGAAGAAAGGAGTTGGACTTTTCCCTGCAACTGGTGCTACGGATATCTGAGGTGCGTTTAGGTCTAGCTCCAGGTCGTGATTTTCCTCCCATTAGCATTATCAATTGTCCTTTCACAGTCAGGAAACTACCTTGGACTTACGCTTTACCTTGGAATAAAAAAAAGTAATGCCATGTCAACATACTACGTCAACCAAAGATTACACTGGATCTAAGGAGAGAGTAGGCGCAGGCGGTTGCAGATCAGTCATAGTTACTGGTTTGAGGAAAGTCCGGACTCCCGAAAGACCAAACTTGCTGGATAACGTCCAGTGCGAGCGATCGTGAGGATAGTGCCACAGAAAGATACCGCCAAAACAGTTAGGAGTTAGAAGTTAGGAGTTAGGAATTATTAACTTTTAACTCATCACTCATAACTCTTAACTAAATTTGGTAAGGGTGCAAAGGTGCGGTAAGAGCGCACCAGCAGTATCGAGAGGTACTGGCTCGGTAAACCCCGGTTGGGAGCAAGGCGATAGGAACTACGGTTGGTCTTTTACCAGTTCCGCTCAATGAGAGCCGCTAGAGGCGTTTGGTAACAAGCGTCCCAGATAGATAACTGCCCTCGCAAGAGAACAGAACCCGGCTTATGCCCTGCTCTCTGATACAATGAGAATGCGTCGTTTCAGACACGCATTCTTTTCTTTTTTGTACGTTTTTTGTACGAAGTGGAGATATGGTTTCATCAGCAAGACAAGGTTATGAGTCAACTGTACGCATCGAAAAACTTAAAGCTGGTAATCTAAGGTTGGCTTTTTCAACCAAGCTTGCAACATTATTTAACAAACCAGAAGGTACTACACATCGAGTTAGTGCTGGTTTAATTGATTCATCTGGGAATTACGCAGCACTAGAATCAAAGTGTTGGTTAATGCATAATGACTATTTGTCAGGAGAATTTGATAATTCTTTAGAAAGATACGGAATTAAAAATACAAAGCAGAAGGTTACGTTTATTACAACTGCTCCTGTTCAAAATAAAACATTGTTGGAGATATGGGATTTATATGTTGAAAATTTAGAAAATAAACGTTCACTAAATACATTAAATAAATTGAAGAAACATTGGCGCAATACTTTACTAGAAACAATAAATAAAGTAGGCGAAAATCCACTTGCGATACGTAAATTTTTAATAGAAAATAAAACATTCGCCGTAGCATTGGAAGTATTGCGTAATTTAGAAAAATCAAATAACGAAGCTATCAAAAGAGGATTACGTGATTCTAATTTATTTGAAGGTATGTGTAGTGATTTTAATGCGGAACGTCGTTCTAACACTCTCAGTAATGACCACACAGTATCTGATGAAGATGTGAATAACATCGAATTAGCTTATTCATTAGATGAAATGAATTTGATTATAACTGAGTTTTATAATCAACTTCCTGGTACAACAGCCAATTTAATCAAGTTTATGTTTCTTACTGGAACAAGAATTTCTGAAGCTATAGCAGTTAAATGGAGCGATATTAAATGGGAAAGAGAATGTATTATTATTTGTCGGCAATGGATCGACCATGCTCAATGTTTTGCCCCACTAAAAGGTACTAAAAAATTACCACAAAGAAAACAATATCGGGTGTTTCCAATGCCAAAAGATGAGTCTTTGTGGAGATTGATGAAAACAATAGTTCCGATAGAGCACAAGCTTGATTTAGTTTTTCTTAACGATAAAGTTAAACCTTTTCGTAGAAATAAAGTATGGGAGGCTTGGGCAGATGATTCACACAATAAAAAACACGGAATAGTTAAGAGGCTTGTGCAAGAAAAAAGATTATCTAAATATTTATCTATCCATCACACCCGACATACCTTCAGTTGCATTCAACAAAATATCTATCATATTGATGCTAAAGTAGTATCGTCTTGGATTGGTCATCACCCCGAAGTCAACGAGAAACATTACTGGGAAGCAGATAAACAGATAAAACCACAATACGATAGTAGTGATAAATCTGAAATAGAATTACTGCGCGAACAATTAAAACAACAACAAGAACTAATTAATAAACTAATACAAGAAAAAACCTAGTATCGCCTGCCCCCTGCCCCCTGCCCCCCTGCCCCCTGCCTCCCCTGCCCCCAATGCCCCTTGCCTATCCACGCCGTCAACGGCAACTCGAAAGTTTAGTCCAAAAATTAGGTTTGTCGCTAGAAGCACCTATAAAGTGGGAATTGCTAGATTTAGCGCTAACTCATCCCACTGTCTCTGATTCGGCAAATTATGAACAGCTAGAGTTTGTTGGTGATGCAGTGGTGCGGTTGGTATCGGCTGTTGTGTTATGGGAAAATTATCCTGATTGTCCAGTAGGGGATTTTGCGGCAATTCGTTCGGTGTTGGTGAGCGATCGCATCCTCGCCCAATTGGCCAGAGTTTATGGTTTAGAGTTATACTTACTAGTCGCTGGTAGTGCTACCGCCGATAAAGTTGGTCAAGAGTCACGACTGGCAGATGCCTTTGAAGCAGTTCTGGGTGCGCTTTACTTAAGTACTCAAAATCTGGAACTGATCCGCTCTTGGCTAGACCCCCACTTCCAAGAACTAACAACAGAAATTCGCCTTGATCCTGCCAGACTTAATTACAAAGCTGCTCTCCAAGAATGGACTCAGGCGCAATTCAAAGTTTTACCAGAGTATCGGGTTGTAGAAGTCACTCAACCGCACCGGAATCAAGAACGTTTCGTGGCTGAAGTGTGGTTGCACGGGAACAAGCTAGGAGTTGGTAAAGGGCGCTCGATCAAAACTGCTGAACAAGCCGCAGCTAAAGTAGCCTTTTTAGCAATTCCTCAACCGGAAATACCCTAAATCGAAAATAGTGCTGATAAACTGATAACTCATTTGGTTGTCAGTGGTCATTTGTCCCTAGTCCCTTGCATACTAATGACTAATGACTAACGACTAATGACTAATGACTAATGACTAATGACAAACCAAATTAAAATTGCTGTCATCGGAGTTGGGCGTTGGGGAGTGCATTTGCTGCGGAATTTCTTAGCACATCCCCAAGTAGATGTAGTTGCTGTAGTAGACCCCCATCCAGAACGATTAGCGGCGATAAAACAGCAGTTTAATTTAGATGAGAATGTAGTCTTAACAACCCAGTGGGAGGATTTAAAGAAAGTTCCAGGGTTGACAGGGGTGGCGATCGCAACTCCAGCTACCACCCACTATGCTTTAATTAAAGATGCTCTCCAACAGGGATATCATGTTTTAGCTGAAAAGCCCCTAACTCTCGACCCAAGAGAATGTCGAGAACTTTGCTACTTAGCAGAGCAGCATCATTTAATACTTATGGTTGATCACACTTATTTATTTCACCCAGCAGTTAAGCAAGGAAAAACTGTAGTACAAGCGGGTAAATTAGGCGATTTATGCTATGGCTACGCGACGCGCACCCATTTGGGGCCTGTTCGGCAAGATGTTGATGCACTGTGGGACTTAGCTATTCACGATATTGCTATCTTTAACGCTTGGCTAGGTCAGACCCCTGTGAAAGTACAAGCAACGGGTACGGTGTGGCTACAGGGGGAGGGGAGTAGGGAGTGGGGAGTAGGGAGTAGGCAAATGACCCACTCCCCATCTCAAGGTTTGGCTGACCTAGTATGGCTAACACTGACATACCCAGATAACTTTCAAGCTTATATTCACTTGTGCTGGCTAAATCCCGATAAGCAGCGACGGCTGGGGATTGTGGGTAGCCTTGGTAGTTTGATTTTTGATGAAATGTCGCAATCATCACCTCTCACCCTACTACATGGTGAGTTTGAACAGCAGGGGAATCAATTTATTCCAGTAAATCAAAAGCAGGTGGTGCTGGAATTAGAGCCAGGGGAACCATTGGGGCAAGTTTGCTCCTGCTTTGTTGTCTCTGTTCTCAACAATACTCCCTCTGAGGTTTCGTCTGGCTGGGTAGGCACACAGTTAGTAGAAATTCTTGCTGCTTTAACAGTATCTCTTGAGCAAGGCGGCCAACCTGTTTTTCTGAATGATAGTCAAGGAGCAAAAAGTAACAAATGACAGATGACTCGACCATTGTTCACGCTGCATTCAAGCAGCTCGAGCGTGATAAATTCTCTCTCGTGGCGCAAAAATATGATGAAGCGATCGCTGAAGTAGTTGACAAAATTACCTCTTTAAAAGAATGTCCGCACAAACCCCCCCTTTTGGAAGACTTACTAAGAGAGTTTGCTGGGGCGAAAGACTAATCTCGTAAGTCTCGTTTCTAACTAATACCTGGAACTTTGAGGACTTCTGTTTGTTTCCACTTGCTTTTACAGATTTATTGCTCCCCAAAGAGGGATTTCTCCCAGACTCCTGTAGGCTAGGGTAGTGGCTTGCTTTTGCCGCATCATTCACAGAGGAAAATCCAAGATCCCCTACATTTTCTTCTTTCTTAGTAACAGGTAACAGCGAGCTATCAATCAAAGGTAAGGTAATCTTCAGTGTCGTACCTTGATGAAGTCCCGTACTTTCAAGAGTAATGCTGCCTCCCATAAGTTCGATTAAGTTTCGTGAAATTGCTAGTCCCAGTCCAGTCCCTTCAAACTGGCGGCTGGTTGTGCCATTCACCATCACAAAGGGGCGAAATAGTTTGTGCTGTTGAGTAGGATCAATTCCTATACCTGTATCTTTGACAGCAACTACCACCTGAGATTTACCATTACTATGTTGAATTTCTGTAGCAATGGTGATGCTTCCTGTGTCGGTGAACTTAGTGGCGTTGCCGATAACATTAATCAGTACTTGCTTCAGTTTTGCTGCGTCTGCCTTAATTGGTATTGCTTGAGGATCTAACTCGCATTTCAATTGCAAGCCCTTTTGTTGAACATTAACTGATTGTAAATTAATCACCTCTAACAATATTTCCCGGAGGTCAAGAGGTGTGGTGACTACAGAAAGCTTACCTGCTTCGATTTTAGAAATGTCGAGTAAATCATTAATAATATTTAGCAAATGAAGCGTTGTTTCATCAGCACGTTTGAGAAACTCCATTTCTTCTTCGCGGCTATCACATAAACCATCTTCAACCAGGCGAATGCAGTTAATAATAGTATGTAATGGGTTTCTCAATTCATGGGAAGTCGTAGCCAAAAACTGGCTTTTAATCTGGTTAGCGCTTTTTGCTTCTTTCCAAGCTATTTCTAGTTCTTCTGAGCCAGCTTTGAGCCGTTCTACCATTTGGTCTAATGCTTGGGCCAGTTGATTAAATTCCCGGATTTGAAAATTGTGCGGAACTGGTTGTGCGGCGTGGTGAGAATGAATATTTAAAGCGTAGTCTCGCAATTCTTCTACAGGACGTGCCAAGTAAGGAGCTAGATATAGGGATGCTAACAAACTTGCACCAATCAAACCAACTGTCAGAACGATGAGAATTAGTTTAATTTCCTCTAAACCAAAAAGCGCATTATCGACACTAGTAACAGCTAAGATTATCCATTTTTGCTGCTGCTGTTGGGTAAGTGGATTTGCAATAGCCGTATAACCAGCTATTAATTCGTTACCCTGTGTAAAAGAGAAATTTATCGAATTGTTTTGCCCCGCAATTGCATTTTTAATTATGCTCTTGAGTTGAGAAGCATTTGGGTGCTGATTAATATTAGTTCCCACCCAGTCTGTGAATGGGTGTGCCAAAATTGTGCCATCTTCAGCAATCACTACCATAGCGCCTGTAAGCGATCCGGGCGGATTTCTAGTTTGTTGGTACAATGCAGACTGAATACTTAAGCTGTAAACCAAATTTTTTCGGCTATCGGAGACTGGTGCAGATAACACTACTTGCAATTGATTTTGTGTGTTTCTTTTTCCAGTTATTCCTGCCTTTGGCGGAAAGATTGCTTTGACATCAATTCCGTCGCTAGGTAAAGGTAATGTTAACTCTTTTATTGGTTGATCTCCACAGCTACTAGCAACTATTTTCTGGCTTAACAGATTCGTTAATTGGATGCATTCAATACTGGCTGGAAGTTGTTGCTTTAACTGCGTGAGAATTTCTTGCTCTTGTATAGGCGAACCTGACGGAATCACCGTTGTTTTACTTACACTAAGCAAAGTAGCTCTTAAGATAGCGATCGCATCTCCAATTCTCTCCCCTTTACTGATAGCACTTTCTGTTAAATTTTGACGTGCAGTTCCCAATATACTAGAGCGTGCCTTATTCAAGGCAACAATCTCGCCTATAAGTAAAACTGGAACGAACAGAAGCAGTATTCTCGTTACTAAAATGCGACGAAAAGATGATTGGCGGTGATTAGTCATCGAGTGTCTCACTTTGCATCTGCAAACCACAACAGCAAAGATATGTAATTAGATGAGCTAGATGAGACATTTTATTAAATAATCAGAATTTTATTTCCAATGTTTAAAATTAACAAATTGCTATGATTCAAAAAGAAACGTGTTATACCAAAATTAAGATATGCTAGATTGAGAAGTGGTTTGTGTTGCATATAAATACAATAGTGAAGTTGTAAAAGAGTAGGTTGCAGGCATGGATTTTTTTTGGAAATCTACACACTAGCAAAGAAAATATTCAAATTATCAAATCAATTTAATGTTGCAACATCGTCCTCACACTACAGTTGTTTTAGCAATGAGTGCAGATGGTAAAATAGGAGATTTTAGGCGATCGCCTGCTCGCTTTGGCTCAAGGATTGATAAAGCACACTTAGAAAAACAAATCGCTGCCTGTGATGCGGTTTTATTCGGTGCTGGCACTCTCCGGGCTTACGGAACAACACTTACTATATCAGATCCAACTCTAGTGCAACTTCGAGCGCAAGAAGGGAAGCCTCCGCAGCCAGTTTATATAGTGACTACACACTCTGCAAACCTCAATCCGGAAATTAAATTTTTTAAGCAACCAGTTAGACGCTGGCTACTCACAACAACAACAGGAGCAGTTTCATGGAAAGGACGCTTACAGACGCTTGCCTCAACTGTGGGAAGTAGAGCGCAGGAATGTCCCCCACAATTTGAGCAAATTCTGGTTTTTGAAACACCGACGCGAGAAATAGATATTTCCGCAGCTTTAAAGTATCTAGCCACTTTACATATAACACGCTTGGCGATCTTGGGTGGAGGTGAATTAGTCGCTTCCTTGCTGGGATTAGATTTAATTGATGAATTATGGCTGACTGTCTGTCCGTTGATTTTAGGTGGTAATACCGCACCCACTCCTGTAGATGGGAAAGGATTTTTACCCGATTTAGCTCCCAAGCTGCAACTTCTAGAAGTTCATACAGTTGAGCAAGAAGTGTTTTTGCACTATCGCCTGCAACGATCAGCAGATTAGATTACGCTAAGTAAAGTTATTGGAATTGGACATTGGGCATTGCTTAAGAATCAATCGATAGTCTTCTTCCCCTACCCCCCCTGCCCCTTTCCCCCACTCCCTACTCCCCTAAAAAAACCCAGACAATGGTGGAACAACTTAAGCCTCGCTATTCTGTCGTTTGGACGAACAAAATTGCTGAAGTACCCCAAAATGCCTGGAATGCTTTGGCAATGCCACTCAAAACACCGTTTTTAGAATGGGAGTGGCTAAACAATATTGAAACCTCCCATAGTGCTACGGCTAAAACTGGTTGGTTGCCTAATCACTTAACATTGTGGCGAGATAGAACGCTGATTGCTGCTGCGCCACTTTATCTTAAAGGACATAGTTCTGGTGAATTTGTTTTCGATCACCAATGGGCAGAGTTAGCCGATCGCATCGGAGTTCAATATTACCCAAAATTACTGGGAATGACACCATTTACCCCAGCAGAAGGCTATCGGTTCTTAATTGCCCCAGGAGAAGATGAGGACGAAATTACCGCACTCATGGTGCATGAAATTGACACTTTTTGTGCCAAAAATCGAATTTCTGGGTGTCATTTTCTCTATGTCGATCCCCAATGGCGTCCGATGCTGGAACGGCATGGTTTTACAACTTGGCTACACCACAGCTACGTGTGGGAAAACGCTGGGTTTAAAACTTTTGATGACTACTTGAAGGTTTTCAACGCCAATCAACGCCGCAACATCAAGCGGGAACGCAAAGCTGTGGAAAAAGCCGGTTTACGATTACAACCTCTGAGTGGTGATCAAATTCCTCAGTCTTTGTTTCCCTTGATGTACCAGTTCTATGCTGACACCTGTGATAAGTTTGGCTGGTGGGGTAGCAAGTATCTCACACGGAGGTTTTTTGAGCAGCTACACGCCGATTATCGCCATCGAGTCTTGTTTATCGCTGCGTATAGCGAGCAAGATAACTCTCATCCTTTAGGGATGTCTTTTTGTTTATTTAAAGATGACAAACTCTATGGACGCTATTGGGGAAGTTTTCAAGAAATAGATTGCTTACATTTTGATGCTTGCTATTATGCGCCGATTGAGTGGGCGATCGCTAACAATATCCAACTTTTTGATCCTGGCGCGGGTGGACGCCACAAAAAACGCCGTGGTTTCCCCGCTATGCCCAATCACAGTCTGCACCGCTTTTACAATAATCGTTTAGGGCAAATTTTACGTCCCTATATAAAAGAAGTGAATCAACTCGAACAGCAGCAGATTGAGGCGATTAATGCAGAGTTGCCATTTAGTAACCGAGATTCTTAAAAGTTTGCTAAGGCAGAGGGTGAACGACGAATTACACTTGATATAGACTCAAAAAACCCTCAAGAAAGAAATTTCTTTTTAGAATGCTTATGGATTTGATGGTTGAAAATTTAGCTGCAATTGATGATAAACTTTCCCAGCGTCATATTAACCTTGATCCGGGTGGATATTTCATTATTTACTTGGATCGAGATGCCGGGTTAATTTATGCCAAGCATTTTACAAATGTGATTGACGATCGCGGTTTAGCTGTTGATCCCGAAACGGGGAAGGTAATTCCGGCGCGAGGAAAGATAGAACGAACTCATACGACGCTTTTTAGCGCGAGGACGGCGAAACAACTTTGCGTGAACATTTTTGAAGAAACTCAGCCCCCTCCTGTAACTCAATTAGATCATGCAGCTTATTTGGGTCGAGAATTTGTCAGGGCTGAGGTAGCTTTAGTTACAGGGCAAGAGTATGTTCAAGATTAAAGTTAAAAGTGAGGAGTTAAGAGTTAAAAATTCATAACTCCTAACTCCTAACTCCTAACTCTGCTATTACCCATTAGATGATGGCTGATTTATCTGATAGATATAGTAAGTCGCCATTGGGATAACGGTGGCGGCAATTAACAATCCGACTACCCAAGCAGTAGCGTTACCTTGGTCAGTTTCGCCTGCTTTCTTGAAAGTTCCTTCTACCTGTACATTCTCAGTTATTTTGGGTGGCCCTGGATCAGCTTTGCCAGAGAGGACAGCCACAAGGCGATCGCTTGCATCTAGAAATGCCTGATTGTATTTGTTACCATTGCGTAACGGCACGCTTACTGTTTCAGTAGCTACACTCTCAGCAATAGAGTCAGTAAGCATTGGCTTGACTTGATCCCCAGTAATAATGGCAGTACCATTAGTAACCGTATCAATAACCAATAAGGTTTCATTAGCTTGGGCTTCTTTTGTAGGAAACCATTTTTCAAACAGTTCTTTACTGAAGCTTTCCGGTGTTTCCCCGTAGTCTAGGCGGCGAACAGTAACAATTCTAACTTCCTTACCTGTTTGCTTTGCCAAATCCTCGAAAGCGCTGTTAATCTTACCTTCATTCAGACGGCTGATAACTTCACCTTGATCTAAAACCCAGGTGTTATTCCCTGTTGTGAGGTTGGGTATTTGATTCACACCTGTGGCAAAAGCAGGTGCGGCAAACAGCGAGGCTACTAAAATAACCGTCACCAAAGGGAGAATTAGCCGGATGAGGTGTTTTTGACTGTTAAATACTTGTTTGAGGAGCTGTTTCATCGTGTGATCCCTAAGACAGACTTGCACCAAAAATACTACAGAACCACTGCAAAAATCACCTAGTTCCCGCTTTTCTCCAGTATTAAATTTCTGCTACTGCCAGCAGATATGTATTTTACGGGGTTTTTTGATTGCACAAACTTGTTCTGAGGGTGGTTGCAAGAATTAAATTGACAAGAAATTCCGCCCATTTTGGGGATTAAACCAAAAACTCAGGGCGGAATTTGCAAACCATCTAGAAATGATATCGTATAATCAAGATTTTTGGCAGTAAGCATATTTTTTCATATCTGCAAGTAGCTTTTGCTGCTGTACCCATAGATGCGTTTATATCTGCATTTTTCGGATATTTTCGCTAAATTTATATCAATATAATATGTACATGACCATAATTTTAACTAACGACGACGGCATTGATGCCCCTGGTATCCGAGCGTTGCTCAAAGCTGTAAACAGCAAAAATACTATTATCGCTGCTCCTGCTGATCATCAGTCTGGCTGTGGACATCAAGTTACCACCACTCGTGCCATCAACCTCCAGCGACGTTCTGAGACTGAGTATGCGATCGCAGGCACTCCCGCCGATTGTGTGAGAATTGCATTAACACAAATTAACGCAGATGTCAAATTTGTGCTTTCAGGTATCAACGCTGGGGGCAACTTGGGAGTAGATTCCTACATTTCTGGCACAGTGGCTGCTGTGCGCGAAGCCGCAATGCACGGTATTCCTGGAATTGCCATTTCTCAATATCGCAAAGCCAAGCAGAATTTTGATTGGGATATGTCCGCCAAATTCACAGTTGAAGTTTTAGCTGACTTACTCCAGCGTCCCTTAGAACCGGGAAGCTTTTGGAATGTGAACTTGCCCCATCTACAACCAGGAGAACCAGATCCGAATATGGTTTTTTGCCAACCCTGTAGCAGACCTTTGCCTGTCAACTATCGAATTGAAGGCGATAATTTTTATTATGTAGGCGAATATGGTAAACGCGATCGCACTCCTGGTAGCGATGTGGATGTATGTTTTTCCGGCAATATCGCGGTAACTCAGTTAAAGGTTTGATCATTGAATCCAGAATTCAAAATTGGTATTAATCATCTAACGCTTGAATTAAGGACATATTTCAAAGTTTTGAAATCTGCTAAAGTTTCAGTAGCACTGAATACTAATTTCAAAAAAAGGAGAAAAATATGCACTTTCTCAAAATTGTTCTTGTCGTTCTCGTGTTGATGGTAAACCTGCTAATTGCTCAACCCTCTTGGGCAGGCAAGGATTTTACTAAGGGGGCTGACTATGCTGAGGTAACTCAGGCGCTCAATCAACTTCTAACTGTAAAAGATACGCCTGAGCAAGCTGGCTATACACCTGAGCAATTCCAAAAGCGACTGGCACAATTGCAGCTTCAGAAAAATGTCATAGAAACAGCTAGAAAGCGGGCGCAGTGCCGCAATGAAACAGGAAAAACGTTGGCTGTCTATGCCAATAAACCAAAAAAATCTCCAACCCAACTCTACTTCCTGGGCGCAGGAACAATCACAGATGATGATTGGGATTGCGATGGCATTTACTTACCCGCAGGTTCTCAAGTGGTTCTAGGTCCGAACGCTCAACCACAACAACTAGCCCAAGCAATCGCCGTTAAGTTTGTGGATGGTACACAGTCTATTGCAAGAACCAATCCAGTCACTGGTGCAATTGAATTGAATGTTGAACCTGCCAAAGTATTCAAGGCGGGTGAGAGCATCTGGTTACTTCCCAATTTCTCTCAAGCAGATATTGATACGCAAATTCCTACACCACAACTCATTGACTAATATCATCTAGATAATTCAACTTTTATGCAATTCCCGCCTAAAAGTTGAATTAAATGAATAGGATATCTAAAGGAAAATCCACAACCATTGAACAATCAACTTTTAATTAAGGAGAAATTACAAGCCACGCTTGAGAAGATTCAAACCAATAGCGATGGCTCTCCCATTACTGATTTGCAGCTAGACAAAACCTTAGTCGAAGAAATAGAACAATTGACGACAGAATTAGAGAGTGTCAATCCCAATCCCAATCCTCTTCTCTACGCTACTTATTTGTTGGAAGGAGCTTGGCAACTGCAATACTCTACTGCAAGAGAAATCCGTACTTTAACTTCTCTCCCATTAGGATTAAACCTAGATAAAGTTTATCAAGTGATTGATGTTGCAAATAAATTGTTTTTCAATCTAGCTAAAGTGAAACATTCTCTGGGGCTAGTATCAGGATATGTCAAAGTGACAGCTAGCTTTGAGCCAGCCAAAGAAGATTTAGAGCCTCTAGCGAACAAGCGTATCAACGTTTATTTTGACAAACGCTACCTATCGATTGAGAAAATTGTTGGCATTAATACCCCTAAACTCAACCCATTTAAGGTTGTCCCAGCGAATAATCCTACTAGCAGAACTGCGACACTAGATATTACTTACTTAGATGAAACCTTAAGAATTGGACGTGGAGGAGATGGAAGTTTATTCATTCTTAGTAAATCTTATGATTTACCTGACTTCAACTGCTAAACCTTAAATTGATCGCGCCGCCGAATAAATATGGCTCTCTCAATAACACATCTTTTCGCCAAGGCAAAACCAGGTTCTGCGATGGTAGAGCTTAAAACATTAAATTTAAAAGTAGGTCATGGTATAGAAGGTGATATTAATGCTGACCCTATAAGTCCAAGGCAAGTTTTAATTGTTAAGTATGAAGATATTTTAGATTTATCAATTAAACCAGGAGAATTACGAGAAAATATTGTGGTTACAGGTATAGAATTTAATAATTTTATCCCTGGGTCTCTGCTAACCTTTGAAAGTGGTGCGGCAATTCGCCTCACTTTTCACTGCGAATCGTGTAAGCAAATAGCCCACTTGGTAGAATCATTAAAGAGCATCCAAGGTAAAAGAGGAATTTTAGGCGTAGTTATTAAATCAGGTAAAATCCAGGTTGGTAGTAATTTTCAGGTTCAAGCTAATAAATTTCCAGCATTATCTGAAAATCCATATAATCGATTCCTAAATTTTATCATCAAAATCCCAATTGGCAAAGTAGTTACATATAAACAGATAATCAAAGGTATAGGGGTAGATAATAGCTATCTAAGAGCTATTCCTACATACCTGAAAAAAGCCTCGGCTGCTGATTATCCAGTACATAGAATATTAGATTCTAAAGGTAATTTGATAAATTATGTGAACCAACAAAAAAATAAGTTAGAAAACGAAGGAGTTAGAGTTTTAGCAGAAGCAAATTTATTAAGCAATTTAAACAAATTTTTTGTAGATATTAAAGATTATCAATGGACAGATGACACTATATATTTAGAATAGAGATTACTGGAATTTTCATAATATTTGTAATATTTTGTAGAAAACACTTCGTTTAATCAAGATAATCCCTGATTTTTGATTTGTTTAGAAGTAGCTTCCATAAAGTCGATAAAAACTTTTATCAGCTTATGAATTCCCTCACTACCTCCTGCAATTAAACCTCCTGTCAGCAATGCATCTAAACAACGGAAAATAACTACTTGTATTGAATTATCTAAATCAATAACTACAAGTGGCTCGATTGAACGAATACCTATTGCGCTCATTAAAAGACCAAATAAAAGGGATGTCCATAAAGCAATTATTCGTGTATCAGATTTATATGCTGTTTTCTGGCGCTCTTTTTCATTTATATCATCAATTTGTGGCTTGAATATTTTTAACGGTTCTTGTTGGTTTTGTGTAAAGTTTTGGATGATTTGCTGCTCTAAACTCATTCCTTCAGGTGGGAGTCCACTGATTTGATTAGATTCTAAAGAAGAGAATTGGTTCTGTTGTACTTCCAGAAGTCTTATCTTTTCCGACAGTAGAGCCTTTTTTTGCTGAATACTAATATCTAATTGTTCAACGAATGGGCCGCGCCAAGTAGTTATAAAAACTTCTAAAGAACGCTCTAATAGCAAAGAAATAAATAATTGTAAGGTAAGTAGCTGGATAATATCATTAAGCCCAAATGGTTTTAAAACGAATGGTTTAGATGATAACCAAGTTGACAAAGTTACTACTAGAAAACTAATAATAATTAATACAATAAATAGAGGAGATTCTGGAGAAAGCTTTAGCAACGTATCTATACTCCTGTTTAGCGTCACAATATCTAACACAGCCTGGAGGTGAAAACTACACCTGCTGAGTAACTTAACAACGTTAATTTGATAGAACAGTAAATAATTTATTACCCGACCATTTTTTTCAGCCGTGTGATATGGTATGCGACTGTAGAAGCGATGTTTTCAACGAGCTACGCCTACGCACAGGGCAATTTAATGGTTCGTGACAGCAAAGCCATTCTAGCTAAAAGTATTGCTATACAAGCATTCCAAAAGTAAACGCTAGGCTTGAACGCACTGTGCAAAGCGGGGCGAGGGGCGATCGCGTCAAATATGAAAAGGTGCGTTGGGGAAAGGGAGCAACGCTAGAGCAAGAGTAGCACCAACTAAAAACCCCTCCAAGGTTGAAGGGGTTAAAGTAATTTTTGGTAATAAGATGGCGATTAGGGGAAGACAGCAGCTTTTCCTCCTTTGTGTGTGAAGTATTTTCTTATCAAAGCAACGAGATGATAGTAAAGCATTTTATAAATCCCTTATGAACCTCTGCAATGCTGTATTAGTGAGATAAATTATTAGTGTTACCTAATGAGGTCAGCTGCGACTCGACGGCATTTAAGTAACCTGTATCATTTAAAGCTTGTGCTGGTAACTTTTTAGCGTTGACAGCAGCCTTAACCACATCTAGTGCAGTCAGGCTTCCTGTTCGGTATTGAGAAACCAAAGCACTACCACTAGGAATACCTTGTGCTTTCAAGTTACCTTGATAAGCTAGAAATGCAGCATCAAAGGGTTTGAGGTAGCTGACGTTCGTAAAATGAGTGAGTAAATTATTAGAGTTGATAGCTATAGGTTGGCCACTATTGTTAGTAGTTATTTGAGCGCCACCGATTCTAGGTAATAAAGCAATTGAACCAACAATGAGTATAGCATCAATCAAGGTGGAGAATTTCATAGGGTTATCCTTAGCTAGAGTAAAGTGCAATTAGTGTTATTGAGTAATAGAGTCTTATTTTTTATCAGTCTCAACTTCCTGCACTCAGGTCACCTGAGCGGTTGGTTTATTACTCACCCATTTGGGTGAGCTAATTGAGTACAACAACTAAAAAAATAAATCAAGAGCAAAGTTCAAGACAAACTTGAACAGATATATATTTAACTGAGGCAATCTAAAAATTTATGCAATTGCTGTTACTCAGTTGTAGGGGTAGCAAGGAAAGTAGGGCAGGTAGGGGAGTGGGAGTCTTTTGAGGAAAGAGGGTTAGCCCAACCCAGGCATTGCATTTCTGTACTATATCCTTCAATAGCAGATTTATTGGTTAACTATGATTCAATCTATTTGTATATTCGGATTTACCGAACATATAAATTAGAGTAAACCGTAACTTTTTTCATGTACTATTTTGGGTCGGTAATCATCAACTACTTAGTGTTAATAACCGAACTTACAGCAGATTTAACTTTACATAATATAAATATGTAAGCACCAATTGAAGTGCAAAGTTGATTAAATATAAGCTAATTGATGCGAGGAAGAGTTATGACACTAGTTCATTGGAATCCCTGGAGAGAAATTGACACTCTACAACGTCAACTCAATAATATATTTGAAGACACCAGAGTACCATCTGTATTTTTAAACGGGGGCTTGAGCAAAGTTCCTGCTGCTGAAATACAAGAAACTGAAAATGCTATTCATCTGAAGCTAGAACTACCAGGAATAGAAGCTAAAGACCTGGATGTGCAAGTCACAGAAAACGCTGTTTACGTTAGTGGTGAGCGGAAGTCTGAAACTAAAACTGAAGAAAAAGGTGTTACCAGAAGTGAGTTTCATTACGGAAAATTTCAACGCGTAATTCCTCTATCTGCTCGGATTCAAAATACTAACGTTACGGCAGATTATAAAGACGGCATCTTGAATCTGACACTGCCTAAAACGGAGCAAGAAAAAAACAAAGTTGTTAAAGTTAATTTGGAACAACCCATTAGTTAATAGGTTGTGATCAGACAACTCTACCTTCCTTGATTGATTGAGATAGCTAAGAGCTTGGTTACGCGAGTCACCAGGCTTTTTTGTAACAATTCTTTGGAATAAGCGCGTAAGTCCTGTGTGCATGAATTCTCTAAGAGAACTGGAGAGAGTAAGCGCAACTCGTCGTAGACATCGCCCTTGCTTTTAAAGTTTGTAAAGAAATTTTCCTATATATAGGAATCTTATTTGATTTTTGAAATTATCTACGTGGCCGGGGAATGGGGAGTAGGGAGTAGGGAATAAGGAATTTGGCTTTTCGATCTGTACCGAGCTTTTTCAGAAATCAAACAAATATTAGTCCTATATATATATGTAATATATGTAATGGTGTGCATGGGTAACAGAACCCAAGGGTGCTGGGCTACATCTACCTACTTCTTACCTTTAAATAAGTAAAGCTAATAACGCATATAAGCTTTACTGAAGTAATAAAACTTGATTAAATTTTGTAAAGCATTGTAAAGTACATTCACAGGCAAAAACAAACCAGCCTGATTATAAAATAACTAACCGCACTTATAAAACCATGACAGCAACCTTACAACAGCGC
>NZ_JAIVFX010000059.1 GCF_020829625.1 Nostoc sp. XA010 | reverse complement strand
TTATGCATCAGTATTATCTTTTTTTTAATCCGCTATATTTTTCCTTGAAAAGCTTGGTTTTGCGTGCTATATATTGATTTTAAATATAAGTAGAAATCTGTGTCCGTTCATTTACTTAACGGACACTAGCTGTTATGTCTGCGTTAAGCTGTTATGATAACCTGTTTATGTCTGCAATAACTAGTTAATAATAACTGGTTCATATCTGCAATAACCTGTTATCACTGCATATATCCAGAACCGTTATACAGCAACACTTCTGTCATCTGGTTATATGTTTACATACAATTTTAACAGCATATTTACTTAACTGGTTATGTAGCCTCATACCTGTTATTTTATCCTGTTATGATATTGCTAAACTAGTTACTAGACTAGGTAACAGCTTAATCCTGACTTAACAGGTTTTGCCGGCGTGGTTATTGGGCATTGGTGGACTGGACTGGCAACTGCGTTGCCGCGTCTCTTGTTTGCTGTGGTAGCTGTGGCGTGGTGTGGCGGCGTTGCCGCGTCTCTCGCGTTCGCTGTGTCGGCGTTGGTGGATTTGGACTGGCAACTGCGTTGCCTCAACGACGACCGCTTCGCGGCGTCTCCTGCGATCGCTCCCAACTCCTAACCCCAATTCTTACCCATTGGATTTTCAGCAATAACTTGAGTAGTTAGCTTGAATAAATCTATGGTTAGCGATCGCCTCCCAAACAGTTATGCAATATTCATTTTTTCTGGCATAACTCCAATGACCGCGCTCAAAAGTTTTTTTTGGCAACGATAGCGATCGCCTACCAACCTCAGTTTTAATATCTGAAAAATTTTTAATTTCTGACCGCGAATAAAATCACCTCATCAATTACGGGCCCGCCGCGTCTCCTCATCCCTATACTGTTTCATCGATGCCAATTTTTATACAAATGTGGTAGTCACCACTGAAAATATCTGCATTTTGTATCAGAGCTTGATACCGTAGTCACGACCTCTATATAAGTAGATATTAACCATCGTGACTACCAAAACCCCAAAACCCCACTTTATAATCCATCCTGGCTAGGGCAATGACTGTACTGTTTTAACCTTGCTACGCTTTATACACAAAATGGTAGTCACCACTGAAGATATCCACATTTTGTATCAGAGCTTGATACCGTAGTCACGACCTCTATATAAGTAGATATTAATCCTCGTGACTACCAAAATCATCGTGACTACCAAACCCTGACTACCAAAACCCCTAAACCTCCAATCTATTTTATGAGCATTGGGCATTGGGCGATCGCCTTTGGTGACAAGCTACGCACCTCTCCACCCCTGCCACAATCGCCTACAGCAAACTTGGGGTAAGATTCCACAGCCAACACCCTACACACCCCTAGAATCCCAAAATTAACCCCACTCGTGATTTAAGTGGGGCATTGGGTATTGGGGAATTAGGGAGAGGTGCGATCGCTAGTAGCCATCTGCAATACTGTAAACTTGTCTTTGTTCCCCAAGCTCTACCCAAAAATCGCTCTGTTCGCCGCTTTTTTCAGCTACAGCTAGGGCAAAGCATAGCGCCATTACAGTATCATCATTTTGCCCAGACGATGCCTCTAGCTTGTTCCCCAGCCTACGGAATGATAGCAACTCATCCTTAATAGGGCTTTTGGCAGGGTAAATTAAAATATTTTTTTCTAGTGCCAGTTGTAGCCCTGTAACCATTGCTGGCTTTGAGTCTCCAGTAGTTTTAATACCTTCAAACTCATAGTTCATAAATTCTTTTGACAAATTTTCTAAGTAAAGCGTACCTACTCCGCCAGTTGTCTCTATCGCTATTTTATCCGGTTGATACTGCTCGATTAGTTTCCCAATCTCATATAAGTTGTATTCACTTGTCTGTTGCCGTTTTCGGTACATCGCTACAACAGAATACTGATGATCTAACTTTTTTAAAACGATAGCTACACAGTAATCACCACCTAGCGTAGCGGTATCTACTCCAATAAAATATTCGGCTGTTTTATTACGTTCTGGCTCCCATTCTCCAATAGCACTAGAGCGTACTAAATCTGAAGTGAAAACAGCTACAGAACTATCAATGAATCGTAGGTCATATTCTCTCATTACTACTTCTTCATCGGTGCTATCCTGCTTCATCCTGTAAGCTAAATAGCCGCCTGGGTATTCCTTATCAATTTTGCTATAAACAGGATGACAACGCCAATGCAAAACTACTTTTAATGTGCCAGCGCTATCGACAAAATAATAGAACCCTGGAATATCACGCCATAGCTCCCCTTCGGCTACCTCTTGGCAGATTTGCTCAATGTCAGCTTGATTGTTTTCTGATAATTTACCCCAATACCACCCCATTTTCGCTGATGGAGTAGAGACAATCAGCTTACTTACTGAATCCCCAACCAAAGCGCTAGCAGCGCTAGAAGCACCATAAATTTGTTCAATATTTTCTATAAATGCACTCTCATCATAAAGTTGATTTGTTATAGAATCTAGACTGCGTATGCCTTCCCGTGAGCTATTCTTAATATAAATATCACCAAGATTTTTTAATTTAATATAGCCAACAGAATCATTATGAGGGGTCACATAGTTTTTTAATCCCTGTAACATCTGCTTTACGCGGCGTGATAATGAGCCAACATCATCCCCGTTACGCATAAAACAAACACTACTACTAGCAGCATTTAAAGAAGTATCATGCAAAAATTTAGAAACTATAGCTTGGGTAGTGCCTAACTGACGACTCTTTACAACAACAATATTGTTATAAGTACTCATTAAACTAACTAACAGTTTTTGGTATTCATAAGGCTTAAACCGCACCATGTCACCACCACTTCGGATGGTACAAAGTTGTACAAAATCTTCCCAATCTTTAGGCACTGGCTTAAAAATGCTTTGCCCTATGAGTTGCGTTTTTATTCGCTTTTCTAGCGCTTTAATCTTGGCTATTGATACTGTCATCTAAAGCCACCTCAATAGCTTCTAGTCGCTCCTCAAGTACTGAGTCCTTAGCTTTCGCTGCTGTGGTTAACAAAACTTGAATGGCTGATACTTTTACCCTTTTTGGCGTATCGGGATCGGTAATTATTGCTTTTAACTCTTGCGCTGCTTGTCTACTGCCACTAACCAATTCTGCGATCGCAGCATCATAAACTTTTACAACCGCATCGCGTAGCATTGTTTTAAAGTCTGGTTCCGTAGCCCAACGATTTATAGTTGATTTGCTCACACCAGTTCTAGCTGATACCTCTTCTCTTGGATAGCCAGCCGCTAATAAACATAATGCTTCGTTCTGAATAGGAGTTAATGACAATTTTTAGTTAATTTCAGTAATGATTTACTCAATTTTAATCATTATTTCTTATTTAGCAAACCTTAGTACGGTTTTTGCTTACTTGATAAATCCGATATTGAGTTAAGAACTGAGTCGTTGTTTAAAACTTCTGCAATTACTATCAATCCGGTTAGCAAAGCGATTTCTATTAGCTCTTTTTCTGTAGGGTAGCCCCGCATCTCAACGATTTTAATATCGCTCAAACATTGGGCTAGTTCATACCAGTTGTTAAACATTTTCACCCAGTAAGCAACAGTTGATTTAATGGAATCTCGCACTCATCCTTAAGCCCCCAGCATCTACGAGCGATCGCAACTCCATCACTGACCGCTTTCAAAATATAGCTTCGGAAGTGGGAGCCAAAACCCGTTTCCTTGATTTCAGCTTGTGTAGCGATCGCCTGTTCTGCTAATTGCTCTAAAGATGGTATCTGCTGATATTCTTGGTGAAGTTGCCAGATGCGTGATTGCTCATCTTGGGTAAGTAATGGCCATGCCTCATCAACTTCTGATTGGGTGAGGTTCAATTCTCCCCAGTGGCGAACTTCCCGCAGTTTCGTTAATGCTATTTCTACTAATGACTGATGACTAACAACTGATGACTCTTGAACAATTGCTAGTGTCTGTGTTTCCTGCTTTGTGTACTGCTCTCCCAATGTAGGAAGTGAATTAATTTCGGGTTCTGCGACTGCCGACAATTGAGAAGATAAAATTTGTGCTTGTGCCTCCAGCTTGGCGGCGGCTAATTTCTCCCTAGCTAGGGTATCGCGTTCTACCCATGCTGTAAAAACTTCTTCACGGCGATCGCTCACGGGAACAGCGCGACCATTTACTAAAACTAGATTTCCCTCATCATCTTTTTGGAAGTCTGGAGCCGGAGCGCCATAAATTCTGACTTGCTGATTACGATTACCTTCTTTTCGTAGCATAGGGAATTTATGCCCAGTCAAGGCAAATACTCGGCGGCAAGCTTCCATCGGTGTTTTTATTTTTGAAAAATCCACACCTAACACCAATTTAAAATCGTAGGAGTTTTTCTTGCCAGTTTCTAGTAATTCAATCGCTGACTGGTGATTATTACTAATTTCCTGAGCTTGCATAATTGCATCAACTTTTAAAGCGTCTAAAGCATCAATCTTTTTATTAATAAGACTTTTGTTAGTATCAGGAATGAAATAATCACCATCGCCATTTTTTAAAGCGGTAGACATTACGTTAATTTCTCTATCTGGTAGAAATTCTCTACCCGTACCCAGGTAATAATGTAAGCGAATTAGCGAATACCAGTTTTTATCATCTTTCTTTACTAAGTCTGAAGTAACCGGAATATTGTAACGCCTCTCAATTTCACCCTTTCTATGTTGTAGCTGTTGCTCCTCAGTTTTGCAATTCTGTTTATCTAATTTTAAAAATTGCTCATCTGTAATGCTTTCAGATACTTCTACACTCTTACAATGTCCGGTGTATTCTTCCTCACAGTTATCATAAATTGCTTGTTTCGTCGCCTCTATTTCTGCGGTTTCTGGTAACTCATTATCACTCAATTCACAGATTATATGCCCCTCATCTTTTAAATCACTAATAATTTGCTTGGAATAGCTATTCATTCCATCATTAATAATAGCCCCCAACTTTGCCCAAGTATTAATACAAATGCTTTCAAAGTTACCTTCTATCGATTCCTCAAAACCCAAATCAACCAGCTTTTTAATATTCGCTCTATTCTTCCTATACTCACCTGCTAGTAAAGCTTTGACGCTGTTTGAGCCATTGCCTACCCTGTTGATACCTACCGGAGCAAGCCAAATATAACGCGGGACTGGAGGGCGATAACGTGACAAATGCTGTCTCACACCATCAGTAGTCTGTACACCTTGAAAAATTCCAAAAACATAATCAAAATGTTTTTCTTCAATTGATACCCCAGTCTCAATAGTTGAGGTTGTGAGAATTAAATCATAATCCTTAACTACCTCATTTAAATTATCTGTGCAGCCAAAAGCAGGATGACCAGGGGTAATTGTAGTTTTAGAATCAATCCGTAAAATTCTTAACTGTGGTAGCAACTTTCTATAGTAAGCCTCTAAATTTCGGGAACCCCATTTAGAACTAGCTCGTTGCCCAGATAAAGCAACAAAACACTTTTTACCATCCTCTAGCTTTTGGGTAAGAACTTTTATTAGTTGTGCTGGATTACTACCCTGTACTAAATTTATCTGCCAAGGTTCCACAAATTTGAATGTGTTCTCAACCAAGAAAGTATCAATTTCTTGACCTATTATCCCTTTGATAAAGTCAATACCAATATCATTTAAGTCAGCATCGGCAATGAAGATTTTACCGCCATAGTTAACAACGTTGAGTAGTAAGCGTTTAAAGTTTTTGATTATGGCTACGCGATCGCTCTGACAAGTAGTACTACTCAACAAATGCCAGATTAGCTGCATGATTTCATCTAGAATCAGCCAGCATCCTTTCCACTCATCAGGGTTAAATTTGGCTTGGCTTTTGGGATGTAAGCTATCAATTACTAACCCCATTCCAAAATGTGAGCCTTGCTCAGTCTGCTTAACTTCGGTAATGAAAGGTAATCCCAGTTTTTTTACAAGCTGAGTTGCTAGCTGTACTCGATGAGTAATTACTAACACTCTCCTCTCACCAGCGCGAATTATCGGATCAGTTAGCCATTGGAGCGAATGAGTTTTCCCCGTGTTTTTTGGTGATTTAAGCCCGATTAGCTGCTTACCCGATGGAATAGCCAACTCACCCAAGTAACGCTGATTTAAGCTCAAATCTGGGGTGTATGTGAGCCGTCTTAGCTGTTTGGTGTTCCACTCATCCAATTTCAGGGCATCACAGTAAATAGTATCGAGTTGCTCACGACCGCAAGCAGCTATCACATCATCAATGCCTTTGCCTAATACTGGATGCCAGCCCATTACTCGGATTTCACAGCCACGCAAAGAAAAAAGCTTGGCAGTTTTGGCGATCGCACTGTTCACACTTCTAACTGTGCTGCGCTTCGTATCGGCATCGAAACAGAAATAAATCCGCCTACACGGTTGAGCAAATGCGGCTAACTGTGGGATAAGGTATGGTGCGCCGCTATTCTCGCCGTATTCATCCTTTGGTTGGCGACATCCTCCCCATATCCCAGGTAAAGCGATCGCAACATAACCACAACTAAGAATAGCAGCCGCTTTTTTACAACCCTCGCAGAGTATAACGGGAATTTGGGTATTGTCTCTTACCCATCGCCAAAAATCACCATAGGGTAAACTTTGGTAATTCTCTGGAAGTGCCACATCATAGCGGCGGCTAATTAATTCCCAGATTTGGGCGGGAACCCGTAAAGCAAAAATTTCTGTATCAACTTTTGGGGGATGCTCATACTTAATTGTCTTGCTGTTCCCGTCGTCTACTCTTGGCGTGTTGGGCTTGAAACATCCCCAAAGGGAATCTAACCCGGTGAGAATATCAACGCCACTACACCACCAGCCACCATCAGAAAGGTGAGCATATCGCCGCATATCTCCATCGCGTAGCCGTCCATCATTGCGGCGGCTGATTCTGTCGGAGTAGACAAGATATTCAAAAGCCGCATTCCCTGACAGCGATTTGAAGTTAAGCGCGGCTATTTGACTATCAATGGTGCTTTTAGCCCATTCTTGCCAGTGGCTTGCTTCAAAATCTTCTCTGACTGGCAAAGTATCAACTGTGAACTGTTCCTCGCTCTGTCGATTATTACGCAATGCCTGAATATTGCTATCAAGGCGATCGCCTCCTGCCTCGTCATTTTTGCTGGAGAATCCTGCAAAAACTTGATCGCCCTTTCCATTCCAGGACTCAATTCTTGAGATTTCGTGCAAAGCTTTTGAGGCATATCTTTGTTTACCTCGCTTATTGAATTGTTTGAAAACCTGCCTTAGTTCTTGATTTAGTGATTTTTTGGGTGAGGTTAGTTTGGCGAATCCTTTATGATTCATACCGCCACCCCATGATCGCAGCTACGAGATTCTGATTTAACTGCGATCGCTAGAGTCGTCAAGCAATTCGCGCAAAGTAGTTTTACCCGTTGGCGATCTATTGACCACGCCTCTATCGCCAAATTACATCTACATCTACACTGTGGGCATCTTTTTGGAGCAGTAAAAGCACTCATGTTGCCACCTTTTGGCAGCAAGCCATTATGAAAATCGCTGTATCGCCTGAATAACCAGCACTTTCAAGCGTTTCAAGTACTTCAGTTAATCGATTTGCCTTAATCAGTAAAATATACTGATGGATGGGGAGGATTTGCGCTAGAATAACTTTAAGTTTTCGAGACGCAAACCCCTGGCTGTAGTAAGTAAGGGGTTTTTGCATTTCTGGCTGTCCTGAGTCGTGAACAGCCCTATCTTTTTAAGTTTTGCGTCTAACGAGTTAATTGGTAAGCTGAGATTAGAAATTAATTTTTAGCTTTGCTGGTTGCAAAGTCTAAAGTGAAACGTTTATCAGACGTTTCTTCGTGCGCTTACCGTGGTTAATCTGCGATCGCACTTAAAAAACTTCGGGCTGTGTGGCTAGCATTTTCTTTGTCTTTTTATAGATAAGCATGAAAAATTATCTACAAACGGGTACGCGCAGCAAGTACCAAAATTGATATATTTCTTTACAATGCTCCGCTCAATTTTTTACTCTTGCCAGTAGTCACTAAATACGTGCCTTTCTCATTTGAGCAAAGGAATTGACTTTGATATTCTTTCGAGCGAGAAATTTTTCTGTTTGCTGCACGACAAACCGACAAATAAGGTTCTAGTACACCATCTTGAAAATCTGTGTCTTGGTTGCTGATTTTTCTAATATCAAGCTCGATTATTTTATGCAGATTTTCTATAAAACTCCTTATTCCATAAGATGTTTTTAGTGCGAGTTTTTGAGTGGCACTGTCTGACAGATATCTCATCCATTCTTGAGATTCCTTGTCTATCTGCCGCTTGCCAGCAATTTCTGTGCTTGGTATGGGAGTAGACAGCCCGTGAGTTCCAATGATTTCCCGGCATTCCGCCACTTCGCACATAAACCAAAGGAAGGATGGAGTAGCAAAAGTCTGCCTATAAATATCACCCAATGGATGAATCATAATTTTGCTACAAAGTACCTTCCTAGCTTCCGACTTATCAGCATAAGGCAGATAAAGACCATATCTCGGCTGTTCAAGGAGCTTAAATACATCTCCTGGTGATGGATCGAAATAGTACAAAAGCCACTGAGACTTAGCTTTATAAAGGTTTTTTAGGTTTTTAAAAAGTTGATAGCTATTACCGTCTGATTTGATAGGAACGCTTTTGAGAAATATTTCAGGGAATTTAGATATTAGCCATAGAAAATCTTTGGTTCGGAGTCTACTAAAGAACTGAAAGCAGTCGCTCCAGCGTCCAAAATCTTCTGTTTTTACCCACTGCTCTAGTATCTTCATCGCCTCTGATTGGCTTCTGCCACAGAACGATGGCATCAAATCGAAAAAAGATGTCATGTTTGATTTTGCGTTCGCATACTTTTGGCTTTTGCAAAACTGAACACTCCCCACTAAGACATTGGGATCATCGTAAATTGTTACATCAATGACCATTGTTGTTAACTTTGTAGTTGTTAATAAATGCGATCGCCTCAATATTGATTGTTAGCTACAGACCGAATCTCGAACATATCTCCCACATTTACACCAAAATATGAACACAGTTTCATAGCCACTTCGCAGTCAATACGATTAAAACTATTTTTTGCGTATCCTCTAATAGCATTTTCGGTAACTCCTACTTCACGAGAAAGTTGAGCAATATTTAGTCCTCTCTCCTCCATGTAGGATCTGAGCTTACAAAACATAATTTGTTTTTCCATTAAAGCCTTGCATATATCCTATCTTTATACTCGACTATTCGATTATCAGAATACATTATATATTTGCTGTATACATATTAAATAATCATATAGTCGAGTATTCGCATAATCGAATAGTTACTGTTACTATGTCTTCAGTGAAGGAAATCACCGGACACTGAAAGTAGATAAAACCTTTATGTATCAAGACTTAGAAGTAATTGACTGTCTAGTTAGTGAACCGAACACTGACCAGACAGCGAACACCACTGACCGAACACCACTGACCGCTAAAAAACTAGCCGAACTGCTAGTAACCACAGAGCGCACAGTTTTTAAATACGCAAATCGTTTGTTAGAAGCTTGGCACTGGCTACCAGAATCAGAGTTTAGAACCGATGGTATCTACACAGACAAAGCACTAAAAGAGATGCGGCGGCTAAAAGCCATTGGTAAATCTTCTGAATATGCCAAGGCAGTAGCCATAGAAAATCAAAAGCCAGCAACACAACAAGCCACTATCAAAGCTACCTCTGCCATAGTTCCCGTTCGGCACACAGAAGCGCTAGAAACCAAACTGGCAACCATCCAGAAAAATACAACCGCGTTAACTGTTTCAGTTCAGGACAGAATCAGCACGATTAAAGGGCGAATTGCCACCGAAGCTAACCGCACCAAAAACAATCAAACTGTGCTGGATGAATTAGAAGCTCAACAAGCGATCGCACGGGGTATAGAGAAAGGTCTGAAGATTTTTGAGTTAGAGCAACAAGCCGCCGCCGCCACAGTTGAGCAATTGACCCTAGAAAAATTACACCAGGGATAAATCAATGCGAGTAACTATCAAACCACATCTAAAGCATTACTTTGACTTACTCCAGCAACAGATGGAATGCGATAACCCAAGCGAAGTTTTGAACTACCTGCTAATGGATTTAAAGCTTAAAGGGTACTCATTCCTGGCTGATTACCAATATGTTCCCCAGGTACAACAGCCAGTATCCAAACCTCAGCCTTTACCCCAAGATGACATTGTTCAAAACGATGACCCTGTTATCAAACGACTATCCGCATTGCTAGAAGATTTTTAAGAGCGATCGTACACCGTCCAAAGTTAGCGATCGCCCTAGTTACAACCCTTTACAAGATTGACAACCAATGAAATTCTACTCTGCATTGCTAGCCATTTCTGTTGTGGCTGGATCTATCATGCCTACCCTGCCTAGCTTTGCCAGTTTTAAAAGCAATCTACCTCAACCAGTAGCAGCAACAGAACAGGTAAACCCGCCACCAAGCCCAGCCCCAGAACCCGAACCAGTGCCACACAGAGGCAAGGGGAGACGCTAAAAAAAAGGGGATGTTGCCAGCATCCCCCTCACAATATTTGTAAAATCCCATTTCTGGAAATGTGTCTTAATTACCCAGCAATTATGCCATATCCCTACTCACTAGAAAAAAGGTTTATGGATGACTTAAATAGCCATATTCAAGATGCAAAGACAGACGAAGTAGAGCTAAAACAAGTCCTCAAAAAATACGATTTAGATGAGGAACTAGCACTTGAATTTAGCGAAATCGACAAAGCATTTAGACAACTAGAAATTAAATATCAATCATTGCTCAACACTAGAAAATTTTTCAACAATGGCAAAAATTGACGTTACAAAAGCAGCCGCGAAAGCTGTAGCTGAGAAGTTAGCAGGGCGTAACCAAAACTCGACATCTGGCAATAATTCCCCATCTGCTACCCCTGCGACTACTCCCATAGATAGCCGTATACCTGGCTTGATGACAGTAACTCCCGATTTAGTACCGGGAATGATGCCAGCTTTTAAGCCAGAAGATTACCGCGTAAATGACCCTTTAAACCCTCCCGAAACTCTCCCACAGGCAAGCCAAAGCCAGCTTGATCGGGGAATGAGAATTTATGAGGGTTCTACACGAGCATTGAAACTTACGGGAGCAGCGCTCGACCTTACACGCGAGAAATTTACTGTAATTGGTAAACACTCAAAAGCCTTTGGTGCTGGCATCCAAGCGGCTACCGAGATTGAAAAAGTCAAGGGTAACTATATTGACTACTTGAATCAAAAAGAGGTTACTACTCAAAAATCAGTTGCTTTGGATGTCAGCCAAGTAAAGACGATCGCTGATACGAATATCTCGGTTTACAGCAAAGATGAACTAAACCAAAAGCTGTTACAGGCACAAATAAAGGCTGAGGAATTGCGACTAAAAACTGTTGAGTCACAGGGAAATCTAGCAAGCTTTAAAGCCCAGTTGGGTGATTATCTGGAGGTGAAGTCATGAGGTTATCTCACAGCTTGGGGTTAAGTGCTTTTAGTTTGTGCGCTGGCTTGGCAGTAGCTTCTGGAGGATTCACTAATGATATAGCCAAAGTAATCTCTATGCTTGGCGTGGGAGCATTGCCAGCAAGTTTTATTACTTACTTTATCGCTGATACTAAATCACAGAGATTGCTAAACGATGCCGAAAGTAAAAACGAGCAAGCAGGTAAAACACTGCATAAAATAATCAGAGATTTCGACACTTGCAAGTCAAAATTAGCTAACATTAGCAGTCAACTGGAGACAGTGAAGGATGAGCTTAAGGAAGCCCGAAATACTATCAACTCGCTAGGTCACAGCAAACTAGAAAACACGGGTTTAATTGCTCAACTGCAAGCCAAGTTGAATCAAGCGTTTACCCAATCACAGCAAGATAAACAACGTATTGAATATTTAGAATCCGAATGTGAGCAATGGGAATTTAACTTTAAATCTCAGGTAGAGACTGAAGCTAATCAACGCTTTCAACTTGCCAAGTCTCAGGAGCTAGAAAAAATCTATCATGAACACGATTCAATAACCAGTGAAGCTATGCAGCTATTTAGGCGGCTACAATCCTGGGGTGAAAAAGTTGCTCATGGTCATGCCTCCAAAGCAGAAATTATTAAAAGTTTGGCCAGTGGCTACAATCAAAATCTTGATGAGGTCAGCAAGGCAATTTCAGAAGAACGCCAAAATTATCTTAGCCAAATCGAATTACTAAACGAGCGTGTAGGTCAACTACAGCAACAACTACAAGGCAATTTGTTAGAACCCGTGTATGGTGATTTTGGTTTTGATGTTAACGGCAAGATAGCTAATTCGATAGCTTATGACATCTGGCAATCCTACAAAATACCCTTAATTGTGAACGGGTTTGAGGAGCATGAAGAATCAATCTCAGTGGGGTATGGTTTCTCAAAATCATTAAATATTCAAAGTTTTTTATATCTGCTTGAACGAGAAAGCAAAGATATTTCAACTCGGATCGGTATTTTCCAGATTTATGATGTCAAATCTGAGAAGACATCACCTAGCATAACCTTGAAGTTTAGACGGGAGCGCCCTAAGCCACTCAACGACGATGGCATTTACAAACTTGGCTTAATTCCTAGTTCCCAATTTGGCGATCGCGTCTTCCTACACACCGACCACAAAACCAAAGGTAAACCCACACTGAGAATTATGTCTGCCACCGGGGGCGGTAAGGGCATTGCTACTAAGAACATCGTCGCCTACTTCCTAACCTTAGATGATTGGGAAATTTGGGTAAGTGACCCATTACACGGTAGTGAGGAAGATTACTGGCATTGTCCAAAAGTGGCCACATCTCCTAGTGAATCAGCCAAAGCTTACTCCGAATTTGTCAAAGTTCATAAGGACAGACAAGCCAAAAGACCAGCAATTACAGATAAGTTTGTCTTGGGCATCTTTGACGAATTTGATAAACAGCACGATGACGATGATAAAAAGACCGCTACCGAAATCATGACTGCCATTAGGCACACCAAACAGCGTCAGATTTTAATCGGTCAATCTGGTGAAGTTGGCTCTAACCATTGGACTTGGGACGCAATGAAAAATTGCTCACTACTATTTATTGAGGATGCTATTGGTACTGCTATCAAACACGATAAAGATTTAGGATGGTCACTGGCCAAAAAACGCGAGATTCAGAGAAAGTATGAAAAGCTTGCAGAGTGGGCAGCAGCTAAAAATGAATCTCAAAATTTGTCAAGTGAGAACGCTTACCGCATAGGTTTAATTGTTGTAGGCGATAGGTATGAATTTTTAGAAATTCCCTCAGCACATAAAGGAATTTTACGAAATGGGGCAGGGATTATCAAAGAATCATTTTCTCAATTGGAGGCAACCAAAAATGAATCTACAAAAGTTGTAGAACTACTAGAGATCGAATGCTCTCACTGTCACTCTGCTAGTTTTGTTAGGCATAAAGCGCATAAAAATTCTATGCTTCACAACTATAAGTGTAAGTCGTGTAACAAGCAGTTTACAGCAAGGAATAACCGTATTTATTAATAGCAACCTCTGAAAAATTGACTTTGTAAGCGTTGGTAGGGTATGGAGGACAGATTATAGGACGGTAGGATTTAGACGCTAAAAGCCTTGATTTAGCGTTGGTGGTAGCGTCCTCAATTTATCTATAGTCAGGTGAGGTAGGTTTGGTGGTTCATGTTAGTAAATCTTTTTTAGGCTTGCGGTATAGGTTTTACAAACTACTAACAAAATAGTGTGGAAATAAGCCCATGAACTCTGATGAAATTACAACGATTATCTATCAACCTAGAAATGATCATGAGCCAGGATTTATATATTTGATGGAAGCAGAGGGTTATCATGGCTTGATTCCCGGTGCTTGGTTACGTCGTTGCAAAATTGGGTTATCTCGTAATCCAGAAGCTAGACTTGATAATTTTCACCGGAATCAACCACCTTGTAATGTTAAGATTCTCAGGACTATTTATGTAGAAAACATGGCAAATATAGAGAGTAAATTACATCAACAATTTAACCAATGCAATGTTGAGTTAATCAAAAGTCAAGAGTGGTTTGATTTTAATCCAGTGCAATTTATGATGGTTAACTGGGAATTTGAAAAGCGATCGCTGTATGTTTTCAGTCTCAGTGAATTGCCAATTAAGCTAATCATTTTCAGCATGATCGGGGTTTTGGGAGTGGGGGCGATCGCTGGAACTCAGTTAGGCTTTTCTCATCAGCCAGAGAGTCAACCTCTGTTGCAGGATGCAAAACATAAAATCAAAAATTAATGGACGCTCACAGAATAAACAGCGTTTATAGTGTCGTGATTGCGGTAGAAATTGACTGAATGAACCTGAAACATTCAACAAAGTGTAGTGGGTACACCAAAATATATTTCCTGTTTTTAATTACCGCCCAAATACTCATAAATGCCCCATTTTTGTACATTTAGGCGGAAATAATTTTTGGAGAGTAACACCCTTAATACTACCAATTACCCCTAGAATACTCCTAAATTACCCCCTAAATACTCATTTTTGAGTATTAGGATTTTCGGATATGTTTTGACACAATTTCACACTGAGAGACATTACTCAAAAACGATGAGCCACCAAGAATCTATCAAAAGTATTTTTAAAATGTTTGTCAAGGACTGTGGAAGCCGCCTTGAAAGAAATTCCCGGCTCATTGCTCAATACAACAGTCAAGTTGAATTTTTAAAAGCCAATGCACAAGAGTTAGTAGATGAAAATCAGCAGATAAAACAAATGATATCTAACTTAGAAGCATTTTTTAGCCAGCCGGACGAGAATAACTAGGCGATCGCTCTATCTGTCATCAGCATTTTTAGCTCACGGTAAAATCTCGCTCTACGCTCCTCAACCATTTTGTAGTGCTGGTATTTTAGCCAGTAGTGCCTAACAATTGGCGCGATTAATGAGGCGATTGCATTGACTAAAATCCAGATAAAAACGATAAGTGCAACTAATACAAAGCTGTCAGATTTCATTGCTTTTGACTCATAAATGGGTTTGAAGTGGATTTATTCAAGGGCTAGGGGATGACCTAGCCCATAGCGATTAAAACGGTGTGTTGCCAGTCTCGTTTACCTTGGCGAGATATCCGCGCCAGTAATCGCCTTCAGTTGTTTTCGGTGGGAGTGCGATCGCTGCGTCGAATTGGCCGTCGAAGTAATCGTTAGAAGTTTGGAATTGTTGGGGTTTAGCAATTGTGAGTAACATACAGACATCCTTATTAACTTGTGGCGGTTAGCAGCCGCCTTTTCTTATCCCTATACTAACCCTCTTATTTATATATTGACAAGTAGTAATGTATAGGGATATTTGATTAATATTCTGATTAGCTCTGAAAATTGTTATGGCTGTACAAGTCAATATGTATTGACATAGCTTTATTCCTTGGTTACTATCTAAATATACGAAATTTGATTTAAGTAACTAAGGAATGCTGATATGTCAAGGCAGTTGGAAGATTCAGAAGATTTAAAAAATACTTATGTTGATGAGCGCGTTAAATGGTTACTGCCACAGTTTGAGGCGATCGCGCCTTATAAAATGAAGGATCGCAAAAAAGGCAAACCCAACGAAGCTTTACTTGGCTGGGAGCAATTAGCAGCGATTGAGGCTAAAAATTTAAAACTTACTTATCCAGACGACCGCCCAGAAGATGAAAAGGAGTTTGGAACAGCAACAACGCAGATTACAAAATTGAAAAAAGCACTGCGAAGCGCTGCAAAAACTGATTTAAAAGATGCTGCTTTGATGAATCCAGTACTCACAATCATTACTCATTTTGGAGATGCCCTAAGCTTTCAATTTAGAAGTTATCGAGAAAATGTAAAAACTAAATACAAAGAAACTGTTGCAGTGCGTAGAGAAGCAACAAATAGAATTGAAATTGATTTAACAGACTCACTTAAATATGCTTACAACATTTTGACTGATATCAAAAATGGTAAAGATGCAAACTGGCTTGATGTTAGTTGTGCGATCGCACTTGCAACAGGCCGTCGTATGGGTGAAGTACATTTATCAGCCACCTTTGAAAAAATTGACACTTACACCGTAGCTTTTAAGGGACAACTAAAAGGTAAGTCCCGTAAGGTGAGACAAGATGATAAAGCAGTTTATCTCAGAGAGGCAGTTTTTAAAATTCCTACGTTATTACCTGCTGATTTACTTTGTTATGCCTTGCAGTGGCTTGATGAAAAAGGTAAACGATTCCCACAAACTGAAGACCCTGAACGGGTTAACAGACGTTTTAGCAAAACCTTAAATCAAGCTTGTAAAGAGTGGGAAATTTTTCCCAAAGATGAACGCACTTATCATAAGTTTCGGGCTGCATATTTGAGGGCATCGGTAGCTAATGAAGCTAAGGGAATAGATAATTATGATTATGTAGCCCTTGCCAGAGCAATACTAGGTGATTGGGATCTTGATACTATCCAAGTCTACGAGCGCTATATTATTAAGCCTGGAACAATTACTCGTATTTAATAAAATCCCTATACATACCCTCTTGACATATAAATTATGAGAGGGTTAGTATAGGGATAATTAATTAAACGATGTTTTGATTATGTCACGAGAAAAAATTGGGTACGAATTAGGTAAAAAGTTAGTTTCAAAACTTGCTGGATTGACAGATAGAGAAAACATCAAAATTGTATGTATAGAAGCTTTTAAAGAACTTGAAACATTAGTATCTCAAGGAAGCTTTGGAGTTGCATCTACCCATGCTAGGAAAGCGATTAAACAAAGTTTTCCAGATAAAGAAGTAGATACCCCAGGATATTACTGGACTACCTCTGGAAAGGGTCAAATAGAACGCTACGAACATTTAGCACTCTACTATTTCTCAACCAAGCAGGAGCGCTGGGAAGAAGTACAGGAAACCACAGAACAATTAACAGAAACTTTTCAATCGGTACAAACAACTTTAAATGATATGAATATTTCACAATTGCAATTAGATGCTGATACTCAAGCAGTGGTAGAAGCCGCGATCGCTCACTCTGGTATATCACTGGCTGATTTTGTTCGTAAAGCTTGCCAAGTGTACGCTAAAACCATCACTGGTAAAGTTAAACAGTTTTCAGAAGATTTGACAGCAGTATCTACAGAAGAATTGAAAAGTGATGTTTATAAAACCCATCCTGGACGCGCTGAGGAACTGGCTAAACGTGCTATTTATGCCTTAGAAATTCACAATAATAATTGCACTGAAAAAAGCCAAAAATGGATGATTACCCAGACGGCTATACAATCGCTCACAGGCAGTAAGCCAGCTACTATCAAGGCAATTTTGGAGAATTATCAAACTCGATTAGATGACCACAACGCCAAGCATGAGCTAAACCCATACGATAATCGCAAAGGTGGCGGCCGCCAAATTGAGAACGAAATTGATTTAGTAGCACTTGTCCCAGATGGACTTGCTGTGGTGTAGCTATGTCTGTAGCGATCGCGTTGAGTGCGATCGCACCTCTCCCTAATTCCCCAATGCCTAATACCCTACTCATGCCGTGAGTGGGGTTAATTTTGGGATTCTGGGGGTGTATATAGTCTTAGCTGTGCGATATTACCCTCAAATTGCTGTAGGCGATTGTGGCGGCTGTGGAGGTGCGATCACCCAATCTCAAATGCCCAATAGTCATAAATTTGGAGGTTTTGGGGTTTTGGTAGTCATGGTCTGGTAGTCACGATGATTTTGGTAGTCACGATAGTTAATATCTACTTATATAGAGGTCGTGACTACGGTATCAAGTTCTGATACAAAATGAGTTGTGCGATCGCGTCCAATGCTCTAAAAATAGATTGGAGGTTTTGGGGTCTGGTAGTTAGGGTTTGGTAGTTAGGGTCTGGTAGTCACGAGGGTTTTGGTAGTCACGAGGATTAATATCTATTTATATAGAGGTCGTGACTACGGTATCAAGCTCTGATACAAAATACGATTTTTTCAGTAGTGACTACAGATTTGTATAAAACTTGGCATTGGTAAAACAGTGTAGGAATGAGAAGACGCGGCGAATACTTTTTTGGGAGCGTGGCGGGCCCGTACTTGATAAGGTGATTTTACTCACGGTCGGAAATTGAAAATTTTTCTGGTATTAAAACTTTAGTTGGTAGGCGATCGCTATCGTTGCCAAAAAAAACTTTTGAGCGCGGTCATAGGAGTTATGCCAGAAAAGAATAATAAAGCATAACTATTGGGGCAAAGCAGGGAGACGCGGCGATCGCAGTTATCCCTATACATAGCCACTAAATAATAGATAAAAATTGAATAACTTACATAACTATACTAGAGGGTTTGACGCATACATGATGGGTATACTAGAGGGTTTGACGCATACATGATGGGTATACTAGAGGGTTTGACGCATACATGATGGGTATACTAGAGGGTTTGACGCATACATGATGGGTATACTAGAGGGTTTGACGCATACATGATGG
>NZ_JAIVFX010000058.1 GCF_020829625.1 Nostoc sp. XA010 | reverse complement strand
TTTTTCCCAATCTGAATCCGAAATTTCAATTCCGTAGGCGAGGCAGTTTTCATCCATGCATTTTAATCTACCATCTCAGTAACCCATTTTTGATTGTAGCGTTTCAGATCCTGTGAACAGTTACGTTGCATCTGGATGTGCTTCAACTAATTCCCTTAACTCTGTGTCAGCATTTGTTAAATAACTAAATTGTGGCTTTCCTCGCGGCTTGGATTGTAAATTTCCTTCAACTTTTTGTTGTTTTACAAGCTTTTGTACTAAACTCTTTGAAACGGAAAATATGTTAGCAACTTTCCTGATTGAGATGTTTTTCTCAAGATGTGCTGCAACTATTTTTTCTCGAAGATCGACAGAGTAGGACTTCATTTAAAAGTGTTTATATTTTAACCTAGTGTACCTCATAATAGACGCAAGTGCTGTATAGCTTAGGAAATACCAATGAACTTATACCAATTTAATATGAAGCTGCATAGAAAAGAGCTTCTAGGATAAAGTTATAAGAAGAGACAGAAATTACTTGCTCAAATGTAAGTTGGTCGAATATCTCTTGGATGCGTTCGCGTAAAGCTTGTAAAGAAGAGAAAAGTTGATTTTTGAGAGGTTTCTTGAGAGCTTGCCAAAGTCTTTCGATAGGATTGAGTTCAGGAGCCGATGGTGGTTGAAACAGAGGAATAATATTTTCTGGCCAAACAATTGCAGAACTTGTATGAGCAGGTGCTTGATCAATCTGTAAAATAGCGTAATCACTACCTAATTGCACAGATAGCCAGTCCAAAAACTCTTGAAAACACTTGCCATCTAGTTTTGGATATTCATAATATTATGATCTCCAGTCAATGGTTCAATTGCACCATAAATCCAAAAGTTATCTCTTGGCCATATCACCTTAACAGTGGGCTTGACTCCGGAAGCTGTAATCACTTTTCCTGTGAGAGTTTTTAGTCCCCAATCACTCAACCCAAAAAACGTCAACGATCGCTTCCAATCACTTGTCTTCACCATTACCTTCTGGAACGCTTAGAGCCTGTCAAGAAACAACTTTTACAATTTATTATCTAGAAAGCTTACTGAGAAAGCATTTTTGGCTCAAAAAAGGCAAGGTTGTTACATGACTTGCTCTAAGCTTAAATAGCTGATGATTTTATTAGCTAGCCAAGTTCTATTGCTTTTATTCTGAGCAAAGAAATGAAAAGTTAATGTACTCTCTGACAAGACAAGTAATTTTTCGCCCTCAATAGACTCAAACTCAGTAAAACAATGCTGTATCCACGCTACTAACTGGTCTACAGACCAATCGGTATTAACAGTGGTAAAACTTTGAATTCGCAGAAAATCAGCGCAAGCATAGTAGTGGCTTTCTTTGGGATCTCCTTTTATGTCGATTACATAGACAGTAACAGAGGGTCGCTGTTGTTTGAGGTTTTTAATAGCGTGGCTGGCAAAAACATTTTTACCAGAGCAGGGCGCACCGACAAGCAAGCAAGGTATGCCGTAGTGATGACCAAAAGTTAAGAACTGATTGCATATTTTTCTCCAAATTTTAATTTTGATTATTATTGCAACCGTCGAATTTGTACTTTATATGAGAATTTTGAAGTAATCTTTCAATTCCTAAGCGGATTAAATCTGGTGGAACTCCGTCTAATTTCAACTCGGTTTGGATAAACTCATCAATGGAATTGGCTTTCGTTTTCTCCAAAAGTGCCAACATCTGTTGAGCTTGGGTTGTTGGTGTGGTTGATGAATTAGTTTCGACATGAGAAGAATGTTGATCGCTGGGTGCAGAATTAACAAACTGTTTGGTATCCCGGTCATAGCCAGAGAAGTTTTTTAGCTGCGGCATAGGGAACCATTGATTAACACCCCCGTAATAAACTGCTCGACCAACTGGTGATTGTGCCGCAATCTCCATGACTTGGGTTGAAGTAATGAGTAATTAACGCTTTATAATCCAAGGGGATGGATTGTTGATGATTGTGATTAAAATGCTTAGAATTCGGTTATATGTAGAGTAAAGCTCTCTAGTTGTTTCAGCATTGAGGTAATTACATTTCACAGCAAACTTTAACCATGTTTGAGTTTCTGCGGCTTCTGCCTGTCTACGACACGCTCCGCGAACATAATCATTTAATTTAGCTACAAATGCTGCTTCATACCTCCCTTTTCTCCATGCCTCCGCCATGTTTGCACAGACCGAGCGTGAGGATCTACGAATTTGAAAAGTTTTTGAATACCTTTCCTCGACTGGGAAAGTTTTAGAAAGCTCAAAAATTCGCATAGATACATCAAATGCCATTTTATAAACTTCTAAATCTTCGTGGCTCTTTATAGGTTGTTTTTCCATCTCCCCTGCTAGAAAGCTCCCTGCTCCCCTGCCTTATTTAGTAAGTTTCCAAATGTTGTAACCAATCTCGCCTGCCATCATTGAGGCTACATTGTAAGCAAAACAAGCCAGGATTAAACCTGGGTTAGTGTAGCGGAAGGGATTACGGCCAACGAAGGTAGTAGTCAGATCCAAAACCCAGAAAAATAGTGCGATCGCTCCCCCTGTATGACGTTCTTTCATGCCAGCCCTCTTGTAATCACCCCACAATGTAGGGGCCGGACCAAAACCAGGGGTAGCAGTGACTACTGATTACTAACTACTGGCGCTGATACTGTTGCTGGGTGTTAGTGTTACGAATTTGTGGGGCTGACTCTTCTTTATAAGCGCGATCGCCCTCCACAACTCCCAAAGCTTCTTCAAATGGTTGCGTAGCCGATAAACAACTTAACCCTTCAAAACCTTCCGCTTCCACTCGAACTGAACCTGTAGCGCTGTCGAAATGAATCAGTATTGAACGTTCCATGTTTATCTCCGTGTCTACTGTTTAACTTCTTGATGTCCGGCAAAGGTTAGGCGTAGAGTTTGCACACTTCCGTTAGTAATTTGTGCGATCGCACATTCACCAAACTTTTCTTGTAACTCGGCAGCTTTGGCACGAACCAAATGCTTACCATAAGCCAGCATTAGTTTATTGCTGAAAAAGTCTTTGCCCAGCGCTTATCAACCCCTAATTGCACAATTTTGGTTGATTTTAAACATAGTAATTCAGCTAAGGTACAGCCAAATACTTGACATAAGCCACTAACAAGCTCTGGAGAAGCGTTTTTGACTTCTGTATTTGTCTCCATCCTGTTCAAATACTGGCGAGAAATCTCTACTTCTAGTTCAGCAAGCTTTTTGGACAAAGTTACCAATGGCATATCGCCACGTAATGCACGCATCTTATACCCACGCGCATCTGTCCACCTAATAGACCCCACTTCACTCTTGCGGTAACATTACGACCTCTTGGTTTTCTGATTGGCTAGTCATATTATGCAACTATTAATTTACGAATATAAGTAATTATTGCAACTATTAGTAGCATGAATTGAGCCAGGGCGATTGCTTGCTATATAATCCGTATTTCACTCTTTACGCACATGGCAGTTACAGCAAAGGCTTTAGTTCAAAAAAGCAACATTTCCACTCTCAGGTTTACATTTTTCAAAAACCCTCTGTTTTTCCCATCGGGTTATTATGTTTTCTGAAATAAAGAAATGTCTCTTGTTAGCGATACCTCTCTCCTTGGCACAACTGGCTCAGGGAGCAACTGGTTTTGTGGATACGGTAATGATGGGTTGGCTAGGAAGTCAGACCATTGCATCTGGAGGTTTAGGAGCTAGTATCTTTGGCTTTTGTCTGCTGCTGTTTACTGGTATTGTTTCTGCTGTTAGTCCCTTAGCTGCCCAAGCATACGGAGCTGGAAATCAAGAGAAAGTCGGGACAATTGTACGGCTGGGACTAGGGATATCTCTGATACTAGCAATACCGATTGCTTTACTGTTTTGCAATGGAGGTAGTTTACTCCTGCTGCTAGGGCAGAATGCTAACACAGCAGCATTAGCACAGACTTATTTAAGAGCGATCGCACTGGGTTTCATTCCTGCTTTAGGCTTTGCGGTACTTAAAAGTTTTCTTTCTGCTCTGTTGCAACCGCAATTAGTGATGGTGACTGTAGTTTTAGGTACTTTGCTCAACATCGCTGCTAACTATGTGCTGATGTTTGGCAAGCTAGGTTTTCCAGCAATGGGTTTAGCTGGTATCGGTTGGGCAAGCACATTCTCACTTTGGAGTATGTTTGTTGCTTTGACAGTTTATATATGTAATCAACCTCAATTTGCAGTATATGGTATTTTTCAACCCTCATTTTACAAAGCTTTTACCTTAGAACATCGCCATATCATTGGCGAGATTTTTCAGGTTGGGCTGCCCATCGGTGGACTGATTGCGGTAGAAGTAGGACTCTTCACTGTCGTCACTTTCTTGATCGGGCAATTAGGAACAAATGCCCTTGCTGCTCATCAAATTGCTTTACAAACTATTTCTATGTCGTTCCAGATTGCGCTGGGCGTTTCTATTGCGACAACAATTCGTGTTGGGCAGTTAGCCGGACAAAATGACCTAGCTGGCACTCGTCTGGCTGGATATGTAGGCATTGCCATTGCAGCTTTATCTATGGCTGTAGCAACCATTGCATTTTGGTTAGTGCCAAAGTCGATTATTTCTCTTTACATTGACATTAATGACCAGAACAATGCACAGGTGGTTGCCCTAGCAGCGAAATTGCTGGGAGTGGCAGCGATTTTTCAAATAGTTGACGGTGTGCAGGTGACTGCGGCGGGAGCATTACGCGGACTTAAAGACACTCGAATCCCGATGTTGATTGGAATTTTTGCTTATTGGTGTGTTGGCTTACTCACTGGTTATACTTTTGGAATCACGTCGGGCTATGGAGCTATTGGTCTTTGGTGGGGATTGGCTATTGGTTTAGCCCTGGCTGCAATAATCTTGACTTGGCGCTTTAGCACCAGAACAACTAATTACTGAGAGACACAAATGAATTATCTGTAGCTGTTAGTGAACTCACGGCTGAATATCACTTGTAAATTTGAACTAATTGTGAGAATGGCTAGCTACTTTAATCGTATGAGCATTCTGCTTCAGCTCAACAGCTACAAGATTGAAAAAGAATTCAGAATTTAGAACAAAAAAGTCAGGAATTCAGACCTGCTACTAGGAGAAGGGATTAGCTTCAATGGTTGCTGGAATTGTCGTTGGCTCATTGGTTTTCGGATTACGCCCCTTGCGCTAGTAGCGATGCCTACGGCGGCAAGCTACGCGTCGCTCGAATCACCTAAACCCATCAAGTAGTTAGCCATTATACGCGAATACCAAAAATTCAGTGTCTTCATAGATGAACTCTGCCATCTTGCACATACCCATCTTTTGATGTGCCTGAAGTGATGCTTTATTGTTCGCTGTTAGACAGAGATATCCCTAAGTATTATCTCGTAGTTTTTTTCAGAAATCAAAGCACGGTGCTAATCAGACATCTAAACCCAATCATTAGGGGATGGGCTAACTATTACGCGACTGTGGTAAGTAAGGTAGCTTACACAGATATGGATAACCTCACGTACCAAAAGTTATGAGCTTGGGCAAAACGCCGCCATCCCAATAAGAACGGGAAATGGGTATCAAGAAAATATTGGTAAACCATAGGCAATAATAACTGGGTATTCGCAACCAGCGAGGAAGGTTTAACCTCACGTCGGTTACTATGCCGCCACTCCAATAGTGCGTCATGTGAAAGTCAAAGGCGAATCGTCACCATACGAAGGAAACTTGGTTTACTGGAGTACAAGAATGGGGAACAACCCAGAAATGCCAATCGGAGTGTCAAAGCTCCTGAAAAAGCAAAAAGGGAAGTGTACCCACTGCGAAATGTTCTTCCGCGAAGACGATGTGATGGAAGTTGACCATATCATCCCAAAATCAAAAGGTGGAAAGGATGAGTATAAAAATCTTCAACTTTTACACAGACATTGCCACGACACAAAGACAGCCAATGATGGCAGTCCTGGCACAAAATCTGGCTGTAATAGTGCCGAGCCTAAGCCCACCAGAAAACTTGAAAAAGTCGAGGAAAAATGGGTAATGAGGTATGCGTGACAAGCACCAAACCATTGAGGAGCCGTGTGAAGGGAAACTTTCATGCACGGTTTTGAAGACCAACGAGGTTGTCACCAACCTCGTTGAGTTTAATTTATACTCCTGATGAAATTAATCATTGGTTTCAGGAGTTATTGAGCCTCGTAACTGTTTAACTTCAAAAGGCAGACAAATCTCTTTTAAACTGCATGAAAGGCACTTTTTAGTGTTATCAATTGGAGCAGGCATAATTGTTTGAGATGCAAGTTGAGCAAGAACAATCGCTTGCTCAGTCATTTGCCGTAGTTGAGGTGTAAATGCTACTGTCTGTCTTCTGCGGTTAGTGTGATAAAAAATCTCACCGTAAGGAAGGCTGCGTCCGGTACGTTCTTCTATACACAAAGCAGCTGCACAAAGTTGAAAATGGTCATTAAGATGTTGTGCCATCTTCCCTTTTTTATATTCCACAGGGACAAGCTGACCATCGCATTCTTCAACTGCATCAATGATACCTGCGACCTTTAAGCGATCGCTCCACACCCACTGTTGCTGATGAATTAGCATCTCTCCTTCTTGGAGTGTTCCTTCTTCATTGATATTGCGGTGTATGTGGCGACCCAAAATAATATGCTCATTATCTGACATTTCGCCCAACACATATTCTAAGTAAAATCTGCGTGGACAATATTCCCTGGCATTGAGGTATGCCAAAGGTAAGTAATCTTCATTCATATTTTCTTTTGAATGCGTATTTTTAGTTCAGTCCCGTGAGCCGGATTCAACCAATCTCACTTGCCCCATTCCCATCGCTGTTTTGCGCCCAACTCCTGCAAATGTTGCAAAATGAGTTAGGATTGTGGCTATTCTTGCTTGTTGGGAATCTAAAAATCGATACTTTACCCATCCTTGGGCACCAATTTCTGCTCCACCTCCCATTTTTAAGGCATGGGTTTTTAGGCCATAGGCAGAAACTAAACCATTCCACTCGACTTCGGGAAATTGGAGTTCTAATGGAGCAAATGTGTTCCAACGGCGCAATAGACTATTAAAAACCAATTCTGGTAGTGGGAAAGGCTGTAGTCCTCGATTTTGCTTGAAGCTAGTAGGTGAAAGAAAGCGCAACTCAATTACGTTTTGGGTTGTTACCTGTACTAGTTTTTCAAAACTACTAACTTGCACGATATCTATCCACTTCCCCAATTGGCAAGGTATGCCTGCCAGCATGATTGACTCTCCGAGGTTGGTACTTAATCCCCAAAGTAAAGGTGCTAGCAGTTCTTTTTTCAACAAGGTAATTCTCAACTGCATCTTTTGTGGAGAAACATACTGCATTGCCAGTGTTAACGGTAAAGTATTTTGTTGATGTAAGTGTTCAGCTAAGGCAGTATCGGCATTAGTGCGTCATCGGCTTGGACTCAGGGCTGTGTTGATGGATCTGATGGCTGGCGTTGAGATTAAAGGCGACGAAGCGATGATTCAGGCTTTGGCTGAGTTTTCCAAACGCAATGCCTCTCACGTTAAGGGAATTCTCAATCTTACTATCCCGCTATCGGAGTCTCCAGTTTGGATTTTGGGGCAATTCCTCTGGCAACTGGGTTTGTCTACTGAGTCGCGGCGACCAATGGAGGATGGGCAGAGGATTCGGTATTATCGGTTGAATACTCTTGATGTCGAGTTTATCCAGAAGGTGCTGGATTATCGGCAACGGCAGAGGGAGGAGAAAGAAAGAAAACGCTACCAGGAGCAAGAACGAAAGGCGGCTTATGCTGCTAGAATGCAAGCTCAGTATGGTGTTGAGCAGAGGGGCAGAAGTCTATGGCAGGAATCAATAACACGGGACGGGGGAGCACAGGCGCAGAGGGGAAAATTAGTACAAGTATCTCCTCTGCGCCCCTGCCCCCATGCCTTCTTCATCTCCGTCCACACCCCCCATTAATGAAGATGGAGATAATAATCGGGGGGGTATGGACACAGATACAGAACTCAGTGATTCTTGGTGGCAACAGGTTAAATATTACGCTCAGTTAGCAATGGAACGTATAGAGAATGGGGTTCATGCGGTAAAAGAATTACTCAGTACCCTAACGGTTGATGAGCGTTTGGGTGTGATACTGAAATTTGAGGATGCAAGCCCAGAGAAGTTTGCTCAACTGGTGACAGATGCGCCGCAGTGGACTGAGTGGATGGCGTGAGAAAGTTGGGTTTATTTCACATTATCTAGGTTAGACAACAAAACCCTTGTTCGTGAAATGTTAAAAATACTTCCTCAAAAGCTTGAGCCTATTTTATTAGCCCAAATTTTTGCCAAGCTCACTTATGCGCGGACGTATTCATCCCCTTTCCACAGGCGTTGAACCCTCGTAAATTGGCTAAGGTATTGAACTTTATTATGAATTTAGATTCCAACCTTAGTTGGAGCCAACCTTACATTGATAGATGGACTGATTTATCAATCATTGTATTGTACAAAAGTTTCAACTTTGAGTGGACGACAAGTTAGAGTTAATTGCATATATTTAATTTAGGTAAATATTGAGAGCAATTTAGTTGCAATATTTCAGTTTACTTGACACAAAGAGGGTAAAAAGAGGGTTGTATTCTCAACGCTGATGTTGAACATACAGTAGCAGTGAGCTTTGACCGTGACCTGATATTTCCCAATTCCTGCCTGATATATCTAAAAAAGTGTACATTGCTCGCATCAATGTTCGCGTTTTGGCAACAGCACGATGGCTTTACGTCATCGTCAGATCAACTGTGTTATTGATTCTTATTCATGGTCTTTTGGCAACAGAATAATTTCTCAGTATTTCAAACAGCTTAGATCATCTACTAATTGAGTCAGTAATCTCAATCAATATTTCGTTGAGGATAATTTTATGACATGGAACGCACAGGCCATCGTCCGTTGCAATCGGGTCGGATATAGCCTCATCATGCCTTACTGTTTGCGATCGCCCTAGGAAACATTTTTGTTCATAAAATCTGGTTTTTAATGCAGTCTCCCTCAGATTTGGAGTTGGCCAGATCGTTATTCAAGTACTCGATCATTTACATGATGTTGCTATCGGTGGCGATCGTAGTTGATTGCTTACCCATCTTTAATTGAGCAAAGAGAGCGACATTGTTAAGCCGTTGGTTAAATTGCTTGCTGCTGTTTATTAACCACTTCCTAAAATGAATTCTTCTTGCCCCACAATGATTATCGGAGCAGGCTTTGCAGGTCTTTTTACAGCGTTGCATCTGCGTCATCAACAAGACTTGCGCTCAATTATTTTGATTGATCCACAAGAACGGTTTGTCTTCAAGCCAATGTTGTATGAACTATTGACAGGTGAATTGTCAGAAGATGTCGTTTGTCCAACTTATAAAGAGTTGCTGCAAGGCAGTGATATCAACTTTGTACAGGACAAAGTAGTGGCGATCAACCTGCAAGAAAAACGTCTTAAGTTAGCTTCTGGCTCAGATTATATCTATAATCATCTGGTCTTAGCTGTTGGCAGTATTCAGGGTTATTTAGGAACAGAGGGCGCACAAAAAAACGCATTCGCATTTCGGACACAAGAGAATGCGATCGCTCTGGAACGCCAGTTACGAGAATGCTTGCAACGTGCTAGCCAAACGGATGACGAAACACAACGGCGATCGCTCCTCACGTTTGCTGTCGTTGGGGCAGGCCCGACAGGGGTAGAAATGGCAGCAACCCTGGCAAATTTGTTACCCGACTGGTACGCCCAACTCGGCGGCGATATTCGTCAGATTCGCATTGTCTTAATCAATCATGGCAAGACGATTCTCGCAGGCGATGTCAACGCGGGTTTGCAGGAAGAGGCTCTCCAAGCTTTCAAAACTCGAACAGTACCTGTTGAATTGATACTAGGCGTAGGGGTGAAAGCGGTTGCTCAAGACCACCTGGAGTATCAACCTGCCAACAGCACTGAGATAAAAACGCTGTTGACTCAAACCACCATCTGGACAGCCGGGACAGCCGTGAACCCACTCATCCAAAATCTCAAGTCCCAAATTCGCGCAGATCACCTGGATAAACATGGGCTACCGCTTGTCACCTCAACTCTGCAACTGCTGGATTTTCCAGAAGTGTTTGCCGCAGGCGATTGCGCGGACGTGCAGCCACAACCCTTACCGGCTCTAGCCCAGGTGGCATATCAGCAAGGTGCGAGCATTGCTCACAATTTGATTGCCCTTGCTAAAGGAGCATCCCCTAGCCCAGCCCATGTGAGTCTTCGGGGTACGCTAATGAAATTGGGTTTAGGAAATGGGGTAGCAAGGTTGTTTGACAAAGTGCAGATAACTGGCAAACTTGGCGATCTAATTCGCAGTGCAGTGTATTTGGAAATGCTGCCCACCCCACTGCATGACTTTAAGGCAACCACAGAATGGCTGAGGGAAGAAACTTTCTATCGCTATCACAGACCCAAGATGAAGCCAGAAACCACCGCAAAATAGCCTCTCTCTTCGGTTGAACAACGAGAGCGATCGCTCATTCATCTGTGTATGCCACTGGATTAGAGCGAACAACCTCCTCACCGCCGCCAAGCAAAAACTTTGAAGAGATTCCCACTATCACCTCAGAACCCTATGGTTACAGGGAATCTGACAGATTGACAGTTGATCAATCATCTATTTAAAGAGAACCACTGATGAAGACACGAACAACAAAACGATTGGTTGGTGGAATCTTAACGATTGGCATGATTGGACTGCTAGGCTCGCAGCCTCTCTTCGCGCTTAGAGTCAGCCAAAGCCAAGCTCAACCAAATTCCTCTCAAGACTATGTACTTCCCTACCGGGGCAGTTGGACGGGAACCTTCCGTACTGTCGGTTCTCAGGGGCAGATACTCGTATTTATTGATCCTGCCGGCAAACTGTACGGAAGTTTGAAGTCTAATGATGGTGAGAACTTTGCTCAAATTAGCGGTTACCATCGCGGAAGTAAGTTTCATCTGGTTTTCACCCCTCCACCCAGCAGCCTTAACCAGTTTGGCACCGCTAGTCCTTACACCGTTGATGCAACCGCAAAGTGGGAGCAAGGGGTGAGTCGATTTGTCATCTCAGCCCCAACTAGAACGGGTCACTCACAATTATATACATTTGAGAAATCAATCGATAAAACAATACATCGAACGGAGTTGCGATCTCCTCTGGTGAGGCTTAAGCCCATCGCCTCCCTTTTGTACAGGTGATGTACTTGAGCAGGAAGGATGAAATATTGCTGTTCTGTTAATGAACCAGAATCTTATCTCTAATCAGAATCGGCTCTATGCAAACGAGAATTACATTGGAGAAAAATTATGCAGATGGGAGTGATTGGTCTAGGACGTATGGGTGCGAACATTGTTCGGCGACTGCTGCAAAACAACCATGAATGTGTGGTGTTCAATCGCACACCTGACAAAGTGAAACTACTTGCATCAGAAGGGGCGATCGGCACTTACAGCTTGGATGATTTTGTCCAGAAGCTCAATAAACCTCGTGCGATTTGGTTGATGGTGCCAGCCGGAGAACCAATCGAGCAGATGGTGAAGGAACTGGCTGCAAAACTAGATTCCGGCGACATCTTAATTGATGGCGGCAACTCTTACTACATTGACGATATTCGACGGGCAAATGATCTGATACAAAAGGGCATTCACTACTTAGATGTGGGAACCAGTGGCGGAGTGTGGGGTTTGGAGCGGGGTTATTGCATGATGATTGGTGGATCTCAGATGGTGGTTCAGTATCTCGATCCCATTTTTAAATCATTAGCTCCCGGACGGGGTGATATTCCGCGTACTGTTGGACGGGAAAAGGTGGGCGGTACGGCTGAAGAAGGCTATCTGCACTGCGGATCGAATGGGGCGGGGCATTTTGTCAAGATGGTGCATAATGGCATCGAATATGGCTTGATGGCAGCCTACGCAGAAGGATTGAATATCTTGCATCACGCCAATGTGGGTAAGCAGAACCGTGTGGCTAATGCTGAAACGACCCCCCTCCGCAATCCTGAACACTATCAGTATGACTTTAATCTGCCTGATATTGCCGAAGTTTGGCGACGGGGCAGTGTAATTGCCTCCTGGCTACTGGATCTAACTGCGATCGTCCTCCTGGAACAACCAGACCTATCAGGCTTTGGAGGGCGCGTGTCTGATTCAGGTGAAGGACGCTGGACAATCGCAGCCGCCATTGACGAAGGCACTCCCGTTCCTGTACTCAGCGCAGCCTTGTATCAACGGTTTAGCTCACGCGGCGAAAATGATTTTGCGGATAAGCTGTTGTCTGCCATGCGTTTCCAGTTTGGCGGACACGTAGAACAGCAGGCGGAGATAAAATCATGATGATCGCCACTGCACCTCAGTCTAGCAACTTCCTCTAACTTCTTTTGCGACATCATCGCGCAACTCGGTTCAGCTGGAATGGTTAAGGAAGAAAACGAACAATGGCGGCGCGTCATTATTGAAAAACCATTTGGACGCGATCTAAATTCTGCTCGCACCCTAAATGAAAATATCAGTCGCGTACTGAAAGCAAGCCAAATTTACCGTATCGATTACTACCTTGCCAGGTAAGAGCAAGTTCAGGTGGGGGTGAATAGGTGCATTGGTTTTGCCGACGCTGTTGGCAAGATATGTCGTGAGGAGAAAGAAAAGGAAAAAAGTTTTACCGAACAATAATTTTAGGAGAAACACAATGACTCATCGAGTAAAAGAAATTCTCAGTTGGTATGGCAGTGACAATCCCGGAACGCTGACTAATCTAGCCCGGTTGCTGAATCATGGCAAACTAGCTGGAACTGGCAAAGTCGTCATGCTGCCTGTGGATCAAGGCTTTGAGCATGGGCCAGCTAGCAGTTTTGCGCCCAATCCACCAGCCTATGATCCTCGCTATCATTTTGAGTTAGCGATCGCAGCAGGATGCAATGCCTATGCCGCACCGTTAGGATTTTTGGAAGCGGGAGCGCGAGAATTTGCAGGTGAAATTCCCCTAATTCTAAAAGCCAATGATCACGATGTGTTACTAGCTGAGTCAGACCCAACGCAAGCACTCACTGGCAGCGTGGAGGATGCGCTGAGGTTAGGATGCGTGGGGATCGGCTTCACTATCTATCCAGGTTCAGGCCATCGGTTTGAGATGTATCAGCAGATTCGAGCCTGTGCCGAGATAGCAAAGCGGCATGGATTGGTCGTGATGATTTGGTCTTATGCGCGGGGATCGGGTTTAAGTAAAGTGGGTGAGACAGCGATCGATGTGATTGGCTATGCGGCTCAGATTGCGGCTCAATTGGGTGCTCACATCATCAAGGTGAAGCTACCAAACGAACACGTCGAACAGGATGCAGCCCGCAAGGTGTATGAGCAAGAGCAAATTCCGATCGCAACATTATCTCAACGAGTGCATCATGTGGTGCAATGTGCCTTTAACGGACGGCGGATTGTCATTTTTTCGGGTGGGCCGATCGACAGTGATGATGCTTTCCTCAATGAAGTTCGTGCCATTCATGCCGGACATGGATTTGGTTCGATTATCGGACGCAATTCTTTCCAGCGTTCCAAGCCAGATGCACTGCGATTGCTCAACACAATCATGGATATTTACAGTGAACAGTCTGCACCCATTCGCACTCCTGCACTGGCCTAATTTGTCTATCAAGACTGTTTTGATGAGTTTGCAATCGAAATCGATCAAAACAGCCTAAAAATTGGGTTTGTTGTCTCTATTACGAACCGACTCCTCACCTTGAAGCAATCTTCCCCACCCCAATATGCCTGACTTTTTTCATCGCTTGCATCTCTCTACTGCTGCCAGGAAAGCTAGATCATGAGAAAATCACGTCCAAAGCCTACCCTATTGAAAGATTATCGTGCCATCATTCCTGCTTCCTTTTTTGGCATGATTCTGGGTTTGGCAGGATTAGGTAGTTGCTGGCGAGTAGCTGCTAAACTTTGGCACTTGCCTACCTGGATTAGCGAAGCAATTATGTTGTTGACAATTGCAATCTGGCTCGTGTTGTTGCTGCTTTATGTGGGTAAATGGCTGTGGGCGAGAGCAGATGCCTTAGCTGAATTTGAGCATCCTGTTTTGTGTTGCTTTATCGGATTAGTGCCTGTGTCTACGATGTTTGTGGCGCTAGCGATCGCACCCTACTCTCGTGTGATCGCCATCACATTATTTGTTGTCGGTGCAATTGGTCAGTTAAGCTTTGGCGTGTATCGTTCCGGTCAGCTATGGATGGGAGGACGTAAGCCAGAAATAATTACACCCATTCTCTACCTCTCTACAGTCGCGGGTAGTTTTGTCAGTACGATCGTTGCTAGTACCCTCGGTTATCGAGAGTGGGGCCAGTTGTTTTTTGGAGGAGGGCTGTTTTCGTGGCTAGCACTGGAGTCGATGATTATGCAGCGCCTCTACTTGTTAGAAGCATTGCCTAAACCACTACGTCCAACGCTGGGCATTCAACTTGCCCCCCCTGTCGTTGGCTGTGTTGCTTATTTGAGTATCACCAATGGTCAGCCTGATGCCTTTGCCCAGTTTCTCTTCGGTTATGGACTGTTGCAAGCGCTGATTCTACTGCGGTTGCTACCGTGGTTATTTCAACAACCCTTTACAGCTTCCTACTGGGCATTCACCCTCGGCATTGCCGCCTTGTCGCTGGCATCCTTGCGCCTTGTTGAACGCGGCATGACTGGAGTGATGCAAGAATTGGCACTACTGCTATTCATTGGCGCAAATATTGCGATCGGCAGTATTGCTCTAGGGACAGTGCGGCTCTTGCTGCGGGGTAAATTACTAAGCTAATGATCATTCATTTTTCCAGAACATATTGGGAGTAGAACTTATGGCTGCAACAACTAAATTGTGCAAGTTCATTTCACGCGCAGATTGCACAACCGCTCGTTTTCGTTGGATCACCTCTGCTAAATTAACGGTGGGTGTATTGGTTTTAACCCCATAAGCGGCACTGTTTCGCACTGTGTTTGCCACATTGGCACTCGCCACCATAGTTTTAGTAGGAATGCAGGCAATATTAATGCACCCACCACCAATCATATTTAAACTGCGTAATATCTTGGTTGTCAGGGCGATCGCGGTGGGCGAATTATCTAGCAGTAGTCACCCCATTTCAGACTTTGACACCACTCCTTAAATGCTGTTCCAAAAACGCCAAGGTGCGATCGCGTGCTAATTCTGCGACTTATTTATGATCAGCGGAACTAAGTGCTTGATTGATTAAAGGTGCAATGATAGCGATATTTTTCACCAACTCATCCGAGAGAGAAAATCGCTGTTTTAAGTAATTAGGATCGTTGTAACTCACCCAAACCTCTAGTTTTTTCATAATGATTTCTTAAAATCGGGCAGCGTGAACTCCACAGTTTCGCTAGTGATTACTTTGTGCGTGGGGTCAGCTAGTTCGATCAGCACCTTGTGTACGCCAGGTTCCAGTCCGACCAGAATGATCGTTTCCCCACTGGCATCGACAAAGTGCCACGGCGCGTCGTCAACGGTGATGTGGATATGACCGATGCGCGGCGATACTTCGAGGGCACTTTTGCCGAACACTGGCAACACGCGCAAATTCTCCGTCCGGTACTGGATGAAGACACGTCCCTGTGCTAGTGGTTCGGGAAGCGGTGGATCGACAATCAGCTTGGGTGGTGCTTCGCTTTCGATCGCAATCAACGGTGATGATCCAATAATGTCCCTAGCGCTCGGTGTGTGGCTGTTCATAGCAGGTAATTACCTGAGAGTAGTTTGTATTACGATCGAAATGGCACTAAGATAAGCCGAAAGTCTTATTTCACCACGTTCCCAGCCTGTAGGCTGGGAATGTATTTCGAGAGGCTCTGCCTCTGATCAAGCCTTTGGAGGCGGAGGCTCTCAGAATTAGTTCCTAGCCTGGAGGCTGGGAAGCAGTCACGGCAAGGGCTGTGTCTTAACTTAGTACCATTCTGCTTTACCCTTTTCCCCTACGCTAACTCAGTAAGCAGCAAAGCGATGGAGGAGCGTCTTTTCATTTCCCCAAAAACATTGATTGCATCCTATTGCAGATGTTTCTTCAATTGGGCAGCAGCTTGAACAAACAGAGAGCGGACTTCTGGCAGCTCGGCTAAACCATTGAGCAGTCCAAAATCATGAATCATGCCGTTGTACTGCACCGTTGTCACCTCTACCCCAGCTTCATCGAGCTTGCGTCCATAGGCTGTGCCTTCGTCATGCAAAATATCGCTCTCTGCAACCACAATTAATGCTGGAGGCAAGCCTTTGAGTTGCTCAACCGTCGCTTGTAAGGGAGATGCGTAAATGTCTTTGCGCTTTTCTGGGTCAGGGATGTACAGGTCATACATCCACTTCATCGTGGGTGCGGTTAGGTACCGTTTGTTGCCGAATTGATGATAAGAATTCGTTTCAAAATCGGCATCGACGATCGGCCACATCATGATATGTAGCTTGATGTGTGGTCCTCCGTTTTCTTTCGCCTTCAAAGCAGTGACTGCTGTCATATTTCCGCCGACACTGTTGCCGACCACTGCCAGATTCTTGCCATTCACCCCAATTTCCTCACCATGCTCGGCAACCCATTTGGTCGCAGCATAAATCTCATTGATCGCTTGTGGGTACTGAGCATCTGGCGTGCGCGTGTAGTTGACAAAGACCCCTGCAAACCCTGAAAGCACAACCAGATCGCGAACCATGCGTTTGTGTGTTGGATAATCACCCAACACCCAACCACCACCATGAATAAAGATGAAAACAGGCAATGTGCCTTTGACGCCTTCTGGTCGCACGATATTGAGCGTAATCGAATAACCGTCAGCGATAATTTTCTTCTCAGACTCTTCAATGCCTGAAAGGTCTACTGGAACAGAAGCCTGTGCATCCACGAGTACTTGACGTGCTTCGGGTGCAGTGAGTGTCTCTAGCGGTACACCTCCTGAATTCAGCACTTTCAAAAATTCCTTCACCCCACTGGAAAGACGTGGATCATCTGCAACTTCCAAAATTTTTGCTGCTGGCGAGTTTATTTGAGCAACCATGACATTCTCCTTTGATAAGTAGTAAACAATTTGTTGAAATGACACTGTTAAGTGAATTGATTTAACAGTGATACTTGATTCAGCAGTGATTGTGGAATGGCAATCACTTTCTACTGACATCGTTTAAGAGCCGGAATTATTTGTTACTGGTGAAAAGGTTGTCGACCTAGCAAGTCGCTGCCTCGATCGGTTGTTTCCACACCGCAGCAGCATAGAGCGAGTCCTCAAAATCGGGGGCAATATCGCCTGTGATACGTGCCTCATGATGCGCCCAGTCCTTAAAGAACAAGTCGTGACTGATGCGCGATACTATTGCAGGTACGTCGCGGCGGATACTATGGATGTCACCAACTGGCAATCCGAAGCTGACCAAACCAGCAGGATTAAATATGTGAATGTCTTTCAGATAAGGGGCAGTGCCAGGTACTTTTTCTTGGTATTCGTGGGCGCTACCGAGGTAAGGATGTGCCCCCAAACCCTCGTCGCGCAGTCCTTCTGGTGGTTGGTACCGATCGCGCCAGAGCGCAATATGCTGGGCAAAGTCGGCTAGTTCGGGACGCTTTGTTGGGTCAACGAAGTAACCAGTGCCAGCGATCGCAAAATCAAACTCGAAAACATCATCGTTCACCTGGATGGCAATGCGATCACCCAGTTTCCGTGCCGATTTCCAAGGTGCAGATAGATGGATGTGAAAGTTCGGGAAAGCGATCGCTCGCTCAATCGAGTTGGGGGGTGGCGCGGTGCCTGCTTGATGAAAGTGCCAAGCCTGGAACCAGCGGGCTGCATCGGGTAGTTGGGGATAGTTGTCGTAAGCACCAGGGTAATCCCGTATCCGAAGGACTGACAGAGATACGATCGCCGATCGCCGTACAAATAGATGTACTGCCTTAGCTCCCGATTCCAGCGCCACTCCTGCTGCATCGAAAGCTGAAGCCGCCGCACCCAGCACCGCCACAGTCTTACCGCGCAGTGCTTCAAAATCGATGGCATCGGCGGTATGTGCGTACAACGTGGGGGGTAAGTCAGCCAGTATTGGAGGTATGTACGGACCGCCCGTGCCAGCCACGCCATTGGCGAAGATAATTTTGCGCGTAGTCTCTACCTGTGGGACACCGTTTACCTCAAGGTGTAGGCGGAAGAAACCTGCGACTGGTTCAATCCGCACCAACTTCGTCCGGTAACGAACCTGGATACCCAGGAAATGCCGATACCAACTCAGGTACTCAGCCCAAGCCACTCGCCCAATGCGATCGATGTTGGCGTAGGCTGCTGCACCGTGCCGCGCTTCGTACCAGGCTTGAAAGGACAATTCTGGGATGCCTAGTTCTGGACCAGGCAGATGTTTCGGTGTGCGGAGCGTTCTCATCCGCGCTCGCGTCAACCACACGCCTGCATGAGCCTCGTCATCGGCTGCATCGATCTCCGTCACGCGACCGATCCCAGCACGTCGTAGCGCAAATACAAAGGTGCTACCGCTGCCGCTGCCACCTATTATAGTGACATTGTGATCGATGCCAGGGCGATCGGGTACCCAGTTTTCGGGATCGGGACCGAGCAGGCGTAGTGCCTCGCGGGCAGCAAAATCGGAATTGCTCGTTGTTGTCATGTCGATCTCCTCAGATATCGTTGCGATGGATGAAAAAATCGGAATAGTAGACAATTAAGCTGTTACTAGGTTTTTGTTCGTGGGTTTGGATTCGCTAGAACGTGTTATGGACAACTGCCAGAAGCTAGAAAAAAGTTCGTGTTGCTACCACGTCGTTGGGTAGTAAAGCGCAGTTTTGCATGGACGGCTCGGTTTAGCCGTTTAGCACGAGATAGACATAAACTGCTTTGTCTTAAACCATCATGAACGGTTAGATCGGGCTGTTGATCGCCATTTAAATTGAGTTCACGCACCATCACTTTTGAATTAACTGGCTCTTTGAAAATTCCAGTGCGGACGGGTTTTCCTTTCCAGGTCACTTCACGCGGCAGGCCAACATTAACAGAGATGAGCTTCATCTTTAACTTCTTTTGGACTTCAAATCTGTGCCATACCGCCATCAACAAACAACTCAATGCCGTTCACAAAGCTGCTGTCATCTGAAGCGAGAAAGACAACGGCTTTGGCAATCTCATTGGGTGTGCCGACTCGTCCCAGTGGGATGGTGCTGGCTTGGCTGTCCACGAATTCTTGCAACTGCTGGTCATTCAGTCCCAAATGATCGTAACCAGGAGTTGGAACCACACCAGGGCTAATGGCATTCACTCGGATCTTGCGTTCTCTGAGATCGAGTATCCAATTCCGAGCAAATGATCTCACGGCGGCTTTAGTAGCGCTGTAAACACTGAAAGCTGGCGTACCTTTTATAGAAGTAATCGAAGCATTCAGGATAATAGAAGCGCCCTCTGGTAACAGTGGCAGCGCCTTTTGTACGGTGAACAGCAAACCTTTGACGTTTACGTTGAATGTTTTATCAAAGTGTTCCTCAGTGATTGCTCCAAGTGGGGCAATTTGTCCACCGCCAGCATTAGCGAAGATGATATCGAGGTGTCCTTGCTCTTGCTTGATGGTGGCAAACAGACGATCGAGGTCTGCCAGATTAGAAACATCGCTCTGCACAGCCGTAACATTTTTACCAATGGCTTCCACCGCAGCATCCAGTTCGACTTGGCGACGACCTGTGATGTAGACATAGGCACCTTCAGCAACAAACTGTTTGGCAGTGGCAAGACCGATACCACTGTTGCCACCCGTGACAAGGGCGATTTTTCCTTCTAGTTTTCTCATTATGCTAATCCTTTGATTGTTGGGTTTAAAGCGGTCAGTTACTAATGGAGAGTGGAGTCAGGAGGAAAAATAGTCAGCCCGTATTGGGGAGCTAGGGCGATCGTCTTTATGGAATGACGTGTTGCCATGATGTACCATCAGCATAAGCCCCATGAACGAGAACGATCGCAGGTTTAGAGTTAGAGGCTTGAGGTAATCCCTTGGAGATGGCTGGTGTTGGATGCATTGATATTCCAAAGACAACACTTAATGCAAATAACCATAGCAACAATTTTTGAACTTTTTTCCATGTAAAAACCATCATTGCGATCGCCTCTGTATTCTTGCTAAATTGCTGAAATCTCTGATTCTTGTCGTCCGTATAGAAGTTATGAAATACTCCCAACTGAA
>NZ_JAIVFX010000057.1 GCF_020829625.1 Nostoc sp. XA010 | reverse complement strand
CTCTAGCATTCGTTTCCCACTTTACACCTTGGGGTTTGTAATGCATCTGTGCCCTCCAGTTTAAGAAGACAGGGTAGGGAACCCCTGGCGCTATCTCCCAAATCTCCTGCTCCGCAGTTTCGGAGGTTTTTTTGCCACCACGACCATTGGGCTTAGTTCGATTTTCTCGAATTTCTGAACTACCCCCGGAATTTTTATCCTCACGAAATCCTTTATTTTCATTGGAGGATTTTTCTTTGATTTGTTCAGTGTTGAGAGGATCTTGGTTCTGATATCCGTTATGAGTGTTGGTATTTTCAAAATTTTGTTGTTGAAAATCCTCTACTTCTCTTTGTTTTTCAGGTTCCCCGTTTTGAGAGATATATGGATCTTCTTTGTATATAGAAGATTGTACAGATTTAGACGATGCATCATGCAAATCTGTAGATTGGTTCGTACAATTTTGCACATTGGCTTGCTGCAAGGGTTTCAGGTGATGGCTGGATTTTTGAGGTGATTCGCTGCTCGTACCTCCACCAGCACCTTCCTTGAGTAAGTCAAATCCTGTATCTTCAAAAATCTTTTGGTAGTTAAGCTTATACCACTTCTTCTGGTTGTACTCTTGCCATCCTTCTGGAGGATCTCCAAGAAAACCTATGTTTTTCTTGAGATTATGGAAGCGTTCACTGATTATCCATCCTAAATCTTCCATTTTGCGGATCAATCTACCAATTTGATGTTGGCTCAAACCAGGCAACTGTTCCGCCAATTTTATATAACCGTTGTATATCCATTTACATCCATCCATGAGAGAATACCCGCAATTGGGGTTTTTCAACCAATAGTCTAGATGTTGCAGTACCAAAGCTGCTGTTGGGTTATCAAGGAATTCAGCGATTGGATGGTAGCAGATGCTAAAAAATGCCGAGTTTGCCATGTGTGTCTAAAGTTACCTAAATGTAACTCCCACCTTCGTATGCAAACACAACACAAATTTTTTGAAATTTTTGTTGGACTTGTTGAAAGTTCCAATGTAGAATTCCAATAGAGAGAACAATTTGTTTTTGTTTTGTGTTTGCTCTACTTTAGGGTGGAGCAGTTTTTAGATGCTCGGTGTACCACCACCGAGCATCGCCTTTTTATAAAGATACAACGATTTACCGCAGATATCACCTACAACCTCTGTTTTTTCTTTTTTTTAAGATTTATTGCAAGTATTACTAAGTTTTACCAATTTCTGATACCAATTTTCAGTATTTGCTTGATTATGAAGGTTTCTTGCTAGATTCCAGACAGGATGCGATTTCAGCATTATCGATGCTGACACTAGTAATTTGGGAGAGCAAGTGTCTCTGGGATGAAATAGCTTTCCACACGCTCAAGATTTGAGATGGGATGGAGTCGATGTGAGAATTAGCAGTATTGCTTTGAGTGCGATCGCACTATGGCAGATGAATCACTGTAACGCAAATATTGCCATAGTCAAAAAAGTCACCTTTGTATAGCAGTAGCACAGTCAGACAATTGATATAGTAACACTAGGTGAAATAAGGCATTAACTCTGCTGACATATAAGCATAAACCCTTACCATACAAGACTTACACTAGAATTATCATGTGAGATTTTCATGTCCAAAATTCACTTATTGACCAATTACTGAGAATTTATGAGCGAACAACAAACGATCAATAAAAGCTCTGTTAGTAGTACGCTGAATTCTTTTCTTTAATGGCAAATCGGTCATAATGAGCGTTCGGCGGGATAATTAATTGCAAAATTATTATCTTTGGATAGATTTTCCCGCCACTTTTCTCTCTAATACTTCCAATCTGTGTTTTATCTCTTCTAATGTTGACATTACAGTAGAAGCTGGTGTCTTTTTAAGAAAAACCTCCACTGCTTCAACCATAATTTGAGAGCGACTTTTACCTGTTGCCTTGCAAATTTCGTCTATCTCGTCTAAGTACTCTTGTGGAAGTCTTACACCCACAGAAGCTTTACTGTTCATAAAACATAGAAAACGTTGTTTACAATAAATTACACTTGATGCTTGTAAAACGATGTTAGCATTGTTTACAAACAAGTAAGTTTGGTGGATATCTAGACAAGCCACTGAAAGCTTACTACAGGTTTACTACAAAACTCTTTTGAACTACATCTTCTGATTTGTAAAGTACTTAGCTAAAGTGGTACTTTTAATCACTTGAAATTTATTTGTATTTAGGTTTGGCTTGCGACTTTTTCATATTTTCCGACTGTTTTTTATAGATTTCCGATATGGAGTCGATCCACCATTTACGTTCAGCAGCAGTCAACTCTAATACCTCTCTCAAATTGCTACAAGGTGCTTGATCGCCAAAAGTCAGAAATTTATATATATAAGTCATTGTGTATTTTGTAAAAGGCAAGTAACCATTTGCTAGCTGTAAGAAGTTAATAAAAACGGATTTTTTTACTACAGGATTACTACAGCCTTATAACCCTTGTCAACAAAGGGTTTTGGGCTTTTTTTGTGTTATAATTTTTAAAACATCGTTTACATAGTTTTAAAAAAACTACAGAATTACTACAAAGGAGAAAAGTCTATGCCACGGACACGACAAGAAGAAGGAAAGATTGCTACACACAGCCGTAAGTCTGTAAAAAACCAAGTAACTTTTGGTACAAATGGTAATTATTTAAGAATCCAATTTCCTAGCACCCTGTCTCAACAAATATGGGGGGTAAAGCAGAAGTATTTCTCGCTAGGGATAATTGATAGTCCTGAGAATCGTCTTAAAGCTACACAAATCGCTATAACGATTCAAAATGATATTCTTGCTGAAAATCTTGATGCAACTTTGAATAAATATCTTCTTGAAACAAGGGTAATAGAAAATACTCAATCAAATTTAGATGAAATTACTGTTTGCCAATCTAAGCAATTAGGATTGATCGAAATATATGATAAATATTGTAAGTATGTAAAGGATAAATTAGCAATTACTACTTATTTAAAACTCTATAGAGGATTATTTTATCGGATTCTTAAAAACTGTTCACAAGATATATCTCAATCGCTAGAAATCAGAAATATCATAGTCAATAGTTGTTCAATCCCTAATCGTAAGCATTTATTGGGCGTTGTTTACTATGCAATAGAATGGGCAAAACTAAATAAATTAATTCCTGAAGATACTGATAATATTTTTGATAGGTATATGAAAGATATTATTGTCAATGATAAAGTCATAAAAATGCTAAAAATGAAAAAGTTAAAACCTAGTTTAGTTAGGGAACAAGCAGAAGAAAGCGGTGTTCGTTTAGAAAACGATCCCGACTATAGAGCTTTTACTAGGGAAGAGGCAGAAGCTATCATTGAAGCTTTTAAAGATTATGGTTATTGGTCAGATGTTACAAAATTCTTGTTTTGGACTGGTTGCAGACATGGGGAAGCTGCTGGTTTATTTTGGGGTGATATAGCTGAAGATTTCAGCTATATTGTGTTTCAGCGTAGTTACGATGAAGATACCAAAATTTCTAAGTCAACAAAAACGGGAGAAATTAGAAAGTTCCCATGTGGTGAGAAGCTTAAAGAATTACTTGCCAAAATAAAGCCTCAGAATGCAAGACCTAATGATTTAGTTTTTAAGAACAAAAATGGCAACCCTATCTATTTTTCTACCTTTCATAAAATTTGGGCAGGTTATCCAATAAGAAATAAATCTTCTTTAATAGCTGAATTGATTATTCAAGGTAAATTAAAGCACTATTTAAGCCCCTATGCTACTCGGCATACATTTATTAATTTGCAATTATTAGCTGGTGTTCCCATCAAAAATATTGCTAAATGGGTAGGTAATTCACCTATGATTATTTTGAAACATTATGGGACTGTTTATACAGGAATTACTCCTGTTCCAGAGGTCTAGGTTTCAGTCCAAAACCTTCTTAATAAAGGTTTTTGGTATTTTTTGTATTAAAGCAATTTACAACGCTGTAAACGCAGTTTAAAAAAAACTACAGAATTACGACAAAGGAGAAAAATCCATGCTACAGAAACGACAAGAAGAAGGGAGGAGTGGTACACGTAGTAAAAAGGCTATAAAAGCTAAAGTTACTATTGGTACGAATGGTAATTATTTAAGAATTCAATTTTCCAGTACCCTGTCTCAACAAATATGGGGGGTAAAGCAGAAGTATTTTTCACTGGGGATAATTGATAGTTCTGAGAATCGTCTTAAAGCTACACAAATCGCTATAACGATTCAAAATGATATTCTTGCTGAAAATCTTGATATAACTTTGAATAAATATCTTCCTGAGACAAGGGTAAAAAAAAATATATCAAATTTAGATGAAATTCGTGTTTGTAAACCTAAACAATTAGGATTGAAATCTAAGCAATTAGGATTGCTAGAAATATATAACAAATATTGTGATTATGTAAAAGATAAATTAGCAATAACTACTTATTTAAAAATTTATAGGGGATCATTTTATCGAATTATTCAAAAATGTCCACAAGATATATCTCAATGTTTAGAAATAAGAAATATCATAGTTGATAGTTGTTCAATCCCTTATCGTAAGCATTTATTGGGCATTGTTTACCATGCAATAGAATGGGCAAAGCTGAATAAATTAGTTCCTGAAGATACTGATAATATTTTTGACAAGTATATGAAAGATATTATTGTCAACGATAAAGTCAGGAAAATACTAAAAATGAAAAAGTTAAAGCCTAGCTTAGTTAGGGAACAAACAGAAAAGAGTGGTGTTCGTTTAGAAAACGACCCTGACTATAAGGCTTTTACTAGGGAAGAGGCAGAAGTTATCATTGAAGCTTTTAAAGATTATGGTTATTGGTCAGATGTTACAAAATTCTTATTTTGGACTGGTTGCCGACATGGGGAAGCTGCTGGGTTATTTTGGGGTGATATAGCTGAAGATTTTAGCTATATTGTGTTTCAGCGTAGTTATGACGGAGATATCAAAATTTCTAAGTCAACAAAAACGGGAGAAATTAGAAAGTTCCCATGTGGTGATAAACTTAAAGAATTGCTTGCCAGAATAAAGCCTCAGAATGCAAGACCTAATGATTTAGTTTTTAAAAACAAATATGGGAACTATATCAGTTTTGTCATTCTTCAAAGAATTTGGGCAGGTAGTCAAAGTACACATGAACCTTCTTTAATAGCTGAATTGATTATTCAAGGTAAATTAAAGCACTATTTAAGCCCCTATGCTACTCGGCATACATTTATTAATTTGCAATTATTAGCTGGTGTTCCCATAAACAATGTTGCCAAATGGGTAGGTAATTCACCTATAACCATTTTGAAACATTATGAGACTGCTTATACAGGAATTATTCCTGCCCCAGAGGTCTAGATTTAAGAATGGGGTAAAGGTAAGCTTTTAGGTTTATGAAAAATTTTTGTGCCTATCTCGACCAACATCGTAATCGGATTGTCAACTATGAATATTATCAAGCTGAACAACTATGTTCCATTGGTTCAGGCGCAGTAGAGTCAACAATCAAAGTCCTTGGGAAACGAATCAAAATTTTTGGAGCGCAATGGAAAGCTGAAAATGTCAATCAGGTTCTGTCTCTACGTTGCGCTTACCTGAATGCTTTACTAGCTATTTAACTTAACCCACCATCATTGCTAGTTATTCAACAGAGTCGATATTGCCATAAAATACTCTTGATGAACAAATCGAATCTAGCCAGTTGATACTTGATTAAAGCAAGCGATGGCGTACCTGCCTAAGCGATCGCACCCTTTATTTGGCTGCATTTTTTTCTTATGCCTAAATTTGAATAGATACAATTTTGCTTGACAACCCAAGATAATCCGCTACGCAAGATTAATATATTTTTGCCAAAGTGGGATGCTCCCAAACTCCTCATAAGAAAGAGACGTGAAGTTAACCACGTCTCTAGATGATGGAAAAACAATTTATCTCAATGATTACGCTACATCTGCTACCAGCAACCCGTTGACAGCAATTATGAAAAATAGTGCTAATTCGGAGGTATCACAACAGGGTCTTTCATCCCTATTACAAGGTTGTGCTACCCATTTGCCCTCAAGATTTTGGTAAAAAGTTCCTAGCAGATGATAGCTGTTCCAAACTCGATACAGTTCTCCCAATTCATCTGGTACTGAATCAATTTCAATTTCTGGTGCTACTGCATCACCTAACTGATCAATGTTTTCCTCAAACTCTGATTGCGCCAAAGTTTGATTGTTAAATCCCTCTTGTGTAATCATGTGAATGACCTCATCTATGGGGTTCTACAAAAGGCGATCGCATTCTCTTCCCGGAGGGTGATCGCCTTTGTTTCTGTCTATCAATTAATCAAAATGACAAGTAACTTATTACACTGCCTGTACTGTGCCCTTGCACATCCATTAGATCGATTTCCTGAAAATTTTGGTACATAAGCATTTAGCCTAATTGCATTTTTTGGAGTGCATTGCAGTTGATATCACTATAGCAACTATATCCACTGTATGACATAGTGGATATATTGGATATGGTTATAGGTAACTGTCGCTAGGATAAGAATGTGATATATGTTAAGCAGTGGATATGGTATAGGAAAGTGCTAATGGGTAAAAAAGATATGGCTGAAATAAGGGTATTTGTTAGCCCTGAGTTACGCCAAAAATTTAAAGGAAAGTGCGTAACTGAAGGGAAAACAATGAGTGATGTTATCGCGGCTTTTATGGAGCAATACATTAAAGACGAATCAAAGGCATAAGCGATAACCAACTAACCTAAACATTATTTGGCACAGCCTTTCTGTAGGTATGACAGGGGTTTGAAGCCCGTAATTCTCAAAAGCTTCAGTTGGTAAAGCTTCCGCCCTAGTGGACAGGACATTGAAAGTAGGTCATCAAGTCCAAGGGACTAACGAAAACGGCTCACTGCTAAACTTGTACACTTGTCTTAATGTTAATGTGTGGATATGTATACATGAAGACAGTAGCTATTGTCGCAGAAAAAGGCGGTGTGGGCAAAACTTCGCTAAGTATCCATCTTGGGGTTGCCGCAGCCATAAAAGGTAAGGAAACTGTACTTGTGGATTTAGATCCACAAGCGTCCGCCAGCAAGTGGGGAGATTCACGAGAAGCAGAATCTCCCGTTGTAATTTCCTGCCAAGCATCACGGTTAGAAAAAGTTTTGGAGACTGCCAGAGATGGTGGGGCACAGTTAGTGGTTATTGACACTGCCCCACATTCGGAGTCCTCTGCTCTTGCTGCCATCCGTGCTGCTGATTTAATTCTGATACCCTGCCAACCCTCAATTTTGGATTTACGTGCGATCGCCAACACAATTGATTTGGTTAAGCTGGCTAAAAAAACTGCAACAGTCGTTTTGAACTGTGTTCCCACAAGAGGCTCCCTTGGAGATGAGGCGGCTGATGCCATAAAAGAGTACAACATTCCCATCGCCCCGGTTCGTATTTCTCAGCGCACCGCTTTTGTACGGTCGTTAGCAGGGGGATTAGCAGCACAGGAATATGAGCCAAAAGGAAAGGCTGCGGATGAGATTTGGGAATTCTACAAATGGTTATGTAAACAAGTTAAGCTGTAAAACTGTAGCACTGTAATATTATAGTATTGTATACTTGTTGATATGTATACACGTTAAGTCTGATGGTAAAGAAAACGAATTTAGCCGATTCTCTACGCAAAGTTTCAGAACCAGAAAAATCCACAAAGTCCGTAACAAGTCCAGATGGTGAACCGTTGAGCAATAATTCCTCCCCTGGAGTCGCACCCAGTCGGCAAGGTAAGAAAGCGATCGCAGGTCACTTTGATCCAGCTGTGTCCAAACAGTTGAAACAACTTGCATTGTTACAAGATACAACAGTTCAAGCGCTGCTTTCCGAAGCATTGAACGATTTATTTAGTAAGTATGGTCAAAAACCCATCGCTTGAAATTATTAAAATGGGCAGATGATTTTAAACCTGTATGTAAACGTGCAGATAGGATCGCTAGAGTCAAAACCATTTACTATCAATTTTTGTTGACTTGTTAATTTTAGCGCCATGCAGGTTGGCATCAATCAGATTAGCATCAATCAAGTATGTATTTCTCAAGTCAGCATAACTCAAATCAGCACCACTCAAATGCGTAAGTTTCTGCACGGATGTTCATTTGACCCCAGTAACAATAGAAGACGGTATTTACCCTACCACCCATGAACATTTATTTCTTATCCCAGCAGATAGAGGATTGTTTAAGGTTTCAGACTTCCTCAGTAGCAGTGGTACGGGAGCATTTATTCTCAAACTACGCCTCAAATCCGTAGCCAATATCTTTGATTATGTTCTGATTGACGTGCAACCATCTCGTTCCCAACTGTGCTTAACAGCAGTTGGAACGTCTGATTATGTCATCATTCCTGTTGAAGCCAACGTTAAGGGAACCAACAGTTTACTTGATACCCTGAGCTTCTTAACAGAACAAGCCAACTTAATGGCATTTACAAGCAGAGTATTAGGGATAGTTCCTTTTCGCGATCGCTGGGTGAGAAATACCCAAACTTTAGAAGGTAAACAAAATATTGAAGCGATGCGAGAGTTTGGTCAAGACATCCCAATTTTGCCTTCTATCCGCGAGTCAGAGAAGTTTAAGAGTGCAATCCGACAAGGGAAGCTGTTGTCAGTACTGGGGCAATCCGACTTGCAATATCCATTTGAGCAAATTATTGAGGCGTTAACTCATGAGTGATGCACTAGAGCGATTAAAGCAACGAATCGTCCTTCGGTTAAGAGTCGAGATACCTCCTTCAACACTGGAAGTTTAGATACCTCAATACCTATAATTCAAGAAACAGAGATGCTTAAAACTCCAGAAAATCAGGTTACTGTGTCTAAAGAACCTTTGCAAACAAAGCAAAGCACACTAAGGTTGGAACAGGGAGTAAGCGATCGCCTACAGAAGGTATGTCGAAATAACAGTATTTGTCGAGAGGTTCTGATTGAAGCAATGTTTGAGTATTGTGAGGCAAATCCAGAATTTCTCAGTACAGTATTAAATGAAGCAATAACGAAAAATGATTATAGGCAACAAGTGGCAAATATGCGACGAGCGAAATCTATGATGCAAAAGTTTGGGTAGCGTATTAGGGGTTACTGCGGCAAAAAAAAAGTTTTTTATACGCTGCTTACCTGATATAGCTCCTGCCCAGTCTGAAAACTCCTTTGAGTTAGTTTCTGCTTTACGCCAGCTTTTCGCATTAATCAGAGCAATGAAAGTGATGCAGTTTTCGTAAGTCAGTTCAACTCCAACTTTTTTGTTTAGTACTGGTTTAGCTGCTGGCAATGAACCACTGAATTTGGTTGTATCTCGCTTATTGCTTGCATAGTCCAACTGTGGTCAAGTCAATTTTCGCTCCTGATTTTATCAAGCTAGATGTTCACTATAATGTAACATTCTCTTTGGAGAACATCTAAAACCATCTTGATCTAGCAACAGAGACAATTTAGTAGTTAAATCTGATGGATTAAGTCAAAAGAATGGGTATCACTGGATTAGCAGGGCAAACGCACGGGATTTCTGAAACCCCTGCTGGATAAGGAATTTTGCGAAAAAATGGGCTAAATTATAAAACGCCCAAACCCTTGATATTAAAGGATTCTTATACTTTAGATGCGTTTGCCCTGACTGGATTAGCGATCAGAGATCCTACTCTGGCACTTTTCTATTCTGTGAGTACACATCGCACACAACATAATTTGGGAGCATCCAGTTTCGGCGGATCTACTTTTTTAGATGAACTATATAGTAGGGTTTTTGGAGTACCATAATTATGTTTCTTCCAAAAGTGGATGATCCCCATAATTTTGCATCGAAGCCACATAACAGCAATGACAAACTAGTTTCTGTTGTTGATTGAGTGTGATTATTTTTCACAGATTTTTTCTACTAAAGATTCTACATTCTATGCTGCTAAAATAGGTTTGAGTTAGGTCAAAATACAGTTAAAACTTTCTTAAATAATCAATTTATATTATTTTTCTTCTTAATAATTATATTTTGATGTTCAATTCACACTTATTCCGCTATACTCTAATATAGCCTTTAAATGTGTACAACAAATTTATTAACTATCAGGAACTAATGACTGAGCTTTTGACTCCAAAAGAGGTAGCAGAAATCCTAAAGATTAGCCAAGATGCAGTGATTGCAATGTGTGAAATAGGAGATATTGAAGCAATTAAAGTACATGATTTTTGGCGTATTAAGAAAGAAAGCCTCGACCAGCTAATAGATGATTCTTACATCTCCATTGAAGATGCTGCTAGTTTAGCTGGTGTAACTATTACTCATTTATCTCGACTTATACGTAATAAGCAAATACGCTCAAAAATAACAAAAAATGGTAAACAAGTATCTTGGAATGATACTAAAGTTTTTATTCGTCAACAGATACGTTCACAAATCCCTTTTTGGTCATTAATTACAGATGAACAACTTGAGTCAACATCTGTTCCTAAGCAGTTACTTAATAAGTATAATTTAGAGGATAAACGTCTTACTATAGAGGAATTTGAAGTTAATAGAGTTATCCAAGGTAACTGCCTAACATGGTTGCATAAAATGCCTCTTGAGAGTGTACAAACTGTAGTTACTTCACCACCTTACTGGGGTGTACGTTCTTATATTGGTGATCAAATAATAAAGTGGGGTGATGGAGCAGAGTGTGCTTTTGGTGCAGAACCAACCGTTGAAGAATATATACGGCATTCTGCTGAAGTACTATATGCTTTAAAACCTGTATTGAAAGATAATGGAACAATCTGGTGGAACTTAGGGGATACATATCAAACAAGAGCTTATATGCGTTCAAGTAGCCAAGAAAGGCTCGATGCTATTGAAGGGAGATTTGAACATACATGGAAAGATTACGAGAACAAACGTTATTCATCTGGACACTCATATTTGAAAGATAAAGATATGACACTAGTTCCCTTTCAGGTTGCAATGGCTGCACAACACTTGGGTTATTATGTCAGATCAGTTATTATATGGTCAAAAGATAATGTTGGTCTTGATTCAGCAAAAGATAGACCTACTCCTAGTCATGAGTACATTTTTTTATTTGCTAAGTCTAGATTTTACAAGTATCACCTTGAATATTCTCAAGAAAAAGCTATAAGTGGCTCAATTGTTCGGAATGGAAATGGTACTGTTCAGGCACAAATGTCTGAGATGAGAAAAATTCGTAGTGTCTGGTCATTTGCTGCTAGTAAGTCACATGGAAATCATGTAGCAGCATTTCCTTTAGAATTGCCTTGGCGCTGTATTCAAATCTCAACTGATCCAGAAGAACTAGTGTTTGATCCATTTATGGGTTCTGGGACTACAGGTTTGGCTGCAAAACTTCTTGGACGTAAATATTTTGGATGCGACATAGCTCAAGAATATGTTGATGAAGCAAATTTAAGAATAACAACGGGTAGTCTACCTTTAAAAGTTAATAAAACAAAAAAGGTATCTAATAAAGATAAAGCGAATCCTAGTATAATAACCCAAACCACGTTATTTAATGAGCCGAACTTTCAGTAAAGTAGCAATCAAATCTATTAAATTCCCTTCGCTTTTTTTAATTTGAGTTAAATCAAATTTAAAAATGATTACTTTACGGTTGTTTCGAGAATACTCTTCAATCATTTGGTCAGTAGAAGAAGACGCTGTGCTAACAATTATAGAACAAAGGAGATCGAAACCTTCCAAATAAGCCCACATTTGGTAGTGATCACTTTCTTTAACTTCTGTTTTATACTTAACATCTAAAATCAATATTTCTCTACCACCTGATATAAATATAATATCTGGTTTTAGCCTTATAGTCTTAGAGCCTCCTGAATAAAATTCTTTAGCAGGTAGGCTTCTTCCATCAAAAACACTCACTCCTGTACTGTTTAAAGCAGAGTGAAAAGTATTTCTTATGTACTTCTCAAACATATCTGCCGTGTTAACAATCATAGGTTTGAATATTATCTCTTCTCTTTCTCGAATTGTGATTCCCGCGCCCTCAAGTATTGCGAGTGCTAAATTAAGTGCAGGAATATAATACAAGCGTTGAGTTGGAATTTTTCCGTGTTCTAAAGCGCGGCGTACCTCAAATATATCAGAAGATTCAATGGTTCCTTTTTTATCAAGGGGTGAAAAATATATTAATCTTTTTGCAATCTCTTTAGTAGGGATAAACTTTAAGGGTAAATCTAAAATATAACGAAGGCAATATGCAAGTAACCTATTTTCTGTTGTATTAAATGATTGTTCAACAATTGTTTGGCTAACTTTTAAACCATAGCTTCTAGAGTATTCTTGAATGGTTTTTGATATATCAACTTTACCTTTTATAGATGAACTATTCGACGTAGTTACTAAATCTTTTCGTAATTTACCTAATGCATGAATTCTGTCTATTTGCCTTAAAAACTCTTTTATGAGAGATTCTACAAAAGATCCGATATTTTCATCAGCTATTTGATATGGAACATTTGAGTTATAAGATGTAGCTAGTGAATGATTTAAAAGATTACTTTTTAATAGTAAATATGTTATGTCACTAATTTTTACTTTAGGTTGAATTTGAATAACATAGTTATTTCGAGCAGGAATTATACCAGTAAAATTTTTTACTTGCAATATATATCCATTACTGTTATAAATAACAGTTAGATACTTTTCAGTTCCTGGTAAAAGTAAAGTTGGATGAAATTCTGGGTCTTCAACTAAAGTTGCTGATGCCTCAGAGACTGAAATTATTTTAAATAAAGCCATAAATATGTGAAGTTTTTTTATTAGTCATTATCTGCAATAAAATCTTCAAAACTTGCTGATTCACTTGCTTTTTTAAAAAGCTTATCAATTTCAACTAATTCATCATTACGGAATTCACCAAGATAATTTTGAATAGCTGGACGAATAGCTCTACGGTAGATTTTAACCAAATCTTCTTTATGAACTAAACCTTTGAAATAGGCATGACCTAATGGATAGGTAGATTGTACAGCTTGCAAAAGGCTACAAGCGATTAGTATTAAACCTTGATCCTTGCATCCCTGTTGCTGTAATAGCTCAGTTAATTGAGTAGAGTTTGGTTCAACACGCAATTCTCCAAAACGCCTTCTGACAGCAAAATCAACCTCATGTGTTGAACGATCAACATCATTCATAGTTGCTATGACATAAAGATTTGGAGGAATCCAAAATTTTTCTTTTCCTTCTGCGAAATGAGTAAAATTAATGCCAAAATTCTCATTTCGGTATGTATTTTCTATAAGCAGTAATGCCTCGCCAAAAACTCTTGATATATTTGCTCTATTAATTTCATCTAGTATTACAACATAATTATTAGTCGAATCTTTTGCTGCTATTTCACAAATTTCTGCAAATCTTCGTTTCACTCCTTGAAACTCCACACCGTTAGTAGTCGGTTTAGGAATAAGAGCTTCAATAAAAATGTCATAATCATAGCCTGCGTGAAACTGAAAGATATGAATTTTTGGTTTAGATGTAATTTCTTCAGCTAAATCAAACGCTAATTTAGTTTTACCCGTTCCCGGAGGGCCAACTAGAAGTAAAGAGCGATTTTGTTGCAAAATATCTAGCCCTTCATTTACAATATCATCTGTAACCCACCACTGTTCACTGTTACTTGAATTATCAGAAAAAGCATTAATCACAAGCGACATTCTCCTAATAGAAAACTGTTTAATAGGTGACTGGATACGTCCTCTAGGGCCTAACTGAAGTTTTCCTGCAATAAAATTTGCTAATCTTTCTTCATCAAGTGCTTTTTGACTAAAGGGGTATAAATTTTCTTCTTGTAAATAAGATGTATTAAATTCTCTTTGTGCATCAAATATTAATGCAATTTCAGATGGATGAAAGTTCAGTTCAGTCATACACTTATTAAACAGATCATCAAATGAAGGTTGATATTGCCATTGGTAATATCGAAAGTACCAAATTAAAAATTCGGCAGTTTTAATCTGTACTTGTGTGCCATCTTTTTCAGACATCCCCGATTTGCCAGAACCTAATCCAACGGGATATTTGTTAGTAAATGAGACGCGCCAACTTTGACTACCAGGAGCTTGCTCACTATTAATCCAAGGGTAGGCTATAACTCGGCTACCTGAAGCAAATGCTTTACAATGAGTTTGTACAATCGAACGAGCAGCGTCTTCTTTAAACTTTTCATTAAATAAAGGATTATAAAAAATATCTTTACTACTGAAAGTTGGAAGATTATTAAGACCCTTTACCTCAAACAGACACTTCAATACTGGTGTAGCTGTATGTGTGTCTATGTCAACTGATTTTTTAGGTCGAAAAGATAAACCAGAACCTTTTAAAGCAAGATAAACTTTAAAATACTCAGAAACCCCTGATGAAGCTAAAGCTCCTATTGCATTTTCAATAGCAAAATTTGAAATATAATACATATTAGTAATTACTAGTCTTAATAATGCCTTTAAGGATGTTTTCAAAAGAGATAACACACTCAATTCGCTATTAAAATAACGTAAAATAAAAGAATTTTAAACATTTGGGATTACATATATTTACAATATGTTCTATTTTGTGTGTATGTCAGCAATCACCCTAAAAGGAAAAATCAACAGACTGATAATTATGGATGGGCATAATTCAATTAATTGGAATAATTTAGCTTTTTAAGAATAATTTAGTCAATTATTATATTCAACAGTGTTAATACCGAATATTAGATTTTATCCACAACGTAAGGGGACGCCCGTGAGTAGCGTTAGAACAGGAATGTACGTTAAGGGGTAGATATAGCCAAGCTGACACCAGGGGCAAGATAGTTGTTGCGGCTCGCAAACATAAACGCTCCGGCTTGCAAACAAGAAAATTGTTGGCTCAAATTAATTGCAAATAAGATTGGACTTCGGCTCACATTAATTGCAACCAGACTCATTATTATTTGCAATGGGCTTGCAATCATCCGACCAGGCTCACATTAATTGCAAATAAGCTAGAAGTTATTAGCTACAACAATTAGGGACAGTGCAATTCAACAAGTGCATTTTGTAGTTCCAAAATTTCTGTTGCGAGTTTTAGTTGTTCATTTTATATGACTATGAGGTGAGATGCCCATAATACATTCAATTGGACTGAAACACTCGCAACAGAAAGAATATTCTGTGACCAGTTTTCTGTTGCTAGTTTAGTTGCAATTAATTTGAGCCTATATTTCTGTTTGCAAACCCATTTGCAGTTCACTTGAGCCTAGTTGCAATTAATCTGAGCCGAAGTGCTTTTCTGTTTGCAAATAATGTGAGCCAGAAATTACCTTGTTTGCGAGCCAGAGCATTTATAATTGCGAGCCGCAACATATAGTACAAATTTATCTAAAGCTGAGGTTTGTAGTATGTCAATGACAAGACTGAAACCCTTATGATTTCGTTATAGCCAACTTTTATAAGAAGCAAACAAGGCTTGGATGATTTCTCAAAAAGCAACATTTAAAAAGCTTATACATTAATACTTTCAGCCTATCTTGCCCCTAGTGTCAGCTACGCTATATTTACCCCCATTAAGCGGTGGGTGGAAAAAACTGATGGGGTAGTGATGGGTGAAAATGGCCCAGAGTTGCAATTAGAGGAGTGAGGAATATTTCATCAAGTCCTTAGCGTAACTTTCTGCACGCCTGCTCATTTGACTCCTGCACCTAAAGGAGCACGTCCAGTTCTAATTGGGAGGGGCGGGAGATAATACTCCCCCTCGACCTAACTCAATACCTACACACCTTATTGAGTAATATGCGAAGCTCATGCCGTAGGCAGGATAAGCTAAAAATTTTATGTAGTTATTGTAATTTTAGATTTTTTCTGCTTATATATTAACTTGGTATCATCTGTAACAAACATTATGGTCGTTCAGTTTCAGGCAATCCAGAAGATAATTTTTGGTAGTCCCGGTACAGGAAAGAGTTATAGGATAGCAGGTATTGCTAGGGAGAAGCTCTCAATTGAGTTTGATGAAGTTACTAAAACTCTCTCTAACACGGTAAAAACCGTGTTTCACCCTGAGTATACTTATTCCGATTTTATGGGTAAATTATTACCATTAACATACGGTGGAAACGTCATATATAAATATTACCCAGGTCATTTTCTCCAGGCTCTAGGAATGGCGTATAAAAATTTACTTGAGGGGAAAAATGATAATTGTTTACTGGTTATTGATGAATTAAATCGAGGAAATGCTGCTGCCATATTCGGTTCAGTTTTTCAGTTGTTAGACAGAGAAGAAGATGATTGGTCAAGTTATGAGCTTGATGTCTCGGAAATGGAATTGGTTGGTTTATTCAATGTAATGGGGCACAAAGCTAATATTTCCAATGACGGTTTGATACAGGTTGATGGCAGTAATTTTCATATTTTTACTCGCGACTTAAAAGCTAGATTGCAGGAAAATTCAAACACCAATGGATTGAGACTGCTGAAGAATTTAGAAAATCGCAAAATTAACATTCCTCCTAATTTATCAATCATTGCCACTATTAACACATCAGATGAGTCTATCTATTATTTGGATAGTGCTTTCAAGCGTCGTTGGGATTGGGAATACATAGATGCACCCAATGAAGATGGCATAGAAGATGACAATAGCATAACTGATGCCTTGCTTAAAGTAAAATTGATTTTAGAAGATGGTAGAAAATTAGATTGGTGCAGGTGCGTAATTGGAATAAACGAATTTATAAAAAAAAATCATAACGTTATCAGAAAGATAGAAGATAAACAGATTGGATGGTGGTTTATAAAGGCTAAAAATCATGAAATAACTCTGGAACAGGTACAAGATAAATTAATGTTTTACTTATGGGACGGAGTATTTGCAAGAAACAAACAAGCCCTAAATAAATTTATAGAGGAGCAATTAAATAAAAAAAAGGTTAAGTTAGTAACATTTGCTGATTTTTTAACTTATACATCAGATTTACTGGAATATTGCCACAACAGCATAGATGCTGCCAAGATACCCAAGATTAATGATAACGAGGAAATAGAAGGTGATTTAAGCGAATGATAAACTTTAAGGAATTACGACCAGTAGCTAATAATAAATATTCTTTTGTTGGCATAGAAAAACGTCAATCCGAGACTGTTCTGTGCTTGCCTCGCGGTTTTGATACCGAAATCTTCAATACTTACGATGACAAGCGTGACGTATTCTTCCTACTTTATAAAGTACTGCGAGAATTTAAACGCATTTGTTATTCTAAAGGCTATATCTCAGACAGAGATGGAGTTCTTAAATCTCAAGGCAGCACCCAAAAAATTTGCATACCTGATGAGACTGATGAAGAAAATATCTTTTATTCCAAATTAGATAATATCGGCACTATTCTGGATGCTTATGATGAATTGAAAATCATCTCCTTAGCTTATCGATTGGGAGTAACTGAAAAAATTGACTATTCAAAGATACATCGCTTGTTACACCGAGGAGTCTATCAAAACAATGGTGGGGTATATATTGACACCATGACTTTACCCCGGCAACAGGTGCATTACCAGTCAACGGATATTGTCTCGATGTACTGTTATATTCTTTGGGAAATTAAGCAGCAGCTTGATGAGGAAGTTATTCCAGAATTACAGGCACTGGCAGAAGATTTTAAACATAAATATATAGGCTCTGAATACAGTTTATTTCAAGAAGACTACTGGACTATAACTGTAGATATTCTCAAGGACACCTTAGAGGTAATCACGCATCAAACTCCGCTTAAAGATGATGATTTCTGGGAGTTTCACGATGTAATTGAAATATTTTTATATGGAGAGTTATCTGAGCAGGACGAAGGAGAGGTTTGGGGTATTGACAATTTCCATAGCGTCTGGGAATCCATGTGTTTGACATTCTTGGTAAAAAACTTTGAGCCTGAATTTATTTTATTTTTAGATAAAACATTTTTATCCTACGATACTATACTACTAGCAGATACCGAGTCTAAAGCAATTAACCTAACAAATACATTCATCATAAATAATAAAAAGTTAGTACCTGATGCAGTTGCATTATATAATATTTTCTTTACAAAGCGAGAAATAACAAACCTTCATTTATATGCAATAAACACATACAAGGACGATTATTCATATAGAGCAACTTTCTATTGTGATTCACCATATTTCAAGAAGTATAATGATAGGCAAATATTAGATAGACGAAAAGAAATTTTTGTTCTAACGGATTTGAAGATAGTTCATCATAAGCAACTTAGAGATACAATTCACACTTTTAAAGAATTAGAAAAGTATTATGCAATTAAAGAAAAAAAGTTATTAATTAACTCACAACTACCATCTAATTTTTATTCTTACTGGACAATTGAATTAGATAAATTAGATGATGAATCAATTTTTGCATTAATGCGGCAGCTAAATCATATATTTTACGTAGCAATTAAAAATGGTGCATATAATGCAGAAAGTTTCAATATTTTTTTAACCGAAATAGATAAAAATTTTGATAGTCGTTACGAAAGGTATCAACCTATTCGTGATTCTTTATTTCGTACAGCTTCTTTAGAATTTATATCAAAAAGTTTTGAGAATTTTTTGAAAGTAGCTAATTGTCCATATTTTATAATAATTGATATTAAATACTTAGAATTAGAGTATTTTAAAAATCCCGAAAATTATAGAGATATAAAAGACAGAAGTATTAGAAAGCAATTTGTTTACGAATATTTACTGCAAGAATATATTGGTAATGAAATTAAAAAGGAAATGGAGATTCAAAGCCGTTTTTGGATACCTTATTATTCTAATAATGATACTATGATAAAAAAAGACCATACTTTAGCTGGATATATCTTTTTAAATACTGTAAATTTTCAAAGTATCAGTAAATATTACTTATTATAAACCTCATCTAGGTTGAAACCCGTAGTTTTTCCTCATCAGGTTTGAGATGAGTTGTAACCCACAAACGATCCGCCACAGTATTGGGACAGGCGTTAATTCATATTGAGCCGAGATAGGCATCACCGTGCCAAAACGGGAAAATTGTACGCTAAGGCTGAAAGCTTTGTCCAGTAAGCATCTTACCCACTGATTTTTAACTCTTCACCCGAAGAGCGGCTGATTACCCTTATTTTGTTGGTGCAGAGTACTGATACTACTCTGCACCAACTGGAAAGACCTTGGCTAGTCTTGAATTAAGAACAGAGGTGTGCCTTTTGCTGAAAACAACATATTTTCATGGCGTTGGGTTAGTCTTAATTTCTTAGCGTACAATTTTCCCAAATTGGCACGGTGATGCCTTGGTCAGTAAATACACTCGTCCTAATTATCCTGACTGATTTTCGCCCTCTTTGCAAAAAACTGGGATGCTCCCGGTACTCTTGGCGAACTACACCAAAAAAATCAAAAATTTAACATAGAGATAGCATTTTCCTTTTGCTGGTCAGTGACACCCAAATAATGCTCTAGAGCAGATAAAGATCGATGCCCACTGATTGACTGAATGTGGCGTAATGGAATCCCAGAATTACTCATCCAGGTCAACGCTGTCCTTCTAAACGAGTGCGTGGATATTCCTCGTTCATCCAAATCAACACGACGTAGTGCCTCCCTGAGAATCCGATCAGCACTAGCTTTATGGATATGCCCAAGTCCATGCCTTCCTGGGAACAAATGAGGATTTCTCCCCTTTAGCTCCTGGCTGTATTCGGACAAATATTCATTGAGCTTGGGGTGAAGCTGAATTTCTCTAGTATCTTGGCCACCTTTAGTGTTGTATGCCCTGATGATCAGCTTGGGACGAACTCCCCTAGTGCCAATGACATCTCCCTTGAGCAAAGTGCAGCTCTCGTTGATTCGGGCAGCGGCATAAAGGCAGACACCGAATAAAGCGCGATCGCGTGGCTTAACAAGTCCCTCACTAAATAGTAAGGTTATCTCTTGAGGGTTTAGGATTTCTGCTTTGCCGAAGCGATTGATTTTCATAGGGAATATCTTACGCTAGCAAATACATATTTGATAGCGTAACTGCCTCAAACCTTTATTTCCCGTCAAGACTACACTCCAACTCCACATCCTTTAATAATGCTTATCAATCGCGCTGTCTGTAATCCTGATTCTTCCGTGAATTCATAAGTTTTTCCAATTTGCTGCTTTTTTACTCTCTTCTTGCCAGATGATCTGGCAAGATCCCTCAAGCACTAATGCCAGAGATCACGAGGTTGAGTTGAACTCAACCCTAAAGTGCGATCGCTAATGAATAGCTGTTGTCCAAGTATTCACAGATGTCAGACTCTTGCAATTACCTTGATTCTGGCAATGGACAAGCTAACACTGGGCCATATTCATCCATAATCATCACATCAGGATGAGTGTCTGCCCAGTTACGGATTTTTCCCCTAAATTTAGGGGTATTGTGCCAAAACAATTGTTTCCGCACCACTATATCTAAAATTGATTCCTCCTTCTGTGATTCTGCTATTGTCGGCAATGCTACTAGATTGGGCAGTGGCTTGATTTGTGATTGAGCAGTAGCAGCAGCATAGGGCATTGATTGGTTAGATGGAGTAGCAGCAAGATTGGGCAACGCTACCTCAACACCTTGTTCGACCAATTGTTCAATATTCGCCATTAGTTGTTGGACGTTCTCATGCGTTGGTGCAGGTAACTCTGCAAATAAGGAAGGGAGAATTGCTTTAATATCACTGGCTAACTGTTGGTTACAGTTAAGAGAAACATCTCGCATATATTGCATAAATTCTGGGAACAGTACCACTCTAGTTTTCTGCCTATTGTTGTAGAACTCTGAATAGGCATTACCTCTAGCATTCGTTTCCCACTTTACACCTTGGGGTTTGTAATGCATCTGTGCCCTCCAGTTTAAGAAGACAGGGTAGGGAACCCCTGGCGCTATCTCCCAAATCTCCTGCTCCGCAGTTTCGGAGGT
>NZ_JAIVFX010000056.1 GCF_020829625.1 Nostoc sp. XA010 | reverse complement strand
TTTGACCACATAAATACGAGAATGTCAATCCCACCCCTTGGCTCAGTGTAGTAATTTTGAACTTATTTGTGCTTTAGGTGAACCTCAAAACTACCGTGTCAATAGGGTTTGAGATGCGCTTACCCTGATAAACCAGGTCGTCCTCCTAAACTAATTATTGAAGACCAAGTTTTAATGGTTATCCAGCAGATGAGTGACCAAGTGAATACAAAACTAGACTGAAAATATACGTTAACTTATACATTTCCGTAAACGCGATCGCAAACGCACCTCTGGGAGAGTTTAAATATTACAAGATTGTTAATTGATAGCTATTGTAGTGGTACTAACACAATATGCTGCGGATGCGTTAATAATGTGTGTTTCTGTGTGTTTCTCTGTTAATGATGTGTGTTTCTGTGTGTTTCTCTTTTAAGTAAATTGAGCTAGCGTTTCAGCAGACAGGAAATAAGTTTGCAGTGAATTGTCGGGGGTAATTTGCTAAATTTGACTTCAACACCTTCTGACTTCTGTGCTCAACCACTTGCAAAAGGCGAGGTAGTCACAGTAAAAGGTAAGTTTTTCTTTATTAGAGATAAAAAGTTTTTTCTTAAAGGAGTTAGTTACGGCCCTTTCTCCATCGGTAGCCACGGTGAGTCCTTTCCAGAAAAATTAGTTGTGGAAAAAGATTTCGCCATGATTGCAGAAATGGGTGCGAATTGTCTGCGTACCTATACTGTTCCACCTGATTGGCTTTTGGATCTAGCTGTAATCTATGGTCTTAGGCTGTTAATTGGTATACCTTGGTCTCAGCATATCGCCTTCCTCGACTCTTCTACTGTGAAAGCAGAAATCCGTAACTGCATTGCTCAAGGAGTTAAAGTTTGCCGGGGTCATCCCGCCACCTTTGCCTATTTAGTAGGCAATGAGATTCCTCCAGATATTGTCCGATGGCATGGAGCAAAACCGGTTCGGGCTTTTATCAAAGAGTTAATGGCGGTAGCAAAATCCAGTGATCCCGAAGGTTTAGTAAGCTATGCGAATTATCCTTGCACTGAGTATTTAAATATTGACTTTACTGATTTCTCATGCTTTAACGTTTACCTGCATCGGGAACAAGATTTTCGCCGCTACCTCTCTCGGCTTCATAACCTTGCTGAGGATAAACCTCTAGTACTGAGTGAGTTTGGCGTTGACTCGATGGGTGAAGGAACCCAAGTCCAAGCCGAAATTCTTTCTCAAAAGCTGTCATCTAGTTTTGAGATGGGAGCAGCAGGAACGATCATTTTTTCTTGGACGGATGAATGGTTTACTGGTGGATATGCCATACAGGACTGGGCTTTTGGTTTAGTTGATGCCGAACGGCTTAAGAAACCAGCTTTCGAGACAGTTCAGCAATATTACACAGCACCTCTGCCGCCAGCGTTACCTGAGTATCCCAAAGTCTCAGTGGTTGTATGCGCTTACAATGCTGAACGCACGATGGATAGTTGTCTAGCTTCTCTCAAAGAACTCAACTATCCCAACTATGAAGTAATTGTAGTTAATGATGGATCGCGCGATCGCACTCTCGAAATTACTCAGCATTACGACTATGTACGCCTAATCAACCAAGAAAACAAGGGATTAAGCGTCGCCCGCAACGTCGGTATGGCAGCCGCTACTGGCGAGATTGTCGCCTATACCGATTCTGATTGTATGGTAGATCCAGACTGGCTCACCTATCTGGTCACCAAGTTTCTTTCCTCTGATGTAGGTGCTGTAGGTGGGCCAAACTTATCTCCCCCGGAAGACTCTCTTGTTCCCGCCTGTGTTGCTGTCTCTCCTGGCGTACCTACCCACATACTTTTGAGTGATGAGGTAGCCGAGCATATTGCTGGCTGCAACATGGCTTTTCGTCGGGAGATTCTACAAGAAATTAACGGCTTCAACCCGATATTTCGTACTGCTGGTGATGATGTCGATATCTGTTGGCGACTGCAAGATAAAGGTTACACCATTGGTTTTAGCCCAACGGCAATAGTATGGCATTTTCGCCGTAACACAGTAGGTGCCTATCTCAAACAGCAGCAAGGCTATGGCAAAGCAGAAGCGCTGGTTTATTTTAAGCATCCCTACCGCTTTAACCTTCTGGGGCAGCCCTCTTGGTTGGGGAGAATCTACGGAGATTTATCTACATTTCTGCGTATTGGTCAACCAATTATCTACTCTGGGGTGTTTGGTCGCGGTTTGTTTCAAACCTTGTACGAGCCTTCCTCCTCTCTGATCTCTTACCTCCCCCTGACACTAGAGTGGAATGTCACAGCTTTGATCCTATTTGTGTCCGCACTTTTGTCTGGCAATCGCCCGTGGTTCGGTGCAGCAATGTTCCTCATCTCTTTTAGCTGGTGTGTAGCTGGTGCTATACAAGCGCGAATTGACTCTCGTTTTGCCAAAAGAAGGGCACGGTTGCTTGTGGCGCTGCTGATTTACCTGGGGCCGATTGTACGTAGTATAGATCGATACAAATGGCGCATTAAGGAACTCAAGAAAGCCGAGGCGATAAAGTTTGACGAACTGTAAATAAAAATAAAAGCATTAAAAAAATGACTCAAACACTAACTCAAGCAGATTTGATTAAGTTTGATTCGCCAGCCAGCAGAGTAAATATTTCCTGGCGCGATCGCGCCTATGAGTTGTCTTATTGGACAGAAACAGGAATGGAGAAGGAGAACCTGCTGCAAAAGGTAATGGATTTACTCCTGCCTTCCAAGTATTTCATTGCAATGGATCAAGGCTGGAGCGACTGGGATTTAGAGATTTACCAGGGGATTTGGTCAAAAGTTCAGCTGAAAGTATGTACCGAAAATCATGGAGGTAACAAAAGAGTTTTGAGGATGCGGTGTGCCCTGAGAATGTCACAGTTCGCAACTATGGCTATGGTTGGCTATTGTCTCTTCACAATTCTGGAGATGGTTCTAGGAATGCCAGAAGTAGCAACAGTCACAATTGCAGTAGGTATGCTCAACGCCGCTTTCATCTTATATCAGAACTTCCAGTTAGGGCGTATTCTCTATCAAGTACTGGAGATTATTGCCAAAAGAGTTAACTTGCTGCCAATACAAACCACCAGCAACAAGTCTGTCACAGAAAGTGCAATATTACAGCCCTAACGAACGTCTTGGTACTCTAGTAACAAATGAAATGACTAGACGGGAGGTAAATCTGTAAGTGAGGCAAGAGATCAAAGCGATAATGCATCGATACGGGCAAATGCTCCGATATCCGCTGCGCCACTGGCGTACCTTAATAGCAATCCTCGGTCTCACAGCTGGCACTTCAGCCACCGCAACGCTTCAACCTTGGCCAATGAAAATCCTAGTGGATTATGCTTTCGGTCAAGCAGTGATCCCCCCGCTAGCTGGCTCATTTCTGGAGACTTTTAACTTGGCGCTCACACCGATGCTGCTGGTCGTTGTCGCCGCTGTTTGTAGCCTTGGACTTTATGCTCTAAACGCTACCTTGGAAACTACCCTTAGCTGGGCCTGGAGTGCTGTCGGGCAAAGTATGGTCTACGAACTGGCCCAGAAACTGTTCTATCGTTTGCAACGCCTTTCACTGTTGTTCCATAACCAACGGACTGTTGGTGATTCCCTCAGCCGTTTGGCCGGAGATACTTATTGCGTTTACACCTTGAGCAGTGCTTTGCTGATTTCACCTGTGCAGTACCTGCTGACGCTAGCAACTATTAGCATCGTCGCCTGGAATCTGAGTCCTTTACTAACGTTGCTTTCGCTTTTCGTAGCACCAATGATGGGTGGTTCAGCCCTTGTTTTTGGTTCCCGACTTAAGCGCCGGACAAAACTTAACCGCGAAGCCCAGTCACGCCTCACCAGTTTTGTCCACCAAACAGTCACGGCAATCCCCATGATCCAGGCATTTGGTAGAGAGAGTTACAATACCCGGCAGTTTGAACATTTAGCGGCAGACGCAGTTGTTTTATCACAACGTGAAACTCTGCTCAAGAGTGTTTACGGTGTGGCAAATGGTACTGTGACAACGATTGGTACTGCACTTGTTCTGTATGTGGGCGGGCAGCAGGTATTATTAGGGGCTATGAGTATCGGTAGCCTGCTCGTCTTCTTAGCATATCTCCAGTCTATACAAGGAGCATTTAAGGGACTATTTGGCATCTACGGGAGCCTAAAGTCTGTAGATGCCAATATAGATAGAGTATTAGAGGTTTTGGATTCTAAGGATGGGGTGCAAGATGCTCCTACTGCCAGACCATTGCCTGCTCATCCAGCAGGAGGACGCGGACACGTATGTTTAGAGAAAGTCACCTTCGGTTACGAACCTAACTATCCCGTCCTCCAAGAAATTACCCTGGAAGCGCGACCGGGAGAAACGATCGCTCTGGTAGGCGCGACAGGTGCTGGTAAGAGTACACTGGTTTCCCTGATTCCCCGCTTTTTTGACCCCTGGCAGGGACGAGTCCTCTTTGATGGGGTGGATGTACGAGGTGTGCAACTGGAAAGCCTGCGCCAGCAGATTGCCCTAGTGCTGCAAGAGCCGTTTTTGCTGCCCCTCTCGGTAGCACAGAATATTGCCTACGCGTGTCCAGAGGCAAGCCTAGAGAAAATTGTAGCAGCAGCCAAAGCGGCCAAGGCGGACGACTTCATCCAACAGTTGCCCCAAGGCTATGACACCCTGATTGGCGAAAGAGGAGCGCTCCTCTCTGGAGGACAGAAACAGCGACTAGCGATCGCCCGGGCGTTGCTTAAGGATGCGCCAGTACTGATTCTCGATGAACCTACTTCTGCCCTGGATGCCCAGACTGAGAATTTACTGCTGGAAGCTTTAGATCGCCTGATCGAAGGACGGACTACGTTTATCATTGCCCATCGACTTTCGACGATTCAACGAGCAGATCGAATTGTGGTTCTGGAGCAGGGAAAGGTTGTGGAGATGGGAACACACCAGGAGTTGCTGGCTGTCCGTGGTTTCTACCATCGTCTGCACTCCTTGCAATTTCCTGAAACGCCGCAGGAGGTCGTTTTATGAAACTGTGGTGGCTGCGACTGGCACGTTATGCCCTGGTTCGTTGGCACGGACTCACGTTTGTAATGGTGCTAATGCTGATTAATGTGGGGCTGAATGTACTCAAGCCCTGGCCTTTGAAGTTGATCGTTGATTGCGTCTTGAGCAACCAATCGCTGCCAAATAGCGTTGTTTGGCTCAAAACCTTGCCTGGCAGTGAATCCAACATTCAGTTGCTCGGTTGGTTAGCAGGTGCCACAATCTTTCTATTTTTATCCAGTGAGGCGGTTCGTCTTGTACAAGAATATGTTGGAGCTGGTGTTGCCAACCAGATGGTTTATGACTTGGGAGCAGCACTGTTTGATCGCTTACAACATCTTTCTTTGAGATTCCACAACCAACAGCAGGCTGGCGATCTTGTTAGGCGAGTAATGACTGACAGCATCTGCATTCAGAATCTGGCGATGGGGGTTTTTCTGCCCGTGCTTACTTCTCTGGTGAATTTGGTCGCAATGTTCGCCGTCATGTGGCAGATTAATCATTTCCTTTCACTGCTCTCGCTTCTGATTGCTCCTCTAATAATGTTACTAATTTGGGTCTTTAACCAGCCCATGACTGAACGAAGCTATCAATATCAACAATTTGAAGGTGAGATTGTGGCGTTGAGTGAGCAGACCTTGACAGCGCTACCGATTATTCAAGCATTCGGACGTGAAGCACACGAAGATGAGCGCTTTCACTACCTGTCTCAAAAAGCCCTCCAAGCTTATGTACACTCTATCCTTGCCCAAATGCAATTCAAAGTTGGAGTGGGAGGCGTAACCGCAGTAGGAACAGCAGCAATCATGGCTTACGGTGGCTTCCAGGTTTTGGATGGGTCCCTCTCAATTGGTTCTTTACTGGTTTTTCTCTCTTATCTCGGCTCCCTGTACGTGCCGATGGCAACTCTGGCTTATATATCGTCCAGTTTTGCGGCAGCAGCAGCTAGTGCTCGTAGAGTGTTAGAGGTTTTAGACGCTAAAGATGGGGTGCAAGATGCCCCTGCTGCCAAACCATTGCCTGCTAATCCAGCAGGAGGAAGCGGACACGTATGTTTAGAGAAAGTCACCTTCGGTTACGAACCTAACTATCCCGTTCTCCAAGAAATTACCTTAGAAGCGCGACCCGGAGAAACGATCGCACTAGTAGGCGCAACTGGTGCTGGCAAAACTACCCTAGTGTCCCTGATCCTTCGTTTTTTTGACCCCTGGCAGGGACGAGTTCTCTTTGATGGGGTGGATGTACGAGATGTGCAACTGAAAAGCCTGCGCGAACAGATTGCCCTAGTGCTGCAAGAACCGTTTTTGCTACCGATAACTATTGCTGAGAACATTGCCTATGGCTGCTTTAATGCTAGCCGCGAAGCGATCGTCAAAGCCGCCCAAGCTGCGAATGCTGACACCTTTATTCAACGATTACCTCAAGGTTATGACACGGTAATTGGTGAGCGCGGAGCCACACTTTCAGGAGGCGAGAAACAACGGTTAGCGATCGCCCGCGCCCTGCTCAAAGATGCTCCAGTGCTAATTCTGGATGAACCCACCTCTGCCCTGGATGCTCAAACCGAGTTTCTATTGCTGGAAGCATTAGAGCGACTGATGGCAGGACGGACTACGTTTATTATTGCCCATCGCCTCTCGACAATTCAACGAGCCAACCGAATCGTAGTTTTGGATCAGGGAAAAGTAGTAGAGATGGGAACTCACGAGGAGTTGCTAGCGGTAAGTGGCTATTACAAGAAGCTGTATAAATTACACTTCGGCTCAACTCAACCATGCGATCTGTGATCGTGAGTTCGCAAACAGGTGGTTAGAAAACTAGCAAGATTTCTGTTTAAAGAGTTTGACCCATGAAGTATTGCATTGTTAATGGAGATGATTTTGGTGCTAGTCAAGGAATTAACAGTGGCATTGTTGAAGCCCACTGTAACGGAGTCCTAACTAGCACGAGCTTAATGGTGAATATGCCAGCGAGTGAGGAAGCAGCTATCTTAAGCCGTAAACTACCCGAACTGAGCGTTGGTTTGCATGTAAATATCACAACCGAGGATGGGGAATTAGCACTCGATCTCACGGCTCCGGATCAATGCCGTGCCGAACTAAATCGCCAATTGAAATGCTTTCAAGAGCTAATAGGGCATCTACCTACTCATCTTGACTCGCATCATAACATCCACCGCTCTCCTCAATTACTGCCCCACTTCCTTAATTTGGCGCAGCAATATCGATTGCCACTAAGAGAACACTCTCCGGTTCGTTATTTCCCCAGCTTTTATGGGCAATGGGATGGACAGACGCATCTGGAGCAGATTAGCGTGGAAAATTTAGTCCAAATGCTAGAAGCTGAAGTTCAGGAAGGGTTTACTGAATTGAGCTGCCATCCAGGTTACGTCGATCCAGAGTTTTCATCAACCTATGCGATCGAGCGAGAAAGGGAATTACAAACGCTTTGCAGCCCAATCATCAGAAGCAAGCTCACAGAACTCCAAATCCAACTTATAGGCTTTCGAGAACTCGCCAATTTTCTAGCAAACCTATCAGCTTAGTTGGGAGGGAAGTATTATGTCTGTCGTTGTCATCTCCCCATCAAACGTCGTGACCTTTCCAGAAGGAGGGGGTCATTTCTGGGTTTATATGCAATATGTACAGGGGCTGCGCCAGTTGGGATGTGAAGTGTATTGGCTAGAGCGCTTCCACAGCAGCGGCGATCGAGAGCAGGATAAACTTATGCTTTCAACGTTTTACCAGCGTATGGAACGCTATGGACTTAGTGGAAAGGTCATCCTTTATTCAGACCAGAACGCGATATCCGATCATGGCAGCGAGTATGAATACATCGGAGTTTGGTCATCAAAGGCACAGGCAATTTTTCGGCAAGCAGACCTTTTACTAAACTTTTACTACGGTATTCATCCAGCTTTGCTTTCATGTTTTCGACGGACTGCCCTAATAGATATCGATCCAGGTTTATTACAATTTTGGATAACAGTTGGACAACTCGCCGTACCCCCACACGATTATTACTTTAGTACTGGTGAAACTGTGGGCACACCTAGCGCTAAATTTTCGGATTGTGGTTTGACTTGGATGCGAATTCGACCACCAGTGTGTCTTGACTTGTGGCCATACGTTTACAATCCCAACAGCGAAGCATTTACAACTGTCTCCGGTTGGTGGGGCAATGGTGGCAAAGGGGAATGGATTACGGACGGGCAGGATATCTGCTACGAGAACAACAAGCGAGTTTCCTTCATGCAATTTGTGGAACTGCCGCGCTTAACCGACCAAGTGCTTGAGCTGGCGCTGTGCCTGGGTGAGGGAGACGTGGAAGATGATCAAAGCAGAAAAGAGCAAAGCTGGCAAGCCAACAATCCCGTACCGCGTGATGTTACTGATTATAAAGGAGACGCAGAGGATCGGGAAGTGCTGGAGAGCTATGGTTGGCAGGTGCGTCATGCCTACAAAATGGCTGGCAGTCCAGATAGGTATCAATCTTACATCCAAATGTCGCGAGGAGAGTTTAGTTGCGCTAAACCTTCGTGCATGAAGTTTCAAAATGCCTGGATTAGCGATCGCACGCTCTGCTATTTAGCAAGCGGGAAACCTGTTGTTGTTCAAGACACTGGGCCGAGTTCCTTCCTACCTAATGGCGAGGGGATGTTCCGGTTCTCGACGCTTAGTGAAGCAGCCGATGCCTTAGCGACAATAAATACTAATTATGAAAAGCACTGTCGAGCAGCAAGGGAAATTGCTGAAACATATTTTGAAGCTAAACAAACTTTGAATGGCATCCTTAACTATGCTCTTAAATTTCAATGATGGATGGAGTGAACCAAATGATCCTTTCTTTTGACTATCCACCTGCTACTCGGGGAATAGTCGTCGTCTGGGGTATGCTGGCATCCCATCCATTTGGAGGTATGACTTGGCAAGCGCTCCATTATCTCGTAGGGTTGCGGAGGTTAGGTTTCGATGTCTGGTACGCAGAGGATACTGACAACGAGTTATTAGATCCTATTAACTTATGGAATACGTCAGACTACTCAGCGAACGTGCGCTATCTTGCCAAGTATATGGATAGCGTAGGTTTGGGAAATCGCTGGATTTTCCGCCCTCCAGGAGTTCAAGATATGTGCCTGGGAGCACGCGACTTAGTCGGATTGGCGCAACTTTATAAGGAAGCGGATGTCGTTATCAATCTTTGTGGGTATCATTTCCTACGTTCTGAGCATGAGACCATTGACTGCCTTATCTATCTACAGACTGACCCGACGATAGATCAGGTCAAAGTAGCTAAGAATGATACTCAAAAGATTGAGCAGCTTGATGCATACCGTTATTTATTCACCTATGGTGAGAATATTGGAGCACCGGATTGTCTTGTACCTGTTGAGCAGTACCAGTGGTATCCAACGAGACCACCAGTTTGTCTCGATTGGTGGGCTACCGACAGTCTACCCTCTTCGGAAGCCGTGCTCACGACGATCTCTACTTGGAAGAATTTTGATAACCATATCGAATGGCAAGGAGAGAACTATTACTGGCTCAAGGATCGGGAATTTCGGCGCTTCATAGATCTTCCGACCAAGTCTCGGTTGCCACTTGCGCTTGCTCTTGACGGGATTGGTGCTCAAGAAGAGGTAGAAATGGTGGATCGTGGTTGGCGGATTGTTTCTGCTAGAGCATTATCCGATCCGATCGCCTATCGTAACTATATTTGTGCCTCTCTAGGCGAGTTCACTGTTACAAAGGATCAGTATGTTCGTCCTCGCACTGGCTGGTTCAGCGATCGCTCTGCCTGCTATCTGGCAGCAGGGCGTCCTGTAATCACCCAAGAAACAGGGTTTAGCAAGTTCTTGCCCACGGGGAAGGGATTATTTGCATTCAACACTATGGAAGATATTTTGGCGGCAGTGGACGCGATCGAAAGCGACTACGAAGGCAATTGCCGGGCAGCCCGCGAAATTGCCTCAGAGTACTTTGCCGCAGAGAAAGTGATTGGCAGTCTCATGGAGCGAGCGGGGTTATAAGCATGGCACGCATTGTTGTTTGCGGATATATGATTCGACATCCAGTAGCTGGCAATCTCTTAGCCTACTTTCACTATGTGTTAGGGCTACATAATCTGGGACATGAAGTTCTATACCTGGAGGAAAGTGGCTGGTCTGAGTCCTGCTATAACCCGATCAACCACAATTACAATGATGATCCCGACTTTGGTTTGCACGCAGTCCAGGCACTAATAAATACTTATGGTGTAAATGCGACAGTGTGCTATGTAAATCGTGATACAGGAACTGTCTACGGTGCAGATTGGCAAGAAATAAAGCAGATGCTCAAAACGGCGGATCTGCTATTAAATATCGGTGGAGTTTGCTGGTTACCTGAATTTCTTTTATGCAAACATCGAGTATTAATCGATATGGACCCATTCTTTACCCAGATTGGGACATTCGCTGCCGAGGGTCGCAATGAGTATCACGCCTACTTTAGTTATGGCGTTAATATTGGGCAACCCAATTGCGGTATACCGAGTGATGGAATTAAATGGCTCCCCACTGTACCGCCTGTTGTGCCAGAGATATGGAAAACTCCGATAGTTACTCCACAAGATAGTAGCGAAGAACGGGCAAATTTACCATTCACGACAATTGCCAATTGGAATGCTTATGGAGGCGTGATTTACAAAGGTGAGCATTATGGACAGAAAGATCAGGAATTTATGCGCCTGGTGGAACTCCCTAGCTACTGTTCGCAAAAACTCGAACTCGCTCTTGCCGGCAAGGATGCAGAAATAGCAGAGGTTGCAAAATCTCTACAGGCAGCAGGCTGGTTAATTCGAGATGGTAAGGAAATTAGCGCTAGTCTGTCAACCTACATAACTTACCTGACTGGCTCTCGCGGGGAGTTTAGCGTTGCCAAACAGGCTTATGTAAAAACTCGTAGCGGTTGGTTTAGCGATCGCAGCGTCTGTTATCTAGCTGCTGGTCGTCCCGTCATTTTACAAGATACCGGATTTAGCGATTGGCTGCCGACGGGGCAAGGTGCGTTGGCGTTTTCATCCTTGGAGGAAGCTGTCGGCTGTATCGAGCGCGTCAATGCAAATTATCAAACTCACTGTCAAGCAGCAGAGGAATTAGCCGAGCGATTCTTCAGTTACAAAGTGGTGCTACCTCGACTACTGGAGACAGTTTTAAATATGAACACACCTTATCTATCTCCATTGCTCTGACTGCCTATGCAGAACGAGAAATCATCAGCTAATACATCTAAATCAAAACATTTAATAAATTTAAAATAGGATGATTATAATTTTTGCTAGTGCTATCGGTCGATTTCCCATAGGGGGCAACGCCTGGTCTGACCTGCAATACCTTCTGGGTCTGCGTGCCCTTGGACATGATATTTTCTACTTGGAAGAATGTGGATCGATGTCGTGGGTTTACAACTGGGAAACCGAGCAAATCACGACGGAGTTAGACTATCCGACAAATTATATTAAAAACTGCCTAGAGCCGCTTGGTTTCAAAAACAAGTGGATTTACCGAACTGACGAGCATTCAGTCGGAATGGAGATTGACGAGTTTAAAGATATCTGCTGTCAGGCTGATTTAATGATTGTCCGTGGCTCACCACTTTCTGTTTGGAGAGATGAGTATGGATGGCCGCAGCGCCGCATCTATATTGATGCAGATCCCGGTTTTACTCAGATTAATATTGATATCGGTAATTCGGAATTAGTACAGACGATTGAACGTTGCGATCGCCTGTTCACAATTGGGCAACACATTGATGCCCAAGACTGTCTTATCCCCACAAACGGTAGGCATTGGCTAAAGACATTACCTCCAGTAGCACTGCCTTACTGGCCAGTAATTGAAAACAATGACACCATCGGCTTCAGTTCAATTATGCAGTGGCACAGTTATCGGGAGGTAGTATACAAAGGAATCACCTATGGGAACAAGGATAAAGAATTCTTAAAGTTTATTGATATACCGCAACTCACCAAACAGCAGTTTCGGATTGCATTAAGCGGCGGCTTTCCTGACGAACTATTGCAGTATGGCTGGGAGGTGATTCCCGGATGGCTTGCGTCCTTTACACCAGAGTCTTACCAGAAATTTGTTCAAGCATCCCGCGCTGAGTTTGGAGTCGCAAAACAGGGTTATGTTGCTACCAAAGGTGGCTGGTTTAGCGATCGCAGCGTTTGTTACCTAGCCTCTGGCAGGCCAATTCTAGTTCAAGACACAGGCTTAAGCGATTGGCTACCGATCGGAGAAGGACTTTTAATTTTCCAAGACCTCTGTGAGGCGATGAACGGTGTCCACACGATCAATTCTAACTATGAAAAACATCGTCATGCCGCACGGAAGATTGCGGAAGAATATTTTGACTCCCATAAAGTTCTGTCCTCGCTGCTAGAAGCAGCCATGAATTAATCATCATCATTCAATTTAGGAATATTAATATGCCAACAGTCACCATTGGATTTTTTCCTCGCGAACAGTTCTCATTAGCTGCGGAATCTTTGCAGCGAATTTTTGACTACACGCATATTCCTTTTAATTTAATTGTGATAAATTGCAACACTCCTGAAGTTTATTGGAAGCAAATTGAACAAGTGCTTGCGGGACGTAGCAATGTCAAAGTCATTTATAAGGATTATTATTTGATGCCTAACCAATCAAGAAATCTGGTAATTCAGGAATCTAACCCTAATGATGATTTCTTGTGTTTCATCGAGAATGATGTTCTCGTAGAAGAGGATTGGCTGTCTTATCTCATCCAGGCTTGCGAAGAACATCCAGCTGATGTGGCCATTCCCCGTATTATTGAGGGCGGTTTGGATGCAAGTAAAATTCACTGGGATCCAAACTTAGGAGAGGTTCATTCAGTACAAACGACGGATGGGATCAAGTTGGAAATTCTGCCAGCTACAGGGGATCAACAGCTTGATCAAGGTTCCCATCGCCGAAAGATAGAGTTATCTGGAGAAGTTCATTGTCAACTTTACCGTCGAAGTGTTTTCGATCGAGTCATCCCTTTTGATGATGTCGTCTATTTAGATTGGATTGATTCTAGTATGGCTTTGTATAATTCTAACATCCCAGTTGTGTTTGAACCGAAGTCTGTTATTCATTTCTGGCATCCTTTCCCTCCAGAACGCGATAATCTCGATTATTTCTTTAAAAGATGGGATATTCAACAAGCTGCTAAGGAGTTAGATGAGATTCAAAAAAAGTGGAATCTGGCTCAAATGACGGCAGATTTATATTTCGTGGAAGAGCGCAATCGCATTGGTCATCTGTATGATTTGAGGGAGGAACTGAAAGCTGTAATCTCAGCAGAAAAATCTTTCATCTTAGTCGATGAGGATTGCCTAAATGGCAACAAAATCATTGAAGGTTTTCAGACTATTCCCTTTACTGAACGCAACGGACAGTATTGGGGATTTCCCACAGATGATAATATGGCAATTCAAGAATTTGAGCGATTGCACCAAACTGGGGTATACGCAATTGTCTTCCTTTGGACGGCTTTTTGGTGGCTAGAGTACTTTACTGGATTTCATGACTATTTGCGTCAAAAGTTTCCTTACTTGTTAAAAAACGATTATGTAATTGTGTTTGGCTTAGAATAAAGGGAAAAGTATATGCAAAAAACTCTAGCCAGTATCATCATTACCAATTATAACTATGGCTCTTTTTTGTCCGAGGCAATTGAAAGTGCCCTAAATCAAAGCTATCAGCCTACAGAAGTCATCGTAGTTGATGATGGTTCAACCGATAACTCACAACAAATCATCGCCAGTTATGGAGAAAAAATTGTTCCTGTCTTAAAAGAGAATGGTGGACAAGCATCTGCATTTAATGCTGGTTTTGCTATTAGTTGTGGTGAGGTTATATGCTTCTTAGATTCAGATGATGTTTTGCTACCGAGTGCTATTGAAAGAGCAGTTAAAATCTTGCATTACGATCCAGAGGCAGTTAAGGTTCATTGGCCCTTACGTGTCATTGATGTTAATAGCAACTTACTAGAAAAAGTTGATTGTGAAGGTATTTTGCCAGAAGGTAATTTGTACAATGAGCAGCTTAAATATGGTCTAGAAGGTCATACCTTTCCACCTACTAGCGGTAACGTTTGGTTACGCAGCTATTTAGAAAAAATCTTACCTATGCCTGAGACTAACTATCGATTAAATGCAGAGTCATACCTCGGCTTTTTGGCTCCTTTTTCCGGCAGTATCAGGCGTATTAATGACTATCAGTCGCTATACCGCATTCATGGTCATAATGGCACAAACAAGCGTACTTATAGCTGGCGACTTAGCCACTATTATTATGAAGAAAAAGTTCTACGGGAATATTTACACAAACAAGGCATTAAAGTTAATGATACATTTGAATATAGGGAAGATTCTTGTCACAAATATCTTCAGAGGATGGTCGAGTTAGGTAAAGAGTTAGGCTCCTTGATTGCACAAGGGCAGAATTATATTTTGGTTGACATGGACGAACTGGGTCATCATCAGCTACTTGAAAATTGCAAAGCGATCCCTTTTCTAGAAAAAGAGGGTGTGTATTGGGGGCCTCCTAGTGAAGATACCATAGCAATTAAGGAATTTGAGCGACTGCACCGTGAAGGCGCAAGTTTCATCGTGTTTGCCTGGCCTGCCTTCTGGTGGCTTGACTACTATGCTGAATTCGTTAGCTATTTGCGTGCTAGGTTTCGTTGTCTTTTGAAAAATGAACGCTTGGTTGTCTTTGAATTACATACTTTAGCTTGATACTACCTGCCCGTTATTAGCAAAACAGGGAGTGAGCAGAAACGATATGAAACCTGAAACCAAAGTTACGATCGCAATCCCAACCTACAACCGATCAAATTTACTCAAAACTAGCCTGCAAAGCGCATTGGCACAGGACTATCCAGATTTCCAAGTGCTTGTATTAGATAATGCTTCTGACGATGATACAGAGGCGGTTATAGGCTCATTTGCGGATTCGCGAATTCTTTATGTACGCAACGAAGTCAATATTGGCATATTTGGCAATTGGCAGCGGAGTGTTGAGCTAAACACTAGCCCCTATCTCAGCATTTTATCCGATGATGACATACTACTGCCCAACTTCATCCACGAGTCTGTCGTAGCATTGGACAACCATCCTCATGCTGGCCTGTCGGCTGGACTACCTGAATTCATTAACATTAGTGGTGGTACACTGCATGTCACAGGTACAGAACTTTCAGATCAGTTACCAGAAGGGCTAATCTGCGGTTTAGACTTCATCCATCAAATTGTTGATGGGCGAAAATGGATTTTGCGTACCAGTGCAGTGATGTTTCGTGCTTATGCACTCAGGGCGGTTGGGGGATTCGACATCACGCACTCTAAGTACTTGCTAGACTTGAATCTATACTTGCGGATGGCAGCGCAATTCGATTTCTTCTTTATTGCTAAAGAACTAGCTCAAGTCCGGTTCCATGTTGAACAAGATTCCCAGGTTAGCTTTCACTCCCCTGGAGGATTGGGATCGCTGGCTGTAATGGCAGAACGTAATGATGCGATCGCTTATTTGTTACAGTCACCGCGTGCAGAAGATGCATCTTATCGTCGGTGGCTAACAGACCGCCTGTTGCATATTAGTATGCGTCGCAGCGAGTTTACATCTCAATTAATACCCGCACTCAATCTTAGCTGGCCAGAACGACAACAGATTGCCATTGAGGAGATCGCAGCCACGATTCCAGCAGGAAAGTGTTTTATTTTGGTTGACGACAATCAGTGGAGTTCCGAGATTCTACCTCAATCTAATTTCCTTCCCTTCCTCGAACGCGACGGTGATTACTGGGGCGCTCCACCTGACGATCAAACTGCCATTCAGGAACTCGAACGAATGCGACAAGCGGGAGCAAGCTTCATGGTGATCGGATTTCCCGCCTTCTGGTGGCTAGATTACTACTCACAGCTACGCAATTATCTCAATTCAAATTTCCGCTGTGTTTTGCACAACAGCCGCCTAATTGTGTTCGATCTTTGGTCGTGAAAACTGGATTTAATAACTTAAAGATAAGCTTGTCTTTAAATTTATTATGCGGGCGTTATTACCAAACAAACGGTGAGTAGCAAGGATATGAAACATGAAACCAAAGTGACTATCGCCATTCCAACCTACAATCGCTCGGATTTATTAAAAGTTAGCCTTCAAAGCGTCTTATCACAAGACTATTCAGATTTCCAAGCTCTGGTGTTAGATAATGCTTCTACTGATGATACAGAGGCAGTCGTTCGCTCGTTTGCAGATCCGCGCATCACTTACGTGCGTAATGAAACTAATATTGGATTATTTCGCAATTGGCAACGAGCTATTAAGCTTAACTCTAGTCGCTATCTCAGCTTCTTGCCGGACGATGATATGCTACTACCTAACTTTATTAGCGAATCCGTCTTAGCGTTAGATAACCATCCAGATGCTGGTTTTTCAGTTGCCCAAATTGAAGTGATTGACAATAATGGTGCTTTCTTAGAGGACAAAAGCAGAAGATTTTCAAGTAATTTTCTAAAGGGGTTCATCGACGGATTAGATTTTATTCACCAAATTGTTGACGGGCGAAAATGGATTTTGCTCTTCTGTGCAGCTACCATGTTTCGCGCTGATGCACTGGCAGCAGTTGGGGGATATGACACGCCCCACTCCAAGTACTTGATAGACTTGAACCTATACTTGCGGATAGCAGCGCAATTCGATCTTTTTTTTATACCTAAAACGCTGGCTCAATTCCGGTCTCACGCTGAACAGGATTCCCAGCTTAACTTCGGCTCTGGGAGAACAGGATCGCTGGCTGCGATCGCAGAACGTACTGATGCGATTGCTTATTTGTTACAGTCACCGCGTGCAGAGGATGTATCTTATCGTCAGTGGCTAGCAGAGCGCCTGTTGTATATAAATATGCGCCGTAGTGAGTTAACGTCTGAACTCATACCTGAACTTAATTTGAGTTGGTCAGAGCGGCTACAAATTGCTATGCAGGAAATTACATCTGTGATTCCAGCAGGGAAACGTTTGATTTTGGTCGATGAAAATCAATGGGGTTGTGAGATGCTGCCAAAATTCGATGCTCTGCCCTTTTTAGAACATGACGGTCAGTACTGGGGAGCGCCACTGGATGACGAGATCGCCATCCGGGAACTTGAACGAATGCGTCAAGCGGGAGCAAGTTTCATAGTCATTGCATGGCCAGCCTTCTGGTGGCTTGATTATTACTGTGGTCTACGAAATTATCTCAGTTCAAATTTCCGCTGTGTTTTGGAAAACAGCCGCCTCGTCGTGTTCGATCTCTGGCTGTAAGATTCTCCGAAATTAATATGCGGTGAAAGCCTTGGGCTGCGATCGCTTGTAGTGAACTGCAAACTCTCACTGGATCAAGTTTTCATGAACTGGAAATATGAAAAAGGTAAATTCAATATCCCAGGTCGATGGCTAGCCTGGTCAGGAGTTTTGGCTCTAGCTAGCGCTGGCGGTTGGCTGACCTACTTTTTAGCTCTCAACCAACCTCCTGAACCAGTAGCAGTACGCTTGCTAACTGTGGAGCGAGGTAATATTGAAACTACAATCAATGAGAGCGGTACTGTTGAGTTGCAGGAACAGCGAATCTTGAAGTCCCCAAAAGAGGGTGCAGTAGAACGAGTAATGGTAGAACCTGGTGACAGGGTAAAATTTGGTCAAGTGCTGCTCACCCTACGCTACCCTGAGCGAAAAATTGCTCTTACCAATCAGCAGTTGCAAATTCAACAAGAGCAAATCAACCTAGCACGTAGTCGCCAGAAAATTATTGAAGACCAAGAACGATTAATAGCCGAGGAACGACAACTCCAGAGACTTGCTCCCTTGGTGCGAGAAGGAGCTATTGCCCAAGAACAAGCCAAAACGCAGGAAGATGCAGTACGCGTTGCTCGGGCTAGTCTGCGAGATACTCAAGCAGAGGCACGTACAACCGCCCTCAAAATTCAGACTTTGCAATTGGAGCGCCAACTTATTCAGCAGCAACTCCAGGATAATATTGTAACTGCACCATTGAATGGCGTAGTCTTGGGTGTGAATGTAGAAAACGGTGATGGGGTCGAGTTGCGTACCAATCTGCTCACTTTGGGCGATCCCAGAAAAATCCTGGTGAAACTCCAGCTTTCTACCCTCAACGCTGCTCAAGTTCGCGTCAATCAACTTGCCCGCATTAATGCGATTGGGCCTAATGCAAAGACGTTCTCTGGACGCGTGCAAAGCTTGTATCCTCAAGCACTCACCACTGAAGCCCAAAAACAAGACGCTAGTAGTCCAAAACAATCAGATCAACCAACAGTACCCGCAACCATTCGGCTTGATACCCCTACTCGCGCACTGCTCCCTGGTAGTAGGGTAAATGTCGAGGTTGTGTTGCAGCAACGGCAGAACGTAGTAGTTTTGAAGACAGAGGCTATTGTGCGATCGGAAGCACATCCCTTTGTATGGGTTCGGGATAGTCAAAATCAAGCCCAAAAACGTACCATTAATCTGGGATTAGAGGGGTTAATGGCTGTAGAAGTAACCTCTGGTTTGCATCCTGGTGAAAAGGTCATACTACCGCCCGTTGAGTCGCAACTCAAGCCAGGGCTGCCAGTTAAGGCAAGTGAAAAGTAATAAATAAATTAATATTTCGACTTTACTTTCCCTGCTTATTTTCGTGACATTCACCCCACACCCTTACACCCACTCATTTTCAAGCTAGAGCAAAGCGACTATTATGGCTCTTTCAAGTTTTGACTTATTAAATATTACCTTTCACTCCTTAGGTAGGAACCCGTTGCGTTCTGCTCTGACTACTCTAGGGGTATTTATGGGTGTGGCTGCTGTCAGCGCTACACTTCAGGTTGGTAATATTAGCCGGGCCGCGATCGCTCAACAATTAGCAAAACGAGGCGCACCTCAAGTTTCAGTTTATCCAAACTGGGATTCTGGCGGTCAAACCACCCAACTCAAGTTGGAAGACATGGAATTCTTACGACAGCGAATGGTAGGCTTGCAGGCGATCAGTTCTTTTAATTGGGCTGGTTCTACGCCAACTGTATTTCGGGACAAGGAATTTACTCCACCCATGTCACCTGTTTCCCAAGATTTTTTGCTGACTTCAGGGAAATCATTGGTTTCGGGACGGTTTTTCACATCTGAAGATTTTGCCAACTACCGTCCGGTGATAGTAATCGATCAATTGCTGGCAGAACAACTTTTCCAAAATCAGGAACCTGTGGGGCACCTGATTTATGCTGGGCAAAGACCCTATATCATTATAGGGGTCGTAGCGACTAGTCTAAATGAAAATGCACCCCCGGCAGGTCAACTGTATGTTCCGATGTCTATTTACAATGCTTTGACCGGTAGCCGCGACATTGGGAGTATCCAAATGCGCCCTTACTCACTTGAAGATGTGGAAGAGTTAAGCCACCAAGCAGAGGAATTGCTGCTACAAAGATTTCCAGGTTACAAATTTAAATTTTGGAATAATGTATCAGATATTATACAGCAGCAGAAAACTCTAGAGATGGCTTCCCAAGGTCTAACAGCAGTAGGAGTGATCGCGCTATTAGTTGGCGGTGTTGGGATTGCAAATATTATGATTGCCTCAGTAACAGAACGAACCTCTGAAATAGGTTTGAGACGGGCGGTGGGTGCAACCCAACGGGAAATCATGCAGCAATTTATTCTAGAGGCGATGCTTTTAAGTCTAATAGGAGGGACAGCAGGGCTGGGAGTGGTGCATGGATTGACAGTTGTGGTTACGGATACCTTTAGCTTGCCCTATGAGTTTGATAGTAGAATTGCAGTGCTAGCACTAGGGTCAGCGCTAGCGGTAGGGGTGGGAGCTAGTTTGCTTCCTGCCGTGCGGGCCAGCCAGATCGACCCAGTAAAAGCCCTACGTTCAGAATGATGAACCTATCCGACAAACTAGTAAATCCGATTCGGGAGCAACGCGATTTTCTGAAGTCAGACAAAAAACGAGCGATCGCTAAATCCTAAATCCAGTAAGTTAGTAAAATATATACCCGTACAATAGGTTGAAACCTAATAGTCAACCAAGAAAATTATGACAGGTTTAAATCAGGATACAAGCGTTGGAATCTAACCCTGGCATCTGAAGCAACAAAACGCCAATTAACTTTCAGTAGACCGAAAACTTTTGCGATGCCTGCGGCGGGCGTAGCCATCGCTGAAAAATAGTAGTCTGTGATACCGTTTATTCAGGAATGTACAACAGCCGATTTTGAGAGAGCAACTATAAGTTGAACTTATAGGAATAGTGGCGAAACGACCAAAATCAGCCGGACGGTAAATAAATTTCGCAGGCTACTCCATAGTTACGGTCTATTACTTGGCGTAAAAATTCAAGCATCTGTTTGAGAGTAAATAGATGGGAAAAAACTTGTCTAGTGCTTCTTTTTAAACCTACATTCCGCACCCTAACCAGGGCAAACGCATCTAAAGTATAAGAATCCTTTAATAGCAAGGGTTTCAACGTTTTTAAATTTAGCCTATTTTTTCGTCAAGATCCTTATCCAGCAGGGGTTTCAGAAATGCCGTGCGTTCGCCCTGGCACCCTAACTGTCACACATCAATAAAAAGCTGGCATAGTAGTACACAAGAACTAAGCTAGAGTCAAAAATTAAGAAATTTAATGCGAGTTATTATCATTAAGTAGCTTAATGTGGCGAGAAGAGGAAGTATGGTAACAAAAATAGAATCAAGGGAAAACTTCAGAGTTAAAAAAATTAATTGATCAAAAAAATATAAATGAGAGAATTGCAACAGAAGTGATGGAGAATACTGTTGTGATGATAAATACCGAAGAGATTGAAATTCGGAACATAGACCATCTAGGGATAAGAACTCTTGCATAAATATTTTGTGGTATAATCAAGGGTTGCTTTTCCCTATATTTGAGGTGGTGAAAATATCATTAGCATACCAAGCTTTTTGATTGAGTATGAGCCAGCGATCGCTAGCTAAAAA
>NZ_JAIVFX010000055.1 GCF_020829625.1 Nostoc sp. XA010 | reverse complement strand
GTATCATCGTTTGAGTAAAGATTACGAACGTCTGACTGAAATGAGTGAAGCTGCCATATATGCCGTTATGACTCGTATTATGTTACGTCGTCTAGCCCTCTAAAGATTTACTTTATAAATGGTCTCTTAGTGGCATTACAAGACTCACTAAATTCGGCAGAATGGCTGTTTGGCAACTATGATAATTTTGTACCACCTAGTGCAGTTACTGGCACACAATTCTCAGTCTTCGACAGCCTTTACAAAAACGTCTCTTCAGTATCCAACCATTATGCAAAAGCCCATACTCATTTTTCTGAATGGGAGGATTCGTTCGCAACAAATTCACCTAAAAAACTACTGAATAAACAACATTCTGGTTTCTCATTCCAACACACCAATCATCACGCAAATGCTAGAAAACAACAAGGGCACTTCTTACCATCATCAGAACATTTTCATAAAGCAGTGAAGCGCGATCGCCATGACATAGATTGGCATCATTCAAAGCATGAACCACCTCACAAATTTGCCGAGCGCCCAGTGGTGCTATCAGATACAGATCGTAAAGGATACTGGTTATTTGGCGACCATGCGACTTTTGTCGCCACTGGCAAAGAAACTAAGGGACAATTTTCACTATTTGATTTCACAACCGTCCCACAAGGTGGCCCTTTAGTACACACTCATTATCGAGAAGGTGAGTTTGCCTACATTTTAGAAGGAGAAGTTTCTTACCAACTTCACGACCAAGTTTTTACAGCTACTGCTGGAAGTTTTGTCTACGAACCCAAAGGTCATCCTCATTCCTTTGTCAACTTAGGAACAACCACAGCTCGTCATCTTGTATTCAGTTTTCCTTCAGGGTTAGAGAATTTGTTTGCAGAAGCAGGTTTACCTGGTTCAAGATTCTCTCCACCAGCACCTCAAGTTCCATCTTCAGAGTTTTTAGATGCAAATGTAAAGCTCTTAAACAAGTATGGAGTAGACGCTCAAAACTCTATAATTTTTGCTCCGTTTGATTATAACTCTACTAAAAGTGGATCTCCTGAAGTCACCTTGCTCCGCCCTGGTGAGTCAAAAGGAGCTGTTAGCGCCACAATTACTGTTAATGATGGTAAAAACATCAAACATTTACCTGTAAACTTTGCTGATGGTGAAAGATTAAAGACTGTATCTATTCCCTATGTTCGTGGAAATTCAAGCACAGTAGATAGAACTTTCAATCTAGCCTTAACTGACCCTAAGGGTGGGGCAACTATCGGAATGTTGCAAGATAAGGCTGTTGTGATAATTAAGAATGACAATAATTATACCATAGCTAATGGAAATACTCCCGATAGTTTACCAAAAGTATTACCTAACCAAGATAGTGCTGCATATTGGTTAGAAGGTGATAACTATAAGTTTGTGGCTACTAGTGTAGATACAGAAGGACAATTCTCACTATTTGATGTCTTAGTTGGGCCACAACAAAGTGATTCACTTCTTTATGCTCCAGCAGATCAAGGATACTTCGTTTTAGATGGAAATGTAGATTTTCACATTGGTGACCAAGTTTTTAATGCCGCCCCCAATACCTTCGTTTTTATACCCGAAGGTAACCCTTACGCATTAACAAATTTAGGAACCACAAACGCAAGAACCCTATTATTCAGTACCTCGTCAGAACTTGAAAACTTTATTTCCTATCTGGGTACACCAGGAGACATATTTAATCCTCCCTGTAATTCGTTTTCACAACACAACCACACATATATTTGTTAGTGATCGTGGCTTTGGCTGTAATTTCATTTTGAAAAAATATTTGCCTAGTAGGTTTTACCTAACAATAGGAGAAAACAATGAAAACTATTCGAGTTCATGTCTTTGGCGGTCCAGAGGTCATGCAACTAGAAGAATTACCAGATATTAAGCCTGGTTCAGGACAGGTGGTAGTGCGGGTTAAGAGCATTGGAGTTAACCCTCTTGATGCTTACCTGCGGTCAGGTTTGAACCCTCAACTTGTTTTGCCCTACACTCCTGGGATGGATGCGGCGGGCGTTGTCGAATCCATTGGCTCAGACGTCACTCAGGTAGCAGTAGGAGATAGAGTGTTTACAACAGGAACCATCAGTGGTGCGTATGCAGATATGGTACTGTGCGAAGTGTCTCAAGTGCATTCATTGCCGCAACATCTCACTTATGCCCAAGGATCTGCCATCAATGTTCCTTATGCCGGTGCTTATCGCGCTCTTTTCCATCGGGGGCAAGCAAAGCCTGGAGAGGTTCTTTTAATTCACGGTGCCAGTGGTGGAGTTGGTATTGCCGCCGTGCAGTTAGCACGATCTGCTGGGATGATGGTGATTGGTACCGGTGGCACTGATGCTAGACGACGTTTAGTAGTTGAGCAAGGGGCACATTATGTGTTCGATCATCACGATCCGAGTCATCTGGAGCAAATTATGACCTTGACCAAGGGTTGTGGGGTAGATGTGATTTTGGAACTTTTAGCTAACGTTAATCTGAGCAAAGATTTGGGCATTTTGGCTCTAAGGGGTCGCGTTGTAGTGATGGGCAGCAGAGGCACGGTAAAGATTAATCCCCTTGATGCTATGTACCGTGACGCCAGCATTTTAGGTACTTCTTTGCGGTTAGCAGACGAACGCGAAAAAGCCAGCATTTATCCAGCGCTGCTAGCAGGTTTAGAAAACCAAACTTTGTGCCCAGTTGTTGGTTACCAGATGCCATTGGCAGATGCGTCACTTGCTCATATTGCAGTGATGGAACCAAGTTCTAAAGGCAAAATCGTTTTGATCCCTTAATGAAAGGATGTTCTATGAATCGTTTATTAGGAGCAAGTGAGCATTTTTTGTGGCTGCGAGACCAAGCTTGGTCGGTAAACTTTGCTTTGGCTGCATCTGTTACAGGTACGTTGACTGTGCGACAACTAACTGATGCCCTAGCTTGGGTTCAACTGCGACATCCACTTCTGCGGGTCAAAATTGCCATAGACGAACACCAGCAACCACAATTTATATCAGAAGATGTTCCTGCCATCTCACTGCGAGTAGTTCAACGGCAAGGAGAAGAACATTGGACTCAAGAAGTTGCAGATGAAATAGTGTCTCCTTTTTCATGGAGCCAAGGCCCACTATTACGTGTAGTTTTGCTCCAAGGAGATAATTCGGAACTAATTTTAATCTGCCATCACTCTATTGGTGATGCTTTATCAATAGTTTACTTGTTGCGAGATATCTTACAAGAAATTGGCACACCAGGTAGCGATTGCCAAATCCTTCCAGAAATCCCGCCGCTGGAAGAACTGATTCCGCCTTCTTTCCAGCACAAAAATGATACTGTTGTCATAGCTAACTCTCATCATCTTGAACCTGAAGAGACACCAAGAAAATGGCGGCCTACCATACTCAGTTGGTCTTTAGAAGTAGAAGAAACTAGCAAACTTGTTTTACGCTGTCGAGAAGAACAAGTCACTGTACATGGTGCTTTATGCGCTTCATTTCTCTTATCAATGATCCATGAAGCAGGTTTATCAGCGGAAACGTCTATTAAGTGTCTTTCTCCCTTGAATGCTAGGAGTTATCTTGTACCACCAGTAGGCTTAGATATGGGTGTTTATATAGCTTTGCCAGTAACTGCCCACAAGCTTAAACGCGAAAGCGACTTCTGGGATTTAGCGCGCGAGGTTAAACACCAAATTAATGAAGTGGTAGCCCAAGGTAAAATGTTTGAGGGCATTCCAAAACTCAAAGCATTTCTGTCTACCAAACCTACCCCGAATGTCGTATATCAACAAGTACTCGAAAGAGGAGACGATCTAGCAGTTTCTAATCTAGGTCGCTTAGACATTCCCCAGCAATTTGGCAACTTACGTTTACGTGCCATTTATGGTCCAACGCTACTTGGTTCTGAAAATGTCAAGGTTGTGAGTGTAGCTACATTAGGTGGCAAAATGTTCTTCACCTTTGCTTGTTTAGAATCAGTTACCTCACAAACCGATGCCAAGCAAATCCAAGCCAGAGTTACACAGCTTATCCATAAAGTAGTCAACCAATCAATTTCACAAGGCGCATTAGTATAAGCAACTAGTTTTCTAGTTTAATAACTATCGTTGCGATACAAATCTACTATTTTTGAAATCAAGGAATGCAGAAATGAGTTTGATGAAAGCTGCTCAAGTCGGTCACCCTGGTGGAGACTTTGAAGTTGTTGAAAAGCAGATAGCCGAACCTCAGCGAAATCAAGTTCGCGTAAGAATAGAAGCCTGTGGCATTTGTCATGGAGATGTCTTTGTTAAAGAGGGTTTGTGGCCTGGAATCAAATATCCTCGTATCCCTGGACATGAGATTGCAGGATACATCGATAAAGTTGGAGAAGGAGTCACTACTTGGCAGGAAGGACAACGTGTAGGCGTTGGCTGGCATGGCGGACATTGTTTTCAATGTGAACCTTGTCTGCAAGGTGACTTTAGCAATTGCCAAAATTCTTTAGTTACTGGAATAGATTATGATGGCGGCTATGCAGAATATACAGTTGTTCCTACTTCATCTCTTGCGAGTATTCCAGACGAATTCAACTCGATTGAAGCCGCACCTTTACTATGTGCGGGGATGACCACTTTTAATGCTTTACGTAATTCTGGAGCAAGAGGAGGTGATATTGTTGCTGTGCAAGGAGTAGGTGGGCTAGGACATCTGGCTATCCAATTTGCTAGTAAGCTCGGTTTTAAAACTGTGGCTATATCGCGCGGACAACACAAGGAAACACTAGCACGAAAATTGGGTGCAGATTATTACATTGATACCGAATCGGTTAACGTAGTAGAAGCACTTACCAGCATGGGAGGAGCTAAGGCGATTATAGCAACAGCACCAAACAACAAAGCAATTTCTGCTTTAGTGGATGGTTTAGCTGTCAATGGCAAGTTATTAGTTGTGGGAGCAACAGGTGAACCTTTAGAAGTATCACCTTTTCATCTCATCAAGGGAAGAAAATCTATTCAAGGTTGGCATAGCGGCAATGCTAAAGATTCCGAGGAAACTTTAAGCTTTTGCTTATTAAGTGAAATCCGACCAATGATTGAAACGTTTCCGTTGGAGGACGTGTCAGAAGCTTATAAATTTATGCTCCATAACAGAGCTAGGTTTCGTGTGGTTTTGAAAATGTAAAACAATAATACGCCTTATGTGAATTAAGCTACTGGATGCTGTTCAAAAATAAGTACATCAATACCAAAACGCTGACACAGAAACAGACGCAGAGTATGACTAGCTATTGAATCAGGGCGAGTTAATCATTAACCCTAATTTCTTACAAAGCCTAAAAAAACTAGAACGGCAAAGTTTGCTAGACAAGTAGTTTCTCAAGAGTTGTCAAGTAAGCTTGAGGATTGCGACGGAATCGAAGTTGTTCAATGCGAGTAAGTTGATATTGGCGTAAATTAGAGCGTAATTGTTGCCAAGTCTGAACACAAACTTGTGCCAAATCTTGGGCTGTAAAAGAATGAAGTGCAGTACCGATAGCTGAAGCTAATTGGACTTTTCCTCAGATTACAAGTGATGAAGGAGCGACTTTACGACCAGTACAACGACGTTAATGATGCCGTAAAATACCAAATACCTGTTCAAGGTCATTATTAGTTCTAGGTAGACCTTTAGCCTCGTAACAATGAAAAAGTCCAGACCAATAACTACGAGTAATCTTTAAGAAATGAGTAATCCCAGGTTCTAAAGTACTTGCTTCATGTTTCTCGCGTAACATTGAATCAAGTAAAGTTTGAAAACTACGTTGGACTGCGATTGCATCAAGACCTGTTTCGTTGTCAAGAATCTCTGCGGCTTGAGCAATCCAGTTATAAGCAACAGTAATTGGAGCGAATAAAGATGCTGTTTGTTCAAGCCCTTTGTTCAGAATTTGTTTGAGCTTGATTAAGGGTTTTGGCAACCCCCTTTTTGAGCTACCCTTTCTAGGCTGGCTTCAATCAAACTGAGGCGTTCTTGTAATTTTAATCCCGAAGCATCTAGTGCTGGACGACCATCATTTGTCAATGAACCACGTACAGCTAAACAATATCCACGTACAACTTCGGCGGTCGGTTGGTCACAGTCACTAACACGTAGATAAAGGTCATGCTTTTGATAACATTGAACTCTTGAACTTCATCATTTAATCACAAGAAGATGTCGAAGAAGTCATTGAAAACATGAACATTATCCACACCCTATATTCCCAAATGGTTGCTAATTCCTTCGTTTAGTCAAAGTTACTAATCCCAAAGAACTTATTCACACACTTTCAGCCAGGATTTGCTTAATACTTTCTGGCTTTTATTACAAATTAATCCTGAGGTTAAAATTATGAGTTTCACTGAGACAGACACAATCGAACAGCATCTTGAGCAAATTTTTCAAGCCATTCCTCCTGAATTATTTAAAGAATTAACTAATACAAATATTGAAAATTACCACGTTTTATTAGCTCCTCAGGAAGTAAAAGCCATATTACCTTTAACAGAAACTGCTGAAGAAACAGCTCTAAAATTTAGAAATCAAATAGAAAAAATCTTAGACTTTCAAGATTCCAGAAAATTTATAGTAGTTGGACCTTGTTCTATTCATGACCCGCTAGCAGCGCTGGAATACGCATATAAATTAAAAGAATTAGCAGATCGCGTCCAAGATAAATTACTGTTAATCATGCGGGTTTATTTTGAAAAACCCAGAACTACAGTAGGTTGGAAAGGCTTAATTAATGACCCAGATATGGATGATTCTTTTTATGTCGAAAAGGGTCTGTTAATTGCCAGAGCTTTACTACTCAAACTAGCAGAATTAGGGCTACCTACAGCCACAGAAGCCCTCGACCCTATTATCCCTCAATACATTGGTGAACTGATCTCATGGGCCGCCATAGGTGCGCGCACCACAGAATCCCAAACTCACAGAGAAATGGCCAGTGGTCTTTCCATGCCAGTAGGATTTAAAAACGGCACTGATGGGAACATTCAAGTAGCCTTAAATGCTTTACATTCTGCGAGAATGCCCCATAATTTTTTAGGCATTAGCCCAGAGGGACAAGTGAGTGTATTCAAAACAAAAGGTAATACTTATGGTCATATAATTTTGCGCGGCGGTAATCAGCCTAACTTTCATGCAGAAAGCGTTAAAGATGTAGAAAATAAATTAAAAGCCGCAAAATTGCCCGCCAGAATCGTGATTGATTGTAGCCATGGTAATACTAATAAAAACTATAATTTGCAAGCCAACGTCATAGAAAATGTTGTCCAGCAAATAGCTGATGGAAACCACTCAATTGTCGGGATGATGCTGGAATCAAACTTATTTGCAGGTAATCAACCGATTAACTGTAAACGGAAAGAACTAAAATACGGAATTTCTGTAACTGACCCCTGCATTAGTTGGGGAGAAACAGAGAAAGTTATCTTGGCAGCGTACGAAAAATTGTAGAGATAAAACGTAATCTTCAAGTCAAGTTTACCTGTGTGGATGTGGGTACTGCTGGCACCCGGATTTCTCACAAACTCTGAAAACACCATAGTCAAAAACTGCTAAGATGTATATATAGCAAGCATTTTAGCAGTTTTAAAGCCTGACTCGACCAGCAACGCGTAGGCAAAGCCCGCCGCAGGCATCGATACCAAAGGAGTTCAGATTTGAACAGCCAAAATCACCCCCAGTTGTAGTTAATTTCAACGGGGGACAGGTAACATCTGATGCTGGGTTAAGCTTAATTGCGGAACTAGACCGAAAACTGCAAATAACATCACGATTAGCAAGATGTTTCCAAGATTGCCGTCAAGCAAATCGAATGTTGCATCCAATAGAAAGCTTAATTGCACAACGGATATACGGGAATGGCACTAAGAAAAGCTCTAAGCTATACAGGGTAAGCGCTACAGATTTTAAAGCTATAAACAGTGTCGGGACGGGGCAGGCGATTGTCCTTGATGAAGTGTTGCGATCGCTAATGAAGTTTGCTCCCGGCGTAACCGCCCGCCTTGTTGGGATGCCTGCGGCGGTAAACTACACTGACTGTGCCTGACTCTAGGCGAAAATAGAAGGTTCGTGTCACCAGGTGCAGCCTTGTAAAGTTTTGTAAAAATTATCCATTTTTTAGGCTTAATTGATAAAAAATACAAATGATAACTTTGCCTAGTTTGGCTTATTTTAGGCAATGTTATGAGCGCAACTGAGCGGAAGAATAAGGTTTGAGCCTTCTTTGACAAGAGCCTTCAACTTCTGTTTTCGGCAATATTTTCTAAGTTGGGACAGATAAGCTCGAAGTGTTCACTAGGCTGAAAGCCAAACTAGGCAGACTTTTCTCTCATATAGACAAAGGCGAACGCGTGAAATTTGTTACAAAAACTTTACATCGTGATAAATTTTGCGCGTATCTTGTCTTTACCCCTAATGGCATCTCAGCTATGTTAGCGTATGGAGTACGCTAACTGCTCTCCCACACCTTTTTTCGTTCACCCCTCAGAGCCTGACACAGCTAAAAACTGTTCAATAGTAGTTGTAGCAGCCATTTCACACCAAATGGCGGAATTTTTCATGAATCGTTGCAATACCCCAACTTCATTTCAATTTTTGCGCCTGCTATACGGTACATTCAGCAAATCAATCGCCCGTTTCTTTGCCGCTTCCCCACGCCTATCATATTTACTTGTCGTACTTGGCGACGCATGACCTGCAAGTTTCGCTATTGTGACGATATCTGCCCCCGCATCTAATAGATTACCGATAAAAGTTCTTCTAAAATCATGGGGTGTAAACGCATCCACATCAGCTTTTTCTCCGCGTCGTTGCAATGCCCGTAACACTCCCTGCTCACTCATCCGTCTCGGTATGATTTTCTGTGCCTTATTTAAAGGATAAAAAAGCGGACCATGTGCTTTCCCCCGAATTAGCAGCCAATCAAGAACTGCTTGCACGCCAGCTTCAGGTAAATATACAATTCGTTCCTTCCGCCCCTTAGCTTCCCGTATTGTTAATGACCGAGTGCGCGGCTTAAAATCGCTCAAATCAAGAAATGTTACCTCACTGCGACGCAAGCCAACCGTCAAAACTGCCAGCAGTGCTGCATCCCTCCTTCCTAATGTTGAGTCATCTTGAATACAATCTGACCACAGCGCAGAAATTTCTTCGGCATCCAGTTCGCGCCCTTTCAATAAACTCTGTCCCCGCACCGACTCAATATCAGCCGCTCGTCCATACTCATCGGTGGACATTAACCCCAAACGCCATGCTTCCTTGAGCGTCCGCCGTAACGCACACAACATTTTATTAGCCATTGCTGGGCTGTATTTTTCCATCAGCACTGACCTAACTGCGGCTGTGTGTTGGTAACGCAACTTTGACCAATCCAAAGTGCTTGCATCACAAGTGCCACTGGTTAGCAACCGAGAGATCGCATTCAACGCCTCCCGCATTGTCCGCCGGGAACCCTCACCTAGGCTGTTAAGGTAAACTTCAGCTGGGTGTAGCGTGAGAGGTACTGGTTCAGTTAACGCCAGTGATTCTGAATTGAAATTGTCAGCGATCGCGCGGGTGTTCACGGCAAGTTTAATGAGGCTTTGAATTAGATCCTCCCTCAAAAAGAGCTTCCTGTATACCTCTCAGCCCTTAAGGATTGCGAGAATAATATTTCTCTTCACCCATTTGCGCTATAAGCGTTGCTACGTCAACAGTTTTGTGGTCGGATGTAGCAACGCTTTTAACCCATCCACGCTCTTTCAACTGCCATTTAGAGCCAATTGACCCAGACGCAACAACGCCCACTCAAAACCGTATACAATTCTGCTTCATGCAGAGTACCCGCTTGTAATGAGTATTTGAGTATTTACTCAAATGAGGTTTTACTCAATATTTGGAAACTGGAGTATTTAGATATGCCTCTAGTGCCTTGATCACAATGTTGGTGATGCTGCTGCCCTTGCCTTCCTCTATGGCCCGCACCTTAACTTTGTTGTGTAAGCTGACTGGGATTTCTGCATTCAAGCGAGTAGTTTCTTCCTTACTTGCTTCTTCAATCGCCAAGTTTTTCTGCTCATGGTCGCGTCGTGTTTTCTTTGCTTTAAGCACCATGCTTGAGTACCTCCAGCACTTCCTTTTTGAGTGTATTAATTTCTCTAGCTGCATCGCTGCTGGGGTCACTGAAAACAGTTAATCCCTCTGCTGCCGTTGTTGGGTAGACTACCCGTTGAGTTGTGCCTGCCTTAAGCACAGGTAAACCATAATCTGAGAGTGCTTGATTAATCTCCCCACTGAGCTTGGTATTTTTGATTGCTCTGCTAATGACAAAAGCGGCTTTTGGTTTACCGTTGGTGACTTCTCGACGTGCGGCGATGATGTCAACTAGATCGGCACACGCCCAAATGTCGTAGGGGCTAGGCTGTACAGGGATGAGAACCAAATCAGCAGCCTTGACCGCAGCTGCACTAAGCTTGGCGATTTGCGGCGCACCGTCGATTACAATCCAGTCGTACCCTTGCGAGATAGCTTGCAAGTCCTTAGCCAGTGTTTCTCGGTCTAGTCCAACAACCGGGATGATGTTCCCAGAGCTTGCTTCGTTCCAATCCCTTGCACTGCCTTGCGGATCTGAATCTATCAGCAATACTGTGTAATTATCTCGCTTCAGTGCATGAGCAAGATTAGTAGCAATGGTTGTTTTACCTGAGCCTCCCTTTTGGTTCAGAATGGCTATAACTGTTGGCATTTAAAGACTCCAATATTTTGAGTAAACACTCATTTGAGTAAATACTCAAATGATCAAAGCATTAATTCTGGGTAATGGCAAGTTAAAAATAAAACAAAATTCCGAATCACTAGAAGCGAGTTTTAGTTGATGAGATAGACTCCAGTTTTTTGAGTAAAAGCTCATTTGAGTAAGTATTCATTTGAGTAAATACTCAAAATTATCTAGTAGAAAGCTTGTGACAGACTAAGCGGGCTATGCTTAATGAGAGCGAAAAATGCCTACTGTCAATGACCTAAATGAATCCTATTCCTGAATTTCCCGTTATTTTTGTTACCAAGGCCAATTATGAGCTTTCCAGTAACGAAGCGATGGGCAGCAAATATAAATTTTGGTTTACTGATGAACAACTTGGTCGCTGCCTATATAAACAAGCGCGACAAAATTTAGGAGAAGATTGGAATCAGGAAAATTGGCGTTATACAAAAATATCGTGAATCAGTCAGCAAACACCATTGGTAATAGAGCGATGTCTACGACGGGCTACGCCTACGCTTCGAGGTAACTAGGGGCATGGTCTGAAATAGTCAATAACTAACCCGTAAACCGTTAATCCGGTATAGGGGTTCTCTCGCTCAACCAAAACCTAGCGATGTAGTGAAAAGGTAAATACTCAGTAACAATAACCTATTATGCAAGAAGTTTTACAATTAATTGTAAGTACAGGACTTTGCGGGACAGTTTGCTTTATGCCGCTGATGTACATTACAGAGTGGTTAGTTTTACCTGACGCTAAGAAAGGACACGCTATATTAAGTGCAATTTTAGGGGGAGTTGGTGGCTTTATACTGGGTGCGGTTATTGGGTTAGTTGTAGTGGGGACAAACTCCGGTAGAATGAGAGCCACGTTAATAGGGGCGAGTGTTGGGACGGTTGTTGCTGGCATTTGCCTATATCAAACGGGTAATATGTTCCAGCCTTTCTTCGTGTTTCCTGAATACATATTGCGTGGCGTAATGACCATAGTGATTACCGCAGTGATCGGGTCGATTAGCGCATCATGTAACAGTGAACTTTGATATCAAGCCCCGCCTGTGCCGCCAATCGCCCAAGCAGCTTTCGCACCGCATCAGTTGGTGTAAGGTATTCTCGCTTACCTGTAATGTTTGTTAGGTAGACGAGTTGGGGGTGGCAACCTCATTTATGATTGGTGGTAGTGTCCGGTTTACGCGATTTATTTCGTTTTTCGCCAGTGTTCCTGTTTCTTCTAATTGTACCCGCTCAATTAATAGACGAGCTTGCTCGGCCATCGCTTTCTCTGAGGCGATTGTCAACTGCATTAAATTGATGCCTATTGGCTGCTGATTAGGAGTGCCTAACTCATCCAGATAAATTCGCTGCACTTGGTCGCTGTTTAAAAACATTCGATGAATTCTTGTATTGCTTGGTTCCAAACTGCGATTTGGGAAAATTACCACACAATACCAGTCATCGTATTGAGACTGATTCCGGTTCAAATACATCATCGACTCAGTAAAAAAGCGATGATAAAGAGCTTCGTCTTTCTGAAATTGAACTTCTGCAAAAAAGATAATCCTGGGTGTTGCACCCTCTGGAGGTAAAAAGACCCCATCAATGCGAAAGGCGGTTTCTTTCACCTCAACCGACTCAAATCGATAGTTCTGTGCCTGTTCAGGACGGTAATTAACGAGTTCAAAAATTAACTCAGGAAATCGCTTAAAAATTTTGTAATAAATCGAATCGCGTTTCACTAAATCCGCCTGATAATTGCTTATTATTCTCTATTAATTTTATCGTTAAACTGCCATCACCATATCGTATCTAAGCAGCAGACATTTAGGTGATTTTGCTTCTGGTGGCAGCTTCAGTAACACTACCAAAAATTAGGACACAGTTAACTTACTTTCCTAAAAGTAAGATTTATTCTAGGTTGCATAAGTCTGTTTGTTTTCGGTATTTGGTGTTGCCAGTAGTGTTGTGTAGCTCCCGTCATCAGCAAGAAGCTTCCATGAGTCAGTTCAATTTCGTACTTTAATTCTTTTTGTGTTTTGTTTCTAAACATAAAACGACGAGTAGCCCCAAAACTTACAGAAGCAATGACAGGGTTTTTCCCCAGTTCTGGCTCATCATCACTATGCCAAGCTACGCTATCTTTACCATCACGATATAGATTAAGTAACACACTATTAAATTGAGTATTAATTAAAGCCTCAATTTTAGATTTAATTTTTATTAATGTAGGACTCCATAAAATAGGTTCCATTTTGATTTTAGAGTAACAGTAAGATTTACCTGGATCACCGTACCAAGCAGTAAGCCTTGGTAAGTTAACTTGCTTACCAAAAAGCTTTGTGACTTCTTGCGTCCAAGAAGTTGTGTTATGTAAATCATAAAATATCTGATCGCTCTCATTTCTGTCGAAGAAGTTGCGGTACAAGATTACTTCGGCATCAGACATAGGTAATTGCTCACCGTGCTTCAGACTTTGTTCATTTGCATCTTGCCATAATGAGAGTTGAGTGTACATAAATAAATTTAACTATGAGTTGCTACACAGTTATATTGCTATATCCTATCTAACACTTAAAGCAATCGATATTAACTATATTTTAGATCAAAAAAATCTGTGTTTTATATTGTTAAGTTTCTTATAACAACAATGTTTGGAAAGAATCATAAACAATACATAGTGCATAAGGAAGCCAAAAAATATAAAGATTTTAAATATATGTAAATATGTATGCTAATGTAGTAATTTAAACTCAGCGCTTTGCATATAGTGATATTTACTATACATTTTTAGAGTTTACTATCTAAGTAGGATTACTGCTAATGAACTGCTTTCAAATCATTAAGTCTGTTCTGGATGAGGCATATAACGAAATCCCAGGAGATGAAGCTGGAAAAGATAATGATATTAAGGATGCATTTGAATACTTGCGAACAAACTATTCTCAATTATGGAATCAAAATAAAATTGATTACAGTAATTCTATTACTAGATTTGCTTATATTTATGTATATGTAACATCACACGCAAACTTAGTGTGTTCTCTTATCCAACAGAAGGAAGATTTATGTAAGCTTTTTGATAATAACAAAGTAGACGTAGCTTGTATTGGAGGAGGCCCAGGTAGTGACTTTCTGGGAATTCTAAAATACCTAATAACGAACCAAAAGTCACCTGATGCAACATTTCAACTCTGTGATCGAGAAGCAACGTGGGCAGAGTCTTGGATTGATGTTCATAAAAAGGTTGATCCAAAATTTCGGATATCAACTTCTTATTTACCCCTCGATGTAACTCACCCAGATAGTTGGAAACCCTTCACAAAGTATTTTCAATCGGATATTTTTACAATGATTTACTTTATGTCGGAAGTATTCGCTTTGCGGGAATCAGCCGAGGAATATTTTGCAACCATATTTAGTAAAGCAAAGCCTGGGTCTTTCTTCTTATTTATTGATAACAATGCTGCTCAATTTTATAATTGGTTTGATGCTTTAGCTAAAACTCACAATATTAAAATTATAGACAGTGGAGAACGCAAGGAGTGGTTGCCTTATCACGAGGAAAAGTCAGATTTAGGAAGATATTTTCAAAAGTTTTCTTCTCCAAAAATTACAGCTAACATTGCATATCGTATTGGTAAAAAAATGTCTTAAATTAGAGGCCGCCATTAGTTCTAAACTTCTCACACAACCTCCATGATTGTAGCCAAATTGTATGATTCAACAGGATAGTTGGTGATGAACAGTTCCTTGCCTTTGCCCGCCTTCTGCTGTTTGTAGTTGTTCATCCCGTATTGCAACTCCCATTCATAAATGTAGGCAAAAGAAAAGTGATGCCGCACTTGTTCACAGTTATCGTAAGTGATCAACCATTTGTGTGAACACTCCGACATCAGTTTGGCAAAGCGAGAATGGTCAAAACAGGTATGCAAATCACCTTTCTTACCATAAAGCTTAGATTTAGTCTTGCTGAGATAAGGTGGATCTAGAAAGATAAATACATCTTCTCCCGGTTCGGTAAGTAGGGTGCTGTAGTCGAAGTTACTCACACGGGTATTAACAAAGCAACCATTCAAAGCCGCTAGTCGCTCAATCGAAGAGTCTGTAAACCGACCTTTGAAGGAAGCACTACTATAACCGCCACTCTCAATGGTTCCCGAAAAGCTGATCCGGTTAAGAACAAAAAACCGCACACCCCGCTCTAGTGGACTCATGGTACTAGTATCTGCGGCTGCGAGAGATTTAAACAAGGCACGTCCATCTGTGTAAGAGCGTTTTACTTTCCAGACCTCCTCAACTAGCTCTCTTTGATTGGTTTTGACTTGATGCCAGAAGTAGTAGAGTTCTTGGTTGAAATCATTGACCCAGCAAGGCATACTGGGGTACTTCTGTAAAACATGAAAAAATACAGAACCTCCGCCAACAAAAGGTTCACGGAATTCCTTAAATGTAGGAGGTAGATAGTGAGCAATTTGAGGAATTGCCTTTTGCTTTCCGCCGGGATAACGTAATGGACTTTTAAACATAAGGAATTATAGTAGCAGTAAGGGGATTTTTTAGTGCCTTAGTATCAAATTTCAAACTAGGAGAGTTTTTCAGTTGGCTTGATGCGGTATGTAAGCGCATAGAAATTTCCCATCCGTTGTCAAAACTCAAAAAAACATACTGTTTGTTAACCGTTGCTATCACGTTAGTAGGCATTTGGATTTCTGCAAACTGCTGAATATTCAGGGTTCGGGCGTGGGTATCAACAATAATTTTGTAGTAATTCACATTACCAACAAGGTATTGAAATAGCTTGGTGGCGCAAGTGTCAGCATGGCTATTGATAAATTGGCTAACCAAATTACAGACTTGAGTATACAAATGCTGTTCAATCAAAGCAGGCGGTAGTTCTGCAAAAAGCTTTGCCTGTCCAATATGTTGCATGAACTCCTGTGTGATTACTCGGTATTGTTGTTTAAAATGCTGCATCTGTGGGTCATTTTTAGCGTAACCGCAGTGAACTGGAGTTGTCCCAGGACGTTGGTGCCTGAGTGCGGTATGGTTATGTTTGAGTGACAGATTAACTGTCCATGCTTTTGAAGTTAAACAAATGTCAGTAACATCATTCTGATTCTGATCTGGTAGTCTATCTATCGTGATTGATGGTTGCTTGGACAACTGAAATTGAGGATTCAACCACAGTAGCAGCAGCGCATTAGCCGCTAGTCTCAATTCATTTAAGAGTAATGAATTTAACTCTGTTAACTTGCTGGCATCTCTAAGTTGAGCATTGTTAGCTCTAACTGTTAGGCTGACCTCTGGGTGAGTTATAATTATTACTTCCGTTATCAGGTACTCTAATACACGACCATGCAGGTTTGAACGGGGTGTCATATTTGTAGAACATTATGTTGTTCCACAGAGTAACCGATGACCTGTCAAAGTAATGTGATTTGAAAGCATCGTAAAATTATGCAAAAGCAGACGCAGAAATTATGTAAGTTTTATTACTTGCCCTGCTGGGCTTCTGCGTGATACAGCCTGTTTATGGTTGCAGAACGCCCTCATGTTTGCAGGTATGCTCCTCAGCAAGCGCATAACTTTACGCATCAAAATCAATTGGCTGACCGTTAAAATGTTTGTGAATACTTTCGGGAGTCAACCAACCCGGAATTGTCACCTTTTTATCTACTTCTGCATCTCCTTCAGAGTTGTTTAAACCGTTAATTATTGCAACTTTTAAAGGTGTCTTACCATCGCCGGTTTTACGGTCAATTTGAATAGTGCCTCTGCTTCTACCTTTGGCTGTTCCATCACTGCCACCAACGGCGGTATTAGTGAAGAAATGGGCAATACAGACTAATCTTTCTTCAGCTTTTCTAGGGTCACTAAGAGATGCTTTAACAAACTTTTTGGCAGGTTCCTTGGTGATGTCTGACTCAGAATAGTTAGTGAATTCATCAACTAGTAACTGTTGCGGTTGCTTGGATGGTTGATTATTGATTCTATCTAACCAGCGCTCACGGGCATCATCAAAAGCAAGTCCAATCTCTTCTTCTGTTTGCGCTATCAACTGAGGGTTTAAATATTTCCATGCGTTTCTTAAATTTTCTCCTGCGTGTGCGTCTATCAGCTGATACAAGGGCATATCAAACAGATTTTCTCTAAGCATGACAATCGAAGCTGCTAGAGTTGATTTACCGCTTCCGGCTTCTCCTAGCACCCAAACGGGCTTTTGATTGTCGATAATCTTCCACAACCAGCCATCCTCATGAGCTTTGAGCGCTTCTATCAGTTGGTTTGCTCGTTGTTGATCAACTGATTGCTGATTGTCATTTTCTGCGATCGCTCCTTTGGTTTTGCCCTCAATCTTGCCGCGTTCCTGATCCGCTTTCGCCCTGTCTCGAAGGTTCTCAGCAATGGTTTTATCCATCACAGAATGATTAACAGCACGGGCTTTCATAAAGTCCTCTAGCTGAATACGTGCCTTAGCGCGTTCGTTTTCCTCATCTGTTAGCCCCAATTCTTTACGAGAATGAACGTCTAGGTCAGTTAATCCATCTTTTAAGCGTTCAGTGTAAAGCTGGGTTGAATGCTGCTTAATCTCACGTTTGTGCTTATTTTGATGCCAAGTTGCATAGTCGCTAGTCTTTTCCAGTTCGCCCAGTTCGTAATCCGTGCGCTTGAGGCGTTGCGAACGCACGAGCAAACAACCCACGACACCCCATAGCCCAATAACTGCAATCCCATATCCTAACAACTGATTAGGGTTATCTGTGGGCAAATCACGCACCCATTGAATAGCATCGCCCTTGTAAGGAATGATGCTGCCATACAGTCCATAGCGCTGCCATTCTTCAGTAAGGACAAAACGCGGCTGGTTGCAAAAACGCTTATCCAAAGCTATTTGGCTGTGTACGCCGTTTGCTGACCTTGGGCAAAATTGAATTTGTGTCAGGTCGTAAGGCTGACGTGTTTGCGATGTTGCCAGCCCAATGATTGCGGCTATGCCACACACACCAGCCAGCGCTAACTCGAAAACACCCTGTTTCATTCCCGCCCCTTAAAAATAATTGCAATAGAGCCAATGAATAAAGCCAACGCGACTGCAATACTTACCCAAGGGTCTGATTGTGGATTCTGTTTTTCAATAGTTTGAATATCTTGGCTAATCTGGGACACTGTTTCTTTAGTCAAATTCTCAAAATATTGATGGTCTTTGACTGCTAACCAAGTTGTGATACCTGCAAACACCAAACCACCAGCAGTTTTTAAAAGATTTTGCATATTATCTACCTCTAGTCCGTCACTGTTGTAATTAACTCTCAAGCCCGTTAAACCAGCCAAAGAGCCAACACTGCATATAGAAAATGAGAGCGAAATTGCCAACCAGAGATTAACGCCACCGCCAGTTATTAAGAGATATTTAGCTATAAAGAAACCTGTAGAATTTAGCGACCAACCGACAAAGAATCTCGTCAGTTTTTCAGTTGTATTGATAATGTCTTTGCGGTGCTGCTTGCGCGACTCTAAATGTTCTATCAAGTCTTTTGGTAACGGCGTATCTGGGGCTATTTCGCTTACTAATTCCTCTTGGTCGTCCTCAACATCGTTTGTCATATAACTGTCATGATATTTACTTGCCCGACAGTTAATTCAGGCGGTAACTGTCGGGATTGAATTGTCAGAAACCTAGCAGAGCATCCTTGATTTTTTGGACAATTGAGCGCCCAGCATATTGTTTTTTCGGTTTGAAGTCGTCACGAGCGTTATCACCCATTTCTAAGTAATACTTGCCCAGTTCTCTATCATGTTGCAGGTCAATTGTTTGTTGTCTAATGTCTGTCTGCAATTCTGCTTGCAACATCTTATATTCACCGTCAACTTGCATCATGTGTTTATCCACCCACGCCTTGAGCAATAGATGGTCTGTTGATTGTTGATGGCGTAGCGCTTCTTTCTCCTTGGATGAAGCAAAATCAAGCTTCATCTCTTCTAGGATGTTAGCGAGATGAGTGTCAGCTAAAATCGCTGACTGTACTGCTCTTTCAATTTTTTCGCCGCTAACACCTGCTTGTTTGTAGATGTCGCTAAGGACTATGTTTAAGTCCTCAGTCCCCTTGATAGCAGCTAACATCTGCTCTCTCACCTGTGGGGCAAGTTCACTAATCTTCGCCCCGTCATTACCCATTTGCCCTATTAGCTTCAGGGCGGATTTATCACCTGTTAGCGCTCTAACTACTAAGTTAGTAGATGCGTTAAATTTAGTTTTTAATTGGCGTTCTAGGTGGCGTGATTTGGAAGTTACCAGATTTTTTAGCTTCATTGAACTTTTCACAGCGATATTCCTTCTCTGGGGTAAATATTTGGTTGCAGTGATACTCCATTCGCCTTACATATTGCTCAATAGCTGACTTTCGTTTGAGATATTGCTGATAGTTTGATTGTTCTAGTATTGGCAGATCCAAGCAGCTATACAAGGGTAAAATCACAGCACCGAGCGCACATAAACTAACAGCAATTCTTGAGAAGTAGCTCATTCTCACCCACCGAATCACCAAGCACTCAAGCAGCGTTAAGTCATTACTATTGAGCCGCTTTGAACCTTGCGAGGATTGAGAATTGGGTGCTTTTAATGTTTTGGCGGATGACTCCCATATCCGCTTTGATGTCTCCTGAAAAGTTGTTAACCTTTTGGTTCAATCTAGAAGCCCTGTTGCTTACGTGTTCTCGCAAGTCTTGGGCGTTAGTCTCAAATGATTGCTCAATGACATCAAATTTCTGATCAACGTAGTTCTTGATTGCAGCTGTTACAGTACTGATGAATTGGCTGTAATCGGTAAAAGTGTCGTCAACGTTAAGAGCGATACTTAATGTTTCTTGTTCGGTTAATTCAAACCCCAGCGCCGATGATTGGGCTGTTACAATCTGACGCTTATCTTCACTAGTTACAGTGATGCTGTTAATCTCTTGGGAAGCGACCGTAAGCTGACTGTTATCAAGTTCAGCGTTAGGTTGTGCATCTTCTGGCCCTACTAGAAATATTTCTTCAACGAGTTCATCAACTACAGATAATTGGCTTGTCGATTTGACTTTGAGATAGTCAACGGCTTGACTCAATTGCTCTTTGGTAGGATTGTCAAGGTCATCGCACTCGACAGCAAGAGCAGCTGTTGTGTAATCGTCCTTGGTAAATCCTTGATAACCCTGTTTGTACAAACGAGCGCGGACATTGTTAGTAAACTTGTCAGACATGATGATTACTCCTTATTTGACTAGTGCTAAAACTTCGATGGTTGCGGATTTCATCGGTTGCGATCGTCTGTTGATTGCCCATTTAGCAGCAACAAACGCAACAAGGGCTAAATCTTTGCAGTGATGCCCCTCCTTGGCACTCAAAGAAAGGCCAGCGCGTTCAAACCAGTAATAACGAGTACTGCGCGGTACGTCCGAAAGATTGATTTTGAGATAGTCTGCAAGAATTTCTAAAAACTGTCTGCCTGAGTAGTGAGCATCTAACTCATAGAAATGTCTAAATGCTTGCCAGCGTTCACTAAACCCCTCACCACGACCCGTAAAACTGCCGTAGCGCCGTTTTAGTCCAGCGAAACCCTCAACTATCTTTTGAGCATCAACTGCCTGTACTTCAAAACTGAAATGTTGCTTTAAGGTTGCTACCACTCGATACCAAGTAATATCAGCAATCTGTTTGTTTAACTCGCGCTCGTAAATCTGTTTCAACTGGCGATACTTAGCTATATACTCTTTCGTCGCCACATTTTCTCCTGGTTAATGCTTAAGTGTGTATAAAATTAACTGCCATTCCAGACAAGTCCAAGGTATTTGATGTATGTAATTAGCTGAATCCAGTTATTTGATATCAGCAGTTAGCTGACGACTATCAATAACCTTGGAAAATAAATCTGACAAATCACGAAGACCTTAATTTTCATCGGCTATAACCACGTAATAACAAAGTTTGTCAGCTTTCAAGACATACTGACACTTTCTCGTTTACCCCCGCGAATACGCCCCTTTTGGACTAGTTGACGCGCTTGTACCAAAGCCTTTGTCCGCGACGCGCGGTAGTATCTGTTACCAATGGTTAGAACAAACTCAACTGTATTGAGTTGTGATTTATCTCTGCTGTGTGCTGTTTATATAAGCTCGGCACTTCGTAGCAGCGTCTTAGCACCTTGTCCCGATTGAGCTTTAAGTCAGCACTCTTAGACTGACGCGGTAAAGGACGGAAATAATATTGTGTGTGGTTGATACTGTCACTGCTTGTTAAATATCTGTACAGCGTTCCATTAATCCAGTAAGTCTTGCTCTGGCTCAACAGCGTGACGCATCCTACAAGCTGTTTATCGATCATCATTCTTTTCTCCTGCAACACACGCACCCGTCAAGCTTGCACCCAGGAAGACGGCGATAGATGCGATCGCGCTTCCTTCAAAAATCTTGGCGTTGTAAATCCATGTGGGTTGATATTCCTCCCCTCTGCTTTCTTCAATCCGGTCAAAGCCGTGACAAAAGATAGAACCAACTACCATAAAACTAGTAGTTACCAAGCTCACAATTGCTACTTCTGACGCTCCATCGAGTATGAATGAGTTAATCTTTTCACGCCAAGTCTTCACACGACGAATGTGCATTACTGGCTTCTGTTCTAGATACCTGTGCCACTCAGAATCAGTAAAATTTGTGGGCTTGTAGTCATAGGGTTCGTGTTCGTCAAGTAGTTCACCTACTGCTTGGATTGCATCTCCTAACATCAAATCTGGAGAGTATTCCAGTTGTCTGAATTCCTCTGAATCTCGGATTTCTCTGAGCCAGCGATCTACTGCTTCTAACCTTCGTAATTGATTTTGATTAAGCATTGTTTTCTCAAAAGGTAGTTCGTTGATTGCTTCTAAGTTGCGTAAATTGATATACATGAATCCCAATACTGCTCGGTTAAGGGAAAATAGATAACGGAATAAATCATAATTTGTTCGCGTGTAATCTACGAGAACAAAAACAACTAAAAAGGTTGCTTGTACCTGAAGGCACTCTCGAAAAATTTAAT
>NZ_JAIVFX010000054.1 GCF_020829625.1 Nostoc sp. XA010 | reverse complement strand
TAATTGATGGTGTTCAAGCTAGAGGGAAAAAAGGAAACTACAGTACACACCGTGTTAAATTTAACTCCCATGACTCTGGTTAAGCTTTTGTTACATAGTTATAAATTTTCCCGCCGACTTACTTAAGCGTCTAGGCAACTATAAATAAATTAACTCCCATTTTGAATTTCAAATTGTAGTACAAAACAATTAATCCTGAATTATTAAGTAAGTTGGCATAAAAAGCAAGTATGTTAACAAACGTAAATGTACTTAAAATTCTTGCTAATTAACGACAAAAAAGGACAAAAGATAGCCTTAGCTAGTTAGCTTTAATTACACCAATCTACTTAATAATAGCATTAGTTTTAGCTCCATATTGTGAGGTATGTATTTCAATGGATAATTTGCAGAATACAGGTCTTGATCAATTCTCAACAAAACCTACAAGTTCAGTAATTGTTGATGAATTATCTCCAGCAACCCTCTATCAGGCACACCCAAGTATTTACGCTAGCGCTAGCGCCTTGGTTTATCAGGGAGAGGGACTCAAAGCAGAATATTACGACAACATCGACTTTACTAACCTGAAGGTAACTCGCATAGATCCAAATGTAGACTTCATCTGGGGTAATAGTTCTCCAGATCCGCTCATTGGAGCAGATACCTTCTCAGCGCGTCGGACAGGTCAAGTAGAAGCCGAGTACGACGAAGTTTATAATTTCTACACCAGTAGTGATGATGGTGTGCGACTGTGGGTAAATAATCAACTGCTAATCGATCAGTTTGTCGATCAATCGACCACAGAACATAGTGGGTCGATCGCACTGATTGCAGGTCAAAAGTACGATATTAAATTGGAATATTATGAAAACGGTTACGATGCCGTTTCCCAACTGTCTTGGTCAAGCGCCTCTCAGACCAAGGAAATTATTCCTCAGTCTCAACTATATAGTCAAGCAAATACACAGGAAATTATTCCCCAGCCTCAACTGTATTCACCAGCGCTTCAGACCGCCATTACTATAGGATCGGGTTCTAGTACTTTAAACGTGAACGAATCCGATGGTGCTGTATCCATTGCTCTGCTGCGGAGTGGTGATTTAAGCGGCATATCTACAGTTAAGTATGCCACCTTTTCTAGTACTGCCACAGTAGGAGTTGACTACGGCTTTGCAGATGTCGAAACCAGTGGAACAATTACTTTTGAACCAGGACAAAGCAGCACACAGGTCTTTGTTCCGATCAATGATAATTCCTTAGCAGAACCAGATGAAACCTTTAGTTTTGTGATCGATCAGCCAGAGGGAGCAACACTAGGAGTCCAAAGAACTATCGGAATTACGATTCAAGATAATGATAGTTCTGATATAGAGTTTACTCAGCCAGTGGTTAGCGAGAAAGATGGTTCTGCTACAGTGACAGTTACACGGGGTAACAGTTTAGAAACTGCTAGTGTCAGCTATACAACCGTGGATGGAACTGGTACAGATGGATTTGACTACAAGGCTGTATGTGGAACTTTGAACTTTCTAGCCGGAGAAATTACCAAGACGATTTCTATAGACCTTGTAAATGATCCGACTACAGAACCAAATGAAACGTTTACTTTGAAGTTTAGTAACGCAGTTGGGGTGACATTAAGTACTCAAGAGACAACAATAACTATTACCGATGATGATCCAGGTAACTTTGTTTTAGAATCGGTGGCTTCTGGTTTAACTCAACCTACATCTTTTGGCTGGAGTTCTGACAATAAGCTGATGTTCATTGCCCAGAAAAATGGTTTAGTGCGAGTGTTGAACAACGGCACCTTATCATCAACACCATTTATCGATATTTCTGGACAGGTAAATGATACGAACGATCGCGGCTTGTTAAGCCTCGCTGTACATCCAGATTTTGGCAAGGGTAGCGACTATGTTTACCTGTTGTTTACCTACGATCCACCTGAAACCAATCCAAACAATCCCAAAAACAATCCCGATAGCACACTGGACAACCCTGACCTAAATGGAAACCGTGCTGGACGACTAATTCGGGTAACAGCTGATCCCAACACTAATTACACTACTGCGATCGCTGGCAGCGAAGTTGTGCTACTGGGCAATAATAGCATTTGGGAATATATTAGTCATCCCGATGGCAACAGCACAAATGTCAACCTTGACTACGCACCATCAGGAATCCTTAACAAAGATACTGGTAAGCCATTTACGAGTATACAGGATTACCTGAATAACCTTGATAAAGTTCAAAATGTCAAAGATTTTATTGCGACCGATAGCGAATCTCACTCAGTTGGAACTGTGGGCTTTGGAACTGATGGTTCTTTGTTTGTTAGCTTAGGCGATGGTACTTCCTACAATGGAGAAGATCCTCGAGCGATTCGCGTCCAGGATATCGATAATCTTTCTGGTAAGCTTTTACGGATTGACCCGATTACTGGTGATGGTCTATCAAGTAATCCTTTCTACAACGGTGACTCCGATAGCAATCGTTCTAAAGTTTATAACTACGGTTTGCGTAACCCCTTCCGCTTCACGATTGATGAGGAGACCAATACCCCTTATATTGGTGATGTTGGCTGGTTTACTTGGGAAGAACTAAATGTTGGAATACCAGGAGCTAACTTTGGGTGGCCGTACTTTGAAGGTGGTATAGATTCAGAAGGTAATTACGTCAATATACGAGAACTAAGATATTCTACGTTAGCTCCAGCCCAAGCCTTCTATAATAGTGGTGAAACTGTTACAGCACCAACTTACGCCTACAAGCATTTTGCTTCTAATTCAATTATTGTAGGTGACTTTTATACAGAGACTACTTTCCCCTCAATCTATCAAGACGCTTTATTCTTTGCTGATTCCAGTCAAGGAACTATCGATGCTGTGAAATTCGACGATCAAGGTAAAATCGTTGTCTCAGTTCAGCGATTTGCTTCCAGTAAAGACATACCTAATTTAGGGGTGCCTGTACAAATCTCTGTTGGAGAAGATGGCAATTTGTACTATGCAAGTCTGTATTCCGGTGAAATCAATCGCTTCCGACCTGTTTAGAGAGAACCTAAGCTCTGATTGCGCTCTGTTAAGAGCTTTCGCCTCCGAAATTCCGAGTTCGCTCGTTGTGAGCTTGTTGGGGTCACTACTACTTTTGTAGCAAAAGACTTCACTTCTATGCCAAGCTTAGTTATAAGATTTTTAAGGTTCTGTTCCTTGATGTTCTGATTGTAAGTTATGTATTGGCTTAGGAACAAGTGACAGATGCGTTTGCCCTGCTTGATACTCAACCGCCCCTAAATCTTTGAGAGCATTTTTTTGAGGTTCAGTTAAACCTGTGACACCAAAAATGTTCATGCCTTCGTAAGGTCTAGAGCTTTTAAGAGTTTTCAAACATTTACCTGTCTCTACATCCCACAGTTTTATTGTCTCATCTTCACAGCCACTAGCTAAGATATTACCTTGAGGGCTAAAAGCGATCGACCAAACTAACTTGGTATGTTCATTCAAGGTTCTGAGGCTGCTTGTTGTAACGACATCCCAGAGCTTGACTGTTTTATCTCCACTACTACTAGCAAGTATTCGACCATCCGGGCTAAAGGCGATTGAGTAGACACAATTAGTATGCCCACGCAAAATTCCAAGGCACTCACCGATACTAACATCCCAGAGCTTGATTGTTTGATTCGCACCGCCACTAGCAAGCACACGACCATCCACATTAAATGTGACTGACCATATCCAGCCATGATCCTGTATGATCCGAAAGCATTGACCAGTGCTAACATCCCAAAGTCTTACTGTTTCATCATGACAACCACTAGCCAGGGTTTGGCCGTCCTGGCTAAAAGCAACTGACCAGACTAGACCTGTATGCCCCAGCAAGGTATGAAGGCAAGCACCAGTATTAATGTCCCACAATCTTATTGTTTGATCGCCACTACTACTAGCAATAATTGTACCTTGAAGGTTAAAGGTGACCGATGTGACTCGATTACTATGCCCGCGCAAAGTCTTAAGACATTCACCAGTATCAACATCCCACAGTTTCACTGTTTGGTCTTCACTGCTACTAACAAGCATGGTACCTTGAGGGTTGAAGGTGGCTGATGTAACCCGATTACTATGCCCGCGTAAAGTCTTGAGACATTCACCAGTATCAACATCCCACAGTTTCACTGTTTGATCTTCGCTACTACTAGCAAGAATTGTACCTTGAGGATTAAATGCAACTGACCATACTCTATTGTTATAACCCTGCAAAGTTTTAAAACAATGTCCAGTACTGATATCCCATAAGCGCAACGTTTGATTATCATTGACGCTAGCCAGTGTCTGACTCTGAGGACTAAAGGCTACTGACCATACTCTATTCCAATCTCCCTGGAGAGTTTTGAGGCATTCCCCAGTGCTCACATCCCACAATTTGACTGTTTGATCCTCGCTGCCACTAGCCAAGGTTTGATTATCTGGACTGAAGGCAACTGAATTTACCCAGTTAGTATGATCCTGGAGAGTTTTGAGGCATTCCCCAGTGCTCACATCCCACAATTTCACTGTATGGTCATGAGAACCACTCGCCAACATTCGACCGTCTGGGCTGAAGGCAACCGACCAAACCCAGCCTGTATGACCCTGCAAAGTATGGATGCATTTAGCAGTGCTGATGTTCCACAGCATTACTGTTTGGTCTTCACTGCCAATAGCTATGGTAGGATTATTTGGACTAAAGGCGACTGACAACATCCTCTTATTATTTCCTTCTAGGGTGTTTAAACAGTGCCCTGTGTCCACATTCCATAATCTCACCGTCCGGTCTTCACTGGCACTTGCCAGGGTTTGACCATACGAACAGAAGGCAAGTGAACGGACTGTACCACTGTGACCGCGCAAAGTTCTTAGCCCTTCACCAGTGTTAACATTCCACAGCATTACTGTTTGGTCATCACTACCACTGGCAATCATGTTACCATCAGGGCTAAAGCAGATTGACCAAACCCAAGCAGTGTGGCCATTTAAAGCTAGAATTTGCTTGCCATCCACAACTTGGTACAAGCGAATCTGACCATTAGAATCGCTTGTCGCTAGAAGCTTTTCATTGGGGCTGAAAGTTACGGAAAAACAACAACTCAGGGTTTCCGCAAAAACAGATTTAGCGAGATTAGCGTGAGCAAAAGAAGCATTATACAAATTTACATTTCGCAGGTCTGCTTGCCAAACAGTCAGGTAAGAAAAATCATAGCCGCTTAAATCTGTATTTAAATAACAAAGCAAATTCAGAATATTTCCACCCGTATACTCTAATTCTAATAGAGATTTTTTTTTTAAAGTTACGAGAATTTGAGTTAAATGATTTTCAATATTTCTTTTGCTTCTCAAGACAGTGGCTAGCCCATCAATAATCGGTTTGAGGATCATGCGAATTTGATTTTCTCTGACGTAATCTTTCGCAGTCGCCTTGAGCAGAGTATGACTTTTAAATAATTCAAAATTATGAGTGCCAATCTCTTCACAAACTTTATCTACCAATTGCTGAGTTACAAACTCCATCATTACAGGTTGTAGTGTGAAGAAGGTTTTGCTTTTATCTATTAGCGATCGCCGTCCTAAAGACTCTAAAGCCTCTAGTAATTTTGGTGGTGGTATTGGTGAAGCAATATCTTCTCGTAATTCTGAGAGTGAAATCGGCTCACGATTAATCGCTAACCAATACATGATGTCCTTTGCTAAATTTGATAAGCGCTCAAACTGCTGTTCTAAAATCTCGTGAATGTCTCCAAAAACAGTCGTACCTTGTTGCAAAAACTCAGTAATATTTCCATCAAAAATATCAAGAATAGTTGTAGCAACGATCTTTAAGGCTAATGGATTACCTGCATAGTATTCGATCACTTCTACCCATTCATCTTGTGATTCGGATAACCCCTTGATTTTAAAGATTTCCTGCCCGTCTACCGACTTCAGTCCACTTAATAAAAATGAGCGAATGGGTAAGCCAAGCCCTTCTAGGAATGCCACTTCTTTGGGTTTTTCTCGACTAGTCAGTATCAAGCAGCTAATGTGATTTGCTTCTCCCACCCGCCTGAAGATTTCGGCATATTCCTCGTATCCTTCTCGATAAATTCCGGCTCGACTACCACTCCGTAGAATTGCTTCTACATTGTCGAGTATCAGTAGACAGCGTGATGAGCGTAAATAATCAATTAGCTGCGATACTCCGTCGCCTACTGTCGCTGGTATGTTAATTTGTGAAACCTCTTGGTCAGATAGGAATTGGATCAAGCTGGCCAAAATGGCTTGAGGTGGCGGAGCTTCTCGTAGTGATCGCCAGATAACATACTCAAAGTTATCTTGAATCTTTTGAGCAAGCTTTACAGACAAAGTTGTTTTACCAATGCCCCCCATTCCCAACAATGTTAACAATCGGCAGCGCTCATTGAGAATCCATTGCTCTAGGGTGGCAAGTTCTTCTGTACGTCCATAGAAAACTGATGGAAATATAGCTTGTCCCCAATCTATACGTGTATTAGACTTTAAATAATCGCTTTTATCTAGATTTAAATTAAAAGTTTTAAAAAGCTCTTCAAAAGTCCGTTTGTCAACTCCTTCTTCGCAATTAAGTACTTTGGAAATTGTACCACTGGATAATCCAGATTTTGCACTCATTTCTTCGAGAGTGTACCTGTTTCCAAAATTTTCTTCCACTTCCGACTTATGCTTTGCTTGCTGAAGTTTCTCCAACCCCTTGGGCGTAAGTAGAACACCACGGTTGCGTCTCCAATTTTGTCTATTCATACTTAAAAATGTAGCGTAGTATAGACTTTTACCTTATTAATTGTTAATAGTTTGAGCCTAAAATAGTAATTTTATTAACATAACTTTACATACAGGAATCCCCTTTTTCTGTCACTCTCCGAAAACTTTTGCCATTTCTGAATTCTAGAGCTTTTGTATAGGCTGCAATCGCGCGATTCTTTTCTGATAGTGGTAAATATTTTGACCTTGCAACAATCGCCTCATGCGACCATTTTTCAGCACTGAGGACAGGCGCGGCTGAACTTTCACCCTCATGATCTGCTTTGACTTCTCCACCCGAAACTGAATTTTCAACTAACAACGAAGCGGGATTACTTTCGTTTGTTCCAGGAAGCGATCAACTGCTTTGGGCAGCTTGATATCTTGGTCAACAATGCTGGCATCGCGACAATGGCTCCGATTGCTGAGGTAACAGAAGCAGACTATCAAAGCCAAACGTAGCCCATCGCATCTAATCTGTGGTTCATGTCATTTTTTCAACTAAGTTCAATCTAAATGATTAATTTGAGTATCAACACAAATCTTAACTTTGTAATCGCTCCAGAATAACCTAACTATTACCAATTCTTAAATATTAGCTTTTATGCTGATCTTGTTTATCAGCCTTGTTTATCAGCAAAGATGAGACGTGAGTTTAAAAAAACTTTTTCTTGTAGCTCTGGGGCTTCTTGTAGCAATAGTAGTTGGTATTTTTACAGACAATAAAGTAATTGCTCAACCTGCCACTGATTTGGCTTTAGCCTTATATCATGCGCCTATTCACTACCAAGACACAGACAGTACTAAGTATAGTGCAGACTACATAACGCGATTTGATTATGATAGCGATTGGCGAGGAACAAATAACTGGGATAACCTTTTTCAATTTCCTCTCTCCTCTCATGGTTACTATTCTGTAGCTGAAACTTGTACTCATTGGTTCATTACATATTCCTTTTACCATCCTCAAGACTGGACTGATATTCCTTTTGATCAAGAACACGAAAATGATTTAGAGGGTTTACTTACAATTGTCCGTAAGGACGGTTCAGCTTTTGGTAAATTAGAAGGCGTTGTCACTGTATTTCATAACGATTTCTATTCTTACACTCCAACTGGTAGTCCTTTACGCAATGGTGCAGAAAGTATTGATGGTACACTGACAATGAATAGTTACAGTGGTTCATTGCACCCATTAACAACTCAAGAAGCTAAAGGTCATGGACTAAAAGCTTGGCCTGATGCTGGAAACTTTAAGGGTGCAAGTAGCGAAGATGGGATTATTTATTATCCTTCCCAAACTACAGCAGAACTTCCTGCTTCAGGAAATGACCGCGATGTACAGTATCAATTAGTTGATGTTTTTGCTGAAGCAGGAATGTGGCAACATCAATTAAATGAAGCTTCTTTATCAAGTTCTTCAGCCTTAACTTTCGCTAGTTGGGGAACTTTCAAGGGAGATTCGAGTGGTGGATGTGGCTCTGATACACCAACTTGCAGTACAAATTCTGCTAATACCCCTTGGGGTTGGGATCAGGGCGAACGCACGGTATTTCTGAAACCCTTACTGGGTAAGGATATTGACGAAAAAATAGGCTAAATTTAAAAACGCCGAAACCCTTGCTATTAAAGGATTCTTATACTTTAGATGCGTTTGCCCTGGGGTTGGGATGATTCAAATGATGGTGCAGTATATAAAGGTGAAATGGCTTTAGACCCCGCTCACCTAACTGATGCTTATTTTGATGGGCTTGAAACTTTTGATACTGCATACATCCGCAACCAATTTATTCAAGGATTGAAAGACAGAGGATATAATTCTGCAAATCTTCCTCAAGGTTGGCCCATTGAGATCAATCTTAATTCTCTGATTGGCAAACTCAAAAATCAATGCTCATAACCATAAACAAAATTTATGACTAAAGAGATTACAGAAAAACTTAAACAAGCCTCCGATGGTTTGTTAATGATAAGTGAATCAGAATATCCTTTTGAAGCTTTTTTGTGGTCTAATCAAGCACAAGAACCAATGACCGCTCAAAAACTCCTCCAGTTAACAGGACATTCTCTAGAAACATCAATTGAAGAAGTAGAACTAGATTATATATTTCGTAACTGTGGTGAGGAAAAAGAATGGCACGATGAAATACAAAAACAAAATGTGCCCAAATTTAAATCACTTGTCAAAATATTAAAAGATCACCTCACTAATATCAAGGTTTATCGCATAGGTACGATAAACCTTGATATCTATATTATTGGTAAAACTCCATCTGCGGATTTAGCTGGAATTTCGACAAAAGTTGTAGAAACCTAACCCAGTAATCATCAGCCTGTCTGTATTTATAGACAGGCTTTAAGCTTTTAGTGAGCTAAATATTCTTACAAGTTGTCAACTCTGGACTCAATTACACTTTGAATAGACGAAGAAACATTAGAGAGCAAATTGTAACCAGTGTTTGTCTCAATGGAATCAACACTAACTCTGTAGTTTGTCCAGTCATTATTTCTAATTCCCTGTGAATTAGGCATATTCACAGCAATTACTCTTGTGTTAGTAGTGACGCTGCTAGCATCAGAATTTAATGAATTTAATACTACAATAACTTTCCATGTTCTGGTCGGAACTGTAACATTACCATTAGCAATTGTGTTTTTTGTTCCATTAGAACCTGTTCCACCAGTGCCGTAAGAACCAGAAATAATATAGAGTTCTTTCCCCTGGTTTACTAAGTCTCTAGAATAATTTTCTAGTGCAGCCCAAGGCCCCTGATTATTATCAGGTGACTGAGGGATTATATTTGTCATTAAAAAAGTAGCAGAGTTATTAGCAATAGTATTTGTCCTATCTGCGGACGGAGCCATGTGTCCTCTGTCAAAGCCACTGCCAGTGTAATCAGAAGAAGTGACTTGGTAGCAGCTTGAAGGTAATGTAGTATCTGCACGAAAATCATCTTGGCGAGGTGCGCTTCCTAACCATGATGTGTTTAGTTGCCAACTTACCCAATTGGGTGTCCCTCTATAACAGTTATAAGAAACTGCATACTGAGATTTGCTTAATAAATAATTACTGAAACTAGTGCCAGCGCTACTAGGATTACCCATTGTCAAATGAATACTTGAGGTTTGGGCAGTTAGTGGCTTTTGTAGATAATTAAGAAGAGCGAAAGATATTGCTGCTGGTACAGCAATAGGTAGAATAGCTCTGAAAAATTGAGACTTCTTCATTTGTTACTATTTATTTGTTTTAAAAAATTCCAATTGTTTCTGTTAAAGTTCCAGAAAATCAGTAAAAGTTAGCGATTACAATATAGCTTTAATTTTATAAAAAGAGGTTAAGACGTCGGAAAGATTTTATTAATATTTAGTAATTATCTAGATGATTATCTAAAATTAAATGAAGTGCCAAGTAAGATAAAAGAGTTATATATTATTTACATTAGGCTTATCGCATCATGAGGTTACGGGAAAACGAGAATTTAGAAGATGCCTCAAGTGCTGTGTTGAAACATCTGGGAGAGTTGAAGCGACCGTATTTGACGGCGTTTGAGGAAGAGCTTTTGAGTTTTCTTTTTATAAGTGACCATATTCCCTGCCTCAACTGGGGCATGAACCTACGTTGGGCGCGTACGATGGGAGTACTCTGTTACTTCATCAGGGAGTAATACAGTGGGATTACACTTGATTTGCTTTTGCGTATTCAAATATTTGAATACGCAAAAGCTGAAATACTAGTCTAATTTGGCACCTGGATGACCATTCTCAACAACAAAAGAAGCGAAAGTGTATACAGGCGCATCTGGACGACTCACAGTTGTAACAATACGCAGGTCAGTCTGCCAGCGCTCATAGTTAAGGTTGACTCGGAAGTAACCTCGGCGATCGCCATCAAAGAACTTAATGTGTGGGTTTTCTGGAATCTTCGGGCCATAGTAGGGGCCGTAGACATTGGCATCACCATTGCTAGTAATAGAGGGAGTGACAAACTCCGTAGCCACTGTTGGAGAGTTAGAAGCTTTAAAGTCGAGCTTGAGGTCATTAACAAATGTAGAATGCCAATCCCCAGTAATCACCACTGGGTTAGAAATCCGGCGGCTAGCGATGTGACTTAAAACACGATTACGTGCAAGTGGATATCCATCCCATGAGTCGTTCCAAAAGATTTCGCCTGGCCCAATTTTATGATCTAGCTCTGCCATCAGCACCTGTTGAGCAAGTATGTTCCAACGTGCTTGAGAACGATCAAGACCATCCAACAGCCAGCGCTCCTGTTGATTACCGAGCATGGTTTTAAATGGATCTAGCGCTGCTGGGCAACGGGGTGTTTCACCGTCACCGCATGGCTGATCGCTGCGGTACTGGCGGCTATCAAGTACGCTAAACTCCGCCAGATTACCGAAGGTTAGCCGACGGTAAATCAGCATATCTGGCCCCTGTGGTAGGGAAAATTCTCGCAGTGGCTGATGCTCATAATAAGCCTTATAAGCAGCAGCACGCCTTTTGAGAAACTTCTTGATCGGATCGTTGTTTTCCGAAATGTCATCAGTATAGTCATTTTCAACTTCGTGGTCGTCCCAGGTGACTGTAAAAGGAAACAAGGCGTGAGCTTTTTGTAAATCCGGGTCAGTTTTATATAGAGCATATCGAAGGCGGTATTGCTCAAGGGTATTCGTTTCTTTTCTAAACTCTTCAGGTAAAGAAACGTTGCGTACACCACCTTTGTCAGGGATGCCATATTCGTAAATATAATCACCCAAGTGGAAAACCAAATCTAAATCTTCTTCAGCTAGGCGGCGATAAGCAGAATAAAAACCATCCTCCCATTTTTGGCAAGTAACAAAGGCAAAGTTGAGCTGATTCAAGCTAGCGCCAATCGCCGGAGCAGTACGGGTACGACCAATCGGACTATCTTCATTACCTACTTTAAACTGATACCAATACCAACGGTTAGGCTCTAAACCACGTACATTTACATGAACAGAATGTGCTAATTCGGGGGTTGCCAATGCCACGCCCCGTAGGACAACTTTTCTCATGTTTTCATCCAAAGCAACTTGCCACCGTACTGGCACATTAACCTGCGGCATACCACCGCCATTTAAGGGATCTGGAGCCAGCCGTGTCCATAGCACTATACTATCTGGTAAAGGATCACCAGAAGCAACACCAAGGCTGAAGGGATAGGCAGAGAATCTTGACAATGCAACAACTTTATGAGTCCAAAGACTAGCAATAGCGCTTGCGGTCAATGTGCCGGCACCGAGCAGAAAGCGTCGCCGCTTTGCTGTAGTGGATAGCAAGCCCTGTAAATGTACATGCTCCATAAAAAAAAGTCCTTGTTGAGATTTCTACAATAAAAGGGAATAAAAAACCTAAATAAGAACCATCTAGTTATTAACAAGATTAATTACCAAATCGGGTTTAATTAGGGCTTAAGAAGTTATTAATATTGCAATAATTGATTCACAATCAGCCAGTGAACAAGTGGAGGAGTACGGGCAGCCACAGTTACCGCATCGATGAGAGGTTAAGATAATTGCACTAATGTCTGCGAGGGTGCGTGAAAAGGGGATAAATCCAGCTTGGAGACTGGCAATCGTTTGGCTTTGACGACTCCTAAATCTTGATTTCCCTTAGCAGCAAAATACTTCACAAGGTCTTCGGCTTTGCCTTTTTCTTGCGCGACACTAAAATGATACAAACAATCGAATTATCATCTCCAGAGAAATGTGGTCAAAAGGTAGAGATAATTCATCGTCGGTAACTGCGTCTCTTAAACCAACTAAGACAGCATAAAATAGCCAATAAAAGTTACATTTTTATGTAATACTTTTAACTTAAGAAATACGATTGCCTCGGCACATAGTTGCACTTAAACGGGGTATGATACCATCATCATGAACAGCGATCGCATCGGCTCTTTTTCCTACCTCCAAACTACCGCGATCGCAAAATAGATTAATGGCTTTGGCTGGGTTACTGGTAAATAATTGCATAGCTTGGTAAATAGGCTTGCCAGTCTTATGGGCAATTATCCAGATGGATTGCAATAAGCTTTGAGGAACATAATCAGAAGAGATCACATCAACTAAATCGTGCAAAACAAGTTCCATAGCTGAAACGTTACCAGAGTGAGAACCACCTAAAACTAAATTAGGCGCACCCATCAAAACTTGTAATCCTAAGTTATGCGCTGCTTTGGCAGCTTCTAATGTAGTTGGGAACTCAGCTAGCACTACTCCATCTTGAACCGCTTCTTGGACGTGTTCCACAGTAGCATCATCGTGACTTGCTAAGGAAATACCTTTGGTTTTGGTAAGTTCTACTAAAGCCATACGATTTTTTTGTGCATATAGTTGTTGCTGTTGCTGACGAATGATGATGAACTCGTCAATTTTGTCAGGAGTAACACCGTGTTTTCCCATGTAATACTCTTTAAACTTATCCAACCGGGTAAACTGCCGTTGACCTGGAGTATGATCCATCAGCGAAATCATTGATAAAAGAGGATGATCTGAGTATTGTGCTGTAATCTCATAAACCTTGTCAAAAGCCAGTTCACAGCGTAAATGAATGCGATGTTCTACACAGAAGCGTCCGGCGACTTGTGCTTGGGAAATGACATCAATCATCGGCGCATAGTTAGTTAAGCGAGGAGAGCCAGCCGCCACATCACCAATTGCGATCGCATCGCATACTGTTGTGACTCCCGCACTAGCTAAATCTCGGTCATGATAAACTGCTGCGGCTTCTAAAGGCCAACGAATACCGGGGCGGGGAGACATACAGCGTTCGAGATTATCGGTGTGTAACTCAATCAATCCTGGTAATAGATAATCTCCCTGACCATTTTGACCATGACTCACAATCCCTGGTTGAATATCAGCAATCAATCCATCTCGCACTACTAAAGTACCTAGCAGTTCTTGATCTGGTAGTTGCAGACGATAGTTAGTGTAGATCTGTTCATTCATGGTTCAATTATCCTTACCAAAGATTAATTCGCGGTTACAAAGTTGCGATCGCACTTCTTCATCGTGAAAAATGCCAATTAAGCCACAGCCCTTAGCTTTTTTCTCTTGCAACAGTTCAATAACTACTTGGCGATTGGTAGCGTCTAGGGCTGAAGTTGGTTCATCCAATAGCAAAATGGGATAATCAACTGCTAAAGCACGAGTAATATTTACCCGTTGCTTTTCGCCTCCAGAAAAGGTAGTAGGGGAAAGAGACCACAATCTTTCCGGGAGGTTAAGGTAATGAAATAAGTCTTTAACTTTGTTATATGCAACATCTATATCTACCCCTAATTCCAACAGTGGTTCTGCGGCAACTTCTAACGCTGGCACTCTAGGAATTACTCTTAAAAACTGGCTGACATATCCAATGGTTTTCTGCCGGACTGCTAAAATTTCGTGGGGAGCAAGTTGACACAAATCAACCCAATCTTCCTGTTGTTTTATCCAGACTGAACCACTATCAACGCGATAGTTAGCATATAAACAGCGCATAAATGTAGATTTCCCACTCCCGGATGCTCCAGAAAGGGCGATGCATTCCCCGGCATTAACGCTCAAAGATACTCCTTCTAACACTGATAGATTAATGCCTCCTTGCTGATGCAGAGTAAAAGTTTTTCGCAAATTTTCAACTTGCAAAAGTGCTTGGCTAGAAAACTTTACTGGACAATGATTAACGGTTAATAATTGCATTGTTAAGAAACTCACGGTGTTAAAGCGGCGCTGACTAGTAATTGAGTATATGGATGTTGTGGATCATCAAGTACTTGGTCAGTTAAACCTGATTCCACCACCTGTCCTTGTTGCATAACTAATAATCTGTGTGCCAGCAGTCTGACTACGCCGATATCGTGGGTAACTATAATTACGCTGAGGTTAAAATTACGGACAAGCGATCGCAACAAATCTAATAACCGCGCTTGCACCGACACATCCAACCCTCCCGTCGGTTCATCCATTAATATTAACCGAGGACGTGTCACCAACACACGGGCAAGTTGTAATCTTTGTTGCATCCCTCCAGAAAAATGGATTGGCAAATTATCTATCCGGGCTGGGTCAATTTCTACTTGTTGTAGCCAATGGGAAGCCTCATCCCGAATATTGCCGTAATGTCGCATTCCAATATCTAGTAAGCGTTCGCCGATATTCGCTCCAGCACTCACTTTCATTTGCAGGCCATCACGGGGATTTTGCTGCACAAAGCCCCACTCAGTTCGCATCAACAATCGCCGTTTAGCTTCAGCAAGTTGAAAAATTTCTAAGTCTTCACCGTTACGGCTACTATAAGTAACATTACCTTGATCGACAGCAATATGATTAGCGATCGCACTCAGCAAACTAGACTTACCTGAACCTGATTCTCCAACAATACCGAGAACTTGCCCAGGATAAAGATTAAAAGAAATGCGATCGCAGGCTTTAATTGCACCGTAAGATTTACTCAGTTGGTGAACCTGTAAAAGAGGTTTCATCGGTTTTAAATTTTTACTTTTGAATTGTTACAGTAGTCTGTATCTGAGCAGATCCACATTCGCCCACCTTGGTCGTCAATCACTACCTCATCTAAATAGCTTTCTGTAGAACCGCATAACTCACAGGCTTTATCCCATTTTTCTACAGTGAAGGGATGATCTTCAAAGTCGAGGCTTTTAACTTTGGTATAAGGTGGAATTGCATATATGCGTTTTTCTCTACCTGCACCAAATAATTGCAATGCTGGACTCATCTGCATTTTGGGATTATCAAAGCGTGGGATCGGACTAGGACTCATCAAATAGCGGTTATGCACCATTACCGGGTAGTCATAGGATGTAGCAATATGTCCATGTATGGTAATGTCTTCGTACAGCTTGACGTACATAGCTCCGTATTCTTCTAGAGCGTGCATTTTGCCTGTCTCTACAGATGAAGGTTCTAGCCAGCGTAAAGGTTCGGGTATTGGTACTTGGTAAACTAAAATTTGTCCTTCCTGTTGTGGCGTTTCGGGTATGCGATGGCGAGTCTGAATTAAAGTTGCTTCTTGTGTGCGTTCTGTTGTCTTTACGCCACAAACTTTTTTAAAAAAGCGACGAATATTAACGGCGTTAGTGGTATCGTCTGCGCCTTGGTCAATTACTTTTAATACATCAGTTTGACCAATCACAGCAGCTGTTACCTGAATTCCACCAGTACCCCAGCCGTAAGACATAGGCATTTCTCTGGAAGAAAATGGAATTTGATGTCCTGGAATCGCAACGGCTTTCAGCAAGGCGCGACGAATTGAACGTTTTGTTTGCTCGTCTAAATAAGCAAAGTTAAAGCCTGTTTCTGGGGAACTCGGGGCCCCCTCTGGGGATAAGGGGTAATGGGGATTAGGAGAAATAGTCATTTTATTGGCGAGATCAAAGAGGCGATTATAAATTGGGTGAAGTGGTTTAAATCGGGTGTTGGCAAATTTGTGATTTTGGCTTTATCGTCATAAATCCTTAACTGCACAGCATCTTGGGCATAAGGTTGTTGAATAAATTTCTCTGCCTGTTCAGGGGAAAATATGCCTCCTTGCAGTTCTAAGCTGCGTTTGGATGCGGCTGAAAGACTATCCCAATATTCAGGAACAACTGAGCAAAGATAGCGTTTGGCGACGACATGAAGCCTAATTGGTTGTGTAACTGCTGGCCCAAATATCTGACATAGTAAGGGAATGGCTCGATGTTCATGTTGATCGTCTATGCCTTTGATGGCTGGATTATCACCTAACTTATGAATTAAATGTCCTAAATCATGAAGTAGACAAGCAGTAATCAATTCATGGTTTTGGCCTGATATTTCAGCGAGGCTAGCACATTGCAAGGCGTGTTCTAGCTGACTGACGGCTTCTGCACCATAGGATTGGGAACCCTTTTCGGTGAAGAGTTCAACAATGCTTTCGATAGTAGGTTTCATAATTATTTGATGTGATATCGGGCAACTTCTTGACCTGTTACATAAACAGATGCTATGCCTACAGCAAGCGTAGCGATCGCAGATGGTAAAGGATTATCAGGAGATATCAACAGGAAATCAGCATCTAAACCAGGAGCGATTTTACCTTTTTGATCGCTTATCCCCGCCGCCTCTGCTGGTTGGCTGGAAACTAATGACCATGCTTGTTCAAAGGACATTAAACCTAATTCTTGGAGTTTGAAGGGTGCATAGAACAAGGAAGGATAATGATAGTCTGAGCAAAGACAATCGATAACGTTATTTTTAACTGCCTCAGCTACACTCATCAAACCTAAGTGAGAACCACCGCGCACTAAGTTAGGCGCACCCATGAGAACTGCTGCACCATATTCACGAGACTTAGCAGCTAAGTCTACAGTAGCGGGGAATTCTGCGATCGCTACTCGGCGTTGTTGACTTAGTATTACTTTCTCTGGGGTATCATCATCGTGAGAAGCGAGGGTAATACCGTAGGTATGAGCTAAATCCACCAGTTGTTCTATTTGCACGTCTCCTTGATGTCGTCGTGCTGTTACTTGGTTGATTAATTCTTCAATTTCTTCTATGGACATGGAGGATCTTTGTTTCACACTATTGAGATATCGACTCAATCTTTTTTGATTTCCTGGGGGTGGTAGGTGATCGTTGATAGACAAAATATGTACACGACCGGATATCATCCAATCACACAATTCTTCATGTCCGGCCATATTTGCCTCTTCATGTCTAATATGAATGCGATGATTGCAATTTAAAACTTCCTTTCCTGTCCCTAAGATGAAGTCAATTAAAGTACGGGCAGAATCTCGGCTGCGTAAACCTGGTTCGTAAGAGTCGGTGATTGAGCAGTAAAAAGTTGTAATACCGGATGCTAAGAGGTTGCGGTCATTATCTGTGATCGCTATTGGTAGAGGAAAGTTAACTCCAGGGCGAGGGCAAATCATCCTTTCAAAAGCATCGCCGTGTAAGTCAATAATTCCTGGCAACATTTGGAGTCCTTGAGCATTTACCAGATGAAATCCATTAGGACTACTAGCCTGATTAATGTTGGTAAATTTCCCATCTTCAATTAAAACTGTGGCATCTTTTAACCAACCATCGGGAGTTAGTACATTTACTCCTTGGATAGCAATTTTTGTATTGGTTAGTTTTGAAGATATTTGAATAGTTTGTGTTGTTTGACTGTTAACTGATTCACTAAAAATTTTCATGCCTTTATAGGGAGCTTTTTGAGTGGCGGCAATTCTGGAAGATAAATCACCTATATGCAGTTCCAGCTTGTGGTGATCGGGGTCAAGAATATATATAGAATCGCCTTCACTTGTATTTTGCTTCCACTGTTTGACTCCTAAAGCTTTCAGGCGATCGCTGTATTCTGGAAACTTATCTTCAGGGATACTAAAAGCAATATGAGTGTACTCGTCCATAGGATTTGTGCGTATGTTGAAATCTAAAGATAGGCACAACCACAAGTCACCTGCCAGTAAATAAACACCTGTTTGCCATTTGGCGATCGCTTGACAACCTATAATTTTGGTATAAAAATCAAAAGATTTCTCCAAGTCGCAGACAGACAAAGTAATATGGTTAATTCCTGTAATCATTTCGCTTGTTCCAAAACCAAATCACTATTTTCTAAAGGCTGAGATTCTTGGGCCGCAACAGTTAGCTCTGAGGATTGATTATTTAGCTGCTGCTGTCGGATTTTCCGCACCAGATTTAACTCTGCTTGAAAGTCGATGTAGTGTGGAAGTTTAAGGTGTTGGACAAAACCTTGTGCTTCCACGTTATCAGAGTGGGAAAGTACAAACTCGACATTTTGGGCTGGGCCTTGAATTGTTTCCCCTAATTCCTCTGCTCGCATTGCCCTATCTACTAGCGCCATTGACATCGCTTTACGTTCGTTGTAACCAAAGGTGAGTCCATAGCCACGGGTAAACTGAGCAGGTAATTCTTTATTACCTTTAAACTGGTTTACCATTTGCACTTCGGTGACAGTAATATCTGCGATCGCTATTTCAAATCCCAATTCTTCTGGGCAAATGATGACTTCTACTTCCCCCATGCGAATCTCTCCAGCAAAAGGATGGTTTCTCCCATAGCCTCGCTGTGTAGAATATGCCAGAGATAGCAAAAAACCCTCATCTGCACGCGCTAGATTTTGCAGTCTCGCATCCCGTCCAGCAGGAAAAGTTAATGGTTGACGAGTTAAATCAAATGGTTGAGATAATGGAGAATCATTATTTACTTGCTCCCCCTGCTCCCCTACTCCCCTGCTCCCCTGCCCTTCTTCCGCTTGCATCAAGCCTTCACGATCTAAAGTGTCAATTACACGCGGAACTGGTTCTGTAATTGCTTCTGCTTCTGGTGCTGTCGGGATTTGTCGTTCTGCTATCAACTTAAAGTCTAGTAGGCGGTGGATGTAGTCGAAAGTAGTTCCTAAGCTTTGTCCTCCTGGTACATCTTTAAAAATCGCAGAAATGCGGCGCTGAATCTGCATTTTGCTAGTATCTAATGGCTGGCTATAATAGAAGCGGGGTAGTGTTGTCCGATAGGCTCTTAACAAGAAAATTGCTTCTACTAAATCACCCCAAGCTTGTTTAATAGCAAGGGCTGCTAACTCCCGATCATATAAGCTACCTTCACACATCACCCGTTCTACTGCTAGCGAAAGCTGTTGTTCTATCTGGTCTAGCGTCAATTCAGGAATTGCAGGATCACCTCTGCGTCTGCTTTGCAGGAGAGCTTCTGCATTTTGAATTGCCTGTTCACCGCCTTTGACTGCAACGTATGGCATAATTTTCAATTCGTAACTCGTAATTTGTAATTTTTTATTAAGAAAGTTAGGCTTTAATCGGGTTTTAAAATTTCCATTATTTATATTTTGATTATCAATAATTTTCGATCTGCTGACTTGGCTGAACTAAGCATTTAAAACTCCACCCATGCTGCTCGAATCCTAGTGATTGGTAGAATTGATGGGTGCGAGTTCGTTTCAAATTTGAAGATAGCGTGACTTTATAACACCCAGCTTCAGCACTAAATTGGAGCGCGGCTTTTACCATCTGGCTACCAATCCCCTCTCCTCGCATTTGAGAAGTAACTGTTACTGCATCTAAAACTGCAAATTTGTGATAGCCTCGGTGCATCACTGTTGGTGCATAGAGGAGGCTGAAAGTACCTACAAGTTGTTGGTTTAAAAAAGCAATATAAATGTAGTAGTTAGGAACTTGTACGATTTCTGTCAAGATTCTTTCTAGATCATCGCTTGGTAAGGGTGACTCACCATCCATGTCAGCATAAAGCTGATTCAACAGAGGCCAATCCTCACGGGTAGCAATGCGAATATCAAGAGTCATAGTACACCTCTGGTTGGGCAGTTCGTGGTAGCCCCATTACTGCATTTTCTGTAAATAAAAATACATCTATGCCTTGTGGATAGGCTTGATGATTCTGCATCCAGAAATCCCAAAAATGGACGGGAAGTGTCGGGGCGTAGACGCGTAGCGGCTTGTCGTTAGACATCGCTCGTTGGTCTAAAATTCCTGGGCCCGTCAACATCACAGGCTGTCCCATCTCCAAATTTTCCACCTGTACCAATAATGTTGTTGAGGCTTCCGGTTTTTCTCCTGTCCCCCAGTTAAAAATAGATAATTCTGGCAACGCTGCCAAATCTTGAATTAAGGCAAAGTCAGCTTCTTCTGAGTACTGCGTGAAACGACAGCCAGTATGGAACAACAACCAAGCTCTCACTTGATCTGTAAAAGTTGGCTGTAGCCATACCACAACATCCAAATCCAGCAATGTCAAACAAGCAGCCCCACAAGCAGGCGTTAAACCCAAAGGCACGCTCATCTCAGCAGTTATCCAATAAGGTGTCCCTGGTCGAGCATTAGCATCAAGCAACGCCCGAAATGTCCTTTGGGCATCATGAATTGAGTCTTGAAACCCAGGTAAATGTGTAACTATATTTGACATTAATCAATAATCCAATTTTTTAATTTTTAATTTTTAATTGATTCACCCTTCTCCCCTCACCATCGTAAAGAAATTGACCTTAGTGGCTGCTACTTGACGCTGCTTGAGTTCCTGCTGCTTTTGGTGTTCTATTTGCAATGGTTGAATTACTTCAGCCTCAATCTGATCGTGCCAATTTAGAGTTTGTAGTAACGCATCACAAACAGCAGCTAGTTCTGCATGGCGGTGCGATCGCCCCGCGACATAACCAAATCCAGTGATTGCTTCATCTCCTTGGCTCTCTAACTGCACAACACAGCGAGTCATGGTAATTTCTCCTAAGTTAAATGGCTCTCCTGTACCCCCAGCACGTCCCCGCACCATTGTTAGACCGATTTCTGGGCAGCGTAAAAAGCTATAGTTGGGCAAATGATCTAATGTGTTTACCAGTTTTTCTAATAGCTCTAACTCGGCTTTAGCTAATGTTGCCATCCATGCTTGTCGCTGCATCACAGTAGGCATAAGTTGGTTTGTGGTATTTTGTTTTAAACTATTCTTAACTTGTCTAGACATCTAGATGAAAGTAGATTAACGCAATTCTGACAAATTGACAATCTAAAATTGATACATGAAGGAAATAATGCCGATTTATGTCCAGATTGCTGACCAACTCCGACAAAATATTCATCAGGGGGTTTATCAGATTGGGGAACAACTACCGACGGAAACCAATTTAGCTGAACAGTTTTCAGTTAATCGCCATACCATTAGACAAGCGATCGCTCTACTAAAAGACGAGGGATTGTTACGAGTTGACCGAGGACGCGGAACTTTTGTAGCTGCTAAAACCATCCGCTATGCGATTGGTAAGCGAGTGCGTTACAACCAAACGCTGAAAGCACAGGGTTGGCAAGTGAGGTTTCAACTGCTACGTGTTTTAGAAGTACCTGCGGATGATGCGATCGCTAGAGGGCTAGAAATTCCTTATGGTGAGCCGGTAGCGTTAATTGAACGTTTAGGTTTAGCAAATGAAGAACCCATTAGTGTGGGTACTGGGTATTTTCCACTCAAGCGATTCCCTGATTTTTTAGAGCCGAAAAATATCAATATTTTGCAAGAACAGCAATCAATATCTCAGTTTTTACAGCAGGTATATGGATGCGATCATATACGCCGTAGTACTTGCGTTTCTGCTCGTCTAGTTCAGCCTCAAGATGCAAAGTGGCTACAACTATCCCTGAATCAACCCATTCTTTTAGCGGAGTCGGTGAACGTTGATGAAACAGGTAATGTCATTGAATATGGGGTAACTCGACTGCGGGGCGATCGCATGGAATTATTTTTTGAAAATGACTTAGCGGTTAACTGATGACTGGTAACTTACTGCTTGCAGTGATGGAACCTGTACTGTCGCTTAAGTCAAGATGATGAACTTTTATTTTAAATCAGCGAATCCATGATTTATATAGTCATAATTCGCTTAATTTTGAAACAACTTATAAAGTTTTAATTTATTGGTTCATAATACTTAAAAAACATCCTATTAGACCTTTAATATTCAACTTCAAATTTCATAATTTATTGATATTAAGTTAAATATTAAAAATAGCAGTTACGGATGGATTATTTTTGCCAAATAGGATTTTAATGCTATTAACAAGCAGTTATATTTTTACTAGGTTTTCAATCTCTGAAAATCCTAATCTTAATTGGTTTATTTATGCATTTTAGAAAATTGTAGTTTTTCTACATTATTTTAATGTTTTTGATAATCTTTTTTTAACCGATTATTAATTTTAAAAACCCTGCCCATCGTAGATAATTAAGGCTGTCTATTTGCAACAAATTAAGCTTCGTTCAAAACATTAGGAAATATACATTGAATCTATCGAGACGTCAGTTTTTTACCCTGGCAGGGGCATCGGCTACAGGTGCTGTCCTTCTATCTCCTTTACAAGCGTTCTATGCTAAACCTGCGATCGCTGCGGGTCCCTACGGCAATTTAGTAGCCGACCCCAACGGAGTATTAGATTTGCCAGCTGGATTCACCTACCGCAGACTGTCCGAAACAGGCCAAACGATGAATGATGGTTATTTAGTACCGGGTGGTCACGATGGTATGGGTGCTTTTGCCGGGTCTAATGGCGATACAATTCTAATTCGCAATCATGAACTCGGTACTTCTGGGAACGGTGTGGGTGCTCCCAATGGCAGCAAGTACAACTCAAATGCAAGAGGCGGCTGTACTAAATTGGTTGTTAATTCTTCCCGCAACCTGGTAGAACATCGGGGTGTTCTAGCAGGAACTATTCGCAACTGTGCCGGTGGCCCTACGCCTTCAGGGTCATGGTTAACCTGCGAGGAAACTTTTGAAAACAATAACGGCAAGAAGCATGGTTATGTGTTTGAAGTTCCCAGTAGTGCAAATACTTTTGTCACTCCCGTCCCACTAACCGCTATGGGGCGTTTTAATCACGAGGCTGCTGCTGTAGACCCCAACACAGGGTATATCTACATGACGGAAGACCGGGGGGACGGGCTTTTCTACCGCTTCATTCCCAACCAAAGCAACAACCTGAGTGCTGGCGGTTCGCTATACGCTTTAAGGATTACGGGGTCGTCTGGAATCAACACAGCTACGGGTTTCCCAAAAAATACGCCTAGGGCGGTAAACTGGGTACAGATTAGCAATCCTGATCCCACATCTGATACTGTCAGAACAGCAGGGTATAACAGTGGTGCGGCCAGGTTTTCAGGTGGGGAAGGCATCTTTTATGGCAGTGGTTATGTCTACTTCACTTGCAAGAGTGGAGGTAGTTCTGGAGATGGGCAGATATGGCGTTATTCGCCCGCTAATAATACCGTTGAGCTATATATTGAACCAAACAATTCTGGTGTACTAGATAATCCAGACAATATTATAGTTTTCCCTAACCGCGACATCTTCCTTTGTGAAGATGGGGATGGAACCAGGGCAAACGCATCTTATTTACTAATAAAAACTAAGAAAGATTTCAAAATGACATAAATAATTGTAGAAATTAAGTAAATAATAAACAAAGTAAATCAATTATTTTCGCAATCTGTGAATTAGCT
>NZ_JAIVFX010000053.1 GCF_020829625.1 Nostoc sp. XA010 | reverse complement strand
GCAATATTGTTACTTTTACAATGACTTTACCATCAATGCCTCATTGTTTATCCTTCATACCACACGCGATCGCTGCCTTTATCCTTTATTAGTATTTATGTACTATATTTAGATGCGTTTGCCCTGGCACGGGTGCATTGGGACTGTCAAAATCCAGAGTGCGGATGGATGGATGATACTGTTTAGAGCGTTCATCGCAGACGTTGGCGTAGCAATCGCTCTAATTACTCCCTTGCGCTTAATGCCTGCTGACTTAATTGCATCACAATATTTTGGGGTAATGGGTCTATGACTGCATCAGTAGGCAGAGATTTAATAAAAGCTGTCACCTCTTCCCCAGTTTTATATTTCCCTTCACTCCAAGCCGAAGCCATCTGTTTCGCTACCCGGTCAGCATCATCTCGATTGGCATGGGCGGTAATACATTGAATATCATTACCTGTAAATGATATCCATGTCTGCCAAAGTCCCGTAACTGGATGCTGAACAATCCCTGTAGTCAGTTCATTCTCTTCAAGCACTGATTTTTTCTTTGGGCGACCGAATCCTTTAAACATGACTTTCTTCAATAAACACTATCTTCTCAGAATGCCCAAAATAAATACAGCGATCGCGCTTTTTTTACATCTGCAATTCAACACTCACATTTCCCCCATTGCCCACACTATCTAAAGAACGGCGATGGCTGCGCCAATGCCTGCCTTCTTGATGCCCGAACGCGAACAGCGTCTCCTCTCTTGAGAAGGGCTGTAGGGCGAACATTACAGCTTTGCAGTGATTGAATTGCTAGTGGTAAAGGCATTCATCTATGGCGCTACTCTTTCTTTAAACTGTAACAAGCAGAAAATGCAGGTACTCTAGTGGCTGGAATTGTCATTACCTCTTAGGTTTTGGGATTACGCCCTTCACGCTAGTAGCAATGCCTACGGCAGCAACCTACGCGTCGCTCGAATAATTAATTGAAAAATTGAGTCAATTTGAAATTCCCAATGTACATAAGTGGATTGACCGGGATCAACAATAGTCTACTCATTATCAACACATTAGCCTGTCAATCGCGCTTTTCAGTACCTTAAAAACAGCGATCGCAACAGAAGGATGGAAGGCTAGATTAGTTAACTTTACTACAATGCTCAGTTCAAGATGGATTTTGGGGATTGAACACCGCTAAGGGCTAATTGCATCCAATAAAAACAAACCCACATCTTTATGCAATGGTTCATTATGCTGTGGGCAAGCCGTTGAATGTAGGCATCTTGGACAACCAGTTTCACAATCACATTCGGCTGCTAAAGCGTAAGATGCAGCAGCAAATTTTGTGAAGTCGGAGAAAATAGCTTCTGCTGCCCCATTCCCACCTTCACAGGTGTCAAAAAAGTAACCAATGTTCCTGCTTTCTTTTTGTATGGCCAATTCATCTACATCCAAACTAGAGGATAAAACTACCAAAGGCACAGCTTTAACTATCTGGTGCTGGATACTATGCAGTGCCGTCATTTCAGCACTGCTACTCCATAATGATTGATAAAGTTCTGGAACCTCACCTCCATTAGCTGTCATAATTTCTTGTTTGTATTTATTGACAGTTATTTGCAGCGCTTTCTGTAACGCCTCATTTAACTCTACTAATACGCAAGGCGCTTGGTATTTTGTGACGTATGCCTCTGAAAATGCTATTTCTTTTTGAAGTTTTGTCACTTCTGCTGCACTCAGCGCCTGCTTACACAATGAACAGCTTTTTCCTTCAAGTGGTTTTTTATAATTAGCGCAACGTTGATTTTTACAAGTCATTCCGTAGGTACGCTTCATCAATCTATAACCAATTACAGAATTCGTAATTTCTCCCCAGACAAGAGTTAAACGTAAACGAGCATCTTTAATATTAGTAGGAATAATTTTAGATTCTGCCAAGGTAGAAAGTGGTTGAATCTCTAATTCTGACTCCGCTTCAGTAAATAAATCTGTATCTTTTCCTAAAAATGTTAGTATTGCCTCTCCTTTGTCTGAATTTAGGCTTTCACTACGATATGCTATTAATTGCCCACTTTCATCTTGCACCATATATATGGATTCGGGAAATACTTCTCGATGGGCTAACGGTAGCGACATACTTTCTAAAATTTCGCCCGTATGTTTATTAATTAGAGAAATTGACCTTTGAGTGCTGCTTCTGATATTAATTTCTTTATGAGGATAGCCTCTTCCCCAGAGCTTTCCATTACCGCTTAAGAAAATTTTGTTTTGTTGTAAAAGAGAATCTGCCACTGCACCGGCTGTTTTTCCAAAACGAGTATTCAGTTCTCCTAAAGTTAAACTACTTTCAATGCAACCACATTCTAAATGTTTACCTAAAATGGTTGGATAGTCAGGGTTAAATGCAGCAGATTCAACTTCTCCTGATAGTAACTTTTGGTTATGTCGAGCGTAGTATACATCAATCGGGTTTTGTCCTAATGGCAGATAAATCACTAGCCCGTGCTGTTTGCGTCCGGCTTGACCTACTCGTTGCCAAAATGACATCAGGCTACCTGGAAATCCCCGAATCAAACAACAGTCTAGTTCGGGTAAATCAATTCCTGCTTCTAAAGAAGAAGTTGAAATAATTACCTTGATTTGTCCGCCTTGGAGTTTTTGAATAATCTCGCTACGGCGATCGCCCGTTAAAGAACTGTAGAAAACTGCTACCTTGCTGGTTAAATAACCTAATCCAATGCGTTGTGTTTCTCGTTGGATTAACCCAAGTAAACCTTTAACAGCTGCACGAGAATTACAAAAGACAATTCCACTTAAGTTATGCTGCAACCAGGAAATCACTATTTTAGTAGCTTCAACATTAGCTGCATTGTTTGGAGCCAGAGATAATAAGGTACGTCCTTTATAGGGAGCGCCACTATCCTTAATCAGGTGTAATCTTTGGGGTTGATGGGTTCTGCCGCTAAACCGCAATGCCATATCTTGAGGATTTCCGATCGTGGCACTAGAACAAATAAATTGCAGTCTTTGGGAATTACCACCAACTGCATCAACTGCTAACCTTAGCCGCCGCATGAGATTAGCAAAGTGTGCACCAAAAGCCCCAGTATAGGTATGGCTTTCATCAATTACACAGTAGCGCAACTGTCTTAAAAACTGTCGCCATCCTTCTGCATCATCTCGACGGCGCACATTATAAAGATAGTAATGCAATAAGTCGGGGCTGACTGCCAAGATGTTTGGGGGATTGGGGATAAAAAAGCGCTGCCGCTCAGTAGCTGGTGTATCTCCTGTCATCAATGCGAGTTTAAGACGAGTGTTAGGCATTGCCTTGACAAGCGACTGCAATTTTCGCATTTGGTCAAGAGCTAATGCCTTAAGTGGAAAAATGTACAATGCTGTTGTTTGCGGTTGCTTAATACACAATTCCAGGATACCCAGGTTGTAGCACAGCGTCTTTCCGCTTGCTGTAGGCGTAGTGATACTCAAGTCAAACCCAGCACGTAACTTTGTTAGAGCTTCTAATTGGTGAGAATAAATCTGGGTGATACCGTTATTCTGTAACGCTAAACGTAAAGCAGGTGGTAAATCGCCCGGTAGAGGGTGAATTATTCCTTGGTTAGCATTTTTGATATCTATCGCCCTAATACTTGCAATCAGTTCTTGTGCTACAGACTGAAATACTACCTGGGGGATTTGTTGAATGCGCTCCCCAATTGTTGTGACTGCGGCGTTATTCTCTTCAAGGAATGTTGTGGAAGAAGAAACTAAGTTAGCGTTACTTGGTTTAATTGACCCCAAAGCTAGAGCTTGCTCCCAATCTCCAAATTGGGTTGGCTTAACTTCTTCTACAAACTTGACAATCAACCGTCTGCCCAATAATGCCATTACCTCACCAACTCCATACTCTGGTGAGTAAACATATCTACCTGCACTTAGCCATTCAGGGGGTTCTGGAATAGTTTGGTTGGCGGCACGGATAATTGCGGCGTAATCGGTTGGTTTGTTATCAGTCACAAATTTATGTTTCTGCTAGCAGTAAATTATTTGTTACTGACTGCCAGTATAAGCTAATCGGCAAGCACCAAATGCCCACCCATCCAGACGGTGGCTTCCAGAGTATGCAGGATAACCAGAATTTTGAACAGTATCAGAAGCAATAAATCAGGACTTATTATCTATTAATGTCAGGATTTGTTAATTTATTCAAGATGATTGAGCTATTTACCCCCTATTTTGTAAATATAGATACAGAAATTATTTATTTTACTCTTTCTGGTCTAGTTGGAGAGAGTAAGGCTTGCAAGTTTTAATAGATTACAGACGCAAAAAGCCTATGTCCCATCAAACAGTTTCGGTTAATTCGACTGCCCCGACTCTGGCAAACCAGATCACTTCAGGTTGGAACCCCGTTTGCCACATCACGTACAACCGAGATACCTGGGTAAAGTTGCTCCAACCACCCAGTGTCTATGCCTTTGAGGAAGCCAAGTTGCTCTGCCAGGAATCCCCAGTTACCTGGGTTGCCTGGGTGCCAGATTATGGTGAAGTGGTACTTGATCGGAGTGATTTCTATTGCTAATCAAAAGCACGGTTGATATACCCACCAGCTATTTCGCTAATGTTTTATCTACTAAGTTAACAATGCAAGGTCAACGTCTGGCTGATATAGGCAAGTAAGTAATTCAGGTATTAAACAGGTTGAGTGTGATGAACGTCGATTCGGTTATTGATTGGGATGAAATATTTGAGTATCTGCCGAGGACAGTGGTAGAACTCAAAAATAATCCTGGGGTTTTGCATCAGATTGATTACTATGAAACCACGATGGTTCCTCCAATCTGGTTGGTAAATGATCCGCGTCCGCGTTACCCTCACGAGTTGCAAATTGTCTCTCGTCGTGACATCCAGGTTTGTGACATAGAGTCGCAGGTTGTTGCATTCTGAGCAAGTGCTGCCTCTGGTCTTTAGCGTGAATTAACCACCAAAAATTGAACTTGAATTTAGAGTAGTAAATAAGAGTGATATCAGTTATTGCAAATATTACTATGTACTATGACTAACTTTCAACCTAATAGCGCTAAGAAAAAGGCATCAAGGAAAAATATTTTATTTTTTAAACATACTAATTGCTGCAACACCAGACGCACCAGCATCAAGACATTTTTGATAATTGTTTTCGTTAATTCCCCCAAGAGCAAAAACTCTCATTTGTGTTGATTTGCAAGCTTTAGTGAGCATATCTAGACCAATACCTTTTGCTTCTGGATGAGTTGATGTCGCAAAAATAGGTGAAAAAAATACATAGTCTAATCCTTCATCCTCTGCCTCTTTTATAGATTTTAATGAGTGACATGATTTTCCAAACAGTATACTATTGCTTTTTGCCTCTGGCATTTTAATTTGGTCTTTTTCTCTAAAATGAAAAGCACTAACTAAAGAAGATTTATAATTTAGAGAAAATGGTAAAATAATTTGCAATTCTTTGTCGGATAGATTCTCAATAATTATATCTATAATTTCTCTATTTGCCTTATATAATCTTATATAACACGAATCTGCACCGTTGCTGATAGCTCTGTTTACCCATTTAGTAACTTGAGCAGAAATTTTTGATTTGTCAGAACAAATTATTTCGGAATTCTCTCGTGACAACATATCAAATATGGCGATTTTTTTAAAAGGTTTTATTGTTTATTTCATAGAACCCTTCTTTCATTTTACAGTAATGGTTGTAGCAGCATTTATCTCATTAGAGTTCTTAACTCTACCATTTTCCTTATTCTGCTGAAACCAAAGGCAAATGCTCTTAATTGTCAGTTCTCTTGGATAATCAGCTAGTCGGCACGCTCCTCGTAAACCCCAATTGGAACCAAATCAGCTAAACCTATTCCCATCCATAACGCCCACACCAGCACGTAGAGCAGAGACATTGGTGATGAGTGAATGGCACTAAGATAAGCGCAAACCCATGATTTAACTGGCTTTTGAGTGTGGGAAGTGTGGGGAGTGTGGGGGGTAAGACTTCTTCCCCGTCCTCCCACACCTCCCACACCTCCCACACCTTCCACACCCTGCCCTGACGAAGTTTCAGCTTTTCTTAGTGCCATTTGGTGATGAGTGCTGATGCCCTGCTGAAGTGGAAAGTGCAGGTTTTGGACTGTCAGCAGAAGGTGAGGGAAACCAAGCCAGTGCAGCAGGCGACATTATTCGACATTCCACCCAACCACTGCGACCCAGATCGGATCGATCCGTTGCAATTACAGGTGCGTAGGCGTAGCCCGCCGTGGGCATCGCTCTCGTTTTTGAGGATGCCAGCTGATAGCCCAGGAGAAGCGTGTCTGTACTTCATCATTGACTCTGCGGCCGACCTGATTTTGTACGTGGGGGAAACCTGCCGCAGTAACAAACGGTGGAAGGGCATACACGCCTGCAAAGATTACATAGCAAGCTATCAGGATTTACATTATCGCTATGGAATGAAGACAGCAGTCAACATCACTTTTTGGTGGGACACTCCCACAGACCGACGCGCACGGCAAGAGTTGGAGTTGAACTTAATTTTGAAGTGGCGCAGTCCATTTAATAAAGAGAACTGGGAGAGATGGGGGCAACCGTTTAGTTAGAAAAAGTAAAGTTTAGTGTCAAAGTAAACCTGCTCTTTTAATAGAGTGATAACTTATTAATTGAAGCGCTATAGCTTCATAGGCAGATTTGACAGCCGATGTTCAATTTAGTAAGAGGTAAAGACGCTGTTGTATTGCAATCTGTCTCGTCAAGTAACAACGACACCCAACTCGAACGCTGATATTTCCTCCTAGTGGTAAACAGAGGGCGCTGTAACTGATTGCTCAGTAGACTTTAATCAGTACAACCCTGAACGAATGATGGATGTGAGGAAATAACTAAGTGAGTAGAGCTTGGGTGTTGTTGTTTTGGGAATATATATAAGCAACGCCTAACTGCACTATCCCCTTCAACAGCAGAATAGTTGGTTGATTATTATTGGTATTAATAGTTATTATTCGGGTTTACCGAACCTCAAAATTAGAGTAAACCGTAATCTTTTTTACTGCTTAATTTTGTGCGGTAATCATCATTTTATTAGGTGATGAAAACCGAATTTACAGGAGTTTTAACCATACTTATTATAAATACATAAGCACAAACCCAAGTGCAAAAACGATTAAACAATAGCTGAATTTTTCCGAGAAAGAGTTATGGTACTAGTTCGTTACAACCCCTGGCAAGAATTGAACGCTTTTGAACGTCACATCAACGGCTTATTGGGAGATACCAGAGTCCCATCTGCACGGGTTGAAAAAGGCTTTATCAGAGTTCCGGCTGCTGAGTTGCAAGAGACTGATGATGCTATTCATCTATTATTAGAACTGCCAGGACTGTCAGCTAAAGACTTAGATATTCAAGTCACCCAAGACGCTGTTCACATTAGTGGTGAGCGCAAGTCTAAAACTAAAACCGAAAACAATGGCACAACATCGAGTGAATTCTACTACGGCAAGTTCCAACGTGTAATTCCTCTATCTGTTAAGGTTCAAAATACTAATGTCACCGCAGATTATAAAGACGGCATTTTGAATCTGACACTGCCAAAAACTGAGCAAGAAAAGAACAAAGTTGTCAAGGTTAATTTAGAACAACCTGCTGAATAGAGTGAAACTACTCTACCGACAATGATTGATTGAGATAATGAAAGCCCAGTTATTAGATGACTGGGCTTTTTTGTATGCGATGTCTACTTTAAGGGGCTGTCCGGTGTCGCTCTCTTTTCCTCTAAGAATGGGGGCGATGAGCAAAAGCCAAAGCATGATGTATTGGTTTGATCAGTTTTAAAACAACACAGCCACAAAAGTTCTCTGGTAACATTCAACATTCATTCTTCTGTGATTTTGATTTCTAAACACAAATCTACCAAGCACGATAATGCCTAATAGTACTATAACATCAGCATGAAAGCGTGAATACAAAACTCCTCATCTCTCCTCAACAACTTACGTCTCTGTTAGCCCAAAAGTCATCAAATATTGTTATAATCGATACGCGACCTCCCGAAGATTATGCTATTTCTCATATTCCTGAATCTATAAATATTAGAGATTTTTTCACCTATTTTTTAGACAGTTCCTACCCAGCAGGATTAAAGAAATTACAAGAGTATTTTGCAGAAATTATCAGCAACCTGGGAATATCGGGTGCGGAACAGTTTATTGTCTATGAAAATAGTTTAAATAAAGGTTATGGTCAATCTTGTCGAGCAGCTTTCTTGCTGAAATATTTGGGTTGCGCTCAGGTATCTATCTTACACGGAGGATATAGAGCATGGCTTTGGGCGGGATTACCTACTAGCGATGAAGTACCATTACGTCAAAGCTGCATATTTAGATTGCATCCCAACGCTGACATTATGGTGACTACCGCCGAGATGTTAGAAGCAATTGACAATCCAGCAATTATTAAATTAGATGTGCGCGACAGCGAAGAATGGCTTGGGTTGAGTTCTTCTCCCTATGCTGTTGATTTTTGTCCTCGCAAAGGGAGAATACCTAATGCTGTATGGCTAGAATGGCATCGTCTAATGACATCTGAAGAGGAAATCCCCACGTTTCGATCGCCAGATGAAATCCGAGAAATTTGTCAATCAGTGGGTATTACTTCAGAGTCAGAAGTGTACGTTTATTGCTTTAAAGGTTCAAGGGCTGCTAATACATTGATAGCCCTAGAAGAGGCAGGAATTTCCGCCAGAAATTATTTTGGCTCTTGGAATGAATGGTCTAGTGACTTTTTACTACCAATTGATAGCAGAGTCATGCAATAGCACAGGCTTTGAGAGATGTGGTGAGAAATCCGGGGTAAGCTTGCTGATAATTAGCGATGCCTACGGCCGCCTGCGCCTAAGCTTGGGATTTCCTCGCTTGAAAAAGTTGAAGTTACACCGCTATGTTCAAAGGTTCTGGCAATTTGGCATCACAACTCTCTGAATTGCCGTTTAAATGAGATATCAACAGAACAGCCACAAATCGCCTAAGTTGACCCAACGCTGTAGAAGAACTCAGCAGCCAATTCATAGCTCGGGAGCAACTCTTAGAGACGCTGCGCGTAGCTTGCTTCCCCGCAGGGGTACGCTACAACTGGCTAGTAATGTACTAGAAAATAAATAGTAAATCAGTGATCGCTTTTGGGTTTCCTCTAAGAACGGGGTGCGGTGCGATGGCGTACCCGCCATGAGTCGGTGGCATCGCACCGGAGATACTGGTACATTATGGATAATTGAAGTATCACCTGTTGTATGTTCAGATGAGAGTCTGTAACTATGGAATGGATATCAGATGTTCGACTCAACTATAACCCAACCAAACGAACGCCACGCTCTTGTCATTGGGGGAAGTATCGCTGGACTGCTAGCAGCGCAAGTGCTGACTAAATACTTTAACCGGGTAACAATTATCGAACGCGATCGTTTGAGCGCTCAACCAGAACAGCGTCCTGGTGTACCCCAAGCTTATCATCTCCACGTCTTACTCAAACGGGGTTTAGATATCTTAGAACAGCTTTTTCCAGGTATCCAAACTGAATTAGCGGCATCCGGCGCAGCCGCTATTAACGCCAGTGCTGATTACCTGTGGTATGGCTTAGGAGGATGGACACCCCGCTTTAATTCCGATTTGAACATCTACAGTTTAAGCCGGAACTTACTCGAATGGATTATCCGCCGTCGTTTAGCTACTAATAACCGTGTTGTATTTGTACAAGCAGCAATTGTTACTGGATTGCTATCAAACCCCAACAAAACTCAGGTCACGGGTGTGCAGGTACGCCGAAAATTTGATCAGAGGCAAGATAACTCTCCTAAACAAACAGATTTCACTGCTGATTTAGTAGTAGATGCTAGCGGACGTAATTCTCTCGCTCCTGGGTGGTTAGAAGCAATGGGTTATACACCACCCAAAGAAACTGTGATTAATTCCTTTTTGGGCTATGCTAGTCGCTTATATCAACTGAGAGAAAACTTTCCGGTCGATTGGCAGGGTGCATTGGTAACGGCAAAAGCCCCAGGCACACGCGGTGGTGTAATGTCTGCGGTCGAAGGAAATCGTTGGATAGTTACACTTGCTGGAATTGGTCGAGATTATCCACCAACTGACGAAGCTGGATTTCTAGACTTTGCTCGTAGCTTACGCAATCCAATTATCTACGAAGCAATTAAAGATGCTCAAGCCATTTCCCCCGTGAGAGCCTATCACCGCACGGAAAATAGGTGGCTTCACTATGAAAAACTGTCGAGATTGCCGTCAGGGTTTGTGTTAATAGGTGATGCTGTTTGTGCTTTCAATCCCGTCTATGGACAAGGCATGACCACTGCGGCTTTAGGTGCATTGACATTAGATGAGTCTTTGAGTAAGCAATTATCCCGCCATGCTGACGGAAATTTAGTTGGTCTATCCCGAAGCTTTCAACAACAACTTAGCAAAAGAATTACAGTTCCCTGGTTGATGGCAACAGGTGAAGATTTTCGCTGGCATACTACTGTAGGCGGACGACCCAATTGGATGACTCAACTCATGCAGTACTATCTAGATCAAGTGTTGCTGCTGGCTGCCCAAAGCCCTGACATCCACAAGCTTTTCTTAGAAGTGATGCATCTACTTAAACCCCCCAGTGTATTTTTCCATCTCAGTGTTCTCAGGCAGGTGTTACAGCGAATCATCAAGAAGAGCGATCAAAACTGGAATAGGAGTGGGGACAACGTGTTGGTAGATCAGTGATTTTCTGATTGCTTACCGAATGAACCGTCAGCGATCGCCACCGGAAAGGGCAAAACGCCATCACATCCTATCAACAAAGTAAAATCCCTACACTTGAGGCCGGGACTACAGGCTGACTCTAAGCAGCTATTAATACAAGGTCAACTAAGATACTTTTGGTTGCTGCCACAGGGCCAGCTTCAAAACAGAGCAGTAGCAAGCCCCATCATTGATTTGATGTTCGTGTTCAGCTATCCAATCATAAATTTGTGCAGCCACTGCTAATGCCACCTGTGCTGAACGGTAAAGCTTCGGGCTAGGGCAGAAAGCTTTACCATTGATGTGTACGGCGGCAATCTGCCAATAGTCGCTGCCTTCACCCTCCGGCATCACTTCTAAAAACCCGCTACTTTTTGGCGAGATTATTCCTATGTTCATCTGCAAGCCCGAACTCTAAAAACAGAGTACAACATCGAATTGCAGCAATTCAAGCCAGGAAATCAATAGGGTAAAGAGGTGATTGCCGTTGGGGGGATTAAACTGATGTTATACCAAAAATTCCAGACTGCGTAGACTAGTCCTATAGAAGAAATATTACGCTACATTTTACCCCCTTTCCCTTTAATCTTTCCTCCTTACCCAGTCCAAACCTAGCAATCAATTTTGGCAGGGCAGCTAGTAGTGTAGTTAAATGGCATTTTGGGCATACTAAGGGAGAACTTAGGCAATCTTCTGAGCTACTCATCTCTGATTTAGGATGAGTAGCTCAGAAGAAAGTCATTAGCTTGCAGGATTAAGCAAGATGGTATTTATCGACATTGTTCCGCAACAATCTTCTCAGGCTTTTCTGTGGAGTATTTTTAACAGCATTACAGATCTGATATTTGTCAAAGACAGGCAACACAGTTGGATGTTTGTTAATGATGCCTTGTGCCAATTCATGGGATATGAACGTGCAGAAATAATTGGTAAGTCCGATTATGATTTCTTCTGCAAAACAGAAGCCGATGTTTTTTGGGAGAGAGATGAACAAATATTCACTACAGGCTTGAGTAATGAACATGAGCAACTAATCACAGATTACCAAGGTGAAACTCAGATAATTTCTACGAAAAAAAGCTTATTTTTTGATGAAGTTGGTAATTCATTTTTAGTAGGTTCAATTCGGTTTATTGATTCCAAAAATAAAATTGAAACCGCTTTAGTATCTCAGACAGTAAATAAGTTGGAACAGGAAATTTATGAACGCCAAGAAACAGAGAAACGCTTTCGCAGACATAGCAATGCTCTACAGCAACTTGTGCAAAGTGAAAAACTACAACACGATAATTTTCAAATTGCCATCCAATATATAACGGAAGTGGCTAGTTTAGGTCTTGATGTCGAACGTGTAAGTATTTGGTTATACACAGAAAAAGGTCTAGGGATTCAATGTATTGACTTATATGAACGTGAGAATAATTGCCACAGTCATGGTTTGGAATTATTTTTCTGCGATTTCCCCAGCTATTTTCAAGCTATAAAGGAAGAACAAATAATTGCAGTTTCTGATGTTCATAATGATCCTCGTACTTGGGAGTTTTCTGCAACTTATACGACCCCACTGGGAATTACCTCGATGCTTGATGCCAGGATTTGGTCTAAAGGGCAGGTGATTGGTGTAGTTTGTTGTGAACATTTGGCAACTCAGCGTCAGTGGACACTAGAAGAAGAAAGTTTTATTAGCTCAATTGCTGACTTTGTGCGACTGGCAATTGAATCAGACAATCGCAAAATTGCCGAAGAAGCACTGCGACAATCAGAAATGCAGCTCAGACAGCAAACTCAACAACTGGAGTTAGCACTCTTTGAATTACAACGCACTCAAACCCAAATGCTCCAAAGTGAAAAAATGTCTTCTTTGGGACAACTAGTAGCAGGTATTGCTCACGAAATCAATAATCCAGTTAACTTCATCTATGGCAATATTGAACCTGCTCATGATTACATTCAAAACTTACTAAGTTTGATTAACTTGTATCAAGAATACTATCCTTATCCTGTTCCTGCTATTCAATCACAAATTGCAGCTATCGACTTAGATTTTTTGATGGCAGATTTACTGAAGCTTCTATCTTCAATGAAAATAGGAGCAGAGCGTATTCGAGAAATTGTCCTTTCTCTACGAAATTTTTCTCGCCTAGATGAAGCTGAATATAAAGCAGTTGATATTCATGAAGGAATTGATAGTACATTATTAATTTTAGAAAATCGCCTCAAAACAAAACCGAATTGTCTAAGGATTGAAATTGTTAAGGAATATGGAAATTTACCTCTAATTGAGTGTTATGCAGGTCAACTCAATCAAGTGTTCATGAATATTTTAACTAATGCTATTGATGCCTTAGAAGAACGAGATGAGCAATACACTCAACAGCAAATCCGACAATTTCCTTGCGTGATTCAGATTCGCACAGAAACAATTAATCACAATCAGATTACAATTAAGATTTCCGACAATGGTCTGGGTATACCGGAAAAAATAAAACAACGTATTTTTGACCCATTCTTTACTACAAAACCAATTGGTAAAGGTATAGGAATGGGTATGTCAATTAGTTATCAAATCGTGACTAAAAATCATTATGGAACCCTTGAATGTATTTCATCTCCATATCAGGGTACAACATTTGTCATTATCATCCCTTTAAAACAGCAGCAGGTTGCTAATTAATCAAAACCTTCATCGATATTAATAATGATAAAAAGTCGTAATTGTTCAGAGAAATGGCAGAAATTATGCCATCCCTAGTCCCCTGAATCTAAACAATTGGTGTAGTCTTGTGATTAAGGAAAGTCGTAGTTTTAGTCTACATAATCTGTTGGTATTTCTGCTTCAACAGTGTTATCTAAACCTATTGGGCGACTCCCATCTATCTCTAGAGTATCCTGAACTTGCAAATTACTTTTAGCAATCGGACGTTCACCATCTATGTCAAGGATGCCCTTAACCTCCAAATCACTAGGGTTAAGTCGTTTTTAAAAATTAAGTTTATTCCTTGACCTACCTTTTATAGCCAACATAAATCAACAGCTTGCTTTAAGTTAATAAGAGGATAAGCTATCGCTATGCTTTCAACTCATGTACATGTTCCCACTCCTGTCGTGTAATCTTGTAATTTGTAGCGTTCGGCTGACGAATTACAGCCAAGTTTTTTAACCAAGTTTTTTAACACAAGGTCTTGTTTTAAGTTTTCCCGTAGCAAAGGCTTTTCTAACAAGCTACCAAATTGAATCTCTGCGCCAGATTTCCCACCAACACCCCACCCCATCACTCCAATAGCCCACATTAGCAGAGCTTTCGACAACAAGAGAGAGAATAGATTAAAGAGGCGATGGGCTAGCCTTCATCTACTGAAGGGATCGCTCTTTATCGCGCAATTCTGCCAACGCCTTAAGAGCCTCAAAAAACGCTCTTTCCACACGGCGTAGGTGCAGACGATAAGCATAGCCATACCGTCAGGCTTAGGGACTTGCTTTACTCGGTTAATTCTGGAACTTCAACAGCAGTAACGATGATTGTTGCTATTGCTGGGTTTTCCTCTTGAGGAAGATTATTTGATGGTGTACTGTCAGTAGATAATCTACTTGCCCATCATTTATTGCGGACGCATTTATGACCTCAATCTTCAAGAGACGAAAATTAAGTTAACTCAGATTGGTATAGTCATATTATTGAAGCGCAATGTAATAAACTTTTATTGGTTTATCGTGATTTCACGCCAATTTTTTACATGGAGATACGGCTCATGACTACTCTGCACCGTTCACCTACTGATAAGTGGCTGACGTTACCTGTTGCTGCATGGCAGGATACTTATGAAACACTGCATCTATGGACTCAGATTGTGGGCAAAATCCGGTTAGCATTAACTCCTCAAATCAATCATTGGTGGCACTCAACTTTGTATGTCACGCCCTCTGGACTCACAACCTCGACAATTCCCTATGGCAGCCGCAATTTTCAAATTACCTTTAATTTTCTGCTTCATCAACTCGTAATTGAGACAAGTGATGGTACGACAAGAATCATCGAACTGGCTCCCCAATCTGTGGCTAACTTCTATCAAGCTGTAATCAATGCTTTAAAAGAAATCTCAATTGAAGTGCGGATCTGGACAATGCCCCAGGAAGTTGCTGCTCCAATTCCCTTTGAGCAGGATGAAAAACATACCGCCTACGACAGGGAATATGCTCAACGGTTTTGACAAATTTTAGTTCAAACCGAGCGCATCTTGACCCAATTTCGTTCTGGTTATGCTGGAAAATGTAGCCCTGTACATTTTTTCTGGGGCAGTTTTGACTTAGCAGTGACCAGATTTTCCGGGCGACGCCCCTAGCTATCTAATTAGTGTTGTTTGCAGGTAAACTGAAAAACACCTACCAGCAGACATTCCTCAGTGATCGTAAAATTGCCTCGCCACCGCCCACAAAGACATTTCCCGGATGCCAAACGAATAGTTGTGAAATGTGAGCTAAATTCGTGTATCCATTGCGACACCAAATTAGTTAGCCTTCCATCTTGGCATATGCGAAAAACCATTCAAACGCTAAATGGAGCAGTTTTTGTGGCAGGCAAGGGGAAAAAATGTGCCAACGCCGAATGTGAATATTTTGGTAAACACTACTTAGCCTATGGTACAAAAAAACTGGCTCACAGGAGTGCATGGCTTTCTTAATTACCTGCTCCAAACTGGGGTCTGGCTTATCGCTGTTGTACCAAATAATATGCGACTTTCTAAAATACTTTGCATTCAACAAACTTGCGGATAACCATTCCATGATTGACTGAATCTGCTGCTGCTCAAGACCGCTACTGGTTTGCCCATAACTTTCAATGGTCGGTTGGGCTGGTTTAGATTTGAGAAAGTTCAAGATTTTCATAACGATGCGAAATGCGACTATAGCCAGGATTCCCATTTGATCCGGTACGATGAACTACGTGCCTCATAAATATAGCGATCGCTCTTGGTTAAGGTCGTTACATTTTCTACATTAGCCACATCAAGTTTGCTTCTTTTAGGACTCAAACAAGATACAGCAGATATTACTAATGCACAGTTAAACGAAGAGTCCCCGTGAGGGGATTTGGTTTGTGGAAACGTAGAGTAGCAGCAAAAACCCCTACTGATTCCAAAGTGTTTCAGTCCCCGTGAGGGGATTTGGTTCGTGGAAACTTTCATGGATAAACTTAGTTATCTCTTCGTTCTTATGTTTGTATTGTTTCAGTCCCCGTGAGGGGATTTGGTTCGTGGAAACTCCTCTCGTAAATTAGAGTACCGCTTGGGATTTGAATGTTTCAGTCCCCGTGAGGGGATTTGGTTCGTGGAAACTGTTTGCTTTAGTGATTAATAACTAAGGTATCCGCGTTTCAGTCCCCGTGAGGGGATTTGGTTCGTGGAAACAACAAAACCCATGCTCAAAAGCATGATTAGTACAAAAGGTTTCAGTCCCCGTGAGGGGATTTGGTTCGTGGAAACTCGGTAGTTATTCCCGCTAAATTGAACTCTTCAATGTTTCAGTCCCCGTGAGGGGATTTGGTTCGTGGAAACCTTTACATTGATAAACTACATCCCCCATCTCAGAAGGTTTCAGTCCCCGTGAGGGGATTTGGTTCGTGGAAACGCCCAGTAAGGTAGTTCGTGCTACTAAATACGGGAAGTTTCAGTCCCCGTGAGGGGATTTGGTTCGTGGAAACAACTGTATAAGCTAGGTATTGGGCTACAGTCGATTGTTTCAGTCCCCGTGAGGGGATTTGGTTCGTGGAAACCTTGTGTTGTGAGTGACAATAAAATCGTCTGTTATGGTTTCAGTCCCCGTGAGGGGATTTGGTTCGTGGAAACGTGTGAAGCGTAACAAAGACCCCAAGGACTCTACTAACGTTTCAGTCCCCGTGAGGGGATTTGGTTCGTGGAAACAATGTGACTATAGCGGGGACTGTTACCGTTTCTACAAGTTTCAGTCCCCGTGAGGGGATTTGGTTCGTGGAAACTCTGGATTTATCAATGGCTCAATTGTACTAGTGCCGTCTCGATGTTTCAGTCCCCGTGAGGGGATTTGGTTCGTGGAAACGAAAATATATAGGTATAACAAAAACTACGTTTACTTTCTCGTTTCAGTCCCCGTGAGGGGATTTGGTTCGTGGAAACCTCCCCTTATCTGATCGTGCCAGAATCATCGCTGATGAGTTTCAGTCCCCGTGAGGGGATTTGGTTCGTGGAAACCAGCAAGCAATTCAGATAATTGATGAATCGCACCCGTATTATGTTTCAGTCCCCGTGAGGGGATTTGGTTCGTGGAAACTTGGCTAGTTCAGCGTTAATCATGGTTTGGAAAGCGCGTTTCAGTCCCCGTGAGGGGATTTGGTTCGTGGAAACAAAAAGCTTGCTGACGTTGCAGGTACTACCGTAACTATGTTTCAGTCCCCGTGAGGGGATTTGGTTCGTGGAAACTAATGGATCGGCTGGCTATAACAACTCTGGTGTTAAGTTTCAGTCCCCGTGAGGGGATTTGGTTCGTGGAAACGAAAGAAGGATTTCAGATCCGCGATGACAAATTTTAGTGTTTCAGTCCCCGTGAGGGGATTTGGTTCGTGGAAACACGTGGTTGCTAGCTTGTAAGTAGCAGGAATTATGTTTGTTTCAGTCCCCGTGAGGGGATTTGGTTCGTGGAAACCCCCCAAGGAATACCTTGGGGGAAATGTTTTCAAGGAGTTTCAGTCCCCGTGAGGGGATTTGGTTCGTGGAAACCCTCTTCTCTGTGGCAGTTTCACCATCTAATAGAAGTTTCAGTCCCCGTGAGGGGATTTGGTTCGTGGAAACCTGATGCCTACAAACAAGCTAGATTATACGCTTAAAAGTTTCAGTCCCCGTGAGGGGATTTGGTTCGTGGAAACCAGATAGCGGATTAGGTTATGGAATTATAGCTAATGTAACGTTTCAGTCCCCGTGAGGGGATTTGGTTCGTGGAAACTGCCAGTTGCACCGCATCAATTCGCCGCTTGATTATCTCGTGTTTCAGTCCCCGTGAGGGGATTTGGTTCGTGGAAACCCGCGATGAGGGCTGCAATCAACCGAAGGGCTAGCACTTAGGTTTCAGTCCCCGTGAGGGGATTTGGTTCGTGGAAACTGCTAGTTGCTGCTCTTGTATAGGTAACGATCCTCTGTTTCAGTCCCCGTGAGGGGATTTGGTTCGTGGAAACATAGTTTTTCTCAAGTCCTACCACTTGAGAACTAGCGTTTCAGTCCCCGTGAGGGGATTTGGTTCGTGGAAACCTAGCGGTGTTTATTTAGTTCTCATGGCAATTGGTATGTTTCAGTCCCCGTGAGGGGATTTGGTTCGTGGAAACCTTTTAATCATTTCCTTAAAACAGATTGATTAAGAGTTTCAGTCCCCGTGAGGGGATTTGGTTCGTGGAAACCTAGGCTTTATGCTAGGTATGCTTACCATTATGAGTTTCAGTCCCCGTGAGGGGATTTGGTTCGTGGAAACTGCTCGGTGCTGAAACTGTTACAGAGCAGGATTCCTAGGAAGCATTTTGGCGAACCTCAAAAATAGGTCGATTTCAGCCGCTCTTATTGCGACTAATTCTTAACTTCCCTTAGCACTGAAACTGTGAAACTATTTACTTGTCAAGGTTCTGGTGATTTTGGCAGATCCCCAGCGTTTTTGACCCCGCTTCGATTTGCCATCTCATCAAGCTGATTACATAATCATAAGGTAATTATTTATCCTTGTCCACAAGCAAAGGTTTTCAACTATTGCTTTGCTGTTTCAGCGATTTTCTGGCTAATTTTACGTAACTTTTCACGGTCAACATCGGCATCTCTAAATCTTCGGCGATTGCCTTCAATGATTCTCCCATCTCTCGCCGGGCCAAAATCGTTGCCCAGGTGACAGCAATTTTATCAGTACGCTGCCCTCCTGTGCGTTTGCGTTGTGCAGTAAATAATTCTGTCAGTTCTTCAATCCGCTCTCCAAGCAGATTTGCAAGCAACTGAGTTGATTTATTCGTTTCCTGCTCTACCCAATCCAAGCGAGTTTGTCCTAGCCCAAAAGTGGTTTTATGCCCTGTGCCACAGTAAGGAGCCAACCGTACTAAAGCATAAAACAACTCGCTAAATTCTTCTTTGGCTAAAGCTGCTTTGGTTAAACCTAATGAGATTGCGCCTATGAAACCTGTGACTGACCCACGCTTGCCTGCTGCCACTTTCTCTGATTCTAAGCGGTGTTGATGAATAATCACTTCTTCATCTATCCATTTGAGAAAAGATTCTTGTTCTGTTGGCATCGCTGAAAAATCATTCCACCGCCGCAAGTAACTATGGAAAAGATTCTCTGGTACTGGCAAAGGGAAATGATTTCCTTTTCGACGAAAGCTTGTAGGTGAGATAAAACTGAGACTGATTGTAAAAGGTCTATTTGTAGATGATTGTAATAGTTGTTTGTAGGTAGTCGGTGCATGAGCAATGCTCACCTGTTTTATCTCTAGAGATGCACCTTTTAAATCTAACGAATGTGGTAGTTGGGTCAACCAGTGTTTGAGAAACAGTGCTACCCGTTGAGACAAAGCATTGACGTGCCAGTAGTAAATTTCGTTGGCTTCTAATCGTAATTGTTTGCCACTGGCAACTAGTTGGCCTGACAGCGCTGAGATATTGAAGGGCTTTTCTGACTCTCCATCATGCAGATACGCTGAAAGGTCTGGGTCAAATTTTCGTACCTGCTCAAGAAACCACGCGTGCAGCCCTATCGTGTACTGCGAGTAAAGCAAAGCAGAAGCACTTGACTCAAGTTCAAACACTAATCCCACTAATTCGGTTTCATCTGCCCATGTCACAACAGAGGCAACAGATTTTTGCTTTGGCTTTGGTTTACCACTAGTAGATGTAGCTGCTCTTGGCATTGCTTAGGGCTTTACAAATAATGCTAAATATTGTACGCAATTTCCATCCTCTTTGACTTAACAACAGCCAAACAACAATTAACTCACTGCCAAGAGAGTTATTCGTTGGAAACTGGTTTGAACAAATGCGATCGCAGTTGATGCTTGAAATTTTAGCTCCTTGGTTAATGGAAATCTCGTGTATCGGAAAACTATTCTTCATTAAACCAAAACAGGTTTCAGTCCCCTTGCGGGGTAATAGGTTTTGGAAACTCAGTTACGCCAGCGTCAGGGCTAGACCAAAAATGTTTCAGTCCCCTTGCGGGGTAATAGGTTTTGGAAACAGAATACTCACATGGATCGGCTTATGGGGTAGATGTGTTTCAGTCCCCTTGCGGGGTAATAGGTTTTGGAAACTCTGTGTATCTTCATCGCTCAATCCCAGGACAGGAAGGTTTCAGTCCCCTTGCGGGGTAATAGGTTTTGGAAACTGTCGTAGTACCGTTTAATCCGTTACGTCCAGGATGTTTCAGTCCCCTTGCGGGGTAATAGGTTTTGGAAACCGATCGCGCAACTCACCCAGCTTAGAATCGCCCAAGTGTTTCAGTCCCCTTGCGGGGTAATAGGTTTTGGAAACAATCAATTTATTAAGCCATTAATAAGTAACCTTCGTGTTTCAGTCCCCTTGCGGGGTAATAGGTTTTGGAAACCTAGACTGACTTCAACGTTAACGGTTCAAAATTTCTGTTTCAGTCCCCTTGCGGGGTAATAGGTTTTGGAAACCTAGAAATCAACACACTAAGGAAGCCGAGACATGTTTCAGTCCCCTTGCGGGGTAATAGGTTTTGGAAACACAAGACTTCGGAGTACCCGTTAGGAGAACATTGTTAGTTTCAGTCCCCTTGCGGGGTAATAGGTTTTGGAAACCTAAAAGACAATGTGAACGATCGGCGCGTAACCATGTGTTTCAGTCCCCTTGCGGGGTAATAGGTTTTGGAAACCTGGTTGATGTGGTTGGTCGCGCAGTTCCCACTGCAAGTTTCAGTCCCCTTGCGGGGTAATAGGTTTTGGAAACTTGGCGAAATCAACTACACAGATTCCCGGACTAACGCTTGTTTCAGTCCCCTTGCGGGGTAATAGGTTTTGGAAACCTTTGTTTCTATATATCTACTATGGCATGGTTAACCTGTTTCAGTCCCCTTGCGGGGTAATAGGTTTTGGAAACCTTCAGTTAAAGTGTATGGATTTAGCTAAAAAGCTTGTTTCAGTCCCCTTGCGGGGTAATAGGTTTTGGAAACCTTATTGGGCGAAAATTGCACTTCCTGTTTTTATGTTTCAGTCCCCTTGCGGGGTAATAGGTTTTGGAAACCTAGGCTGCTTCGTGCGCTTCCGTTCTATTGCATGTTTCAGTCCCCTTGCGGGGTAATAGGTTTTGGAAACAGCCGCTTTAATTAATGCATCACCAGCCGATTTCTCGTTTCAGTCCCCTTGCGGGGTAATAGGTTTTGGAAACAATAGGGTTAACCCTTTTCTATCAGAATTACTATTAATGTTTCAGTCCCCTTGCGGGGTAATAGGTTTTGGAAACCTGTTATTCCTGGAACTGTCAAAAAGGCCAGTAGAATGTTTCAGTCCCCTTGCGGGGTAATAGGTTTTGGAAACCCGACTGTCCTGGCTGACTGTAGAGAATATTGCGATCGCAGTTTCAGTCCCCTTGCGGGGTAATAGGTTTTGGAAACAAATATGCTACTGCTCAACCAATGCGTTTTGTTGCGAGTTTCAGTCCCCTTGCGGGGTAATAGGTTTTGGAAACCAGAAAATCCCGTGGTGCGTTTGGCTAGCTGCTCTAAATTGTTTCAGTCCCCTTGCGGGGTAATAGGTTTTGGAAACAACGCAAAAGTTTATCCACTCGACTTCACATTTCAGGTTTCAGTCCCCTTGCGGGGTAATAGGTTTTGGAAACAATACAATGTTTGCTAGTTGTAAGGCGTAAATAATGGGGTTTCAGTCCCCTTGCGGGGTAATAGGTTTTGGAAACAAATCTTTGATAAGATTCCAGGCGTTAGACAATTTGCGTTTCAGTCCCCTTGCGGGGTAATAGGTTTTGGAAACTATGTATTTCGCTTGGAATAGATGAGGAGCAATTTAGTTTCAGTCCCCTTGCGGGGTAATAGGTTTTGGAAACGGTTAATTTCGTCTGCTGCTGGGAGGGTAAGCGTTTCGTTTCAGTCCCCTTGCGGGGTAATAGGTTTTGGAAACTTGGAGGATAGAATCAGGTGGCAAAGGTACCTAGAGAATTGTTTCAGTCCCCTTGCGGGGTAATAGGTTTTGGAAACCTGAAGACCCTGATGACGATAATGATGGTATTCCCGAGTTTCAGTCCCCTTGCGGGGTAATAGGTTTTGGAAACCGCTCGGTCTGAAACTGTTATAGAGCAGGCTTCCTGGGAATGCTTTTGGCAGATCGAAAATTTTGGTCATTTTCAGCCTGCCTTATTGCAACTAATTTGCAACTTCCCGAATTATTGAAACGCTGTAGTTATTAATTTGTCAAGGTTCTGGCGATTTTGGCAGACCCCCCAGAGTTTTAGCCCCCGCTTCGACTTGCCAATCATCAAGCCGATTACATAATCATAAGACTATTGTTTGCTCTTGTCGAGGGATTTCTGAACCATACGTAATTGTTCGTTTGATTGCGCCCGCATCGAGTACATACAATCGTACCGAATCCTCTTCAGGTTTAACCAATTTTTCTATTTTGGTTTGGAGTGTGGCAAATTGGATCGCGGTTAAAAAACACTCAAAAACGCTGTATTGTGTCCATTTCCCATAACCAGATAACATTTTATGTAAGCGAGTGCGACGTTTATTTGCAGCTTTGTTATCAGGCAAATCATAAATAATCAAATAAAACAGGGTAGCCATTGTCATGTTTTTTTTGATAAATGATAATTAACGTAAAGCTAAAGCTTTATATGGAATCCCTTCTTGCAAATGGCGGCCCAATAACCGAGCTTGTAGTTCAATCGCTCGTCTATAAGTGCATCTGTACTCAAAAACCGGATGTTTAAATTCATCATTCATTTTGCGCTCGAATGCTTGTAAGAAAGTTTTCCTGGCAGTATCCTTGAGGCGATATGCACCTAAACTTTCGTTAAAATCGTCAGGTTGAATTTCATGTTTATGCAATACAGCTAATACTACATTGTCAGAAATCAAAGCACGAAATTCTTCCATGAGATCCAGAACCATTGCAGGCTGACCATGATGGGCTTCGTGTAAATAACCAATATAAGGATCTAACCCAGCAACATGAACCGCAGCCGTTACTTGAACTCGCAACAAACCATAGGCAAAACTGAGAAGTGAATTCACAGGGTCAGTAGGCGGACGACGATTTCGACCAGTAAATGTCCACTGTTTTCCAACGATCCGTGGCCAGCAAGCAAAATATTCCCGTGCAGCTAAACCTTCAATTCCTCTGACCTGATCTATGGTTTTTTGGTTTTTGACAAGACTTTTACGTTCTTTGAGAGGATTATCTCGCTCATTATGACGATATAAAACCTGATATTGGTTATGAATTTTAGCCGTCACAATTGCTTTGACTAATTCTAGACGTCCGACGGGATCGCTATATAGTTTATATTGTGCTAATCGCAATTGACCATTGCGCGAATAACCAGGAAGCGCAGAACCCAGATATTTACCAAAGCAAGAAAGATAATGAACAGGCATACCTAATTCCAAAGCATAAACTAGAGCATCACCCGTGACTTGAGGGTTGCCCATCAAGACAACTTGTTCAACAGTTTGGGCTGCAACAGTTTGTTTTTTCCAAGAACCATCTGATTGCTTGAGGGCAACGTTAAAGGCTTCATAATTCTTGCTTAAAACGGCATCAGCTTGAGTGACGTAAAGTACTGACATTTTAGAATGGTGGTAATTATTGGTGGATAAAACTTATCAATCAATTTACTCCCGATGAAATTAATCCTCGGTTTCGAGAGTCATTGAACTTCGTAACTGTTTAACTTCAAAAGGTAGACAAATCTCTTTTAAACTGCATGAAAGACATTTTTTAGTGTTGTCAATTGGCGCAGGCATAGTTGTTTGAGATGCAAGTTGAGCAAGAACAATCGCTTGCTCAGTCATTTGTCTTAGTTGAGGTGTAAATGCTACTGTCTGTCTTCTGCGGTTAGCGTGATAAAAAATCTCACCGTAAGCAAGGCTGCGTCCGGTACGTTCTTCTATACACAAAGCAGCTGCACAAAGTTGAAAATGGTCATTAGAACTCTTGCAAAAGTTTTTTGTGATATGATTAGAAATTTGCTTTCTTTATGATTGGGGCTTAAATTAGCAGTGAAATTTTGGAGAGCCAAGCAGCTTACTTCAAGGAAATTTAAACGACTTA
>NZ_JAIVFX010000052.1 GCF_020829625.1 Nostoc sp. XA010 | reverse complement strand
CGCACATCCGTATGTTTCAATTGCCACCCAACTATCCGCCCCACATATCACCGCACAAATGGCAATAGTCAAAATATCAATTAACTTGTGTCGCTTCGTGCGATCTATTCGTGGATCTGACATCTGTCCAAAGTGGTCAGCAATTGTAATTTTGGGCTTGAGTTTCACGCCTTCCTTGGGCAATATTGTTACTTTTACAATGACTTTACCATCAATGCCTCATTGTTTATCCTTCATACCACACGCGATCGCTGCCTTTATCCTTTATTAGTATTTATGTACTATATTTAGATGCGTTTGCCCTGGGGATGGAACGGATTACATTCTGGGCATCACTTCCAGTGGCGGTCTTTACAAGTTTGCCAAAAATGCCCTCAATACATCAGAGTTCGCTGGGGTCTGCTTCTCTCCCGATGGTCAGACGATGTTTGTCAACATGCAAAGCCCAGGAATAACCTTCGCTATTTGGCCAACCACCGCCTCCTGGTAAACCTACTTCCTGTTTCAGCTCAGTCAGGGTAGCAGGGCGAACGCACGGTATTTCTGAAACCCTTACTGGGTAAGGATATTGACGAAAAAATAGGCTAAATTTAAAAACGCCGAAACCCTTGCTATTAAAGGATTCTTATACTTTAGATGCGTTTGCCCTGGTCAGGGTAGAGAGCGATCGCCCTGGCTGAACTCCTACCGTGACTTCAAATAGAGGAATAATTTGGGAGGACAAAATCTTATCAATGCCGAGAAAGGATTTTAAGCGTTAACCGTCATATTAAACTAACCACTCTCTCACCTTGGCAGAGAGTAAATCAATAACACCAGTAGTAACAATCAAAATAATGAGAATTGTACAGGCTTTTTGGTATTCAAATGAACCAAAACTCTGATATAGTGAAACGCCAATACCACCAGCCCCGACAATTCCTAACACAGAAGCAGAACGGACATTTGACTCAAATCTGTAGAGAATGAAAGAAGTCCACAAAGGCATTACTTGGGGAATTACTCCATAAATTACTTCTTGAATCTGACTTGCACCAGTAGCTCTAATTCCTTCTACCGGGCCTGACTCAATTGATTCTACTGCTTCTGAGAAAAGTTTACCCAGAATACCAGCAGTATGAATAAATAATGCCAAAACTCCAGCAAATGGCCCTAATCCAACAGCAACTACAAAGATTAGCGCAAAGACGATTTCGTTAATCGCCCGCATAGCATCTAATAGGCGACGTGTTGGTTGAACAACCCATATTGGACAAATATTATTAGATGCTAGGATAGATAAAGGAACAGCTGCGATCGCAGCCATTAAAGTTCCCCAAATTCCCATTGATATCGTAACTAGGGTTTCTGAGAAATAATAATTCAAATCGCTAAAGTCTGGCGGAAAATATGAACGGATATATTCCACCATGTTGTCTCCCCGTTGCAGAAGTACAAAGAAATTTAACTCGCTTTGAGTATAGGCAAAAATCAATACAGCAGCAATCACTAAAAGAAACAAAACTTTTTGGGTATTTACAAGCTTTGCTTCTTTCTCTAATATTGCTGCTACATTAGGAGATGCGTAAGTAATTATCTGATTTTGTGGGTGCACTTTTTTCTCCCCATAGCTCTAATTTTATTGAATTTCTTTGAGTTGCTGATTTAGTTCTGCTATTGTTTGCTGCTTTTCTTGCTCACTAAGATTTTCTTTAGCTTGAGTTTCTTGGATTTTTTTAGCAATTTCTAGTTCTCGAATTGTATGCCAATTTTTATCTTCAGCCTGTACAAAACCAGAAATTTTAAATTGCCTTAAAACTTGAGCATCTTTGTAGTTGTAGAAAAAATTTTGCAATTTCTTTTTAATATCATTTGGTAAATCCCGACGATAAACAATCGGATCACTAGGAATTATAGGTGATTTCCAAATAATTTCAATTTTCTGTCTAGCTTTAGGATTGGTATTTTCTAACCGACTTAATGCTTCATTACTGACAGTAGCTACATCTACTTGTTTATTAGCTACAGCTAGAGCGCAAGCTTCATGATTACCAGTAAAAATCAAGCGTTTAAAAACTTTCTTAGGGTCAATATTATTTTCAGTAAAAATATAATAACTAGGAACTAAAAAGCCAGAGGTAGAATTAGGATCATTAAAAGCAAAAGTGAGTTTAGCGGCATTTTTAATCACATATTTATCACCACCTGCTGCTATAGCTTCCGCAGTGATGGGATTATCTTTATTAGTAATTAAATGAGAATAGTAGCCTCTACCGCCATCTGCACTTACAACTTGAGCAAAAGCTTCTGCATCAGCAATTTTTACTGCTTCAATATAAGATTTACCACCTAACCAGGCTGCTTGAACTTTACCAAAGCGCATAGCTTCTATGACTGCTGCATACTGTGTAACATAGAAGGGTTTAATGGGAATCCCAGTTTGCTGAGACATAGCAGCAGCAAAAGGTTCCCAAATTGGTTTTTGATTAGCTTGAGATTCTGTAGATAAAACACCAAAGTTAATTTCTTTAATCGCTGCGGTACTCTTATCAGCATTAGAAGTACAAGCTGAAAGTATCTTGGCACTTGCCAAAGTTATAGTAAACAAAGAAGCCTGCTGAATAAATAACCTTCTGTCCATAAATTTAGTTGTGAGATGTAAGTAAAAATTCTGTGTTTTGGGGTTAAACTACCAGTTCACCGTGTCCTCTCATAATGAGTTCTTCGGCGGCTGTGCCATAAAGTTCATTGAGCTTGTGATCATTCATCTCCGTGGTTGCGCCATCAAACATAACTTCTCCATCTTTGAGAGCGATCGCTCGATCAAAGTAACTACGCACCATTTGAACCTGATGTAAAGAAGCGACTACAGTAATTCCGCTTTGGCGATTTAGCTGCACGAGCAATTCCATGACTTTACGCGCTGATTCAGGATCTAGAGAGGCGATTGGTTCGTCTGCGAGGATAATTTTCGCTCCTTGCACCAAACAACGAGCGATCGCCACCCGTTGTTGTTGCCCTCCAGAAAGCATAGATGCCCGTTTATAAGCGTGTTCAAGAATGCCTACTCGCTCTAATGCAGCAAGAGCTTGGACTTTTTCTTCTTTGGTAAATAAATGTAATATTGAACGAAAAATAGACAATCTTGCTAAGTTACCAATGAGAACATTTTCGATAACTGTTAGCCGATTGACTAAATTAAACTGTTGAAAGATACAACCTATCTGGCTTCGTAAAGACCTAATTTTAGAGTGGAGTTTCCCGCTACTCTGTAGGACTGAACCAAAAATATAAACTGTTCCTCCATCTCCAACGTGCAAGCCATTAAGATGCCGTAACAGAGTAGATTTGCCTGAGCCAGATGCACCTATAAGCGCAACCAGTTCTCCCTCATTAATTGTGCAGGATATGTTTTTAAGCGCTGTCTTACCTTTGAAAGTCTTCGAGAGATTATTAACTTCGATAGCCACTGTACTTGCCATTTTTTGACATTTAGATGTCTATGATTAACATTAATAGTATTTGCTAATTAAGAAATAGTTAAGAAAAGGATAATTTATAATTTAATTTATGAGTTATCAGTCTAATTAATGAGCTAATTTTGGATATAGGTCAAGATAATCTAAAACTTAGAATACATGAACTTGTATACATTTTCTGATTAAGGTTTAATTAATAAAAAACTAATTTTTGGTAAACCTGTAATTACCTTGCATTAGTACAACACGGTCTAAATAACCATCCATTTCAAATGAATAAAACGCTTACACTGTATACCTGCTTGAATTTTGGTAGAGGCAATTTATGAATTGCCTCTACGTATAAATGTGGTTTTTAAATCATCCATATTTAGTATTGCTGTCATACGTAAGTTTTAGTAAACAAGTTTTATTCCTATAAAAAAATTAACAACATGTTATTAGCTGGATCTTAACGATTGATTATTGATTCAATTAAAAATACAGACAATCTTTAATCTATTAATATTTATTTAGTTAAGAACAGGTAAAGAAATGACAATTGTTTTTCTTTCAAGACAATCTCTAGATTATGGTACATAGTTGTGCTTTGATATTGTTACAGATGATTTGGAAGAATTTTTATTTTAAAAGATTATTTTTCCTTCTCTAACATCATTTTTTGAATTGAAGGTTAAAATCACTACTTAATTAAATCCATCTTGCTAATATTTTTAATTTTCCAATTAGCAGAAAATTTAATGTTAGTAAATTTTTATTTTTCACTAATTTCTACCAAGTGTGAGGGTATATTCGTGCAGAATTTTTGGTTGACTTCTTTGTTATATAGTCCAGCGATTTTAGGCTTATTTATAGTTGTAGTACCAGCGATGGGTTCTGAAGCACCTTTAAATCAAGCACCTGCAAGAAATCAACCATCCAGTTTTAGCAATGCTGAGAATATCGGGCAAGTAACTTCAGTTTCACAGCTTTCTGATGTCAAACCTACAGACTGGGCTTTCCAGGCTTTGCAATCCCTGGTTGAGCGATACGGCTGCATTGCAGGTTATCCTAACCAAACTTATCGGGGTAATCGTGCCTTGACTCGCTATGAGTTTGCTGCTGGTTTGAATGCTTGTTTAGATCAGATAAATCAACTTATAGCTACTAGTACGGCTGATTTGCTGAAAAAAGAAGACCTAGCAACACTGCAAAAACTGCAAAAAGAGTATACTGCTGAGTTGCAAACTGTGCGAGGTCAAGTAGATGCTCTAGAAGCTCGTAGCGCCACTTTAGAGTCGCAACAATTCTCCACAACTACTCAACTGCGGGGAGAAGCAATTTTTGCACTGGCTGGTGCATTTGGCTCCAATAGAGCAATCAACACCGATGCTCAAAATCGTGGTGATACCAGATCAGAACTCAATGAAAATGTGATTTTTGCCGATCGCGTCCGGTTAAACTTTGATAGTAGCTTCACTGGTAAAGACCGCCTCAGAGTTAGGTTACAAGCGAGAAATATCACTTCATTCAATACAGCCGTAACTGGAACTAACCAAACTCGTTTAGGGTTTGATGGCAATGAATCCAACAATGTCAGCGTATCAGCTCTGTTTTACCGTTTCCCTGTAAGCGACTCCACAACCTTCAACATCGCAACCGAAGGGTTGGAATACATTGATGAAGTACCTGCTCTCAGTCGCAACTTCGAGTCTAGTGGTTCCGGTGCGCTATCTCGTTTTGGGCGTTATAACCCAATTTATCGGGCAGCAGAAGGGCCAGGTATCATCATTAATCAAAAATTAAATGATGCTCTCACCCTAACTGCTGGTTACGTTGTGCCATCGGGTGTTGGTAATGACCCCAGTAACGGTAGAGGTATTTTTAATGGTAGTTACTCTGCATTAGGTCAACTGACTTTCCAACCAACCTCAGAATTAAGTTTGGCTTTTACTTATGTCAACGCCTATTACACTGATGGTAGCGGAGTTACTGGTAGTACTGGTACTGGTTTTGCCAACAACCCATTCAACGGGGCGCGAACTTCTGTAAATAACTATAGTGTGACTGGAAATTACAAACTTAGTCCTAAGTTTACTATCACTGCTTGGGGCAGCTACGCCAATGCCCAAGCTGAGAATACAGCCGTTGCTAGGAGTAATGCAGAGATTTGGAATTGGGCCGTTCAGCTAGGCTTTCCTGATTTGGGTAGAGAAGGAAATTTTGGCGGTATTGTGTTTGGTGTACCGCCTTACGTTGCTGACAATCAATTCGTCAATGGTAATAATCGTCGCCAAGATGATGATATCTCCTATCATTTAGAGGCTTTCTATAGATATAAGCTGAATGACAACATTGCTATTACACCAGGATTAATCACCATCTTGAACCCTGAAGGTAACAGCAACAACTCTAATATCTATGTGGGAGTAGTGCGTACTACTTTTACTTTCTAACCCAAAGTCTTTGCTTAAGCTCAATCAAAAAGACCTCTCCCTGATTTTACTACGCAAAATCTCCCTCTCCGGCTCGGAGAGGGACAGCTTTGAACTTTCGTAGCGTTTTTAATGCAAGGGAACGCGTTGGCATTGTCAGGCGATGCATTGGCATTGTCAGTCGATGCATTGGCATTGTCAGCCGATGCATTGGCATTGTCAGCCGATGCATTAGCATTGCCAGTCGATGCATTGGCATTGTCAGTCGATGCATTGGCATTGCCAAATTTAATTCGCTACGAATTAATGAAATGCTGTACTTAGTTTAGGTTGCATAGCTTAGAGCTTTAGAAGCGTGCCATTCGGTTCTGAGTAAAAGGCATGAGCAAGTTTTCTTAACCTTTTGATGTTCTAAATTTAACTTGCACAGAGCTTCGACGTAACCTATCCTTACCAAAATCAAGGGTTAATCCTTTATAGGTGATTAATATTGACAAAATTTGGTCAGATGAATTGGAAAAAAGGCAGGGGAGCAGGGAGCAGGGAGCAAGGGGGATAGAACAGAAAGGGAATGCGACACCTTTCCCGCTCTTTACGAGAACCACTTAATAGAATTGGGGAACTCAGACCCATGTTCCCCCCTTCATTCCACAGCAGTTCTTGATGCGGCCATTCCCCCCGCTCCCTGCCCCCTTCCCCCTGCCTCTTCGTTGACCTGTAATTCTGAATCTGGAATCCGAGGCTAATTAATGATTTCACATCAAATGCGGCAAATCTCTGGTGCAATTACTGCTGTGTTTTTGGGTTGGGGAATTGGAATTGCGGTAGCAGATACCCCAAAAACACTAACAGTTTATTCAGGGCGAGATGAAGAAATCATGCGTCCTCTGATTGAGAAAGCGAAGAAAGATTTGGGGCTAAATATTGAAGTCCGCTATGGTGATTCTACAGAATTAGCGATCGCTCTGATTGAAGAAGGCAAAAATAGCCGTGCTGATATATTTTATGCTCAGGATGCCGGTTCTTTAGGAGCTATAACCAGAGAAGCACGGACTTTACCTCTCCCTAACCAATTACTCAACAAAGTTGATCCGCAATTTCGTTCTTCTTCAGGGCAATGGGTTGGCATTTCGGGAAGAGCGCGGGTGATTGATTATAATACCAAGCTTGTCAAAACTACTGAACTGCCCAAAAGTGTAATGCAACTGAGCGATCCCAAATGGCGCGGTAAAGTTGGTTGGGCCCCTACAAACGGCTCTTTTCTCTCCTTTCTCACTGCAATGCGACTGATGGAGGGCGATCAAAAAACCCTAGAGTGGTTGAAAGCCATGAAAGCTAACGGTGTTAAAGCCTACCCTAAAAATAGTGCGATCGTGGAAGCTCTAGGAAAGGGAGAAATCGCTTTGGGATTAGTTAATAACTATTACCTGTATCGGTTTACCAAAACCAATCCCAATTTTCCAGTCGCTATCCACCATACAAAAGGTGATGCAGGAGCTTTGATTAATGTCGCAGGTTTAGCAGTCCTGAAAAGCACTGATCAAAAGAGTGATGCAGAAAAGTTTGTGGCTTATATGCTCAAACCTGAAACCCAACGATTCATCACCGAAAGTTTTTACGAATATCCATTAGTCACAGGTATTGCGGTAGGGCAAAAGCAATTACCTCTCAAGCAATTGCAACCGCCCAATGTTGATTTAAGTAAATTATCGGATCTCAAGGGAACAATCTCATTAATTCAACAAGCCGATTTATTGTAAATAGGCAGGAGGTAAGGGGACAAGGGGACAAGGGGACAAGGGGACAAATCTCTTCTCTATGACAAATGACCAATGACCAATGACTAAAACTCATCCACCATTATTTTTGGTAGTTACAGCTGGATTAATCGCTGTGGCTATCACTCTGCCTTTGACTTATTTGGTTATGCGGATGGCTGGTGTTGGTGGAGAGGGATTATTGGCTTTGGTGTTGCGTCCTCGCACACTGATAGTTTTGTTTAATAGCGTTGGTTTGGCTGTAGCTACCACTATATTGACAACAGCGATCGCACTACCATTAGCATTTCTCACGCTGCGGACAGATTTACCTTGGCGGCGATTTTGGCTACTGGTAACAACACTACCTTTAGCCATACCTGACTATGTGGGTAGTTTTGCTTTGATTGCTGCTTTTGGCCCGAAGGGTAGCTGGTTGCAACTCTGGCTAGAACCTTTGGGAGTGGAAGCTTTGCCAGAAATATATGGCTGGACTGGCGCAATTTTGGGGCTGACATTATTTTCCTATCCCTACTCGCTGCTGAGTATCCAGGCTGGCTTGCAAGGCATCGACCCCAAAATGGAAGAAGCTGCTAGAAGTTTAGGTTGTAACCAAAGAGAAACTTTTTGGCGCATTACCTTACCTGCGTTACGCCCAGCTATCGTTGCGGGAGGATTGCTAGTAGCCCTTAATGCCTTGCAGGATTTTGGCACAACTTCCGTCATGCGGTTTGAGACATTTACGCAAGCAATTTTTTTGCAATACCGATATACATTTGATCGCCATCAGGCGGCGGCGCTGGCTTTGATGCTGGTGAGTTTAGTATTGCTCTTATTGTGGCTGGAATACAAAATGCGATCGCGGGCTGTTTACTATACCCGTGGTAATAAGTCCCACTATGCACCGATATTGATTCATCTGGGGGTTTGGAAAATACCTGCCATCTTGTTTTGCTTCACCGTCACTAGCTTGGCTTTATTCTTGCCTGTAGCTGTAACCGTGTTCTGGCTGGTGCAAGGTTTGGCCAGTCCAGAAGCAGAGCAAATTTTTTCTTGGTTCCAACTAACACAACTCGCCTGGAACTCAGCGTTAGCTTCGGGATTGGCCGCCCTAGCTGCTACCTGTTGCGCTTTGCCAATAGCAATCTTGGCTGTGCGCTTTCCTAGTCGGATTACAACAGCCATCGAACGCTGTAGTTACATTGGCTTTGGTTTACCTGGTATTGTAATTGCCTTTTCGCTAGTGTTTTGGGGAGCGAATTACCTGCCTTGGTTGTATCAAACCTTGCCTATGCTGATTTTTGCTTATTTAGTGTTGTTCCTTTCCCAGTCGGTAGGAACAGTAAGAAGTTCCCTACTTCAGGTTAATCCTCAATTAGAAGAATCTGCCCAAAGTTTAAGTAGAAACCCTTGGCAAACCTTCAAAGAAATTACCCTACCACTAGTAACTCCGGGGGTTTTAGCAGGAGCTGCATTAGTGTTTTTGAGGGCAATTAAAGAATTACCTGTCGCTTTGCTGTTAGCGCCCATTGGCTTTAATACTCTAGCTACCCAAATTTGGAAAGCAACGGAAAATGTCTCTTACAGTCAGGCGGCGGCGGCGGCATTAATCATGCTGGTAATTTCCATTAGTTCCACATTCTTGGTTTTGTCTCAAAATCGCTATCAAGAACTCGTCCCAGAAGTACGCCGCAGTTTGCAAAAGGAGGTGGATTGATGGGAGGGGAGGCAGGGGGCAGGGGGCAGGGGGAGCAGGGGGAGCAGGGGGAGCAAGGGAGATGAAGGAGATTTCAGCTTTCGAGGTTTGTTTAGAGACTTCCAAATAAAAAAATATCCCAAAACTGACGCAAAAATCCTCTCTATTTCTCTTCTCTCTGTGTTCTCTGCGTCTCTGTGGTTCGTTTTTTTGGATAATTTATTTCTTTAAAGGCTCAATTGCCGAGTAAAAAGGCTCAACTGCCGATTAAAAAGGCTCAACTGTCGAGTAAAAAGGCTCAACTGCCGAGTTCAAAGGCTCAACTGTCGAGTAAAAAGGTTCAACTGTCGAGTTCAAAGGCTCAACTGTCGAGTTCAAAGGCTCAACTGTCGAGTTCAAAGGCTCAACTGCCGAGTAAAAAGGCTCAACTGTCGAGTTCAAAGGCTCAACTGCCGAGTAAAAAGGTTCAACTGTCGAGTTCAAAGGCTCAACTGTCGAGTAAAAAGGCTCAACTGTCGAGTTCAGAGGTGGTAATAAATACAAAACTCACCTTGATATACCCTATCTCCCTCATTTCCCCCTGCTCCCCGCTCCCCACTCCCTTTTAAGTTAAGACAGAAGGATGATTCAATGGCTGCATCAGCAATTTTACGGTTGGAGAATGTAACCCTCAAATTTGCCCAAATGAATGCTCCGGCGGTGGCTGGGGTGAGTTTAGCGTTAGCACCAGGGGATGTTCTGGGGTTATTGGGGCCTTCAGGGTGCGGGAAAACTACGCTCCTTAGAATTATTGCTGGGTTTGAGTCGCCACAGACGGGAACTGTAGAAATTGCTGGACAATTAGTAGCGGGTGATGGTCACTGGATGCCGCCAGAGCAACGCCATTTTGGGATGCTGTTTCAAGATTATGCTTTGTTTCCACATTTAACTGTGGCTGAGAATGTTGCTTTTGGCTTGCAGTCGGTAAAAAAAAGCGAACGCCGCCAACAAGTTGCAGAGTTATTAACGCTAGTCAGACTCCCAGGAATAGAAAAGCGCTATCCTCATGAATTATCTGGTGGGCAACAACAACGGGTAGCCCTTGCCCGTGCTTTAGCTCCCCAACCGAAACTTCTACTATTAGATGAACCCCTGAGCAATCTAGACTTACAAGTGCGGCTGAAATTGCGCGAGGAAGTGTTAGCAATTCTCAAAAATAAAGGTATATCGGGTATCTTTGTCACCCACGATCAACAAGAAGCCCTAGCGATCGCTGACCAATTAGCCGTGATGCGGCAAGGCAAATTCGAGCAAGTAGGCACACCAGAAGCGATTTATACTCAGCCAGCGTCTCGCTTTGTAGCCGAATTTGTCACCCAAGCCAACTTTCTGCCAGCGCAGTTGCAAGGAAATTACTGGGCAACCGAAATTGGATGTTTTGCCGTGGAAAGTAAGATTTTTCAAGACAAAGGAGATTTAATGATCCGCGAAGAGGACATTATTTTGCACCCAACTAGTGATGGTGCAATGAAGATTGAGACACGTTTCTTTTTAGGACATGAATATCGATATAGCTTGTATACTCCCTCTGGAAAGAAGTTGTATGCACGAACACCAGCCAGCATAGCTTTACCCATTGGTACACAAGTAAATCTGTCAATAGCAAACACAGCCAATTTAAAGTTGTTCAACAATCAACAGTCAACAATCAACAATTAACAGAAAATATTATGAATTGGGAAATTGTTCTAGCGAGTTTTGCTAGCTCTTTAATTGAATTAGTCGAGATTCTCGGTATAGTCATCGTTGTCGGCAGGTTGGCAGGTTGGCGTAATGCCCTGGTTGGTTCAGGCGGTGGCATTGCCTTGACATTATTGCTATCTTTGGTCTTAGGAAAAAGTTTGACGCTGATCCCTGTAGATATTCTCAGAATTGTGGCGGGAGTTTTACTACTACTTTTTGGGCAAAAGTGGACGCGTTCTATAGTTAGGTATTATGCCGGTCTTCCCAAAAAGCGTAAAGGTGGCGGGGAAGATAGCCTGGAGGAACAACTAGCAAAAGATGAGAATCAATCTGGCTGGAACTGGTTTGCTGTTGTCACCACCTTTAAGGGTGCGTTGTTGGATAGTGTAGAAGTAGCAATCGCAGTTGTGACTTTGGGTGCTGCCGAAGGTGAATGGCTAGAAGCGATTAGTGGTGCTGGTTTTGCGGCATTCGGTTTAGTGGTATTTGCTTTATTATTCAGAGCGCCACTCCAGCAAGTACCCGTCAAACCGATGAAATTTGTAGCTGCAATGCTGCTGATGGGATTTGGTGTTTACTGGCTGGGTGCAGGATTGGATGTGAAATGGCCTGGTGGTCACTGGGCAATTATTTGGTTGCCTTTAGCTTGGGGTGTGGGTATGGCGATCGCCTCAGCAATTTGGCGCTGGCAAGTTAATTTACAAAAACCAGAGGAAGCGATCGGTTAAGTGACTAAGTACAGCTTTGCATAAAATCGTAACGTTTTTAATGCAAAGAGATGCATTGGCATTGTCAGCCGATGCATTGGCATTGTTAGCCGATACATTGGCATTGTTAGCCATGCATTGGCATTGTTAGCCGATGCATTAGCATTGTTAGCCGATGCATTGGCATTGCAGGGTATTGCCAAATTTAATTCGCTACGAATTAATGAAATGCTGTACTGTACTAAACTGATGCGCGTCTAAAGTATATAAACACTTTTGATGGTCGTTGACTGTTGACGGTTAACAGTCATCAGTCATCAGTCATCAGGTAAATGTACAAATTAAATATGTAACAGCTTACTAAATTTTTAATTCGTCAATCCCAATTACTCTGAAAGTAACCTCACCTTATCCTGTTCTTAACTAGTAAATAGGAGTATTGGCTGCGTAGGCAAGAAATTTTGATGTGTGAAACAGCAAATGCTCAATTTCAAGCGTAAGCGATATCTCCTACTTAGCCTGCTGGTCGCAGTGGTGATAGTAGTAAGCAGTGTACAAATAGTTACGGCCCAGCTTGCTACTAGCCGTGTTGGTGATCTACCTGAAGGTGGAGCATTACTACCCACAGGTCAAGTAATTACACCCGCAGCTGCCCCAGGCTCGACGTTTGCACGTTTGGCGACTGGTTTGCGTATAGATAATAATGCTGATGCTGCCGAAGCTGTAACCACAGCCCTCAGCCCCGATGGTAAAACTTTACTGGTGCTTACCAGTGGGTATAACAAAAACTTCAGGAGTCAAAATGGTGCTGATCTCACTTATCCGGTCTTAGACCCATTAACTGGCAAACCAAGTGCGACAAGAACTTCAAAAGCTGAATGGGTTTTTGTCTTTGATGTCAGCAACGGTAAGTTGGTTAAGCAGCAGCAGATTAACATTCCCAACACATATAATGGTCTAGCTTGGGCAAAAGACGGCACACGCTTTTATGTATCAGGTGGCATTGACGATCGCGTTTATGCTTATGCCTCGAATGGCAACCAGTACTTGCCAGATGCTCCCTTTATTTTGCTAGGTCACAATTCCGAACAAACTGCACCCTTCCCTAGCTACGATGGTGGTTTGTTGAAGAACACACCAGCTAAAACTGTGACAACAGGAGCAGTTGTAGCTGGTCTTGATGTCAGCAAAGATGGCAAAACTTTAGTAGCTGCTAATTTTGAGAACGACTCAATATCAATTGTTGATACTACTAACCGTAAAGTACTCAGAGAAATTAAGTTCTTTAGACCAGGCGATCGCATAGCAACAGGAGAATTTCCTTTTGATGTAGCCATCAAAAGTGCAGAAAACGGTGCGGCAGCTAAAGTCTTTGTTACCAGCCAGCGCGATAACGAGGTGGTTGCTGTCAATATTACTGCCGGAAGCATTACCCGTATCCCTGTAGGTAGCCAACCAAACAAGGTGCAACTATCGACAGACCAAAAGCGACTTTATGTAGCTAACGGTAATAGTGATTCGGTTTCAGTCATTGACACAAATACCAATAACGTTGTCCAAACTATCAATCTGTCTCGACCTAGCGATCGGTACAAAGGAGCAAATCCCAACTCTGTGGCGCTGAGTTCAGATGAACGTCAGCTTTACGTGACTCTCGGCGGTGAGAACGCTGTTGCTGTTGTGGACTTGCAATCTGGTCGGGTGATTGGACGTATCCCAACTGGCTGGTATCCCAATTCTGTAAGCATTAGTAAGGATGGTCAAAACCTATACGTTGTCAATGCCAAGAGCAATTCTGGCCCCAACCCTTCAAATGGCGAAACAACACCAGCCGGACTAGCACGCAACACAACTTTTAGAAATGAGTATACCTGGGCTTTAGAAAAAGCTGGAATCTCAGTTATTCCAATTCCGAAAGGTGGCACTTTAGCTACGCTTTCCGAACAGGTAGACAGAAACAACGGTTTCTACAATCGCCGTCCTGACCGGACAATGAGATTTTTACAGGATAAAATTAAGCACGTTATCTACGTAGTTAAAGAAAATCGTACCTACGACCAGGTACTCGGCGATTTACCTGTTGGCAACGGCGACCCAGCATTAACTTTATTCCCACAATCAATTTCACCCAACCATCACAAGTTAGCCCTTGACTTTGTGACTTTTGATAACTTCTATGATTCTGGTGAGTCAAGCGGTGTCGGCTGGAACTGGTCTACTTATGCAAGGACAACTGATTATACTGAAAAAACTCAATCAGTACTTTATGGCAACGCTGAGTTTAACGGTTTGACCTACGACTACGAAGGTACTAACCGTAAAATCAACCTTGCCCTACCGCAAACGTCTTCTAATCCCTCCCAATTCAATACACGAGTAACGGGAGTGTTAGATCCCTCTGGTAAATCTTCTATTTTGCCTGGAACTCGAGATGTAAATGCCCCCGCAGGCGATGGTGAACTGAATTCAAACGCTATCGGCGGCTATCTTTGGGATGCAGCATTGCGTGCTGGTAAGACTGTACGCAATTACGGTTTCTTCGTCCTTGATGGCAGCTACAGTACTACCCAAGCAGATCCCACACAACCAGATCCTACCAACCCGCTTTACATCCCCATCTCTCCAAATCCTGCTGCTGATAATATTCCTCAAGCTGTAGCCGCTAAACCTGTATTGTTGGATAAAACTGACAACTATTTCCGGGGATACGACCAGAAGAATGCTGACATCTATCTATACAATGAATGGGCGCGGGACATTGATAGCTATCTGGCAAGGAATGAATTGCCCAACTTGTCACTAGTACGTTTACCTCACGACCACTTTGGTGATTTCGGTAACGCCGTAGCTGGTTTGAATACTGTCCCACTGCAAATGGCTGATAATGATTATGCTGTTGGCTTGCTAGTGGAAAAAATCTCTAAGTCTCCTCTGTGGAAAGACACTGCGATCGTTATTGTAGAAGATGATTCCCAAGACGGCCCTGACCATGTTGACAGTCATCGCTCAGTAGTCTATATTATTTCGCCTTACACTAAGCGAAAGGTCTTAGTCAGCACTAACTACAACACTGTTAGCCTAGTGCGGACAATGGAAGATTTACTGAACATTGGTTATTTAGGAATCAATGATGCCAATGCCAAACCAATGTCAGATGCATTCACTAGAGAACCAAACTTTAACTCCTATAAAGCTGTCGTTCCAGGTAACTTGTGCGCTGATCCTGTAGATCCCAAACTAGTACCAGCTTGCCAAGACAAGAATGTAGAAAAGACAGCAGCTATTCCCTCTCTGCATAACAAACAGTGGTGGGCGCAAGCAACCCAAGGCTTCAACTTTGAAGTTGAAGATAAGTTAGATCCTGAGAAATTCAACCGTGTACTTTGGACCGGCATTCAAGGCGACAAAGTGCCTTATCCGACAGAGCGCAGCCATGCCGACCTTCGCCAAAATCGCGCGCAGCTACTCGGTAAATTGAGTTTGAGTACAGATAACCTCTCTGCTCAAGCAAACTAAAACTAATCAAATTCAGGTTTGATTTTCCCTAGCTTCTTGAAAAAGGAGCTAGGAGAGCATAGAGAATTAGGAATTATATCAAGCCTATTTACATAGTTTTCATGAGAATTACTTGCAGAAATTTATTTTGAGGGAAATTAATATGAAATTAGTCTCGCAATTAACGCTTGCTACTAGTTGTGCCTTAATTTTTGCTATTGTGGGAGCTAAATCAGTATCTGCCGCACTGATTAATTACGCTTTCACGGTCGATAGTTCTATAACTAAAGGAGAAGGTTTCTTTAGCTACGATGACTCAACTTTTAGTGAGGATAATATTCCGGTAGCAATAGTTAACTCACTAAATTTTCAATTCGACAACGACCCTAACATTTACACCGAAAAGGATGATACTGGATATCCAGGATATCCCATTGTATTTCCAACCACATTCTTAACAGGTATCGAATCTGTTGGATTGCAATATGTCCTCCCCGATAAAGCTAATTCTTCAAGCTCTATCACATACGAAATTAATGGATATGATTTTGCAATTACTTCTGCCGAGAATATCCAAATTAGCTCAGGTAAAGTTACTTATAGGCAAGTTCCTGAGCCTACAATCTTAGGTGGCAGTTTCATTGCTTGCAGCATTGGCTGGCTCATGAAGAAAATTAGACAAAAAGGTTAAAGCTTAACCTATCAGGTTAGCTAAATTGCCCTTTCCACTCTAATTGAGAGCTTCTTGTTTCACGCCAATCACAGAACCTCTACCGCCAAATTTAGTCCCCGTCTCACCCCTATCCAAGCGACCACTGGCTGCTTGTAAGGCGATGCTGGGTAGGGGTACATCACCAACTTGGAGGGTTAAATTGGCGTTTTGTGGTGAAAGATAGAAATTGCTGAAAGCTTTAACTTCAGGACGTTTTGCAGCCGATTTCTTAACGTAAATAAATACGGGGCGAGCAAGGGGTTGGTAACGAGAATCGGCGATCGTTTGAGGACTGGGCTGTAGACAACCACTACCGCTATCAACAGCCACAAGTTTCAGTTTGTCTCGATTTGCTAAGTAGTAGGCATAGCCAAAATAGCCTAATCCATTAGGATTAGCCGCAATTCCTTCCACCAAAGCTGTGTCAGTTTTGCTCTTAGAATAGTCACTGCGGCTTTTTCCTTCCTCACCTACAACTGCAAGTGTGAAATAGTCATAAGTACCAGACTCAGTGCCAGGCCCATAAAGACTTAAGGGTTGATTGGGAAAGGTAGAACTAATTTGGTTCCAATTCGTTACTTTGCCTTGGGCGGCTGGCTCCCACATCTTTTTCAATTCATCCAATTTCAAGCAGTTGGCAAAATTGTTTTGGGAGTTGACCACAACTGCCAGCCCATCAAAGGCAATGGGTAGCTCAACAAACTCTACATTATTTTGCTTACAAAGCTGCATTTCTTCAGCATTGATCGGGCGAGATGCGCCACTAATATCAGTTTCATTGGCACAGAATTTTTTAAATCCCCCGCCTGTTCCTGACACTCCTACTGTGAATTGCACACCAGGATTTAACTTCTGGAATGCTTCTGCCATCACCTTTGAAATCGGAAATACTGTACTAGAGCCGTCAATCTTAATCGACCCTTACACTCAAATATCTTATTGCTCTGACTTGTACACGCATTTTTACTACAAATGCAACTGAATCTTGATCTACGCCTTCTGCATTAGTAGATAAGCACCGTCAAGCAGCAATCATTTTAGCTGCACGCTATTCCTGTTCTGTCACTTTGGGAGAAGCTAATGCCTGAAAGTCTTTGAGAGATCGACTTTTCAGTTTTTGGCTACAAACTTTAGTTACTGTTAGAAAATAAAAGTTTAAAGCGTTATCAAATCAAAGTTTCAGAATTAAGCTTCGATTATTGTTTTTCAAAAGTGACAAAACAGGGTTAACTTTTAAACAAAGCGACCGCTTGATTGTTTACGTCGAATCCCAATCACACTTGGACGCGGTGGCCCGTCAGAATTCCCCTCAATATTACTGGGCCAATTGCTACCACGAGGCACACTGCGTTTTTGAGTAAACAAAGTGCCATCCAAGTTCAAAATCTCAATATCTCGGCTGAGAGTTTGCTGAGGGGTAAATGGAACTTCTTCACCAGGATGCTGCACTGAAATAATCAATGTATCGCCAACGAAAGTAGGCCCGGTCAACTCACAGCGTGGTGGCCCATAAGCAAAAGGTACAACTTCCCCAGCATCAGGGCCACTGGTGGGAATGAAGAAAAGAAAGTTATTGCCAAAAACCCCAATCAGGTTAGAAGTTCTAACATTAAAATTAGAATCATCCGCGCTGGGTGAGTTAGAACCTACTACCCGATGATCTATCCGTAATACTTCTGGGTTAGCGCCTGTGGTGAAACCATTGTGCGCTTCAGTAGACATATCAGTGACACCCCAAATGTTACCTTGGCTATCAAATGCTAAGTTATCTACATTAGCAAAGCCATCTCCGGGTTCTGCTCCCGCTTCACCACCCTTAGCAAATCGCTGCCAACGGAAGGTTGCACCTGTACCATCAGCACTATCTTCGATAATTTTAAAAAGTTCCCCTGAAGGTTGAGCAGCGTTGACTTTCGCACTGTATTTAGAAACTACAAATATCCGTGAATCAGGATAACCATCTCCTGATGGCGCACCGTCTGTGTAAGCGATAAAGACTTCGTTAGGATTTCTCGGATTGATTTCCAAATCTTCAGGACGAGCAGTTGGAGTTCCGCCGATGAGATTAGCAGCTAAAAAAGCATCTACCAACACTGCACCCTGGCTCGTGTAGAAATCTGACAACTTCTTACCCTTGTAAGCAGGTAAAGCTTCAGTCTCACCATAAGAGTTAATAGTTCCGCCTGAATCAGTAGCTGTTTTTATCGTGACAACAATTGATCCACCATTTTCAGTTTGTCCTAAAATCCCACTGCGTTTAGGTAACCGAGTATTACCGTTATTAGAAGCCTGTCCCAATGCGGCAATTTCTACAGAAGCGAGAGTTGATGGTGGAATTGGATTTGTCGGCGTATTTAGTTTGAGAGGAATCCATTGCCCTGTACCGTTGGGATTGTAACGGGCGACATATAGAGTGCCGCTTTCAAATAAGCGACTATTATTTTTATCAGTGGGATTTGTAACTGTACCAGAACTGACAAACTTCCAAGTGTGTCCCCCGCGCCGATCATCTCCCATATAACCCACTAATGGTTTCCCAGCTTTCGCACGCACAGCAATATTTTCATGACGGAAGCGACCTAAAGCAGTATGTTTGCGTGGGCGGAAACTTTGATTTGATGGATCGATTTCTACCATCCAGCCGTATTTTTCGCCAACTAAGCCAAATGTAGCGCCTGTTGTGCCTTGGATGTAGCTTGTTTGTGTGCCATTGGGCTTGACAAGTTCCTGAACTCCTACAAAAGAACTTGGACTGGCTTGAAAGTTTTCTTCAGCTGACAAAACAGTTCCCCAAGGAGTTGTACCGCCAGAACAGTTAAATCCGGTGCCGATGATTTTGTTACCTAGTCCATCAGAACTGAGGGGGAAAACTTCTGTCGCACTTGGCCCAGTACCAATTAGATAATTGTTGTCTCCTCGCTGGTAACTTCTGCCACCCCAAGATGTGATGTTTTTATAATTATCAGTGCGATCGCGATTAATTCCTAAACCAGAAAGCCCGTGGATACGGCGGTTATTCGGGTCACGCACTACAGCAAAGCGTCCACTGCGGTTTGGGCGGGCAATCCGCACAACAGAGCCGCCGATATTATACATGAATTCACCTAAGACTTCGATATTAGTTCTGTCTTCTGGTAAATTTCGACCAATAATTAGGGGGTAAGATGTGGGGAATCCTCCTAAACCGCTATCAGTTAAGAAGCCAGGTACAGTTGTAGAAAATGGGTAGGAGATGTATTCGTGGTTGTTCCAAAGGTAGCCATCATTGGGGCTTCTCCCATCAATGGGAATAAAGCTGGTGTAGTCGCTATTGTAACCAAAGTAATCTTCTTGATTTGGAAAGACGCGATCACCCCAACTCACAATCACATACCGTTCGTATTCCGGTGGAACCACAACATCATCTATTATGCTATAGCTACTTAACTGGGCATTAGCAGAGGGTTTTAATACATTTCCTTGCCCAATTCCTGTTGCTAAGTAGCTTGTTTGTTGTGTGTAAATCGGTAAAGGATGGGGCAAGCGAATTGGGGTAAATTTTAAGGGTTGAACCGCATTAGCAGCATTACCGCTCAAAAGTTTTTCCCCAAAAGCCGGAGCTAGGACAGTTGCACCAGCGCTTGCACCAAAAAAAGCCAGTAACTGTCTACGTGAAAATTTAGTCATTATTTTACCTCTTATTAGGAATAACTAAAATCATTAGCCTAAAATTTTTGCCGTTCCTTCTCTAACAATGATTAATAGCCAACAAGAAACATTTTTATCATTATTAGATGTTTCAACTATTGGCTGTATCTAGCCACTCAGGTTTTCAGGAAATTGATAAAAAATAGATGCAAATACAACAATTACTATTTTTTATCAGGAACATCACTAACTCTTTTTAAATTTTTAATTAACTATTCGGCATAAATAATATTAATTAACTTTTATAAATATGTAGGTATACCTTTACTAATAACATCAATCGCAAGAAGTAAAAATATTTATATCTTAAGGATGTTTATTGGATAATTTCTTGTTTTTAATGTTTGCTTAAAATCTTGTTAACCTTCTGAATTCTAATTTGAGTTATAGAGAAATGTATAAATAGATTTTGCAGTAAATACAGTATTGAAAGTTGAAGCGGAAAATTAGGAGCAAATAATGAATAGGATTATTTTTTCTATTGTTAGTATCTTTGCAATTTTCACTCTACCTAATGCTGCTCTAGCTGCAATCATCAACGGTGGTTTTGAAAATAGCTTTGACAATTGGCAAACACTAGGTGATTACAGAGTAGAGACTTCAGCTTTCGGAAGCGGAACAGTAGAAGGTAATTCTCAAGCTTTTCTATCAACTGCTTATGATGAAGTGGTTGATGTTGACGAAAATGGTAGAGAAGTTTTAGGAGGAAATGCCTCTCCTGCTGTCTATATCACAGGCATTGCTGAGAACTCATTAGAGAATTTTTTAGATGTATCATCCTTTTTTGGAGAGGGCTTTCTAGCAGATGCAATTGAGGGTTCTGCTATCAAACAGACATTCACAGCACAAGCAGGAGAAACCTTATCTTTTGCTTGGAACTTCCTCACCGATGAATCAGTTAGCAATAATAGAAATCCTGATTTTAATGATTTTGCTTTTGCAACTGTGAGTAATAGTTATCAAAACTTATTTTTCAAATTAGCAGATACCACTACAGATTTTTTGGCTAGAGATTCTGATTCCAACTTTTTTGAAGAGACCGGATTTAAAACTTTTTCTTTTACTCTACCAACTGATGGAGAATATACTTTAGGTGTTGGGGTTGTAGATGTAGGTGAACCAACAATAATTTCAGGGCTGCTTCTTGATCAGGTGCAAGCTATTCCTGAAACAAGTTCAACAGTCAGTTTGCTAATTTTGGGAATTGTAGGAGCATTTTCTGCACTCAAGCATAGCCAAAATTCGCAACATTAGTTCAGGTAAAACAATTAGAGGATGTTTGAAAAGTTGGCAGTGGAGTAAAAAAAGACTTTTCAAATATCCTCGCCTGCGGCGGGCTACGCCAACGCCTAAAATTTTCGCAATAAGTAAAAGTTATGATATTGGCTTTAACTCTATTGAGAATAGAGTTTGCTTATTGATATGATGCGGCCGTCCTGTACAATGGGAAGACCTTAATCCAATAGAAGAAACTGAGGCAATTCTGAAATCTACTGTCTTATGCGAGTAATCATGTTTACTGCTATTCATCTTTAGGCGTTAGATATCCGCGTGTTTTGTTAAGATAGTAATCACGTAGTATATTTTCTATATTCTGAATTAAATCTTCCCTTAATTTTTTATATTGTTTTGAATCTATATTATTTTCTCTAAATAAAAGACCAAAACCATTATATGAAGAGTCTTTTTGTGCAATTTCTTTAGATTTTAGTGCCATTTCAGCAATATACTCAGCTATTTCATAATCAAAATTTTCAGGTAAAGTAATAGAGTTTTCAGGGATATCAAGTATATTCTCGAACTCTTTGTTAAATTCCATATAATTCCCTAAATGTTGCCTTATCAGGCAAAGCCTATATACAAACTTACTCCGGCAAGTACCAGATGCGATCGCCCTATCTTGGCATCGGCAAAGGATATCTGGTGGTTTGTAAACTCTAGTTCCGCCAAAAATCGCAACTTAATTACATAAAAAGAAATTACCAACTCAAATCGGATTTTTCAAAACGAGTAGAATTTTCGGCGGATAACTATAACTGGATGCCTTAGCCAGGAAGTCACCCCCTGACTCGGCTACAAAACCGTGTATGAACATTACTGGTTGAGCCAATTAGATCCTGCATCCCGCTTTTCTCCACTCCGAGTAAGTCCGACTCCGAGCCACGAGTTCTTAAATGGGGTAAAGTTACGCAAGCTGTCACCAGGGTATAAAAGGCGATCGCGCTTTATGCTGGCTAGTTGTTTTCCTTCAGATATCTTTGAGGTGATGTCGTCTAACTATGCTTATCCCGACATCACCGCCCACAGACTACAACCTTTTTGACACTGGGATATTGAAAACGGCTCATTAAGTCCTAGCGCGTAGCTTTCGGAATTACTGCTCACAGAGAAGGCGTGTGTTCCGGGTCTGGTAACTCTGGTAACTCTGGTAACTCAATCCCTCGCAAGAGCAATGCTTCAACTATCTGAGATACAGATTTATTTCCCAAATTTTTCAGCGTTCGCAAGCCTGTGACACCATATTTATTTAAATCTTCTATTGTGTTAACTTGTGCATCGAGAAGCGCCCTATAAGTATTTCTTTTCAAATTCAATGACTCAATACTGTTTTCATCAACAACGCCATTCGGTTTATTATCCCCATTTATTTCCTCTACGGGATGTACATTACTGTTGGCAATCTCTACAAGCTGATTATCTGGCGAGATTGAGTCGGAGCTTGGAGGAAAGCTAATTTTATCAACACTGTTTACATTGGTATCAACAACGCCATTCGGCTTATTGTCCTCAAGTATTTCTAGAACTCTATCTATTTTTGCTAGTTGCTCATAAACAGTATTTACACTCACGGTTGGTTCTACACCAGCATCAACAGAGGCTAACCAGTCATTTTTGATTAAGTTGGATAACTCTGACTTTATATGGCTAGGCTTCAATCTGCCTTCTGTAATTAACTTTTCGACAACAGAATGTGACACACGGAAGCTTACAATAGGCGATTCCTTGCTTTTTTTCCCCATATCTCTCCAATCTGTCAACAGTGTACACAGCAAATATATCATTGTGTATACAGCGTTGACAAGATGGACAATTCCTCAGAGTTAGCCCAGGACTATGCAAATTTTGTTGTGTATGTTTCAGTACCTAAAACAAATTATTTAAAAAAATACTAGCAAACCAGGAGTAATCAAGTGTAACAATTATTCAGTTATGTCAAACTCATCACTTATTAGCGCCTTAAAGCTCTGTGTTAACTGCTGCCAGAGTAACTCAATTTCCTCATAGCATTTTTGCGAAGAAATTTTCCCCGAAGTCTGTAGATTAGAGAGATAACATACACGTTCAGAAAATTCTTGAAGATTAGCATTGAATAAAAGATTTTGAGGCGTGTACTTTCCCAGATATCGATAGCGCTGGTAGAGAAAATTATTTTTGTCTATTTGATTGTCGTTATCCATATTCAAAAAAATCTCCTTAGTACAAATCTAGACTTAGCTTTTTCACATTGCTTTTACATTTACTATTTATAGTATTAAAATTCCCCTTTGGGAATCGTAATCACCTAATTTTTCAATTCTTCGCTTGATTATCTTTGTAAGTAGCACTTTGTTTTAAATTTCCAAATCCAGACATTGATTGAAGACTAAAGAATATAGATTTTCATGACTTATCGGGAATTCCAGTTATTTCCGGGCCACTTACTATTAACTAGGAATCATTTTAATAGCTACCATATTAGTAACTACACAAGTTCAGGTTCGCTGGCAGATTTCAGTTTCAAAGGCTGGGAGTTCACTTTGCCATTGCCACGTAATCGCCATCGCTTGTTAGGTAAGATAAACATGGTGACAGATTTTAGTCTCTTAAGTATGCTTCTTGAGGTAGAAAGTATCTGTTCCCAAACGTCTGTCCTAACTCTTCGATGTACAATAACATTACGTGCTTGGTTGATCTTGCGTGTACTATCAATTAAGTTGATTAGAGCATCAAAGATAGTCCCCACGATTGATTTTGTCATTACCTCTTTTGGCACAACTACATCTTGGGCAATTTGAATCAGGTTGACCAGATGCTCGCGCATTTGATTATCTGAAATTACACCTACTTTATAATTGATGACAATAGATGCAGCTTTCGGGTTAGCACGGAAATTTGTAACTCTAGGATCGGATTCTATCGCTAATCTGAGCTGATCACCATACTCAGTATCTCTAGCTAGCAGAGGAATACGAAAACGAATACGTCCAGGAGTTGTATGGACAATGCTATAAAATATCTTTTGGGATGGCGCTGTTTTCTTACCTACGTTTTTAGCTACTTTTTTTGGTGGTAGCAGGTTAAAGCTAGCACTTTTGTCAGAATTAGACGGTTTTATAGAACTCATAGTACTATTTTTTAATTTCAAAAAACAAAAAAGGCAACCAAGCTTATAAATTTATGGCTTGTTCTTATAGCAAGAGCATTTTATTGAAGTGCATTGACTTTATTTTAGTAGTGAATCTAGTTGTGGACTGTATCTATTTGATTAAGTTATTTTAACATTCTCTTTTGTTAATAATTAAGAGAAAAAAGGTTAAAGAGAGCAGTAGGCAAAGGGAACTTCAAAAACATTTAACAGCATCGTAAACAGTTTTAATGGCCAATTTATTGCTAGTGGTAGTTCTGGTGATAACCATCAAAACTTGGCAGATTAATTAAGCTTTTTACTGGTTTGATTAGTCGTTGGTTGATTGTTTTTGGCTAGTTCCGTGCAATTTAATAAAGCTATCAAAAGCATACCATGCTAAAACATACCAAGGAATAACTTCTAACTGCAACCCTTTATTAAGTAATTGCCGTACCGAAAGACTAGCTAATCCCAAAGGAAAAAGAATCCGCAGATCAAAAGCACCATCTGTTGACTGTTTGACGCGCTGGTTTAAGTCAACAACCGCAGATGATACTCCTGCTGCCGCCTCGGTGTTACCCTTGGTAACATCAGCAAAAACTATTCCTAAATTTTTAAGTGTTGCTAGCACATTTTCCAGACTGCCATCTTGACTATCGTGATTGATAACAATACTGCCATGATGGACATTTGTCTTAACTTGAGTAATGTGAGAATTTGCTGACAAAGCTTTGCCGATGCCTTGCATCTTTTCTGATTGACGATGAGAATAAGCCACTCTTAACCGCAATCTTCCGGGGGTTGAACTTACAACTTTTGTAGATATCGGTTTTGGTGGTGTATGGAAGTTGGCTTTATCTATAATTTCCGGCATTTTACTGTAAGTGCTATAACCATTAGTCAACATAAAACTGCCTTTTTGACTTGTATTATGGTGGTTTTTTGTTGTGAGAGGGCTTATTATTTAATTTTTGCATTAAGGACTTCCAAAAAATAAATTATTCGATTTTCGTAGGGTGCATCATGTAGAACGCCGTAACGCACCCTATTAATTTGATCTTTTTTTTATTGGAAGTCCCATATCGGGATATTTTAACTTGCTAATGGGCAGATGAAATTACACACCATTATCGGTGACATTATCGCCATTGGTGGCAGACGCTTCAAACACGGGGGTTTCTTTTTCATCAGCAAGTTCTGCTCTGGCTTCGGCTACCATGTCTTCCC
>NZ_JAIVFX010000051.1 GCF_020829625.1 Nostoc sp. XA010 | reverse complement strand
GTTGTCACGATTACAAACACATGAGCAAAGGCGCAAGCTAAGAACATCGGAAGCTGGGTGCGGTGAAAGTCGCACGCCCAGATTTAACTGAGAGGTGCGGGAGATAATACTCCCCATCGACTCAACCTAATGCGCGGCGAGACTTGTATCTCAACCAGCAACGGGGAGAACGGCAACGGGGTGAGAACCGGGTGCAGTTAAAATTGCAAGATTGGTTTTTACCTGCCTTGTATCAAGCGACTGGGGATACGCCATTATTGCAGCAAGACTTAAACAACCAAGAAAGCGGCGAGTCACCAAAATGGGGAAACTTGCCGGATTTACAAGAAGCTGGATTCTTCGGTCGTAGCCGGGAATTATGGCAGATAGAAAGATGGTTTGTGCAGGGAACGCGCCGCCTCACAGTATCGGGTTTTGGTGGACAGGGAAAAACCTATCTTGTCCAGGAAGCAGGACGCTGGTTACACCGCACGGGGATGTTTGAGAAAGTTTGTTTTGTTGATTATGCTGCTTTTCAGGGAGTGGATGCTTTAGGCTGGGCAGTTAGCACCCTGGGGACAGTGTTAGAACAGAGTTTAATTGATGGGGCGGCGGCAACTCAGGCGTTGCGTAAGCAAGCCACATTGCTGATTTTAGATAACTTAGAAGCCTTGCAAGCGGAACCTCTAGGGGAACTGTTAACCGTGGCGAAACAGTGGTCTGAGGTTGGGGAATGTCGGGTATTACTCACCACGCGCACACCAGATTTTCACCATCCCGATTATCCCACACAAGGCAGTCGCAAACATATCTCCTTATCTTTGCGAGGTTTGGGACAAGAAGATGCCCTAGCGTATTTCCAGAGTTTGATTAAACTGACGCTAGCACCCAAATTTGACCCACCTAAACGCGAAGTGTTGTTGGAATTATTTAAATTGGTGGATTTTCATCCCCTGTCCATTGGTTTGTTAGCGAAACAGTTGGAAAGTCGCCGTCCGGCAGAGTTGGGACAACGCTTAGAAGCTTTGATTGCCCAAACACCAGATAATCCCCTATTGGCATCGTTGAATTTATCTTTAGAACGGTTGGATGCTGAGGCGATGCAGTTGTTGCCTCGTTTAGGCGTGTTTCAGGGCGGGGCGTTTGAAGCTTACTTGCTGGGGATTACAGAAATTTCTGAGTCACAGTGGCAAACTTTGCGCCCAGCATTAGAAGCCACTGGTTTAATTCAAGTTGATGGGCTTTTTCTCAAATTTCACCCCACCTTAGCCCCTGCCCTGTGGCCGCGCTTATCCCCAGAAGCACAGACAGAACTGCTTACCCGTTATCAAGAGTGGTATTATCAAGTTTCTAGCTATTTGTACATTGAAGATAGCAAACATCCTCGTGAAGTTCGTCTCATTGCCGAACGGGAATTACCGAATTTACTTTATGCAGTTGATGGCGCGTTGAATGCAGGTGCAGAATGGGCTGTAGAGTTTGTTGGCAATGTAAACAGATTTCTTGGTATCTTTGGACTTAACCGCGATCGCACTAGACTAAATCAACGGATTGCTCAGTTGACTGGGGAGGTAGGTTCCGATACATGGTATCTCAGCCGTCAGAGTTCAGGCGAGCAATTATTCAATTTAGGTCGCTATCAAGAAGCAGCGCAGGTGTTTAGTGAGATAGTGGCAGAGTTGGGCGAGCAACCAAGTTATAACCGCTGTGCTACTTTAGTTATGCTGGGGCGGTGCTTTCAAGGCCAAAGACAAACAGCACAAGCAGCAGAAATCTACCGTCAGGGATTGGCAGTGGCGCAGCAGTTGGAACAGTCTAATGATGTCAAGAACCTGATGGGAACGTTGCAGACTGACTTGGCAGATGTGCTGAGAGATATGGGAGATTATGGTGGGGCACGCATTGCTTATGAAGCAGGATTAGCTATTTACACAGAACTTGGCGGCCTTCGTGGGGCTGCGGTATCAAATATTCAACTCGGCACTCTAGCTATGCTGCAAGGCAACCTCCCAGAAGCAGAACAGCGTTTCCTTGAAGCACTGACTACTTTCCATCAACTCAACGAACCAGCATCAGAAGCCACGGTTTGGTATCAACTGGGTATGGTGTACGGAGAAGGCAAGCAGTGGGACGCTGCGGAAGATGCCTACCGAATATCAGCACAAATTAATGAATCTCTAGGAGATCTGGCAGGTGCAGCAAGTACTTGGTTTCAATTAGGCACCCTCAATTTCTCTGTTGGCAACCTGGGAGAGGCGGAGGCTTGGTTTCGTAAGGCTTTAGAGCAAGATCAACAATTAGAAAACCAAGCAAATGCATCTCTAGTATTAAATAACCTCGCTCTCACACTACAAGAACAACCCCACCGCCTCAGCGAAGCCCGACAATTGGTAGAAGAAGCATTAGCCATCCGCAAAACCTTAGACCCGGCTGCGGCTGAGATTTGGAAAACCTATGACCTCTTGGCAGCTATTGCCGACAAGCAAAGCGACACCACCCAAGCTAAAGAATATCGTCGCCAAGCAAGGCAAGCAAAAGCGGCGTTCGCGGGGACACAGTATGAGTTGCGGAAATATGAGCCGTTGATTGCACTGGTGGTAGCTGCTGTGGATAATGCAGAAATCAGGGAACAGCTAGAAATTAAAATGAAAAATTTTGCAGAAGATTTGCCAAATCTCCTTGCTGCCATCCGTCGCATCTTAGCCGGCGAGCGAGATGAGAATATACTGTGCGAGCCGTTAAATTCGGGAGAGTTTATGATTATCTCCCCTATCCTGCGGGGTATTGCTGACCCTCAATCCCTTGCAGCGTTGTTGGCAGAGTGATATTAAACAAGTTGGAAGTCGGAAGTCGGAAGTCGGAAGTAAATGTAGGGTGTGTTGTCGCGCAGCGCAACGCACCGTTAAGATCCCCCCGCCTGCGGCGACCCCCTTAAAAAGGGGGTAAAAGAGAATTATTATAAGCCCCCCTTTTTAAGGGGGGTTGGGGGGATCTCAAAATACTAAAACGTTAACCGAACCGTATTGGGAACGCACTGGCTCGACTTTTCGCTGCTTCTTTGCGTGATGCAAAATTCATTTATTATCCACTTCCGAAGAATAATCTTCACAAAAAGCTTTCAACCCAATATGAATAACAATCACCGTCACAGCGACAGCTAAAGGAGACAGCACATCTCCCGAAAAACCCATTGTTACCAACACTGCACCCAAGCGTTCCACTGCATCTTTATTATCCAAATCGCCCCATTTCTTCCACTGCTGATTCAGCATTCCCCCTTCTTGGCATAAATCACTTTTAGCAGCTCGTCCAAATTTCTGCAAAAAACTCTTAGAATTTTCTTGTGTAAGATTTGTAATTGCTGCGGTTTGTTTTACCAGCAATTTTTCATCTGAAATTTTATCCTCTCCTTGTTTTTGCTCTGAATCTGGGGCATCGCGCAGTTCAGTTAACTGGCGGTCAATTTCGGCAGAGAGGGCAGTAATTTCTTCGGGGGTAAAGATGCTGTTCATTAATGAATTGTTTAATAATGTTTGGCGATGCTGGTTATTTTTACAATATCATTAGCGACAATCTACTGATCAGTCAGCCCCTTCCGCTTTACGGTACTAGAGCTAGGGATATTTTTACTGGATTGTAGTATATAACATCCAATGGGAAGCGTTATAGTTTAACGATGAGCAAGTACAACAGAAAAAAGTAAGATAATGGACACCGCCAAACTCAGCACTGATGGCACTCATCAAGTTGTTATTTTGCCCGAAGATTTTCAACTTACTGGCACAGAAGTCTATATCAAAAAAATTGGTAACGCTATTGTTCTCATTGCCAAAGATAACCCCTGGCAATCTCTCATTGAAAGTCTAGACAATTTTTCCGATGATTTCATGACTACTAGAGATCAGCCACTCATCGACACTAGAGAGAGTTTGTAAATGCGATACCTGCTTGATACCAATATCTGCATTTACCTCATCAAGCAAAAACCTCAAAAAGTGGTAGATAAATTTAAAACCCTTAGCATTTCTGATGTGGGTATCTCCTCAATCACTGTTGCTGAACTTGAATATGGAGTAGCCAAAAGCCAACAGCAAGAGAAAAACCGCACCGCGTTGCTACAATTTTTGCTACCTCTAGAAATTGTTGAATTCAATCAAGCATCTGCAACGATTTACGGCAGCATTAGAAGTGATCTCGAAATTAGAGGACTCATCATTGGTGCAATGGATATGCTCATCGCCGCTCATGCTCTAAGTTTAGGAGTTACCCTAGTCACCAATAATGTCCGAGAATTTTCTCGCATTCCTACGTTGTTATTAGAGAACTGGGTTGAGTAAGTGTAAAAAGGCGATGTTTAAGAGGTTGTTTGACAAGCATAGCACCGGGCGAATAAAAGTTCCGGCTACTATACAAACGTCCTTTCTTACGGTATACTGCGCGAAGCCAGAAGCAAGCTACGCATAACATATCGCAGAGAAGCCCGCCTACGCGGACTAACAAAAATCAAGGGTTTTAAACCCACGGAGGTGGGTTTTGTATTCCGACTGCGCTCAACACAAGTCTGTATAGCCGCGATTTCTAATCGCCAGGTATTTACTCCATCTCCGCCAATTCTAACCAGCGTTCAGTCGCCACATCGATCGCGTGCTTGAGCTTTTCCACACGATCGTACAATTTCTGCACTTCGCTATAATTCCCCGGTGAGACATTCCCTAGTTTTTTCTCGGTTTCTTCTTTCTGGGCCTCTAACTCGGCAATTTTACCTTCCAACTGCTCAAATTCTTTTTTCTCCCAATTGGATAATCTCCGCCGCTTGGTATTCTCGCCATCCTTGGGTGAAGCCGCACCATTTTGGACTTCGACATTTTTAGGCTTCTCCTTAGCGTTAGCAGCTTGTTGCTGCGCCTCTTCAGCCTTCTTATAGTCCAGATAAATCGAGTAATTACCTGGATATAGCCGAAGATTACCGCCTTCCTCAAAGGAAAATACTGTGTCGATGGTGCGATCGAGAAAGTAGCGATCGTGAGAAACTACAATTACACACCCGACAAAATCCTCTAAATAATCCTCTAATACTGCCAATGTCTGAACATCTAAATCGTTTGTCGGTTCATCTAAAATCAAGACATTAGGCGCACCCATCAAAACCCGCAACAGAAATAAACGGCGTTTTTCACCACCCGAAAGTTTATTAATTGGGGCATACTGTTGATTACCAGGAAACAAAAACCGCTCCAACATTTGGGAAGCAGTAATTTGAGTACCATCGGTAATTTTGATAAACTCTCCTTCTTCTTTAATGTAGTCAATCACGCGCTGATTTTCGTTTAAAGCTGTGAGCAATTCTTCAGAATGCTGGTCAAAATAACCGATGTGAATTGTAGTACCAATTTCTGCAACACCTGAATCTGGCTGAATTTGACCAGTAATAATATCCATTAAAGTGGATTTACCAGCACCATTAGCGCCGATGATGCCAATGCGGTCTTCGGGACTAAATTCGTAGGTGAAATTATTAATCAGAGTCCGTCCATCATAAGCTTTGGAAACGTTATTTAATTCAATAACCTTTTTGCCAATGCGACGACCAACTGTAGAAATATCAACTTTACCCTGAACTTGTTTAAATTCAGTATCCCGCAGAGCATGAGCGCGGTCAATTCTAGCTTTTTGTTTGGTACTTCTAGCTTTTGGCCCTTTTTTGAGCCATTCCAACTCGCGGCGCAACAAGCCTTGGTGTTTACGTTGACTGCTGACGGCAGAATCTTCAGCTAAAGCTTTCTTTTCGAGGTAATATGAATAGTTACCTGTATAGGTGTAAATGTCGCCTCGGTCGATTTCAATAATCCGGTTGGTAACGCGATCTAGAAAGTAGCGATCGTGGGTGATAAGAAAAAGTGCGCCACGATAGCGATTTAAGTAACTTTGTAACCACTCTACAGAAAGAGCATCAAGATGGTTTGTCGGCTCATCCATGAGCAAAACATCTGGTTCTGCTAGCAAGGCTGATGCTAAAGCAATACGCTTGCGATAGCCTCCAGATAAAGTGCCTATCTTGGCATCAAAGTCAGAAATTCCTAATTTGGTGAGGATGATTTTAGCGTTGGTTTCTAATTCCCAAGCACCATTTGTATCCATCCGTTGCATCACCACAGAAAGGCGAGACATCAGTTGGCTATCATCTGGATAGTGAGCCAATTTATCTGAGAGTTCTTCATACTCACGTACCAAAGCCATGTGTTCGCCACTGTCGGCGAAAACTTGTTCTAAAACTGTGTGATTCTCATCTAAATCTGGCAACTGGGGTAAGTAGATAATTCTAGAACCAGAGTTGACTAAAATCTGACCGCTATCAATCGATTCTAACCCGGCGATCATTTTTAATAGGGTTGATTTGCCAGAACCGTTAGTACCAATTAAGCCAACTTTATCGGTAGCATCAAGGCTAAAGCTGGCATCTTTTAAAATTTCCTTAATGCCAAAGTCTTTTTTTACTGATTGTAGTGTAATAATACTCATAAGATTTAGTAGTGTTTCATTGATTATTAGTTAGTAGGTAAGGCACATACCCTACCTACATTAGCCAAATTCTATACAAATAAATCCAAGGGGAGATGTCCATACATTTCGTTGATTCCGTCTTCGTCGTAAGACTGACAAGACACTAATACGCCACGATGATGTCCGGCATAAGAATCGAGATAACACAAGCCATTTTTACCATTTAATTTGATATAAACTGGGCCTTCGGGTGTAAGTAAATTGTCTGGTGCTTCATAACCCAAAGCCAGAGAATAAGTCTTCATGGCAAGTATTCCTTCTTCTGCCGTATCAGCACAAATTCCTAAAATTTGATAATCAGCAAGTTTAGCGATCAAAATTAAGGCACTACGAATTACTAATTTTTCTGATGGCTTGAGGACAGGCGCAATGTCTAGACAGTTGAATTTATTCAGTAATTTTTTCGCTTCTTCGGCGGTGAGATTCTGAGGATTGGGGGTTGACATAAACTTCGATTATTGTCTTGTTGGTTTTTCTGTTGTGTTGAAGTTGGGACTAGTGCCGCAAGGCGTAAGTCACGCATTCACGCATTCAAAAAGCTTTAATTTTGGGCTTTATTGGTGTAATGAAATGGTAGGTTTATTTCCGCCAACTTGTACTAGCCCAACTTACTAAATATTATTTACTCGAATTAAGGTTGATTTTGAACATTCCCAAGGTTGTATATGAAGGGAACGCCGCTTTTTGAATCACCACCCATAACGAGGACTTTGGGCATCTGAGCGCCCCCACTCTTCCAAGCTTCAATTGCTTCTTTTTGCAGAACTAACTGTCCTCCTTGAGCTTTAAGTGTCTCTGCTAAGAGTCTTTGAGCTTCTGCCCTACCTTTAGCGCGATTCACATCTGCTTGTGCTTCTTGTTCTGCTTCCCGTGCTACATAAACGGCTCTTTGCGCCCGTTGTTCAGCAATTTGTTTTTCTTCCACAGCTCTTGCAAATTCTGGTGAGAATGCTAAATCAACTACGCTAGTATCTAACACAATTATCCCATATTTGTCTAAGCGATCGCCTAGCGCTTCATCAAAGTCTTCTTTCAACTCACTTCTTTTGGTAATTGCTTCTTCTACTGTTCTTCTAGCGGCTGCAATTTTAAATGCTTCTTGGGTCTGTGGTGCAATGATTTTCGATACAATATTTGCTAAGGTTCCTTGTTTCCTTCTAACTTCAACTACCTTGATGGGATCGAGGCGAAAGTTGATCGCAAATCTCGCAGATAAATTTTGCAAATCCTTGGTAGAACTCTCTGCTGGCACTTCAAATTTCTGCACAGTCAAATCATACACATCTATCACTGAGATAAAAGGCGGTTTTGCATGAATCCCTTCCAATAATGCCCCATCTCTCGCTTTACCCAAAATGCTGATCACTCCTGCTTGTCCTGGGTTAATAATGATAAAGGAATTTAGTCCCAGAATCACTAGTGTTGCTAATACAATTCCTAAAACTATGCTTTGCCAATTTCCAAATTGCTGATTTTTCAAATTCTTCTCTCCATGTGAGTTAGTCATTGGTCATTTGTCATTTGTCATTTGTCATGAAGAGTTATTATTTTTCTCTTTGTCTTCCTTCTCTCATTTCCAGTGCTGAGTAAAAAGTTTTACTTTGGCTTGGGTAAACTCAGTTACTAGTTTAAGCTTCTCATTAGTCTGTGTGAATCAACCCTTTAATTTGAAGAAAGCGGCACTGGCGGTTTAATGTCCATTGTTTGTGATGATATTAACCAATTAGAGCGGTTTATGGATGGAGGAGCGAATGATATTATCCAAGTTTCCCCACCTGTTTTAGTTTATTGTTGCAAACATATATGCAAGTTACAGATGTAGTTGTCATTGGTAGCGGTATTGGCGGTTTGAGTTGTGCTGCTGTTTTGGCACGGTATGGCTTTGATGTGATAGTCTGTGAAAGTCATTCCATTGCTGGAGGCGCTGCCCATGCTTTTGAGCGCAATGGTTTTAAATTTGACTCGGGGCCGTCTCTCTACTCTGGACTGTCTTACAGCCCCTCTGCCAACCCTCTGCGGCAAGTCTTAGATGCAATTGGCTCGGAATTACCATGCGTAACCTATGATACTTGGGGTTGTTGTGTACCAGAAGGTGATTTTGATACGTCGGTTGGTGCGGAGCAATTTTGTGAAGTGCTGATGAAATTCCGGGGACATGATGCTGTAGCCGAATGGCAGGAACTCCAGCGCGTTATGGAACCATTCGCTAGTGCAGCAACTTCCATACCACCGGCGGCATTACGCTTTGATTTTGGTGCAGCTAGAACTGTCGGCCCGTTTATCCCATCTTTGACAAAACATCTGGCGAATATAATTAAGCTGACGGGCCCCTTCAGCCGGATTATGGATGGCGTTGTTAAAGATCCTTTTACCCGAAACTGGCTCAATTTGCTGTGTTTCCTGCTTTCTGGATTGCCAGCAGATGGCACTAGTGCCGCAGAGGTAGGATTTATGTTTGCGGACTGGTATCGACCAGATGCAATACTTGAGTATCCCATTGGTGGTAGTAGTGCTTTAGTTGACACCCTTGTACAAGGATTGGAGCGTCACGGCGGGAAGTTGATTCTAGGCGCTCATGTAGAAGAAGTCCTTGTAGAAGGGAATCGTGCGGTGGGTGTGCGTCTGCGCGATCGCTCCGAAATCGGATCACGGCGGGCAGTAATTTCTAATGCATCGGTTTGGGACACACTGAAGTTACTACCAGAAAAGGCAGTACCTAAACAGTACCGTGCTAAACGACAAGCAACACCTGAATGTGATAGCTTTATGCATCTACATTTAGGCATAGATGCTCAAGGAGTACAGTCAAATTTGCGGTGTCATTACATCGTGGTTAATGACTGGGAATTGGGCATAACAGCACCTCAGAATGTTGTAGTTATCTCCATCCCTTCAGTTCTCGATCCATCCCTAGCGCCACCAGGTAAGCACGTAATTCATGTTTATACTCCTGGTAATGAGCCATACTCTATCTGGCAGGGAATGGATAGAAAGAACCAAGAATACGCCGAAAAAAAGCGATCGCGTTCAGAAGTAATGTGGCAAGCGCTAGAGCGGATCATTCCAGATATTCGCTCTCGTTGCGAAGTCACACTTGTTGGTACACCTCTAACTCACGAGCGTTATCTCCGTCGTCATCAAGGTTCCTACGGCCCAGCAATTCAGGCTGGAAGTGGGATGTTTCCCGGCCCCAGCACACCTTTAGCAGGGCTGATGTGCTGTGGAGACTCGACATTTCCCGGTATTGGTTTACCAGCAGTCGCCGCCAGTGGGCTGATTGCTGCCAATACACTTGCACCTGTTAATAAGCATTTAGCAATGCTTCAAGATATCAAATGTATTTAATTTTTCGAGTATAAAATCTAGTTGCCAAAAGAGCCGCACCTGTTGCCAAAACTGCTAGTACACTGTCAGGTTCGGGTACGGCAGCAACTTCAGCATCAATTCGTGCAGTTCCAGCAAACAAACCTGTCAATTCAGGTTTTTGCAGGATATTAGCAAACTCTGGAGAAACCAGCAATTTAACATCAGGGATGGTTAAATTTTGACCATCAAATGCCACAGGTTTTGGAAGACTCAAATCAAACAAAATTGTATTTAAAGAATATGTGTCTCTTAAAACAAATCCGCTAGCATCTTTAACGGTACGTCCTGGAGCAAAACCTATTGAAAAGTCACCAACAGTAATTTGATTATTGAAAGTAACAGTCCCAGAGTGCTCGATTGTCCCTGAGAGCGGAGTAAAACCGCTCTCGTCACTGAACGTGAAGTTGCTGGCTGGCTCGATGTTGAAGCCAACCAAATAATTGCTGGGAATTGGTGCGACTGTATGATTACTGCCTGTCAAGATTAGTCCGATATTTCTAAGAATATCCTCATGGTCACGATCAACGCTAGTGACTCCAGATATCACTTTAAAAGTTGCAGCTTCTACCTCTATGGGTGCAATTGATATAAAAGCTGCTGTTGTATAAGCAAGAATCCCTGAAAACTGAAAAAAACGCATAAATCGTAACCCTGATTTTAGTAGTTAATTTTATCTAAAAAACACTTTTTGTAAAACTAAAAACACTTTTATGAAATTTCCATGAAGTAATTGTCAAACTAATAGCAAAATTTCAGTCTTAAAATTACAAATACAAGGTTATATACATGGGTAAAAATAAATATCACTGCTTATAAGGAAGCATAAAGTATGACGTATAAAGCATTAGGTAGAAAAGATAATGAAATTATAGTTACGTTTAATTATGTCTACTGCCAATTATTTAGCCTTAAATATAAAAATTATGATGTGGTTAAGCATAAGTTTTATCTTTAACTATTGATAAGCTTATGTGAAGAGGTGAAACACTATGCCAAAAATTATTTCTCTATTGATAAAGTAAATCTTAAGTAGGATGCGTTAGGCGTTCATGTCTGTTTCTGGACTAGTCAGGTGGATACGACAATCACTTTATTTGCTGATTTAAGCAAAAAACAGGCAAACAATTTTTGTGCTTATTTGGAAAAGCATCGCAGTTGGATTGTTAATTATGCCTACTACAAGCGGAACAACTTTGTTCTGTTGGTTCTGGGGCTGTAGAGTCTGCCATTAAACATCGGCATCAGGTTAAAACTTTCCAGCGCTCAGTGGCATCCTGAAAATGTACCACCAATGTTACAACTATGCTGTGCCTACCTTAATGGTCAACTGGCTATTTGATGTTTTCGCAAAAATGGGATGCTCCTGATGTATAAGCAGATATTTTCTTAAAAAAATCTCAATTTTTATCAAATTTTAAAATTTCACTTAAATTAAGCAATTTTGGAGCCTCCTTACTGACAATTAATGGCAGCTTGCCATTCCATTTTTCTATTGCTTGCCTTTGCAGAATTTCGGGGGTTAAACCATCACGTAATAATCTGTGCGCTTCAGCCTCTCCTTTCGCTAAATTAACTTTTGCCTCAGCCTGTTTTGTTGCTTTCAGTGCGATAAACTCTGCTTGTTTTGCTTCTTGTTCAGCAATCTGCTTCGCCTCCACCGCCTCACCAAATCTTTCTGAAAAATGGACATGAACTAGAGAAATATCATCAACTGCAACGTGATAGTTACCCAGGCGTGTGGATAAGGCATCATCTACTCCACCTTTGACTTCTCCTCGTTTAGTAATAATTTCTTCAGCAGTATACTTTGCCATTACTGCTTTTAGCACTTCCTCAACTGCGGGGTTAATAATCCGAATAACTACATCTTGTTCATCTCCAATTTCTTGAAAGATGGCATTTGCTTGCTGGGGAACAATATGCCAATTGAGAGCGACATCGGTGAAAACATTTTGTAAATCTTTAGAAGAAGCCTCAGCCGAAATTTCCTGCTTTTGGACTCGAATACTCAACTTTTTCACAGTATTAACTACAGGAATAATTAAGTGAAGTCCTTCACCTAATATCTGGTTTTGTACTTCACCAAATTTCATTAAGACACCACGTTCACCTGCATTTACAATCACACAAGGCGTGAGAAAGAGAGTTATCAGGAACAAAAGAGCAGTCAGTTTACCGGCACTGTTAAAAGTTGAATTTTTTTTCATCTGTGTGAAACATGTATGCCTCTTGCATAGAGACACATATTTAGGAGTTGTAAGCTTCTTGTCGCCATGCTCTTATAACTTTGACTTAAAGTCAATTTTTATATCACTGAGCAGTTAATGTGTTGAATATATATACAGGTATACAATTAAGCCGCCAATGTGTACTTTACTATCCCAACTTGGAGATAGTGAAGCTTAGGGTAGCTTTATATTTACCTAAATCACTGTAATAATATCTAAAAACCGTAGTATTTGAAAAGGTAAATTGCCCTTAATGGAGTAAAGCAGCAGGGAAAATCACACTTTTCCCAACCCATGTATTACATTTAGCTCGTCTTTTTGTTTACCAAACCCATTAGCTGCTTATCCAAGCCGATGAGATAATCTCTACCGTAAGCCCCATTCTCTAAGCCTGTAACAAGATGATTGGGAATGTCTTGTCTAATTTCCTCGCTACAAGAACCAGCAGCCAAGGCGATTGCAGCTACTGTATCCACATCGCCAGTAAAAGCAATACAATCTTGTAAAAGTTTGCTCATGCTGTCATTTCGCATCACCGCAGTAATCGCAGCCCTGAGACTCATCCAGCCTTTGGACTTTACTTTACCTTGCCACGGTTTAGACCACTCCCCAGAGACATAACTTTCCAGAAACTGTCCTAATTTGCGTTTTGGTCCCAGTCGATAAATAAAATAATGTGACATCAAGGCAGCCGCAACGGCAGCATTGATTCCATCAAGTGTATTGTGGGTAATTGCCGCTTGAATTGTTGCCGCCTCAATTACTTTTTCAGGTGTCGGATAGATGCCAATGGGGGCTGCACGCATCGCCGCCCCGCTTTTGTCGCTCTCAGGGTTAATTTTCGTTAAAAACTCTTCCCCATCTTGAATTTCTCTCAGAAAATGGTAGAAGCTTCGAGCATAACCTTCTCTCTCATCGCGTTTGAAGGCTCTAACGAAACTATCAGCTAAAACTTCTACCGTCCACGGTGCTTGAGCAACAATTACTTCAGCAATGGCAATGCTCATCTGGGTGTCATCCGTGTAGCTGCCAGGATTGAGCCGAAAACGCGGATGTTCCACGTATCGACTCAAATCATTGTTAACGATCATCTCGTCAGCATATTCAAAGCCTGCACCGTAAGCATCTGCAATCGCTAACTCTAGCAGCATATTCCTATTAAATTAAAAACGGACGCGCCAGAAAAAAGCTAGAAACTGATTTAGCATCTACCGGCTCTCCCTCCAGAATCGCTTTCTCTAATTCTTCGGGAGTCAAAAACACAGTTTCGATATCCTCGTCTCCATCTTGTGGTGGTGGTGTTTCCAGCTTTTCTAAATCTCGCGCCAGAAAAGCATAGATAATTTCATCAGAATAGCCGGGAGCCAAGAAAAACTCGCCTAATTTATCCCATTTTTTGGCACTATAGCCAGTTTCTTCTTCAATCTCACGCTGTATCGTTTCTAAAGGCTGTTCATTTGCTTCTACAGTTCCCGCCGGAAATTCTAATATCCGTCCCTGAATTGCAAAACGATACTGGCGCACGAGTACAAGTTTCCCCTCTGGCGTTACTGGCACAGCTAGAGCGCCACCAGGATGACGAATACATTCCCATTCTCCTTCTGATTTATTAGGCAAACGCAAGCGATTAACTTCAAAATCAAATTTGCGTCCTTTATAAAACAGGCGTTGTCTTAGTAGTTGTGGTAATTCTCTACCTAATGGCATAATAAAATCTGATTATCTGTGAATACAGAGGTGAAATCAGCGTTCTTCTGCGTTTAAGGATGGTATTTTTAATTGCCCATCAATAAATGTACATCAGAACAGTCTACCTCTTTCAGCAGTTCTTTAATAACATACCCGGATACTGGTTCTATCCAATCTGGGGCAATTTCTGCTAGTGGTACTAACACAAAGGCCCGATCCCGCATTCGTGGATGCGGAATCTGGAGATTTGGTGTATCCAGAATAATGTCATCAAATAATAACAAATCTAAATCCAGGATTCGTGGCCCCCAGCGTTCTTGACGCACACGCCCGAATTGTTGTTCAATTTCTAACAAAGTTTCTAATAACTGCTGTGCTGTGATTTCTACCTGCAATGTGACGCAGCCATTTAGGTAATCTGGTTGTGGTGGCCCCACAGCTTTGGTTTGGTACCAATTGGATCTGGCTTCTAATAAAATACCTGGCGTTTGAGCTAAAGTTTCTATAGCTGCTTCTAAAATTGTTTGGGAATCGCCGATATTACTGCCAAGGGCAACGGCGCTTCTTCTTGGCTTTGCTTCGGCGTAGCTCGCCTTAAGCATCGCACTCTCCTTAAGTAACCTCTTTTCGGGCTGTGTTTGTGAATAGTTCGGTACACCTGTTCCAGAAAATGCCAATAATTTGAGATATCAAAATTGCAGCGTTTTTACAAAACTAAATTATAAAATCTAAAAAACATTATTTTATGGTGATTTTAGTTAATTATTTATAGGATATTATACTAACACAACGGTGGTGAACTAACCCCAAAGTTGATTGATGGTGGTTATACAGTTACTACTTTGAGCGAGGAACTGACGTGGGGAAGCTTACCTCCTGGTTCAAGCGAAGACCAACTAATTTGAGTGACTCTGAACAAGGAGGAACAAATGAGAAGCTTACCACCAGCACATCTGGCGCAGGCGAGGCAGTTACTGAGCAAATGAAAATTTTACCCTCTAGGATGAAGTCTAATCAGGCAACTCGTGCTAAACCACTCTATCGTCGCATCTGGTTTTGGGCAGGCTTAGGTGTAGGTGGTGGGATAGTTGCCTTAATTTACGGTATCAGTTTAATAGATCGGACTTTGCCAGATCAGGCGGAGTTGAATGCCGTAGTTAGAGAGCAAACACTGACTATCAAAGCCGCCGATGGAACTATATTACAACAACAAGGTGAAACGGCCAGAGAACAGCTAAAGCTAGAACAAATACCAGATAATTTAAAAAAAGCTTTCATCGCCTCAGAAGATAGAAGATTTAAGCAACACAACGGAGTTGATCCACAAGGGATTGCCAGAGCGGGTTTGAATAATGTGCGATCGCAAGGTGTGGTTGAAGGTGCTAGCACTATCACCCAACAGCTAGCGCGGATTCTGTTTTTGAAACAAGAACAGACAATCTGGCGCAAACTCAAGGAAGTCCGCCTAGCACAAAAAATGGAGAATGAATTAACCAAAGATCAGATTTTAGAGCGCTACCTAAATCTGGTTTATTTGGGAGGTGGAGCTTATGGTGTGGCAGATGCATCGAGGGTATACTTTAGTAAAACGCCAGACCAGCTTTCTTTAGCCGAAATGGCAACGATTGCTGGATTAGCCCCTGCTCCTAGCTTATACGCTCCAGACAAGAATCCCGAAGCTGCGAAACGGCGGCGGGACTTGGTATTGCTACGGATGCAAGAAGATAAAATAATTACGCCACAACAAAGACAGACAGCAGTCCAAGAACCACTAATTCTCAAAACCAGTTTACCCAAGCGACTGGAAGTAGAATCACCCTACTTTACCAGCTACATCCAAAAAGAATTGCCGAAGTATGTTTCTCCTAACGTGCTAAAAAGTGAGGGATTAGTAGTAGAAACCACGCTGAACCCAACTTGGCAGAAAGTCGCAGAAGAGGCGGTTGCCAAAACGCTGCGAAATCAAGGAAGGTGGGAGAACTTTAAGCAAGGAGCAATGGTAGCCATTGACCCCCGCAACGGCGAAATTAAAGCAATGGTTGGGGGAAAAGATTTTGGTAAAAATCAGTTTAATCGGGTTACTCAGGCACAACGGCAGCCAGGATCGACATTTAAAGGGTTTGTATATGCCACTGCGATCGCTACCGGTAAAAGCCCCTACGATGCCTACGAGGATGCACCCTTTGTTGTAGACGGCTATGAACCGAAAAACTATAGTGAAAGGTTTCGGGGTTCCATGAACATCCGAGATGCCCTCACCCGCTCTATTAATATTATTGCGGTGAAGGTGTTGATTGATGTCGGATTTACGCCAACGATTAAACTTGCCCATGATATGGGGATAAAATCTGAACTTAAGCCCACCTACTCCTTGGCTCTCGGCTCAAATGAAGTCAATCTGTTGGAATTGACTAGCGCCTATGGCAGTTTTGCAACTCAGGGATTGCACACAGAACCTCATGGTATTACTCGCATCCTTAACCGCCAAGGCAAGGTGATCTGGTCAGCTAATTTCAAGCCACAACGGACCCTTGATGCTGACAGTGCCGCCATCATGACTTGGATGTTACGCAACGTCGTAGAAGCGGGAACTGGTGCTGCTGCTCAATTAGGTAATAGACCAGTTGCTGGCAAAACAGGCACCTCGGACGAAGCCCGTGATTTATGGTTTATTGGCTATATTCCCCAGATGGTGACAGGGGTTTGGCTAGGTAACGATGACAATCACCCGACATACGGCAGTAGTGGTAGTGCCGCTTATACTTGGCACGAATTTATGGAAAAAGCGGCAGAAGGGATGCCCGTAGAAAAGTTTCCCAAACGTCCCAAGTTAGAAGGTCGTAAAGGTACGATCAAAGCCCAGGCTATCAAGCCCAAACAAGTGCTAAATCGTTCTATCTCTTCTAATGATGACTCAGAAGGAGAAAGTGCTAGAAATTCTGAAGAGAGTAGGTCATCTAGGAGACGTAGGAGGAGGAGGTATTCTCAAGAAGAACAGCAATCGAGCGATTATACCCCAAGACGGAGAAGGCGCGATCGCACCGAAGAATCAAGTTCCAATAACTCCTCCTCAGAATCATCACGTACACGGCGGCGATCTAGAAGAGTAGAATCTGATTCTTCTTCTCCCCCGCTTCGAAGAAGTCGGCGATCGTCCTCTCCTGCAAATAATAGTTCCGGTTCTTCAGGTTCTTCATCACCACAGCCATCCTGGCGGGATAGACTTAGACCTTCTAATTGAAGGGTGGGCATTGGGCATTGGTAAATAATCAATATTTTTTCCCCTGCCTCCCCTGCCTCCCCTGCCTCCCCTGCTCCCCCTGCCCCCTGCCCCCTGCCCCCTGCCCCCCATCCTCTTTTCTATGCAATATGGAGTTGCTGAAACTAAACTCCAGAGGGATGTTAAGTGATACGCTCATTCTATAGTGTGTCAAGTAGTGTTACTTAACATTGGAGAATATACTCATGCATATATTGATGCAGGCAGCAGATTCAATCGCAACAAATGGTACTCATTTTCCTTTTGCTTTCACCTTGGTGTATGTCGTTGGTTTTATTGCTGCCGTAACCATTGGTTCAATAGCTTGGTACAACTCGAAACGTCCCGCAGGTTGGGAAAGCAAAGAACGTCCTGATTTTGTGCCTAAAGTTGATAAAGAAGAAACTCCGGGTCTGGGTGATCCGAAGTCATGATTTAGTCATTAGTCATTAGTTATTAGTTATTAGACTATGGGCTTTTGACTATGATTAGTTTTGCACGTCAACCCAACGGCGGTAAAGCTTTTGAATTTGTTTGAGAAGTGCAGTGTGAGCCGGTTGAGTTGAATCATTCGGCTTCGCTATATCCTGTAATTCCGTCAGCAGTCTGGCTTCTTCGACGGCAACTTCGCCATCGCTATAAATTAAGCCACTGATGGCTTCAATTAGATTTTCACAATCTTCATGGCTGGGGCGATCGCCTAAATACTCACGCACCCAGTCATAGCATTCTTTTGGCTGTACAGGAACGAATTCGTACAGCCAAGGCTTAATTTCTGGATCGTTAGCCAAACCTTTTGCTTGAGCTATTTCGCGGAGATATTGCCGTTCTTCTGGTTGGATTCTGCCATCGATCCAGGCGGCTCCAATCAGGATTTTAACTAAGTTTTTGACATTGGAAGGGGTAACCATTGCTGCCTCGTCTGGTAGATTCAGTCCTCAACCAAATCGTACAATCCCAAACAGTATTCACTCGGAATTATTGGTTTTTCTTAAGCGCACCATAAAAAAGCCATCCATGTCTTGTCTATGAGGCCAGACTTTAAACCAACCTTGAGGGGTGCTATATGCAGAAACAGGCGATTCAAAGTCGCTTGGAGACTCGATTTGCCAATTAGGTGACTCAGCTAGAAATGTCGAAATTATTTCTTCGTTTTCTGCTGGATGCAATGTACAGGTGGCATAAACTAGTACACCACTAGGTTTGACAAAAGTTGATGTATGTGTTAATAATTCTTTTTGCAGCACCGAAAGTTCGCGGACAGATTCTGGTGTCTGTCGCCAACGAGCATCAGCATGACGGTGCATGGTTCCTAGCCCAGAACATGGAGCATCCAATAATACTCGGTCTGCGGTGTTTTGGAATTGATTGAAGTGGCGGCTGTCACCAGTGTAGATTTGAATAGATTGTAAATTTAGCCGTTGAGAATTTTCTTGGAGTTTGCGAAGACGAGAAGGAGTGCGATCGCAAGCCCAAATTTTGCCTTTATCTGCCATTAACTCAGCAATGTGGGTTGTTTTACCCCCTGGTGCAGCACAGACATCAATTACCACCTCACCGGGTTGGGGGTCGAGCAAATGACTTACCAATTGGGCGCTACCATCTTGTACAGTCCACCAACCTTCTTTAAAACCAGGTATTTTTTGAATTGACCCAGCACTACTAATCAATCGTAAAGCTTGGGGTAAATCAGAAATCCGTCTCACCAAAATACCCACAGATTGCAAAGCCGCCTCAACTTCTTCGATGGAAGTGCGAAGTGGGTTGATACGCAAGTCGATTGTTGGTGATTGGTTCATCCATTCACACAGTTGTTCTGTCTCAGCCAAACCCAGTTGTTCTAACCAAACTTGAATAATCCAGTCAGGAAAGCTGTGTAAAATACCCAAGCGTTCCACTGGGTTTTCTGGAAGTTGTAACGGATCGATGTGGAGAGATGAGGGGGATGAGGAGGATAAGGGAGTATTTTCTTCCCTGGCTCCCCCTGCTCCCCCTGCTTCCCCTGCTTTTCTAAGATACTGGCGTAATAGACCGTTAACAAAACCTGTGAGTCCAGAAAAACCGTTTTCTTTAGCGAGTTGGACGGTGGTATTAACAGCAGCTGAGGCGGGAATACGCTCTTGATAGCGCAGTTGGTAGAAACCCAGATGTAAGATGGTGCGGAGGTCTTGGGGTTGTTGATGAGATTTCTTTTTGGCGAGCTGATCGATGAGAGTATCAAGAGTGCGCTGCCTTCTGACGCTCCCATAAAGCAATTCTGTCAGCAAGCGGCGATCGTTATCAGCCAAACTGACTTTTTGCAGCACTCTATCTAGGGCAACATCAGCATAAGCCCCCTTGTGAACATCTCGCAGGGCGATAAAAGCTAGTTGACGGGGGTTTGTCATGGAAACAAGATTCAGGAGTCAGAAGGCTTTTGTATTCTAACTTCCAACTGTGCCAATTTTAGATTTTAGATTTTCAATTTTGGATTCGAGAAAAATCTAAAATCCAAAATTGAATAACTCCTAATTTCCCTATCGAGACAGATACGGGTCTACACTGGCGATTTCAAACTCACATGCTCTAGAAACCTGTTCTGCTGGTAATTTATCAAAGCTGATTAATGGTAAATAACTGGGGTTTGCCATCAGTTCTTTTGCTAATAAGAACCCAGTAATTGTCCAAGTTTGATATTTCCGAGCTTGTTTGCCAATCAATCGCCCTTTCTTCCCGTCGTAATATTCTGGCCATTCATCTGTACTGAGGCGTCCTTGGGCAGTTTCAATAGCCTTTTGTGCAAGACTTATTTTGTTAGTTTTCACCGCCGCCGCCGCTAACATCCACATTAAAACTGGCCAACTACCAGCATTATGATACGACCAGGGGATATTTTTGGGGTCACATCCAGTTACGATTCTGTATTCTTCATGTTCTAAAGCTGGGAAACAAATTTTCATTGGCATATCTCCCACCAAATCATCCCATCGATCGTCAATGAGAGTCATAATCGCTTGTGACTGTTCTTCGGTGGCTAAGTCTGAAATGATTGCCATTAAGTTTCCGAGGGAAAAGAAGCGAGTATCTAGCTGCGAGGGCCCGACATTACCTGCTAAATAACCACCTTTTTTTGGTAGCCACTTATCTAATTGATAATAGGGAACAGAATCTACATATATGTTGAACAAATTAACAGCACCCTTACCATATTCTTCGCTTTTGAAGCGATAAATTGCATTCAGGCGATTAATATCTATCCAATAATGCTGGCGAATATGAGCACATAAAAGAGGCAAACGGTTATCAATGGCTTCAACAATATCGGAATTACCTTGGCAAACTAGCAGTTCACGAGATGCACGCAATGCCGTGTAAAAGAGAACTTGTAGTTCTAGAGGATGCCCATAAATGCCCATACGACGGTCAATCATACAAGCACCATCTGGAACCAACAGCGTTGGATACATATCAAAACGATTCGCCAAGCAGATTTCCATGATTAACCTGATACCATTTTGGAATTCAGGTTGATAGGCTAGAGAAAAATCTTTTGTGGCGACTACATAAGCACGCAACAAAATAATCCACCATAGGCAAGAATCTACGGGTGTAACTCTAGCGATCGCATGTTCACCAAAATCAGCCTCTAAATATTCTTGTCCATTTTCTGATACAACTTTAAAGCTAGCTGGAATTAATCCTCGTCCAGGTTTATAGGCATCTAATGCCCTTTCTTTAGGCTGTAACTTTAAGGTTTCTTCTAAGAAATTGCGAACAATATCTGTTCTACCTTTGATTAGAAAAATTAGACCCGCAGAGACAAAATCCCGAACAAAGCACTGGTCATAATTAAGAGCCTCTACAGATGCATCATAAGCGGCTACCGTCCCAACAGGACGCCCCTGATAATAGAGAATTGATTTTTCTAGTGTTCGCCACGCTTTTTCGACTTCTTTTAAATTTTCAGTAGTTTCTAATTCGTTTAGGTGCATCGACAGAATAACTCCATTGGGATTGTGAATTTGTGGTAGGTAGATGCGTTATCATTTATTCTTTTTGCCATTCTCAGCATAACAAAAACAATTCTTTGAATAGCAAATATAATTTGGAGAAAAATTAATCAACTAATAACGAATAAATCTGCTGACACATACAGCTTTATTACTAGTTAATTTGCTTATAATGGATTACTCTTTTGGTGAATTATAGTTGTTGCTCATCACCGCAAGCAGTAACATGATTTTAAAACAGTCACACTAAATATATTTTTAGATTATTTATTGTTCCGTTTTATATACAGAATCTTTGCTTTACCAAATAAAAACATATCTTCAGTGCTGTTTAAGATTTGCATGAAGTTAAAACTGGTTGCAGTATATTTACTTGAGCAAGATTAGTTTTTGACACTAAGAGGTCAGATTATTCCCCTATAATCTAATAATTTATAACGTTTTTTAAAAATATGCAACATGAACTCTTCAAAAAGTCAAGATGTCAATACTTCTTAAGAGTTATATATTTTACCCTACTGACATTTGTAAGCGTTTAACTGCTCCTGGAATTTTTTATAAGCTTGATTAATTGATTACATTGAGGCTTTTGCAATTGTATAACTGTTGACATCAGGATGATACAATCTTGCTAATCGAAGGTAGGCAAGTTTGACATCTTTGGGGCGATCGCTCTGATTTACACCCAAGACTTCCCACCATTCCCCAGATAGTACAGGGTCGAGAGTAAATTTATCAAAGCTTTGCACTTGACTCCAAACCTTGATGCTTCCGGCATTACCGCCACTTACCAGTGTCTTGCCATCAGAACTGAAAGCAACAGGACTACACCCAGAGAGAGTTTGTAGTAGTTCCCCAGTGTGGAAGTTCCAAAGTTTTATAATACCGTCTCTGCTGGTACTGGCGAGGGTTTTTCCATCAGGGCTGATGGCAACAGACAAAACCGCCGTTGAGTGTCCAGTCAGAGTGGAGAGTAATTTTCCAGTTCGGAGATTCCACAGCTTTATTGTGGCGTCTGTGCTACCACTAATAAGAGTTTGACTGTTAGGACTGATGGCAACTGTATTTACTGCTCCCAAATGTTCAGTGAGAATATAGCACTGTTGCCAAGTTTTGATATCCCAAAGCCTAATAGTTTTATCACCACTACTGCTTGCAAGAATTTTATCATCGGGACTAATAGTAACTGACAAAACTGCATCTGAATGTCCATTCAAAGTGCGTTTTATTGTTCCCGTGTAGCGTCCCCAAATTCTTATAGTCTTATCGGCACTATTTTAGAGTTTTGTGTCACTGGTTTTTGAAGAGGAACAAATGAGGAAAGAAGAAGATATGCAATGCCTACGGCTGGCTGCGCCTACGTATTTTTATAGTTTATCATTTGCGACGGATGATTAATTTTGGTCGTAAAGTCCCATAAATTTATCTGAGTAGCCTTATTACCCAGAGCGTAGACTAACGAATCCTGTTGCGTCCTCGTGTAAATTACTTAAGTTTTAACTTTTGCTGTTAATGCTACCCCAGAAAAGCCTCAATACAATTTTTCATTAATTCGTAGCTAATTGTTAGACAAAACTCTGCGATACTCCGCGTTTACTTTGCGTTCCTCTGTGTTTAAAAACATTCCGACTTTACGCAAACCTATACTTAGCTATCTTAATTATGATACAGGAATTATCAGCAGCATTGCTATTGAAATGCTCGACTTATTAAATAAATCGGGGATCTATTCTTGCACTTTGCATTACAAAATTATTTCATGCGATCACATTTAACCAAAAAAGCTACAGCAGATTTCAAGTTGGTGAAGTATACAACGATTCGTCTCAAAGGCAGCTATAAAGCGTGTTTTAGTTCTGAGTTCTGAATTCTGACTCCTGAATTCTGCTGTATGAACAAAAATAAAACCAGGGTTGAAACCATTACTACAAGCGAATCATCCTGGAAAAATGAACGACAATCAGCTTACTACTTGATGCTGATAGCAGTGTTATCAGCTTTGTGTCTAAGCCTAAGGGCTGAAAATGTGCATAAGGTACTCAGTAAAAGCATCCCGAATATGGAAGAAGGTTCGGGAATATTGGTCTGAGTAACTAACTGACCTTTGAGAAAAAATCGAATGCCAGAAACGCCGGCATTAGAAGTACCGTTATTTTCCCAATCGGTACCATTCCATGAAAAGTAAGAATCAAAAGTTGTTCCAGGTAACTCAGGATTATTAAATGGCATCGCACCTAGACCAGATGCGCCAAATAGACCGCTACCAAAGACAAGAGCATAATTGCCTTGTGCCAGGGTCACAGACAGTGGAACAGCTACATCTATACTGGGAAAACCGGGATTAAATGTGACTGCACTTAAAACTTCTTCTGGTAAAAATGGAGTTCCTTTTGGGAGTGCATTAGAAGTATTTAACGGAACAATAGCTCCAAAAATACTACTATTGCCAAAATTAGGCTCTGTAAATGTAAAAAAGTGTCCCCCAATCTCTGTAACTTGAAGCGTGCTATCTACTTGAAACCTCCAGCCTAAGAAGTTATCTGCGTCAACAGCAAATCCTCCAAATCCTCCAGTAGAACCAAGCGATGCCGATTCTAATATTACGGTTTGTGCTTGTACTACATCAAATGTTGAAAGTGTTACTAGTGCTGCTCCAGCAATAGCTACCGATATTTTTGTCGCAATTGTCATAAAAACTATTCTTTCATATGTTGGATCTAGGTAATAATTAGTTTAACTCGGGTTGATTACACGTAAGTAATTTTTCAGAGTGAGCGAACACTGCCTTAAGATAATGGTTAGAGCATTTGCAAAAAGCACCTGACCTCTTTAAACAATGCTTTAATCGAGTGCTACTAATAAATGTTTCCTCCTGTCTGCCCGTAAGCCAGTACATCAGCAAAAGCAATCACTTCTGCTTATTGCGTCTATCCTCTTCTTGTTCAATTTATATCGTCAAGTTCATAGCCAGTGAAGGTATTGTAATAAAAGTGATTCCTGGATAAAACAAAAAATTTATATGACCTCAGTTTCTCCTCACAAAAAAGCCAGAGCCTTAAAATCTACGAGCCGCCGCCCTGCGAAAGAACTCTGTAGCGAGTGTGGACTATGCGATACATACTATATTCACTATGTCAAGGAAGCCTGCGCTTTTATTAATCAGCAGATAGGCGAACTTGAAGAAGAAACACACATGCGATCGCGCCATCTCGATAACCCTGATGAACTCTACTTTGGTGTTCACCAAGATATGATGGCAGCGCGGAAACAACAGCCCATCGAAGGCGCACAATGGACGGGTATTGTTAGCAGCATTGCCATTGAAATGCTCAATCGCGGCATAGTTGAAGGTGTCGTCTGTGTGCAAAATACCAAAGAAGACCGTTTTCAACCCATGCCCATCATCGCTCGTACTCCAGAAGAAATACTAGCAGCGCGGGTAAATAAACCAACTCTTTCGCCAAACCTTTCTGTCTTGGAACAGATAGAGAAATCGGGGATGAAGCGGCTATTAGTCATTGGTGTTGGTTGTCAAATCCAGGCATTACGAGCCGTAGAAAAACAACTTGGTTTAGAAAAGCTGTATGTTTTGGGTACGCCCTGCGTAGATAATGTTAACCGCGCCGGGCTGCAAAAATTCTTAGAAACCACCAGCCGATCGCCTGATACAGTTGTGCATTACGAATTCATGCAAGACTTTCGGGTTCACTTCAAACATGAGGATGGCTCAACAGAAACAGTACCTTTCTTTGGCTTGAAGACAAACCAACTCAAAGATGTCTTTGCCCCATCCTGTATGAGTTGCTTTGATTACGTCAACTCCCTAGCCGATTTAGTCGTTGGCTACATGGGCGCACCCTTCGGTTGGCAATGGATCGTAGTTAGAAATGACACTGGCAAGGAAATGCTGGATTTGGTGAAAGACCAGTTAGACACTCAACCAGTGACATCTAAAGGCAACCGGAAAGAAGCTGTACAGCAAAGTATTCCCGCTTACGATAAAGGCGTTACCCTCCCCATGTGGGCAGCAAAACTTATGGGTGTGGTTATCGAAAAAATCGGCCCTAAAGGTTTAGAATATGCGCGGTTTTCGATTGATTCTCACTTTACTCGGAATTATTTGTATGTGAAGCGAAATCATCCAGAAAAATTAGAAGCGCACGTTCCAGAGTTTGCCAAGCGTATTGTTGGGCAATATAAGTTACCAGAATAAAAATTGGGCATTGAAAAGAGGCAGAGGGGCAGGGAGCAGGGAGCAGAGGGGAAAGAGGTAATTTTTTATTCTCCCCCTTGTCCCCTGTCCCCTACTTTTTACCCACTCGCCACTCAGTTGTAACTACTAGCTTGACGAGTAAACATCAAGTGATACTGTCCGCCTTGTGCCATTAGTTCGTCATGAGTGCCTACCTCGATAATTTGACCGTGTTCTAGGACTACTACTCGGTCTGCTAGTTTGGCTAAGGCGAGGCGATGGCTGACTACAACGGCTATTCTCCCCTTCGCCAGGGTACGCAAAATGTTGTAAATCTCATGTTCTGTTTTCGGATCAAGGTTCGCTGTTGGCTCATCAAGTATGAGTAGTTCGGCTGAAGACAGTCGCAACAAAGCACGAGCGATCGCTAATCTTTGCCATTGTCCCCCTGATAGATCAATACCGCCTTCTAGCTGTTTGCCTAAAAGGGTTTCTAAACCTTGATCTAACTTCTCAATTACTCTAGCCAAACCAGCCTCAGCGATCGCTTCCCTAATTGCCTCATCATCCTACATTTTAGGTAAATTCCCAAAGGCAACATTCTCGCGCACGGTAGTTGGAAAACGAGCGTAATCTTGCATGACTACATCAATACGCGATCGCAAATCTTCTAAGGGGAGCGATGCCAAATCCTGCCCATTCCAAATAATCGCACTTTGGCTAGGGTCATAGAGGCGACATAATAATTTTGCTAATGTGGTCTTGCCAGCACCATTCTCACCCACAAGTACAATCATCTCGTTGGGGTGAATCGTCAGGTTGATATTTTTGAGGATTGAGACATCGCTATTAGGATAGGTAAAGGATAGATTTTCGATGTAAATACCCGTCTGCGATGCTTCATACTCAGTTGCATTCACACCTGATAAAGCTTGCCGATGATCAGATGAATTATTCCCATTTTTTTGAAATTTCCGATTGTTAACAGCCGATTCCCTGACTTTTCCTGATACCTTTGTTACTGACTTTGATTGAGAACCGGACAACTGTGGCTCTAACTCCAAAAGCTGGAAAATAGGTGTCGTTGCCAGTGCAATATTATATAACTCTGACCCGCCAGACATCAGATTTTCCAAACTCCGATGCACTTCCAAAATTACCCCGGTGTAAAGCGCCAAATCCCCCAAAGTATGGGTTCCACCGATCACTCCCTGGACTACGTATACATAGGGCAACGCCAAACCTAAACCACTCAATAAAGACCAGCCAATAACGGCTGTTGTCCCCCGACGGCGGATTTGTTGCATTGCCCGAAAAATAGTCCGGTAAAGCCCGTGCCAGCGTTCTAATAGTAAGGTTTGCAAGCTAAATAAGCGTATTTCTTTGGCGTATGTCTCTCCGGTTAAAACCGTTTTATATAAGTTCATTTCACGAAGAACACTCGCTTGGGTTCTTTCTACTCCCCAAACTTGCTTACGGTATTTCATCTGCACATACATCACAGGGGTAACGCAGCTAAACAAAATTAGGGGTACCCACCAAGCAAGAGACACCAAAAGCAGTATGGCTGGAATGAAGATAAAAACTCCCTCTAACATCGTCACAAGCCTCATACAAAGCTCTGGAAGCCGTTGCACTCCCTTTTCGGTCAACTGCACCAAATTGAGCAAATCGGGTGTTTCAAACAGGGCAATATCTTCAAAAGTGGCAATCTTTTCAATTACTTGTCCTTGGACAAAACCGGAAATGCGGTCGCGCAGTGAAGTATATACAAAGGGATTGATGTTAGCGATCGCATCACTCACCAAATTTACTAGCAGTGAACCTGCAATACTGGAGAGTAGCAGAGGTTGGGAAAGTATCAGAGCGATCGCATTCTGCGTTGTCCCGGTGCTCAATAAGCGGGTTATTTCATCAATGATCACCTTGTTGAGCCAAATAGCGATCGCTGGGCCTGCACCACCCACTAATGTCAAAATTGCCACATAGCGTAGCTCCTTTGGAACTACCTGCATCACCGTTACCACACTGCGGCGAAATGCTTGGAATGGAGAAATTTCTATGATTTGCATCTATCTTAAAGTAGCAAATAATAGCAAAATTCCCAGAGAGACGTTGTGATCTAAATTTCAATGAGCAGGCATCGCACAGGTGATACCATTTAGGATTTTAGATTTTGGGTTGGAAACCGCTTAGTGTATCTGGGTTTTCTCTGTCCATCTGTCGCAATCATTTTTAAAATTGGTATGAGCAAGAAAAAATTTATGAATTGGGCGGCAGTTTTCCGAAATTGGTAACCTAAGTTTGGTAGTTATTACCAGAACACTAATTTATAAATAACTTCTATAACTAGCCTTGGGGAAATATGACCCCACAAAAACCTGGTCTTCGTGACCGGGTTTTTTGGCGTGTGTAAATTAACAGCAATCAGAAGCGAAACCCAACCTTACAGCAGATTGTGACCCAATACTGCTCGGTTAAGGGAAAATAGATAACGGAATAAATCATAATTTGTTCGCGTGTAATCTACGAGAACAAAAACAACTAAAAAGGTTGCTTGTACCTGAAGGCACTCTCGAAAAATTTAA
>NZ_JAIVFX010000050.1 GCF_020829625.1 Nostoc sp. XA010 | reverse complement strand
AATTAAATTTTTCGAGAGTGCCTTCAGGTACAAGCAACCTTTTTAGTTGTTTTTGTTCTCGTAGATTACACGCGAACAAATTATGATTTATTCCGTTATCTATTTTCCCTTAACCGAGCAGTATTGAGTATAGACTGACCATTGATTTTTATGCAAGCAAATCGCAGTTGTGTTATTATTCAGATGAATCTCGGTTCTAGTGGGGAACAGCCGCTAGAGGAAACGGGGAAAGTCCGGTGTAAATCCGGCGCTGTCCCGCAGCTGTAAACAAGGCTTGCCTTGTGAGTCAGAATGCCCGCCGAAGTTGACTTGTAATTTTTTTACATCTGCGAGGCACAGATAAGTATTTTTATGAAGATTTATACAACTACTCAGTTTTACGTTCTCATAGTCCCACATATCAAGACGCTACAGATTACGACTTTCTATGAGAGGGCAAGCGGTTAATTCCCATTACAAATTGTGTCTTGAGATGCAGCGATCGCAAACGCTACTCCAGATGAGAGTAGCGTTTGCAAATAGTCACAGGAACAATGAAATGCTGTACTAACTAACAGGTGAAAGTTTTTAAAAAAGAGGTCGTCAATGGCGTATATGACGTACATAGTCCTGTTTCATCACTGAGCAAATACTTTCTTAATCACGCATAGGAATTGCTAAGTTACTAAATTAATACTTCAGTTAATTATCATGCCGAAATTCTATCTTCACCGAACTGGGAAGATTTCTACTGCTATTCATCCCTTTGTTAAACAAACGGCTCTTCCTCAAAGCAAACACAAGCCCAGTCTACTGCAAGGGAAAATTATTCAAGATGTTCAAAACATTGCAATGTCGATGTATCGGATGATTTATATTGCGATTGCCGACCGTGGTCAGTTACGACATCACTCCTCTGATTCAGGACGAGCAGCAATGAGTAAACCGTTGGATCGACTCAAATAGGTGTACAAGAGCGTTCAAAAAAATGTCAACTTTATTATATTCTGTAATTGGTTTTCTTCTGCTATTAGTAATTGGAATTTCGGCCTATTTCCTAACTGCCCGCAAGTATCAATCCTCATCCACAGTCGCCAATTCCTACGATCAATGGACTATTGACGGGATCGTAGAGTTTTATTGGGGAGAACACATTCACCTTGGTCACTACGGTTCGCCGCCACGACGAAAGGATTTTCTGGCTGCTAAATCTGACTTTGTACATGAAATGGTTAAATGGGGTGGAATAGAAAAATTACCCCCTGGTACTACCGTCTTAGATGTTGGCTGTGGTATTGGCGGCAGCAGTCGGATTTTAGCGCGGGATTATGAGTTTGCTGTTACAGGGATTACCATCAGTCCTATTCAGGTGAAACGCGCCCAGGAGTTAACACCCCTTGCGCTAAACGCCCAGTTTGCGGTTGATGATGCAATGGCATTGTCGTTTCCAGATGCCAGTTTTGATGTGGTTTGGTCAATCGAAGCAGGCCCCCACATGCCAGATAAAACCGTTTTTGCTAGAGAATTAATGCGGGTGCTAAAGCCTGGTGGAGTGTTGGTTGTAGCTGACTGGAATCAGAGGGATGACCGCCAAAAGCCACTAAATTTTTGGGAGAAACGAGTAATGCGCCAACTCCTCGATCAGTGGTCTCATCCAGCTTTTTCCAGCATTGAAGGTTTTTCCGAGCTTTTGGCAGGAACAGAATTGGTTGAAGGGGAGGTAATTACGGCAGACTGGACGCAAGAAACCCTCCCTTCCTGGTTCGATTCGATTTGGCAAGGAGTGGCTCGACCAGAGGGATTAGTGAAGTTTGGGCTGTCTGGTTTTATTAAGTCTGTGCGCGAGGTACCGACGCTTTTACTGATGCATTTGGCGTTTGGTACAGGGTTGTGTCGATTTGGAATGTTCCGAGCTGTGCGGGCAAATGGAAGCACAGAATTCATGCACAGAAACTTTGCTAACCAAAATCCCTCAAGCTTGGTTAGGTAGCGATAGCAGCTATTTATGAATATTTGGATTTTAACTAAGTTTGGGGGGTTTAATTCCCCTAGTTCTAGAGGCAGAACAAATTGAAGCCTAGCTAAATCCCTGTCACAAAACGTAATTATGAATTATGAATTATCGAATTAAGGGATTTGTACCAGTTCCAAACAAAGCTATCCGTCTGGTATTACAGGGTGTTGGTAATCGATTTGACTACTTTTATGACCGTCTTTGGCAACCCCAGGAATTCCGTCAAACGCGATTAGTATTGATTGGACGGGAGCTTGAGCAGGTTCGCATTGAGCCATTGCTGCTATGGGAGAAAGTCAATGCGACCATCCAATAGTGTCTGGCAAGGAAATTTTGGCTACTGGCAAAATAGTTTTATTCATAATAATCTGCTGGTCATTGGTTACACAGCATGGAAAGGATTTCAGTCATTTGGACAGGGAGCTGTCTTATGTGATGTAGATACTCAAGTTACTCAGTCGACAATTACAAACTTTGATACAGTTCCCTTCACCCTCCAGTTTCTCCCCTGCGATCTAATTGGATTTTACTTGCGATCACAATCACTTAACTCATCTATAATCTCATCCATTTTCCCAGTAGTCGCAACATACAACCCTCATCAAGATATTCTTCTGGTGCTAAAAGTTGAACCTCAGATTGAGGTTACTTTTTTACACCAACTAAAAATTACTCCACCCGATTGCTACGAACAAGTTTGCAAGCGTTGGTCAGAATTTCAATCAAGCTTAATGCCCGAATGGCACTAAGAAAAGCCGAAACGCTTGTGTATTAAGTAGTTTGCAACTGCTTTTGTAATTCGTGCCGGGGTTTGGTCATTAAGGGATAAGCTTTTGGGCGGCGTTTACGGACTCGTGCCTCACTTCTTGCGGGGCGTTCGGGAACAGCTTTGCGAGCGATAACTTTAAGTAAAATTCGATAAATTTGAAGACGTTTTGTTGAAGTTGCGGCTAACAGTTCAGGAATAAAGTTATTTAAATGATGGCGAGTACCTTGCAGTGATAGGCGTAACGGAGGAGTAGTGTAAGTAGTACCTGCCGACCACATCAAACCGCAAAGTAGATTGTAGGCAAGTAAATAAACATAAATTTCTTTACGTACCATTGAGGAAGTTTTTTGCACTTGCGCGTCGCCATGTTGCAACTATGATAGGTCCGCCCAACAGCTATGTCTCGTCAATTCATGTGGCTGATGGCGGCGCTGCTGTCGTCGCGGCATTGACCGTCCCAGCCGGAACCTACAACGTCGTTGACAACGAGCCGCTAACAAAGCGTTACTACGCAGACGCGCTTTCCGCATCTGCGGGTAAGAGGGCATGGCTGCGAGTCCCGGGCCGCGCGGCGCTCTTGCTCGGCAACCGCTCGACGTCACTGACTCGCTCCTTGCGTGTCAGCAATGCACGTTTCCAAGAAGCAAGTGGATGGACGCCCATGTATCCGTGAAGGCTGGATCGCCACGGCGCAGGTCCTCGAAGAGCGCAAAGCCCAACGTAAATAGACCGCACAACAACCGCACTGCACCGGAACACCCCAAATTATCAGTTGAGTTACAGAGGTTATCTGTGTCCGGTGAGCGCCTCCGTTCGGCTTCAACTGTCCTGAGGAGCCGTAGTTTGAGATGGGCATTAGACGGCGGATGGCAGTATAATATGGTTGTGAACAGTACGATACAGCCATCCACCGTCGCATACAGAGGGAGGCAACTGCAACGGTTCTTGTCGTGGAGTTGCCAGCCCGCAGTGCTGCCGTGACACCTCGAGGAACCCCATGACAAGCGATGAACGCAGCGATAAGGCAAAGACAGGCATGGTGTCGTCAGCCGCGAATCCCGGACTCGTGCGGCCTCCTTTGGTATACCTGGGTGCGATCGCCCTGGGTCTGTTGCTGCATTTCGTATGGACAGTTCGGCTCGTGCCCCATGCCGTGAGCGTGCCACTCGGAGGCACTGTAGTGCTTGTCGCTGTTGCGCTATTTCTTTGGGCTGTACGCACGTTTCGGAACGCTGGCACGCCCGTTCCGGGCAATCTTCCCACCACCACGATCGTAAGCACGGGGCCCTATAGATACAGCCGCAATCCCATCTACCTGTCTTTCTCGCTGTTCCATCTCGGCGTCGCATTCTGGGTGAACAGTCTCTGGCTACTCGTCACCCTCATACCAGCGGTGGTGCTGATGTCGTTCGTGGTCATCCCGCGAGAGGAGCAATACCTGGAAACCTGCTTCCCGTCTGACTACTTGCCCTATAAAGCTTGTGTACGTCGCTGGCTGTAAGCAGCCGCTAGCTGAACAAGGGCATGGGGCTGACTGCCTTTAGCGTCCGCTCCAGCGTCGGCAGCAGCTCATCTGAGCCGTTAGTTTTGGGGTCATCGTGTCGCACCACCTACAACGATCTAATTTGGCTGAAAATTAAAATTTATTTAACTCTTGCCTAACTGCCAAAAATTTATCATCGACAGGTAGAACATCAAGCCGATGTAAACGAAACATAAGCAGCATCTGCACCGTCCAACGCCCAATGCCTTTTATTGGTGTTAAAGCTTCGATGATAGATTCATCGTCCATTGCCTGCAATTCATCTAGCGTAGGTAATCCATCTATAACTTTTTGAGCAAGGTCTTTCAAATACAAAATTTTCGGACGTGAAATCCCTGCTCCTCGCAAAACTTCATCTGGAGTGGGGAAAACATAAAACAGGTGATTAAGCAAGAGATGGCAGATGCGATCGCCTACGGCGGGGCGCAGCCTATCGCTCAGATAAAGGACTTAATAGAAAAGTATGATGGTGGAGTTGCCCTAACAAAGCAAGAGGCTATTTCTGTTGAGCAGCAAGTCTTACCAGATTATTCAGCAATACGCGAAAATATCCTTAATCAACTGATTTTTGGGGTTAGCCCTTTCGTCTGATATTGTATGAACGAGCAGGATTTAGCCGCTCAACAGCAATGTAGCTTAGGAAATACCAATGAACTTAAGCATTCAACAGATTGTGCCGGAGGACGTTGCATTAATGGAAGCTCTATTAGCAACCTTTGGTGAGGCGTTCGATGAGGTGGAGACATATAGAAATCCACCTAGTCCAGACTATCTGCGGCAACTGCTTGATAGTGACTACTTCATTGCGATCGCCGCATTGAAAGAAGGTGAGGTCGTTGGCGGTCTTACTGCATACGAGCTTAAAAAATTCGAGCAGGAGCGCAGTGAGATTTATATCTACGATCTAGCTGTTGCTGCTGCACATCGACGGCAGGGGATTGCAACGGCATTAATTCAGAAGCTGAAAGAAGTAGCAGCAGCATGTGGAGCTTATGTTATTTTCGTCCAGGCGGATATTGGTGACGATCCAGCTATTAAACTTTATACAAAGTTGGGTAAGCGCGAAGACGTATTGCATTTCGACATACCAGTTAATGGCGGCAATGACAATGCCTAACGCCTATCTGATACCATTTAACGAAAAATTTGATGCAGATGTAAGTTTGTTGTGGACGACATTGATCGTGAATATGCCCGATTATAATCAGAAGGGGTGACGATTACTACACCGATGGAGACTGAACCTTGGGGCAAAAGGTTCTTTCAAGTTACCGATCCAAATGGTGTGGTGATCCAATTGGTTCAGTGGATGACAGATCCGCAGCCATCATCATAGATTATTTAACTTGAAATTTTAGTTCGGGCGTGATTGTTTTGACTTATCATCTACTGGATAAAACACTACCTTACTCATGATTGCAAAAGTCTGCGCTGCTTTGCAGATATCGCCAAAGGCACTTCCCCTCATTTGTCTGATCGGTGCTGAATTCCTCTCACAACTGGGGAATCAAATTGCAGTGATCGCCATTCCCATTCTGGTGCTGCAATTTACGCACTCGGTGATCGCTACTGGCATCGCTGGAGCAGGAAGTATCATTCCGATTGTGTTGGCTGCCTTCATCGGTGGAAAAGCGATCGATCGATTTGGTGCATGGCAGGTGAGCATTGTAGCTGATGTTTTGAGCAGTCTTTCAGTTCTATTATTACCATTCATTTTTATCAAATTCAAATCAGTGTCCCTGATTTTTATTTTCTTGCTGGTATTTGTTGGTGCGTTATTTGATCCAACAGCAGTTTCAGCGCGTCATACCCTCGTTCCAAAATTTGTCAGACTCGCGGGAATTCCCTTAGACAAGGTGAATGGGTATCGCGGTAGTCTGGAAAATGGAGCAGATTTGTTAGGTCCAATCGTCGGCGCAGGGTTAATTAGCTGGATTGGAACTGTCAATACATTGTTCGTTAACGCAGCCAGTTTCTTTGTTTGTGCTGTAGTATTTGCGATCGCAGTTCCACGTTCACGCCATCAAGAGTTTAAGCATGAGAAGGTTGAGCCAATTGCCGGAATTCGGTTCATTCTCCAGCAGCGTCAACTAAGATCGCTCACTTTTAGCGGCATGGTACTCAATTTTGTGCTGCTGCCATTTCTCAGTCTCTTGCTTCCAGTGTTAGCCACCCAGAAATTTGCCAATCCTGCCCTACTGGGTCTTTGTTTAGCTGGATTCGGTATGGCAGCAACCCTGGGTGCTTTATCCTACACAAGGTTGACAAAACGATTTTCTCGTTCAGCCATCTATTACAGCGGTTTACTTCTCACTGCGATCGCCATTCTGCTGTGCGCCATCGTTGAAACTCCAACTGCGCTGATTCTAGCAGTTAGTTTTGGTGGTTTGCTATTAGGCGCAGGAAATCCTCTAGAACAGACGATTTTGCAAGAAGTGACACCCAGCCGAATAGCTGGACAGGTTTTTACATCACACAGCGCAATCGCTTTTACCGCAGGAATTTTCGGGTTACTGATTGCGGGTGTAATCGCAGAATTAACCAGCATCGAGTGGGTATTGAGCCTGAATGGGAGTTTGTTGGCGATCACAGCGGCGATCGGCTGGTACTTCATGCCACTATTGGATTGCATACGAGCTACAGGACACAACCGAAGATCATCTTGATGCACTCAACAGGTGCTGAAAAGTAAAACAGGCTTAACTCGATGACACGAATTTGTCTCAACGTAATTTAATTGGTCACTGTAGAATAGTTAACGCACTGAAGTGCCGTTGAGCATTGAGATAAATGAATTCGCAAAATGAACTCCTAAAACAGCAATTGATAGAAGCGATTTCTTGTCAAAATCTGCAAGAAATTCAAAAATTTTTAACCCTAGCACAATTAGAGGATGAGACAATAATCCTCAAAGAAGCTCTTGTGCAAGTAGAGGATGTAAATTTTGTTTGGTTCTTGCAAGAATACGTAGGTAAGGAAAGTTATCAACAAGCCGTAAAGGATGTATCAACAAGCATGATCCAAAAACTAGTTCAAGGAGGTTTCAAGCCAGGGGTTGATTTCAACTTACACCCAGATGGTAGGATGTTGGCATCAAAGGAGGCAAATGAATATTTAGAAAATTATCATTCTAAACAACTAGAAAATAGCCAAATTTCTGTTGTAGCTCATGCACTACCAGAGCCAATGCAGATGTTAGAAAAAGCTTTAGGTGTGCGATTTTTTGAGAATCTTGGGAGGGTAGCAGCTAAACGTTTAGCCACAATGGATGATGCAACAGCCAGTATTTATGGTCTATGGCTGATGCAAGGGATCAGTGGTCGCCATCCATTGCTGGAAAAAGATTTTTGTGATTGGTTCATGATTGAGATTTGTAGTGAGCGATTGTCAGCCTTAGCATCAGCCGAGATTCAAGGCTTAGAGTTTAATGGCTTAGTTGTATTTGAAGATTTGTTAATGGCACTGGGTAAAACAAATGTATCGATAGTGGAAGAGAGCGACCTAACTCTTGAAAATTTGCGGTTACTAGATAAAGTTTGGACAGGAGAAAATATGCGAGTGTTGGAATTAATCGCCATCTTGGAAAAAGATGGCGAACAGTCCTGTAGCTAATTGTCACTGAAACGAGAACCGCACTAAAAAATAGTAATTATTTACTAACTTTAGATACTGTGCTGGCATTATCCACGCATTGAGTGAAGCAGCTGAAGACGGACATTGCTATTTACCACAGCCAGAACTCATTGAGAACGAGAAACTTTTGGTGTCCGACCGCAAAACTTGTGAAAAATGCCGTCCTCCTCAACCTCCCAAGCAATCGAAAGTAGTCCCTATAGGCAAGAGGAAACCCAGAGCTATGAACTACTTGAGTGGGAAGGATATAGCTGGGTAATTTTTCATTTTGAGGTAAGGGTGATGTCTACGACGGGCTATTCGGCGTCGCACGAAAGTGAGTGAAGCAGTACGCTCATTCGTCCTAACCTAATTCAAACTGGTAAAAAGTAACTCTAATGTTTAGGGTCATTCAGGAGGTGCAAACTGTGCAAAGACCTCGGCCCCTGTCAGGTTCTTAGTTTCATTGGCAAAACAATAATATTTGGGCTTTTCATCAATGAATACCTGATGATCGAAAACAAGACCTTCACAACTATCGAATAGTCCAACAGGCATGAAATACTGGTTATTTTGTTTTAATTTATAAAAGAGATGGCTACCACACTGCTTACAGAATCCACGTTCTGCCCACTGTGACGATTGATAAAGCCCAATATTTTCTTCACCAGAGAAGCTAACACCACTTTCACACTCAACAACTAATAAAGGCCCTCCGCCCCACTTGCGACACATACTACAATGACACGCTGTCACATCTTCACTCATACTAGTTGTGGAAATGCTTACCGCTCCACATAGGCAGCTACCTTTTGCAATGCTTACGTTAGACATATTATTTTCTCCAATTCCACGCAGGCGCTCCAATTGCTCACATTTTCCCCTATTTCATACTGGAAATGCCAAGAATATCAAGTAGTTCGCTTTCGTGACTTGGCTATTTTTTGGGTAAGGGGAAGGTGAGGTTCCCTCTGAGGAGAATGGCACTAAGAAAAGCGTAAAGCCTTATCAATTAAGCAGTTTGCAATTGATGACGTAATTCATATCTGGGCTTGGTCAATCTGGGGTAAGCTTTGGGGCGACGTTTAGTGACTCGTGGTTCGCTGCGTCCAGGACGGTCGGGGACAACTTTGTGAACAATAATTTTCAGCAAACTACGATAAAGTCGGATGCGTTTTTGAGAGTGAGCAGTTTCTAATTTAGGAATAAAATTTAGTAAATGATGTCGAGTACCTTGAAGCGATAAACGATTTGGAGGAGTATTGTAAGTAGTCCCAGCCGACCACATTAAGCTCCGAAGTAAATTATAAGCCAGTAAATAAACATGAATTTCTTTACGTATCATTGAAGGGGTTTTACATCGGAGAATATCCATACCCAAGGTAGTTTTTATATGCCTCAAATTCAATTCTACATCCCAACGTTTACCGTAAAGCCCAACAATTTCGAGAGTAGAATAAGTCGTTTTATCTAAAAGGGTAGTAATTAAGCTAACTCGTTGAGTGCGAAAATCAGGAATAGCAATGTAGTAGTAAATTTCTCGCACATTTATGGCAGAAGGTAGAGCTACAAATTCATCCAAGCTCAATCCTTGTAGGCATCTTTTAGGCTTATACCAAGTAACAAGCTTGTCGCAATCGCCAAAAATTTTTCCTTTTCGCATGGTTGTTGTGCGAGATTGATGCTTACGAAATACCGCATCACAACCAAGTTTGGTAATAGCAAACATATCAGCGTAAGCGCAAAACGCTCTATCCCCTAAAAGCACATCATTTGGTTTAAGAAAACTGTATAGTTTTCTTGCTAATTTGATATCATGAGTGTTCATAACATCGATGCACAAAGCAACGGCATCTCCTGTTATTAAACTGAATACCACACCAATTTTGGCAATTGGAAAGCCACATCCGGGCTTTTGGCTACTGGGCTGAGGGTATTCTTTTTGATTCTCTACAGTGTCAGGCATCGAGACAGTTGACCCATCTATTACTTTGACATTTCGACCACACCATAAATATTCTGTTGCTACTTTCTGTTCTAAGCTTTGTGCCGAGAAATTGAAAAGTTTTTCTAATAACTTTTCTGGAAGCCTTGCCCTAGCTTGGCAGTAAGCACTCGTATCTGTTGTTCGCGGAGCGTCTCGAAGAGAAGGGACTTCTACTTCTTCACCAGCTAAATGTGCAATTATTTTACTCACAGCATTATTACAAGTTTTATCAGTATCCAGCACTTGTGATAAAAATGCCCATAAAGTTATTAATGGGTCAAATAACCGCTTTTTGTATTTAATTTTTAGCTCCGAGATTGCAAGTCTTATTACAGACTCTGGCAATAGTTCTTTAAACGGTAGTCCCAAACTTTGGCTAAATTTATCATTGAGGATTTGTACTCGTAGTGTCACAGTAGTATTTATGATGTTTGCTTGCTCGTCTCAAGGAAAGTATTTCATGAACGAGCTTCGCTTTTCCTACCTACCAGAAATTTTTAGACAACTTGTACATCTGATTCCACTTTCTAGTGCAAGGCAAAGCGATGGCGTAGGCGATCGCAAACTCAGCGTGTCTTTCGTGGCGTAGTTTACCGCCGTAGGCATCGCTTCCATGATACTGCATCAAGGACGACCGCCTGACCCCTCCTCCACTGTTCAATAGCTTTCAAAGCTATAGCCCTTATTCCGTATAGCTTAGAGCTTTTCTTAGTGCCATTCCCCTCTGAGGATAAGGGGCAAAGGGAAAGGTTTCAAATCCCTTTTCCTTTCCCCAGCCCTCACGAGCGCATTTTTAGGTTGGCAGACTAGTAGAGCAAGCTGACAATAAGATTCCCTAGCGATCGCATAGTGAAAGATGTTGCAGATAGGATACGCGAAAGGACGAAAATACCCAATCCTTACCACGTTGGTGAAGTACGTCTAGGCGCTTTTATAGAAGAAAGTGTGCAATTACCAATTATTATTGTAACCGCTATGGATGATGAGCGTCACGGGGTGAACGCATTAAAATTAGAACTATTAATTCATCTGAGGATTAATTTAAAAATCAAAATATGAGAATTTTCTCATATTTTGTTAGGTATTATCATGCTAATTTATTATGTAAATAATATTGCATATCCATACTTTCTTGTTGCAGTAAAAATGAATAATATCTGTGGTTTTCTCATCTTAACATCTAGCTTAACTGTTGCTACAACCTGTATTAATACACCAACTTTTGCTTTAGAAAATCAGCAGCAAATTCCTTTAGTAGACATATCAAAATTAACATCTGTTTCTCAACTATCGGATGTAAAACCTACAGATTGGGCATTTCAGGCTTTACAATCACTCATTGAAAGATACACTTGTATTGTTGGATATCAGAACGGAACTTATCGTGGCAAACGTGCAATGACACGTTATGAATTTGCAGATAGTTTAAATACTTGTTTAATAAAGGTGCAAAAGTTAATTGCCACTCGTAAGAATAGTTTGTCCACTAAAGAAGATTTAGATTTAATCCAAAAACTACAAGCAGAATTTTCGTCAGAATTAGCAACGTTACGCAGTCGAGTAGATCCTTTAGAAAGTACCACTTCTAAGTTAAAAGCAAATCAATTTTCTTTTACAACAAAACTAGAAGCTGAAGCAATTCTGACTGTTGCAAATATTTTTAGTGAAAATACTGCCGATAGTGATGATAACCGAGATAACAATGCACAGTTGGATACAAATCTTGTACTTGCCCAGCGTGTACGTTTAAATTTTCTGACTAGCTTTACGGGAAAAGATGAATTAAACCTCCGCTTAGAATCAGGTAATATTCCCGAATTTGATGATAGCATTACAGGGACAACAATGACTCGTTTGGGTTTTGATGAAGATACTGGTAATGATATCGGGTTGGATGAAGTATATTATTCCTTTCCTATTGGTGACAAAATAAAAACAACAATCGCTATTACAGAAATGGAATTAAATGATATTGCTGAACCTATAAATCCTTTGGCGAGTAGTGGTAACGGTGCAGTTTCGCGTTTTGGTAGGTATAACCCAATTTTACGGAGTATGGATGGAACAGGGTTAGGGATTAACTATCAATTAAATCAAAGTACTGATATTGCTGTTGCTTACATGGCTAATAACGCAGCCATTCCGACGGAAAACAATGGCTTATTTAATGGTAACTATGCTGTACTTGGACACTTGTATTTTCGAGCATTTGATAATTTAGGTATTACTTTTACTTATCTTCATGGTAACTATGCAGCAGGAGGCGAAAGTGGAGTTAATTTGACAGGAAGTACAGGTAGCTTAAGCGCCCATAGCCCTTTTGGGAATGTTGCGACTACAGCAAATTCATTTGGTTTAGAAACTAGCTGGCAAATAAATCCAAAATTTATCCTTTCTGGTTGGGTTGGTTATACAAAAACTAAGTCAACAGTCACTAATGATGATGCAGATATTTTAAATTATGCTGTTAGTTTAGCGTTGCCTGATTTGGGAGGTGAGGGTAATTTAGCTGGTTTAGTTATGGGAATGCCACCAAAAGTTACCAGTAGTAGTCTAATTGCTGATAAAGACACATCTTTACATATAGAAGGCTTTTATCGGTTTCAGGTTGCAGATAATATTTCGATTACGCCTGGATTATTTGTGATTACTAACCCGGAACATAATGCCAATAACGATAGTATTTTTATAGGAACTATCCGCACTACTTTTAAATTTTAATTCATAAAACAGTTTAAGAGAGTTCTTGCAAAAGTCACAATGAATATTTTACCACTGAGGATAAGTAATAACTGAACTGCTGGCTACAAACTTACCCATTTGTCTAATAAGCTACTAGTAGCTCAAATGATGAATTATATCATGTCCGCTTAATTAGTTATTATTCCGGGCATCTATGCAAAAATCTTAAAACTCTCTTTCCCCCTGCTCCCTGCCCCCAGCAAGAACTGCGGTCTTAATGATAAGTCTCTTACCGGACATGATATTACTAACCTATAGGCGTGTAACGTTTAATTTGCCTGCCAACTAACAACAACCGTGCTACTTGTTCAGCCGCATTTGTTAATAAGCTTGCAGTTTGAGGAATAGCCTCACTCAGTTGGCAGGGATGAGTCAAAATGCTGTTGAAATAATCGATACCTTCCTGGAAATTAATTTCCGCACCCTCACCAATAGTTCCTACAAGTGCAATCACTGGTAATTTATAACGCTTGGCACGCTTTGCTACTTCAGCAGGAATCTTACCGCGTGGAGTTTGAAAGTCAATACAGCCTTCCGCAGTAATTACTAAATCAGCGCTTAGAATCAACTTATCTAATTCCAAGTACTGCATAACGATATCGTAGCGTGAGTATAATTTAGCGCCAATGAAAGCGTGTAAACCTGTACCCAATCCACCGGAAGCACCACTACCCGGCATTTCTCGCACGTCAATACCTAAATCTGCTTTGATGACTGCGGCGTAGTGTTCTAGTACTAAAGCCATTATTTTCACCGTTTCTGGAGATGCACCTTTTTGGGGGCCGAAAACTCTGGCAACACCGTTTTTACCGCACAGAAGATTATGCCAGTTGCAAGCTACATCAATCTGGACTTTATTTAAACGGGAATCTCGGCCAGACAAATCAATACGTTTGAGTTTGATTAATTCGCTGCAACCCAAACCTAACTCATTTCCACTCTCATCCAATAACTTTATCCCTAAAGCCTTGGCCATTCCTGCACCCCCGTCATTAGTACCGGAATCACCACAGCCAACTAAAATGCGCTCTGCACCAGCATCTAAGGCAGCTTTAATTAATTCACCAACGCCATAGGTTGTTGTGAGCATTGGATTTCGCATATTGCAAGGTACAAGACGCAATCCAGCCGCAGCAGCCATTTCTAATACTGCTGTTTTCTTAGTAGTTCCACCAAGAAAGCCAAAGTGAGCTTGTACTTTTTGTCCTACAGGCCCAGTTACTTCAAGATAATGTAAAGTACCGTTTGTGGCTGCTATAAGGGTTTTGGTAAAGCCTTCACCACCATCTACTAAAGGTACTTTGCGGATATTTACATTGGCTAAAACTCTGGTTATACCCGTAGCAATGCAATCAGCTACTTGTTCCGCATCAAGACTTTCTTTAAATCCAGAAGGAGCGATTAAAATGTTTAGTGTCATTATTAACTTCCTGCGGCAATCAAGCCGCTTTTTTGGTTTTAGATTGAGGATTGTAACTGGGGAGAAGGAGAGAAATTCTTATTATTAACTCACTATTGGGTACTCATCATTTAGAATTAGAAAGATAAACCTACCCAATGCCACCAGGTGTAGTAGAACAACACAATTAAAGCTAAGTGAACGACAATAAGCACTGAACTTAGCCGGAGTAAATCTGTTGGTTTAAAGCTTTGTTCTTCTGGATCTTGGTAAACCATCAGTGCTTTGGAACTTACAGGAAAGGTGAGGCAATAGTCCATTCCTAAAGTGCTGAGAAACATGACAGCGACAGGATTTATATTTAGACTACTGGCGAGGTATAGCAAGGGAGGAACTAAAGCTGCTGCTCTTGCTGTGTGGGAAGTCATGTAGATGTGGGAAGTCAGAGAAATGATAGCCAGCAGCAACAGAATCAAAAAGTGGGGTTTAGTGCTGTTGATGTCACTGAAATCAAAGATATTATTGATAATCCATCCTGACGCGCCAGAACTTATTAATGCACGTCCTAAAACGTGAGTTGCACCTACGAAAATAATTAAATCCCAAGAAACAGCTTTGACTGCATCCTTCCATTTGATCACCCCAAATTTGGGTGCGGTGAGAATCATTGCACCGATGACGGTGACGGTAGCAATTTCTAAACTATGCCATTTTTCAGTTAACCAAAACGCCAACATTAACAAGATAATCAGCAATGTTTTGCGTTCTGGCGCAGATAGGGATGCTGATTGCAAACATTTAACATCTAACTTTTGTTGACAGCGTTTTTTGTCTAGAAACAGCCGCATGATTACCCAGCAAGATACATAGCTGGCAGTAACTCCAAAGGGTAAGCCGTAAAGCAACCACTGGCTGAAAGATATATCTTTTCCTGAAATTTCTTGTAATAAATCTTTAGCAATTAAATGGGAACCTGCGCCAGTTAAGGAAACAATTGTAGATACCAAGATAATAGTAGGCATCAGCAACGCTAGAGCCTGACGGATGCGATTATCCTCTATGGCATTGGTGAGACTACGAAAAATGGGATGGGTAACAGCAGCACGTCCAGAAGTTGAGGGAATCAAAAATGAGAGTGGAATTAAGACTGTAGTGAGCAACCAAAATAAACTATTAACGTTGTCTGCTTTAGCAGCTACTACTTGAGTTAGCCGTGCTGCTAGACCAGTCTGCTTTACTGCTCCTCCTAAAACAAATGCACCTATCATTAACCAGATGACATCTGAACCCAAAGACTCAAAAAATTGTTCTTGGGAAATTCCCCCGGTTAACAGCAAAAGGAGTGCTGAACTCAAGGCAATATAACCAGCATTGATTGAGGTCGTTGACCACAAAATTACTGCCAGCAGAAACACAAATATTGTCAGCCGCCCTTCTGTAGATAAGCCATTGGGTAAAAATACTGCAACTCCAGATAGAGAAGTTAAAAATAGTGCCAATAGTGACTTAACTTGCCAACGGTTTGAACGGCAAAAATATTGCAAAAATCTATTCAATTGCGTATTTATGATGATGTAATTGTAATATTTGTTATTTACTTTCATCTCTTCTATTTTTGCTCTATCTTTATTATTTAGGTTGCCTCCTGATGATCAGTAAAGTATTATTGAGTATCAATTAACTTCGCCTTAAAGTAAATTTAATCAGAATTTTATGAGAAGATAATTAAGGAAACATGAGAAAATTCTCATGAAAACAGCACTGAATAACAAATGTAGAGCGGCAGACAATACTTTTCGGGTTTTGGGGGAAAAGGGGAAGGGAAATGGTTTGAATTTACCTTTCCCCCTTTGCCCTTTAACCTTTCCCCACACCAAAAGAGAGATTATTGGGTTTATCCGAAAAGTATTGGAGCGGCAGATTACTTGACCACAGCGGCAAATTATCAGTCAAGTTCTTCATGCTTGTAAGCTTTACTCTGGATAAATCTAGTTTTTATGGTTTCTGATATGAAGCTGTAGAAGTTGCTTGAAAAGGCGATGCAGAAAAATTTGGATTGTTGACAACAAATCTACCGTTTTGTTTTCAACCAACTAATTAAACAGTCGCTTCAATTCCATTTTTGTTCTTGGGGTGGTTCTACAGGTAAGATAATAGTAAATATAGCTCCTGCTTTGGGTTGACTTTTTAGGGTGACTTTCCCTCCGTGGGCTTCTGCGATCGCTTGCACAATCGATAATCCTAACCCAGCACCTTCAGAACGACGGCGACTGTTTGTAGCACGAGCAAAACGCTGAAAAATTCTCTGTTGGTCAGCTTTTGCAATACCTTCTCCTGTATCATGCACCCAAAAGCTGACTTTACCTTGGTGAATCACTGAACCAACGGTAATTGTATCAGTATTTTTTGTATGTTGAGTAGCGTTTTGTACTAAATTCATCACAGCCTGAGTCAGACGTTGACGGTCTGCAACAATTTTACCTCTAGCAATAGCTTTGAGTTGCCAATGGCGATCGCCTAAAGCTTTAACTTTTGCAAATAATTCTTCAATGAAAATGCAAACATCAACTGTTTCTAACTGCAAAAAATCGGGTTGCTCTGCCTTGGCGAGTAAAATAAGGTCATTAACAAAACGGTTCATCCGTTCTAGCTCATCCATAACTAGCGCTAGAGTTTCTTGTACTTCTTGCGGATCATCACCCATCAATTCCAGATGACCACGAATGATAGTAATTGGTGTCCGTAGTTCGTGTCCAGCATCGTCAATAAAATTTTGCTGACTAACAAAAGCACCTTGCAACCTATCCATCATTTCATTGAAGGTAACTGCTAATTCTGCCAGTTCTCCTTGACCATCTATCACAATGCGTTGATTTAAATCTGTTTCACTAATTTTGCGAGCAGTTTGGGTGAATAAGCGTAAAGGAGCAAGAATTTTTCCTGAAGCGAACCAAGTTAAAATTAATGCTAAAAATAGAACTCCTACGCTCACTTGAATGATAACTGTTATAGCTTCCAAAACTTCCCCTCGTTCACCAGATGTGGCGTGAGCGATGACAAACACGCCCATGACTTTGCCTTGAATTTTCACAGGTTGAGCCAGATAGATGATGCTATCAACTGTGCTACCGGGAATGACTTTTTCTCCTGTTTCTGGTTGCTTTAACCCTGCCCAATATTGAATGATTTGTGAATCTCTACCCAGTTCTTTTGGTCTAGCTCTAGGACTAGATTTATAAAATTTACCTTTCCATAGCATAATCAGAAAAGTGTCATCTTCTGGCAGCTGATTTCCTAAAAAAGCATCTAAAAAATTTCTTAGCTCTTCTCTAGTTTTTGGCGGTTGAATCAGGCGGTTATCAGCTTCTCTTAGTCGATTAGCCTCTGTAGGTTCTTCATCAAATTCGATATTTTCATAAAATTGAGTTTTGCCAGTAATTAACTGGTCAAATATCTGCATTTTTTCAGTTATTTGCCGATTCACACGACTATTAATTCGTGCATACAAAACTTGACGAAATGCTGGGACAAAAACCACAAAGATGAAACATAAAATTATCGCATACCAAGAAAGAATACGAGTACGTGTAGCCCAAAAAATACCTTTATTACTTTTTTGATGGCTTTTTGCAAGCGGTTGCTGTTTGTTCTGGTTTCTCCACATTAATAATAACTTTAAATTAATTAAAATTTCCTTTTACAATTAGTAATAACTTGTGTACGATTATCTCGACATTGAGGCATTTTCAAGCCCGCAGGCGATAACCCATTCCTCGCACAGTTTCAATTAAGTCACTGCCTAATTTTTTTCGCAAATAACCAACATAAACATCAACAATATTTGAGCCTGGATCATAGTCGTAACCCCATACCCTATCTAATAATTGTTCACGACTCAAAACCTGTCCAGGATGGCGAAAGAAAGTTTCTGCTAGGGTAAATTCTCGTGCGGGCAACTCTATGGTGTTTTGACCCACTTTTACTTTACGCGATCGCAAGTCTAAAACCACGTTTCCCACCTTAATTACCATCTGTTCCATAGCTTGGCTACCACCACTATGACGCAACCGAGCTTTTATCCGTACTAACAATTCTTCAAATCGAAAAGGCTTGGTTACATAATCATCTGCACCTGCTTCAAACCCTGCCACCTTATCTTGAATGTCATGACGAGCAGTCAAAATAATCACTGGCAAAATTTCCCCTTGTCCCCGTAATTCTTCTAATACATCCAAGCCATCTTTACCAGGAAGCCCCAAATCCAAAATCATCAAATCAAAACCGCTACTTAATGCCATGTTAATCGCTGAGTAGGCATCAACTGCTACAGCAGTTGTAAAACCATGAGAACGTAATCCCTTCTCAATAAAAGCTGCTATGCGGGATTCATCTTCAGCGATGAGAATTCGATTCATCCGATGCAACCTCTTTCGGTACTTATAAGGGGAAGACAATTGTAAAAGTAGAGCATGTTCCCAAGATACCTTTTAAATGAACCAAATCAAGAATAATATTCCAATACTTTGTATCCAAAAATACAACTAATGACAACAGTTGAAGCGCAGTAAAAAACAATTGTTAATTGCTCAGGAGCCTCCCGCATAACCCGCTCAATCACTCTAATTCTGGGCTAATTACCTCAAACTCATTCACAGTTAGCGACACTATAATATTTCCCTCATTTGAATCCTTAAATAAGCTATCGGTTACCTGCTTGACCATCCCAGTGAGATTCTCGACCACAAACTACCCCAACTTTTCCCGCTACATAGAAGAAGTGACGTAGAATTAACGCTCTGTCTCCTACTTGAACAGGGGCGCATATAGCGGTTGGGGGAGGGGTAAGTAAAGAAAGTTTCTGGCATGAGATAATGAGTAATTATGTTCAAACATAAGATGTAGTGACCAGAGTCTTATTAACCCTCTTGTGTCACTTTAGGCAGAAGAAAAATAGAATTTGGGGTGATCCAGGAAGATAAAAATTGGAGAAGTTAGCCTATAAACGATGGCTTTAAGCTTAGAAAAACCAAAAGACAGTTGAGGAATAGGAAAAACTGTTAACCAGGGATATATGAGGTTAAATAGAATAAAAGGTTGAATAACTAAACGCAGATTGTTGAGAATATTCTTCCAACCTTTCCCATTATCCCACCAGTGGTGAGAAGCAAATGTTGATTGAGGATCTGGGAGAGAAGGACATAGAGATTCTGAATGAAGACTAACCATGAGGTAGGCACTACATATAATCTCCCACCATCGTTCAATATCTTCATAGCGAGTAAAACGATAATCTGCCCAACCTAATTCATTTTTACTTTGTTTTAAGCCATATTCTACCCATGTCCTTAAGCCATAGAAATTACCAACTTCTCGCTTGTTAATGTCTGGATATTTACTCATGACATACCAGGTAGAGTTTCTGGGCAAGTTAAGAGTGTCTGTGGTAGTTTGCCAATATCTATGTTCTCCACGTTTGCCGTGGATTATTTCTCTAATAAACCTATCCTCACTGCTTAAGTCAGAGAATACTCGTTTAAACTTCTGCCACTTTAAGTAGTGAGTGTACTGTCCTCTGAGTAACTCTACAGAATGGTTTGAGCGAATCGCAACTAGATAATTTAAATCTAGTTCATCTAATACAGATATAAAGTTTGTGCCGCTTTCACCATATAAACTATCTGCCAATACCAAGTTGAATTTAAAACCCATCGACTGTAGTTTTCTAATTAGCATTGCCCCGATTTGAGGCTTGGTAAGATATTTATCTCCTGGCTTTAATTTTTCCCGTGGCTTGTATACTTCAAATAGTAGGGGAAAAGTCATCCCGCAGAATACACCATACGCGGTGACTGCTACAACTCCATTCTCAACCTTTCCCAAATTTCCGATGTACTGCCGTTTCACGTAATCTGTTGTATTTCCTTTCTTCTTATCTCCTGTTTCATCAATAATTAAAATGATTGGTCTTCCTTTTAGTACCTCTAAAATTAGCTGCAATCGCAAAGCTCTTAACTGTTCTACTGACCATGATGATGTAGTTAAGAAATGATGTAGTCCTTGATAGTTATCTAGCCCGACAATTTTCGCTATTTCAGGTAGACTCTTCCGTTTTAAATCAGAAATACACCCTATATGTAGATATTTGAAAGCTTCAAAATTCCTAACATCTGAAAACAGGTTTTTATACCACAAGCAATATTCATCCACAAACTTGACGGTTTTAATGGGTGAACGAGGCTCTACCATGCTCTATGTCTTCATTCTAGGTTTTGTACATTATTATACTACCGCAATAGTGACACAAGAGGGATAGATATACGTAAAACGACGTTATTACCTGACAGCAAGTATTCATTTGGGTTTGGTGCGTCAACCGACTTAGCACTACCGATAATTGCGTCCTATCGGGTATTTTTGGACAAAGACTATAAATGGATTCTGCCGTTTAACGAATTCGCCGAAGATTTTCTGCAACACTTGTGGGTTAACTACTTCCGCAAATACTTGGTATCGGAGAAAACAGCAGGGAATACAGTTGGTACAAAAATCAGTCGGAACCAGGAGATTTGGGAAAGTTTGTATATCTCTGCACAAAGTTATCTCAATTCTTCTTTGGTGAAAATGGTCAACTCCAGTAAGGAAGAAGAATCAAAGGTGACAGAAGTTACAAACAAGAGGGGAAAAAGGAAAAGCAATGGGATTAACGCAACCACTATTCCAAAATAGTTTTTTGTTTGCGTATCGCAACAGCTAATGCCACAACTAAACAAATCACCGCCAATGAAATCAAAACGGTGTGTAAACGACCTTGCTGCAAACTAAATCCTAACCAGCCCCAAGATAACCAGGAAATAATTTCGAGTAACTTTAACAATACACTCACTTGGCTATTTTGTCGCTGTCGAAACGATTCTGCCAACTTGACAGGGCGAGAATTCCACATGCTTAGAGTTGCGGCACAAGTAGTACACACTAAAAAAATAACTATTGCTATAAACCACGATTTACCATTAACTATCAAAACAATAAATAGCGGTAACATGAGCAACCAAATCGGAATCAACGCCGCTAACAACTTCAATTGACGTAACTTCACGCTGTCTACTGGAGAAGCTTTAAGCAAGTCTGGTGCTTCTTCTCCAGAAATACAAATTTGGGTTAAAGTTGATGTCAAAGCTTGCCCAAATACCAAACTTATTGGCCAAGTTAAAGTTAAAAGGTCAACACCATGACCGTGATGTTGTCGTAACACGCTTAGAAATGGGAATGTGAGAAAAAATATTTGCAGAAATATACGCGAAAATAAATAAGGATTCCGCCACATAATTCGCCATTCTTTGAGTAAAGCAACACGATAAAAACCGCCAACAACAAAGCGAGTTGCTTGGGTAGGGCGTAGTTGATGATGTTTACTTGTAAGTTCCTGTTGTGTACCTGCGATAAAAGAAAAATGTAAGATTTCCACCGTCACCCACGTCAAACCACTACTAATTATTAGCACTAGCGCTACCGACAGAGGATCAAAGAAAATAGCTCTTGCAGGAAACCAAACCCAACTATCTGCACTCAAAGAGTTTCCTGACGCGAGTAAATGTCCTAATCGAAACCAAATCGATTCTGTACTACTACTACCTTTGAGGAGATTAGGTAACTGAGAACTCAAATATATTGTAATTGGAAATAAAGCTGTCAGAACTTGAGCAAAAGTCCGTGCCCGCTTTGCACCTACAACACGAACTAGCACTAAAACAAACAACATTGCTAAACATGTGGCGCTTAAATTAATACTAATCCAAACCGGGTAAAGCCCTAAAAGTTGAGGAATACCAAATAATATAGCAATTAAACTTACAGGAATTACAAATAAACAACCACTGAAAAAATTTTTCAGGGCAATTGCTAACACCCGGCTTGCAAAAATCACTTTACTTGAAATTGGCGATGATACGAGTAAATCCAAATCTCCGCGTTCAAATAACCCCACCAAGCTACCTCTCATAGCTTGGATAAAGCCATAATAAAATCCAAACAACCAGACTACTACCGCAATCCACAAAGCATTCTCTGGTATAGTCTGAAACGATTTAACGTCTCGAAAATCATCCAGCGTAAACCATACCCAAATTAAAAGCAAAATTACAGAAATGCTGCCAATAAATATCGTTACAGGTCTAACAGTATTTTCACGCCACCACAAACGTAATTCATGATGAACAATCCAAGGTAATGTACCTACTTTCATATTGCACCTTCAACATCATGATTTTGAGTCAATTCTAAAAAAACTGTCTCCAAACTAGCGCCTGCTTCACCACTTTGAGTTCTAAGTTCGTCCAAAGTTCCTTCGGCGATCAAGCGTCCATGATTAATAATCCCAATTTGCTGCGCCATACGCTCGGCAATTTCCATGATATGGGTAGTTAAAATTACCGTGTTACCTTGATTTACATATTCAACAAGCATATTCTTGACTAAGCGGGCTGCGGCTGCGTCTAATCCTGTTAACGGTTCATCTAAGATAAGAATTCTCGGTTGATGAATTAATGCCCCTGCTAAAGCAAGTTTTTGTTTCATCCCTCGCGAAAAAGTTTCGCTCAAATCTCCTCTGTGATCCCACAAGTTTAATTGTTTGAGAATTTCTTGGGCTAAGATTTGAGCTTTAGAAGGATTAATCCCCCAAAGTCCAGCAATAAACTCTAAATACTCCATAGGTCGCAGTTTATTGTAAATTAGCGGTTCATCAGGTAGATATGCTAAAGTTTGCTTGGCTTTTTGAGGCGCTCGCCTGATACTATGACCTAGAATCATAACATCGCCCTTATCTGGTCGTAGTAACCCTGCAATCATTCGTAGAGTAGTGGTTTTTCCTGCACCGTTGGAGCCTAAAAGAGCATAAAATGAACCTTCTATAATCTGCAAGCTAAGATTGTTCACGGCTTGGTGAGAACCATAAGACTTGCTAATTTGGGAAAGTTGAAGTGCGATTTCCATATTTACATCTAATATGAATTAACAAAAAAGGGGGGAGAAGTAAGAAGATGAAATATCAGCTTTTCAACTAATACTTTTTCCCTGAGTAGCATTGACTTGAGAAAACTATCTGAGAGTAAGTAACGACTTCAAGCTGAAACGAGAGTATTTTGGAACAAGTTAATATTAAAAATCCAGATAAGGCTTTCCGTTTATGGATGTGAGCGTTTAATACCTGCCAAAATAAAGGTGATTGCTTCTTCGGTGTGTTCCTCAATTATTTCTGGACTAAGACGATTAATCTCTGGAGTTAGATGCTTCCAGTTTTCATGAACTGTGAAGTAAAACAGGCAAATACTCAAGATATGGGTCAGCGCCAGAAACGGTTTGAGGGGGCGAAAATATCCTTCTGCAATGCCTTGCTCTAAAATTTTGAGCAGATGCTCATGGAGACTCAAAACGTTACATTCCTTGAAATATACTCCTTGATTTTGACTTGCTTCCTGAAACCATAGCATTTGACGCTGAGGATTTTGAGCTTCATTGGCAATCGCAATGCGGATAATCTGCTTTAGGGCTTCTTCGGGAGATAAACCGTCAAAATTCAATTGCCCAAAAATGGTTTGAAGTTCATCGACTGGACGTTGTAAGGCTTCTTTGTATAAGCTTTCCTTGCTCTCAAAATAGTAATGAAGTGTTGCAGTCGTCACCTTGGCGCGTTTAGCGATCGCACTCAGACGCGCACCGTTTAAGCCATGCCGTGAAAATTCGTACTCTGCGGCATCCAAAATTTGTTGCTGTGTGATTGGGAAGCAGACTAAAGGCAGAGGTTTTCGCAAGCTGTTAGATTATTTGGAATCCCGTGAAGATGCCAAATTTGAAACGGTTTTTTGAAGTACGTTTGCATCACTTTTGTATTATCAATTTTCCTGAAAAATCCCCTTGGGCAGCATAGCCAAATTTGATAAAAATAGCTCTATTGCAGCCGCCATAAGGATTAGACGCAGTTTGAAGAGAAAACAGCAGTCGTCCAATTGCTACCATCTGACATCTATTGGCAGTGAGAAGCAGTTAAATAACGCTAAGGGCTGTCACTGTAATTTGCATCTCAAAACTGCTAAAAACTGCTAACAGACATCAATAATGCTTATTTCCTGTGATATTAGTGCTAATGGGTAGCTTGAAAACAATTTGTAGCTTTCACTACATTTTCGTTGATTGAATCTCTCTTGATCCTACGTAGTTAGTGGTGTGTGCTGATTTCCATGAGTAAAGCCTTCATAAACACTATGAGGGCATTGATTTCTATCTATGTCAGTTCTCAAGTGCGGAAACGTCTTTTACCGTGCTTTTGCAAGGCAAGTTTTTTGCGCTTACATTTTTTTATAGGTAAGTTTGTTGAGCTAGAGCAGAGACTGTTTGCACTAATCTCTGTACATCAAGTGGTTTGGAAATATGGTGTTGGAAGCCGGCAGACTTAGCTCGTTGCTGATCTTCAACCCTAGCGTAGGCTGTCAGAGCGATCGCTGGAATTTGCCCACCCTTAGAGGGTGGCAGAGAACGAACCTGTTGTAGAAGGGCATAGCCATCCATTTCTGGCATTCCAATATCGCTGACTAATACATCGGGTTGAAACGATTCCAGGGAGGCTAAAGCTTCAGCAGCAGATGTAACGGTCAAGACCTCTGCTCCATATTGAGTCAACAATGCTGTAGATAATTCACGGGTATCAGGTTCATCATCAACCATCAGAACTCGAATCCCCGTCAGTTCTGGTTCTTGCTCTAGTAAGGAATCAGGCTGACTTCTCTGTGGGTCTGCATTGAGCAAGGGCAAACGAACTGTAAACGTCGCTCCCTGCCCCTCACCCTTGCTATCAGCACAGATGGTACCTCCATGTGCTTCGGTCAGCGAACAGACGATCGCTAACCCTAACCCCAGCCCCCCATACTTACGAGTGGTTGAAGCATCTTCTTGCCGAAATGACTCAAAGATATGCGGCAGAAAGTTGCAGTTGATGCCTTTACCAGTATCGCTGACTGTAATTTGTGCCTGGTTGCCGACTTGCTCCAGCCGAATGCCTACCTGTCCACCCATGTGGGTAAATTTGATGGCGTTGGACAGCAGGTTCCAAACAATTTGCTGGAGTCGAGCCGCATCACCAGAAACCTGCCCAACTGGGGATAGCACCGGACGCAACAGGATTGATTTAGCGAGGGCTGCTGTTCTCACAGTGTCGATGGCCGACTCGATGATAAACACCAGATTGACGGGAGCCACATTCATGCTGAGTTTGCCGCGTAGAATTTTGGCAACATCGAGTAGGTCATCAATCAGTTTGGTTTGTAGCTCGGCATTGCGTTCAATGCTTGCCAAGGCTTGAGTCGTTGTCGGAGGATCTAATTTGCTCATTTGCATCAGTTTTGCCCAACCCAAAATTGAATTAAGGGGTGTTCGCAACTCATGAGACAAAATTGCCAAAAAATCATCTTTCACCCGATTGGCGCGTTCGGCTTCGGCTCTGGCCGCTTGTTCCTGTTTCAATAGGTGATCGCGTTCGGCTTCTGCTTGTTTGCGTTCAGCCAATTCATTCTGTGCCTGCTGATAAAGTTCTGCCTGCTGGAGCGCAATGCCAACCTGGGTTGCTAATTCTTTGAGTAAATCAATTTCTAAGGCTTGCCACTGGCGAGGGGCTGCACAATGATGGGCAATCAGCATTCCCCACAATTGGTTGTCTTGTAGAATCGGCACGACTAAGTTTGCCCGCACCTGCAAGGAAGCCAGTAACTCGACGTGACAGGGGTTAATACTGCCATCGTGAATATCGGGCTTGATGGTGACTAACCCTTGGCGGAATGGTTCAACGTAGTTTTCGTTAAAGCAAGAGTCATAAAGTGAAGTAGACAACAGAGGAGTCCAACCTTCGTCTACGGATTCGGTTGCGACAGTGCCCCAACCATCTGGCTGCAAGCGGAAAATCAAAACGCGATCAGTCTGGAGAAACTGCCGCACCTCCGTCACCGCCGTTTGCAGAATTTCCTTCAGATCCAGGGTTTGATGGATCTTCTGGGTAATCTGCAAGATTAACCGCTCTTTTTCGATGCGCTGTTGCAGTTGGGTGCGTAGCTGCACTGTTTCAATTGCCTTCTCAACTGCCAGTTGCAACCCCTCCGGGGTAATCTGCTCCTTCACCAGATAATCCTGTGCGCCCGCTTTCATCGCCTGCACTGCGCTCGCCTCATTGCCATACGCCGCCATTATAATTATCGGCAAGCACGACTGTTGCGAGGAGGGTTGTAATTGGGCCAGAAATTTCAATCCATCCAGGTCGGGTAATCGATAATCGAGCAACACGGCATCAGGTTGGTGCTGCTGCCACAGTTCCATCCCTTGTTTCCCCAGTGCCGCCTCTAAAATGATGTAGCGCTCACCTATTAGATAGCGCCGATAGAGTTCCCGGTCTTCAGCAGAGTCATCGATAATTAAAATTGTACGTGTATTCTGATTCATGGTTAACTTTTTCTAGGGGGCATGGCGGCAACAAGTTGTGTTCCCCCATTAGAGGTAGATTGTCTTGTTTCCCAAGTTCCTTATTGCTTCTAAGGGTAAATATAGGATTTTCATCATATATTTAAATAAAATAGCAACCACGAACAAGAATAAACATTACCAATTGGTAGATTATCGTTATCTGAAGTTGTAATGGTGCTCTTAGAGGTTGTTTGAAAAGTCGGGGATGTTGTAAAAAAGCTCTCTCAGTATACGCTGTGAATAGATAATATCGGAGACTTTTATTTATATTGCCATGATCCGTATCATGGTGAGGCGTTCAGCATAATTTCTGACCTCTAAAAACTTTTCAAACATCCTCTAATTTCAACTCAGTTTGAATAAATTCATCAATTGAATTGGCTGTAGTTTTCTCCAAAAGAGCTAATACACGAATTTGTCTCAATGTAATTTAATTGGTCACTGTACACAAGATGCGCTGGCTACGGCAATTGTGCGGATTCATGAAGTTAGCTGATTAATAAGTCCCGCACAAACACGGATTCATTCAATGCTGGCTTTCAGTAAAACTGCATTATCCAAGTTTTGAAGGTGCATTTATGGCTGATACTACAATGTTAGATAACCGTATAAATAAGCAAATAAAATTTGAACCATTAGAAGCGACAGTAGCAGCAACAGAAGAAGAGTCGGTAATATTAGCCGAAAAGCTCACACAAGTGGCAATTCCATTATACGTATTGTTACAAGCACTGAATATAGCAAAATACGATTTGGCAGCAGCTTTCCGCTATGCTGACAAATATCTAACCAATACCAGAAAGTCGAAATGGGTTATTATCAAAACGGCTTGAAAATTTTGATGAAATGCTCGCTTGGATATCTTCCTCCTAATGTAAATTCTCAGTTTTTATTATTCCAGGCATTAAACTTATATTTAATTGGAGAATTTTGGAGTAATTTTTCAATTCCCAAACGGATTAGCTCTGGTGGAACTCCGTCTAATTTCAACTCGGTTTGGATAAACTCATCAATTGAATTAGCTTTCGTCTTCTCTAAGAGCGCCAACATTTGTTGAGCTTGGGTTGTTGATGTGCAAGACTCCTTAGTTTCAGCTTGAGAGGTTTGCTTATTACTTGGTGCAGAGTCAATAAAGTTTTTGGTATCCCGGTCATAACCAGAAAAATTCTTTAACAGAGGCATTGGTATCCATTCATTGATGCCGCCGTAATAAACTGCTCGACCGACTGGTGATTGTGCAGCAATCTCCATTACTTGGGTTGAAGTAATCTTGCGATCGCTGGGGATGAGTTGAGTGGCAATCATGGCATTGTAAGCTGGAACGTTATCAGGATGAACTAACGCCACAGAAGTTAACTGCGATCACAGTCCGCCAGAAATGCCCAAGTCATCAGTGTGAGGGTTTTGTACGACAATCCAGAAATGCCAACCGGAACTATCGCCGCAAGAACAGTAAGAGATGATTTTGTCTTTGAGCCAGCCAATTTCACCCTTGGTATTTTTAAATTTGGAACAGACAGCCGTACCTTCATCCAAAATAATCAGCTTGGAGCCAGGGATATTTTGAAATTCGGTAAAGCATTCTTTGACCCATTTAACGGCTTCGACCGGGGACATTTCTAGGATTTTAGCGCGTTTAAAAGTATCAACACGACCTTTGAAATAACCGGTTTCTTTCTCGTCACCTTTGGGGTCAATATAAAAGATGTGTATGTCAGGATGCAGCCGCTTAATAGCATCGATTGCATTGCTAATGGTGATGCCTTTGCCAGAACCAGGGACACCAACCCACAGCATATTGGTAACTTTTTTAGCAATATGCCCAATTAGGTCATACTGCACTTGAGGTTTAGTGGTGTAGGTGGAGATATCGGTATTAGTTAAGGTATGAGAGGCATCTGCTCCCAAGGATTCACTATTTAACAAAGGATAAGCTTCATTAGAGTGAATCTGTTGCGCTGAAGTTTGGGTTGTTTGTGGGACAGGAGTTGGTAGTTTTGCAAACCTTGCCTCTGGAATACCTAAATTCTGAGGTTTGGTTGCTTCTTGAATAGCCGTAACTTGCTGATAGTTTACTCTGGGGTCAACACTCACTTGCGCTAAATGCCCAGACAATTGCTCACGGGTGGGAAACTGCCCACGTAGCTGAATAAACCAATCAAGTAACCAACGGTAAGCATAAAATCTTTTCCCAGGCTCAACAGCATTCAGGTATTCACACACGACATGAGAACATTGTTTGAGCATGGCGAATTCGTATTTCTCCATTGGCTCTAAGTGCAGCATTAAATCAGCAAGTTCATTGAAGTGAGCATTGTATTCGTCTCTGGCAGCACTATCACCCATTGCCGAAAGGAAACTAAAGAAGTCGCCACGGATAAAGGGAATCGGTGCAAATTGATGAGTATCGTTTAAGTCCTGAACAATTGACCATAGATAACCAACACTAGCTACGACTGCACCGATGGGAGCAAGAGGAGAGGTAGCATAACAAACTGCGCCAGTAAGAGCGGTGGCCAGTGTGATGAACTTCGCCAGATTCATACCGTTACGTTCGTCCCTGGCGCGGACTAATAACTGATCTTGACGCTCCTGTAACCAAGAGGCGGTATTCCCAGCTTCCAAATACTCAATGCTGGGGTAATCGTCACGTAAAAGTGCCGTTTCTTTTGTACCGAGCATTGGTATTTGTTGCTGCATGTGAATTCCTCTTACTTAGTTAGTTTCCAAATGTTGTAACCAATCTCGCCTGCCATCATTGAGGCTACGTTGTAAGCAAAGCAAGCCAGGATTAAACCTGGGTTAGTGTAGCGGAAGGGATTACGACCAACGAAGGTAGTAGTCAGATCCAAAACCCAGAAAAACAGCGCGATCGCTCCACCTGTATGACGTTCTTTCATGCCAGCCTTCTTGTAATCACCCCACAATGCCACTGTCAGGTCAATATTCGCATTCGGTTTACTGCCGAGTGTGTATTGTTTTGATTCCTCAAACTCGTTCTTGGCCTGTTGTGGATCTTTACCACGCAATGTCCGAGCTTGTTTGAGTCGAGAGGGGATATTATTCCCCGTCCCTCTCAGTTAGAACCGTGCGTGCAACTTTCGCTGCACACGGCTCCCGATGTTCTTGGCTATTCACCTTTGCCCATGTGTTGGTAATCGTG